>CAJTYL010000001.1 GCA_910583855.1 uncultured Christensenella sp.
GATATGGCAGGTCTGACTTTTGATAATTCCGTACAGTTATTCTTGAAGAAACAAGTGGTTTCTCTATTAGCATTTTAAAAGTTTTCCGCCAAATTACTGTTTATCGTAGTTTCATTATATCACGAAAAATGAAAGAACGCAACTGATTGAATTTTGCGTGCTATATAAAACATATCTATATCTCACTAGGCTACGAGTAGCCTAGTTCGTCCACGAAAAAAAGTACAGAAAAGGCACAGCTTAACGCTATGCCTAAATCTTTTTATTTGCGTTTTATTAAAAATTCCCTATGGGAACTACTGTAAAGCCCCGCCTTTTTTCTATTGTAATGTGTGCCATATGAATCGCATATTAGAAAAATTACGGCGATTCCCGAACTGTATATCTCTCGAATTTGCATTGTTCGTATACTTTGTTCCCGATTATCGTAATTGCTTGTTTGGGGCAGTTTGAAAAACAACGGTAACACATTGTGCACTTTCGGTTAAACTTTACCGCGCCGTCTTTTACTTCTATGTTTTTCATAGGGCAAATCGACGCGCATAATCCGCAAGCTATGCATTTTGCGGTATCCGCTTTTATGCCGTCGTAATATCGCTTCGTCTTTTTTCGGAAATACAGCCTTTGTCCGAACAAGCCCAAAAGCCTACACCAAAAGCTTAAACCGTTTTGCGGATATTTTCCTAAAAATATTTGTTTTGCGGTTTTTTCTATCTTTTTATCTGATTTAGCAATTACCTTACGGTTTTTTTCGGGCGATTTTTTCAATAATTTAACGTCGCCTATGCAATCTGGCATTACGAGGTGTAAACCGCCCAAGATTTTCGCGCCGTACTTTTTCAAAAGTCTTGCCGCGCAACCCGCGCCGTCGCCGCTGAACAATCCCATAGTTGCTATAATAAAAATTTTTTTACCCGTCCAAAGCGCCGCGTTATGTACTATAAAGTCGTTAACTATCTTTGGCAAAGAGGAATAATAAACCGGATAGGCAAAAATAATCTCTTCGCTCGACGGTATATCGTCTATTGCATTTTCATTCTCAATAGAATACGACGCCGCATTTGCATCAAGCATCTGCAATAAATATTCCGCGCAATGTTTCGTGTTGCCCGTGCCGCTGAAATAAATTCCAATCATTGTCCATATCCTTTGATAAGTTAATCGGCTTCTCGTTATGGCGGAAACCTTAGCCAAAGAACCACTTTTATAAAGTTTATAACTCCGTTAAAGGTTAATTTCTGCATCGCGGCAAACACGCCGACGACCGCAATGATCATACCGACGGATTGTAAACCTGCGCTCATAGGGACGATGCCTAATATTACGGGAGCGGTATAGCCCAAGATTTCAATTATTTTCAAAACTGTTGCTATCGGCTTTTTAAATTCTTTTTTTGCTATTACCGTTGAAAGGTGATAGGTGCACATACCAACGCACAATTCGCTCCAAGCTCTCAAATCGTAAACGAAAGTAGTAAAAGCCCAATTAGTACAAATTTATCCTCCGTAAATAAGCGTTCATAGTGAACGAACAAAAAACGCAAATCACGCCGCAATCAACTCTTAAACAAACTCTTAATCATCGTGTTTGCGTAAAGAATAGGCACGATAGTAATTTTATCTTTGTACTTTAATACCGACTTCATATTTTTTGCAGGCACCAAAACCTTTTTAAAACCCATCTTCACGCACTCCGCAACCCGCTTTTCGCAATAGGAAACGGCGCGTACTTCGCCCGTCAAACCAACCTCGCCGAACACCGCCGTATACTTATCTATGGGCTGCCCGAAGTACGCTGAAGCAAGCGCGGCGCAAACCGCCAAATCGCATGCGGGTTCGTTCAGCTTAATTCCACCCATCGCGTTCACGTAAATATCGTACCCGCCCAGCGCCAGTCCGCACCGCTTTTCCATAACTGCGATAAGCAGCACCAGCTTGTTGTAATCTATCCCGAGCGGCATACGTCTCGGCTGCCCGAACGTCGTCTTTGCGACGAGCGTCTGAACCTCAACGTTCATACATCTTGCGCCCGTCTGCGCGGGGGTAACGGCGGAGCCCGCCTCTTCGCCGCGGCTCTCTGACAGGAACACGCCGGAGTAGTCCGTCACCGCTACAATTCCCTCGCCCGTCATCTCGAAAACGCCCACCTCGGAAACGTTGCCGAATCTGTTTTTCACGGCGCGTAAAATCCTGAAATTCTCTTGATTTTCACCCTCGAAGTAGAGGACGGTGTCCATAATATGTTCTAGCACCTTAGGACCCGCAAGCGCGCCCTCTTTCGTGACGTGCCCGACGATAAAAAAGGTTATGCCGCGGCTCTTTGCAATCCGCATAAGCTTTGAGGCGCACTCCCGCACTTGTCCGACCGAACCCGAAGAGGAGGATAAATCGTCCGTGTACACCGCCTGAATACTGTCGATTATACAGAACTCCACGCCGTCCAGTTCGCTTTCAAGTCCGTCTATGCAGGTTTCGTTTATTATAAGCATGTCGCCGGAGTCAAGATTCAACCGTTCGGCGCGCATCTTCACCTGCGAGCAGCTCTCCTCTGCGGAGAAATAAAGCACCTTGTGTTTCGTCGAAAGATGCGCCGCAATCTGCGTTAAAAGGGTAGACTTACCTATTCCGGGGTCACCGCCCAAAAGCACGAGCGAGCCCGCCACGATGCCCCCGCCCAAAACGTTGTCGAACTCGGAAATTCCCGAAGAGGTACGCTCGTACCTCTCGTAAGTAATCTGCGAAAGAGGCTTCGCCCGCCCGCCGTAAACGGGTTTGTTTGCCGCCTTTTGCGGCTCCGCGGGTTTCACAATCTCTTCAATCATAGTGTTGAATTTCCCGCAGGCAGGGCACCTTCCAAGCCAACGCGGGCTCGTTGCCCCGCACTCGGAACACACAAATTCCGTCTGCGTCTTAGTAGTTTTAGCCATAGTTATACCTCTTTCAGCGTTACAGTCGCGTACGCGCAAATTCCGCGCCCTTCGCCGACGAACCCTAGCCCCTCGGAAGTTCCCGCGGTAATAGAAATATTTCCCCTGTCCGCGCCCGTCAAGGAAGCCACCCGCGCGACCATATTATCTATATACGCTGAAATTCTGGGCTTTTCCGCCTGAACGGCTACGGAAACGTTTTTCACCCGCAAACCCTTTTCACCTATAATTTCAACGACTTTTTCAAGAAGAAGCGCACTGTCCGCACCCTTAAAGGCAGGGTCGCTGTCGGGGAAGTAGTGCCCTATGTCTTTAAGTCCCGCCGCAGAGAGAACGGCGTCCATAACGGCGTGCAACGCAACGTCTCCGTCGCTGTGGGCAATAAGCCCCGTATCGCACGGAATTTCCACCCCGCAAAGGGTAACGGAGTTTCGTTTTCCTCCGAACGCGTGCACGTCCACCCCGAAGCCCGTCAAACCGCTAACGGCGGCGGTGAGGGGGAGTTCCCTCATAAAATCACTTTTAAAAGTCAGCTTGATATTACCCTCTTCGCCGTCGATAATGCGGGCGGGCGAAACGAACTCGCAGTAAACCGCGCTGTCGTCGGTGTACGCTTTATCCCCCGCAAGCGCGTAAGCGCGGCGTATATCCTCGGTTAAGAAGCCTTGCGGCGTCTGTACGCGAAACGTAACTTCCCTGTCAAGCCTGTCGGTGACGTAACCCAAATGGGCGCAAACGGCGGTGTCGGTAAAGCGTATTGCCGCTACCGCGCTTGAAAACTTTTTAACTCCGTCAATGCAGCTTAAAATAAGTTTGCGCGAAAGAAAAGGTCGCGCTCCGTCGTGAATTAAAACGATTTCGCCCGTAACGTCTTTAAGCGCGTTTTTCACGCTTTCCGTTCGGGTTGCTCCGCCTTTAATAACCTTGTATCCGAACGGCTTGCACAGTGCGGAAATTTCTTCAAAATCAACTTCGGAAGCGGCAACAATAACCTCGTCCACCTCGGGCATATTAAATTTATTCAGCGTGTGCCAAAGCGCGGGCGCACCGTAAAGGGGGGCAAGCAACTTGTTTTGCCCCAAACCCGCGCGTTCGCCCTTGCCCGCCGCGCAAATTATAACGCTGACCTTATCGTCCATTTAAGCCTACCTTTTTATATTTTTTCTTAAAACACCAAACGTCGCAAGCAAACCCACGCTTTTTGGGTTAGCGCACTCAATTTGTGGCTATGCCACCCCAGCGGAGGGAATACCCGCAATTATATACTTGTGTGCCCTCAAAATTGCGGGCAGGGAGGCGAGAAGCCTCCCAAAATCACGAACAATCGCAGGCACAGAATAGCCGAGATTTTTGTGAACCTACTCTATAATTTCGTAAAGGGAGGAAGCCTCGTCCTTTTTTACCGTTTCCTTGATATTCAATATCCTGAATTTTACCGCGCCGCCAGTAAACTGCAATTCGACTTCGTCTCCGGCTTTTATCTGTTTTGCGGGCTTGGCTTCCCTACCGTTTATAATAACTTTGCCCTTTTCGCAAGCCTGTTGCGCAAGCGTGCGCCGCTTTAAAATTCTGGATACTTTTAAAAACTTGTCTATTCTCATAATTTTAACTTTTCTCCGGAAAACGAGTTGACAATATTGAAACCGTGTTGTACAATAATAAACTGAACTAAAATGCAGTTTTAGCGCTATTTTTACTTTTTTGGTAAAAAATTACGCAAAAATCCGCCATTTTTCACCCCGTTTTCGGGCAAATTTCCTTTACATTATATATTAATTACATTAAAAAGTAAAGGGCAAACTCAAAGATTTTAAAATTGTAAGATTTTTTCCGGTGAAAAGATATAAACGGATAATCGCCACAATGTGAAATATAAATTTAGGCAAGCAGCCAAAAGGAGTTCTTTTAATGAATTTACCGATTCACAAGTATGGCAAAACCGAAAGGAGAAAGTTCGGTAAAATTAACGAAGTTATAGACATTCCCGACCTCGTTGAAATTCAAAGGTCAAGCTATGACACGTTTATGAAGGAGGGCATCGCGGAAGTCTTTGAAGACTTTATGCCCATTACCGACTACTCCGACCATTACGAGCTTTATTTCCTCGAACACTGGTTTGACGAAAAGCCGAAGTACGACGAAAAGGAGTGTCGCAACCGCGACGCTACTTACGCGCTTCCCATGCACGTCAAGATTAGGCTCGTCAACAAGGTAAAGGAAGAGGTTATCGACCAGCCCGTATTTATGGGCGAGTTCCCTCTTATGACCGATTCGGGTTCGTTTATAATCAACGGCGCCGAGCGCGTTATCGTCTCCCAGCTCGTCCGCTCTCCCGGTTCCTACAACGCTTCCACGAGGGACAAGACCGGTAAGGAAATTTTCGGAACTACCGTTATCCCAAACCGCGGCGCGTGGCTTGAATTCGAGCAGGACGCGCAGGGCGTTTTGTGGGTTCACGTCGACAGAAAGAGAAAGATTTGCGCAACCGTTTTGCTCCGCGCGTTGGGTTTCGGCTCTGACAGAGCGCTCCTTGATTTGTTCGCAAACGATAAAATGATTGAAAACACCATCGCAAAGGACACCACGAAGTCCGAGAGCGACGGTCTTATCGAGCTGTACAGAAGGCTCCGCCCTGGCGAAGTTCCCACCGAAGCTTCGGTTAGGCAACACCTCAACAACCTATTTTTCGATCCACGCCGTTACGACGTGGTAAAGGTCGGCAGATACAAGTTCAACAAAAAGCTCAATCTCTCTTACAGGCTCATAGGCTGTAAGCTTGCGGAGGATGTGTTCAATCCCGAAACGGGCGAAATTTTAGGGCACGCAGGCGAAACCGTTTCCGAAGCTCAGGCTATAACTATGCAGGACTGCGGCGTGAACGAAGTGTTCGTTCTCGTATCCGACCCCGCGCAGGGCGAAATCAAACATAAAATAATTGCAAACAACACCGTAAACTTCTCGGCTATTTCCGATAAGCCCCATAAGCTTTTCGGACTTTTGCCTACGGTTTATTATCCCAACTTCAAGTTCATGCAGAAGATTGCGGCTGAATGCGAGGGCGCAAAGATTGAAGAAGTAGCTGAAAAATTCCGCGACGAAATCAACGCGATTTATTATACCGCTGAAACGCCCGAAACGACTGACGAAAAGCCCGAGGACAAGAAGAATAGGGAAAAACGCCGTGAAATGCGCGTAAGGTTCGTTGCGGGTTGCCGGAAGTTCAACGAACTCTTCAATTCTGATATCTCCGAGATAAGCTTAGAGGACAAGAAGACCATAAAGCCAGTCGTAGAAAAGCTCAACCACAAACACATTACGGTTGACGACATCGTCGCGGCAATTTCATCCAATATCGATTTGCAGTACGGCATCGGCACTATCGACAACATCGACCACTTAGGCAACCGTCGCGTGCGTTCGGTAGGCGAGCTACTCCAAAACCAGCTCCGCATAGGTATCGCAAGGCTTGAAAAGCTCATTAAAGAGCGTATGGCGACGCAGGACGCTATGGAAGTTACTCCTTCGGGGCTTGTCAACGTTCGTCCCGTCACCGCGGTTATCCGCGAGTTCTTCGGTTCTTCCCAGCTTTCGCAGTTCATGGACCAGACCAACCCCGCGGCAGAGCTTACCCACAAGCGTAAGCTTTCCGCCCTCGGTCCCGGCGGTCTTAACCGCGACAGAGCGACGTTCGAGGTCCGCGACGTTCACCACTCGCACTACGGCAGACTTTGCCCCATTGAAACCCCGGAAGGTCAGAACATCGGTCTTATTTCGTCGCTTGCAACCTTCTCCAAGGTCAACGAGTACGGTTTCATTATGAGTCCGTACAGAAAGGTTGAACACACTTTGGACAAGGAAGGCAAGATTATCGACACTTGGGTTACCGACCGTGTGGATTACCTCACCGCAGACGAAGAGGACAGATATATCGTCGCTCAGGCGAACGAGCCTTTGGACGTCACCAACCGCTTCTTAAACGACCACGTCGGTTGCCGTTTCCGCGATTTGATAACGCAGTACGCGCCCGAAAAGGTCGACTATATGGACGTAAGCCCCAAGCAGCTAGTTTCGGTTGCAACCGCGCTTATTCCTTTCCTTGAAAACGACGATACCAACCGTGCGTTGATGGGTTCTAACATGCAGCGTCAGGCGGTTCCCCTTATGAAGACCGAAAGCGCAATCGTCGCTACCGGTATCGAGGGCGCAATCGCTCGCGACAGCGGCGTTATGGTCCGCGCAAAGAACGCAGGCGTAGCAGTCGGCGTTGCTTCGGACTGCATCAAAATTCAGGAAGAAAACGGACTTATCACCGAATATCCTTTAAAGAAGTTCGCGCGCTCCAACCAGGGCACTTGCCTTAACCAACGTCCCATCGTCAATACGGGCGACAGAGTCGAAGCGGGCGAAATAATCGCGGACGGTCCCGCAACCAACAACGGCGAGCTTGCTCTCGGCAAGAACATTCTCATCGGCTATATGGAGTGGGAAGGCTACAACTACGAGGACGCAATCCTCATTTCCGAAAAATTAGTTCAGGACGACGTATTTACGTCTATCCATATCGAAGAGCACGAAACCGAAGCGAGGGATACCAAGCTCGGCGCCGAAGAAATTACGAGGGACATTCCCAACGTATCCGAGGACGCCCTTAAAGACTTGGACGCAGACGGCATTATCCGCATAGGCGCGGAGGTCCAGCCGGGCGATATCCTCGTCGGTAAGGTTACCCCCAAAGGCGAAACCGAGCTCACCCCCGAAGAGAGACTGCTTCGCGCAATCTTCGGCGAAAAGTCGAGGGAAGTAAGGGATACGTCCCTCAAAGTTCCCCACGGCGAAGGCGGTATCGTCGTAGACGTCAAGGTCTTCACCCGCGAGAACAAGGACGAGCTGTCCCCCGGAGTCAGCAAGCTCGTGCGCGTATATATCGCGCAGAAGCGTAAGATACAGGTCGGCGACAAGATGGCGGGACGCCACGGTAACAAGGGCGTTATTTCGCGCGTGCTTCCACAGGCGGATATGCCTTTCCTTGCGGACGGCACTCCCCTGCAAATCGTATTGAACCCCCTCGGCGTTCCTTCGCGTATGAATATCGGACAGGTCCTTGAAGTGCATTTGGGTCTCGTCTGCAAACAACTCGGATGGAAAATCGCAACTCCCGTATTCGACGGCGCAACCGAGCAGGATATAAAGAAACTGTTCCAGGAAAATAATATTATCAACCCTGAAGGCAAGGTTGACGGTAAAATTCAGGTGTACGACGGCAGAACGGGCGAACCCTTTGAAAACAGGGTCACCGTCGGCGTACAGTATATGATAAAACTTATCCACCTCGTCGACGATAAAATTCACGCCCGTTCAATCGGTCCTTACAGTCTCGTCACGCAGCAGCCCCTCGGCGGTAAAGCGCAGTTCGGCGGTCAGCGTTTCGGCGAAATGGAAGTATGGGCGCTCGAAGCTTACGGCGCGGCGCACATTTTGCAGGAAATTTTAACGGTCAAGTCGGACGACGTCGTAGGGCGTGTAAAGACCTACGAAAGTATTGTCAAGGGTAACAACATTTCAGAACCGGGCATACCCGAAGCGTTCAAGGTCCTTTTAAAAGAATTGCAGTCTTTAGCTCTCGATATAAAAGTTCTTACCGAAAGCGGCGAGGAGCTCATTATCCGCGAGCTTGACGACGACGATGACGTTATTCCCACCGCAAGGGCGCGCGAGGCGCAGGAAGCGGAGGACAGCATTCCCGAAACCGAGTTCGATATTATCGATAACGGCGTTGAAGAGGAAGAGCTCGACGAGCCTATCTCAATCTTCGATAACGACGAGGACGACTTCACTTCCAAAGAACTGTTCGACGGCGACGATATGGACGACTTCGGCGACGATGACGACCTCGGCGATAAGTTCACCCTCTTTGACGAGGATGACGACGGGGACGAAACTTCGGACGGCGAAGGCAAGGACGAAGAGTAAGGGAGGTCAGACATGTTTGAATTAAACGATTTTAACTCTATAAAAATCAGCGTAGCTTCCCCCGAAAAAATCAGGGAACTTTCCAAGGGCGAGGTAACCAAGCCCGAAACCATAAACTACAGAACGCAAAAGCCCGAAAAGGACGGACTTTTCTGCGAACGCATCTTTGGACCTATGAAGGACTGGGAATGCCACTGCGGAAAGTATAAGCGTATCCGTTACAAGGGCATCACCTGCGAAAGATGCGGCGTCGAAGTCACCCGCGCTAAAGTAAGGCGCGAAAGAATGGGACATATCGAGCTTGCCGCTCCCGTATCCCATATCTGGTATTTCCGCGGCGTTCCCTCGCGCATAGGTCTTATTCTCGATATGAGCCCTAAGGCGTTGGAGCAGGTAATTTATTTCGCAGCCTACGTCGTAATCGACCCGGGCTCAATCAAAACTCTCGAATACAAACAGGTCATAAACGATAAAGAGCTCCGCGAAATCGAAGAAAAATACGGCGACAGCGAAACTACAGGCTTAAAGGTCGGTATGGGCGCGGAAGCCATCCGCGAGCTTTTAATGGCGGTAGACCTTGAAAAAGAGTGCGAAGAAACCAAGAAGATTATCGACAGCAGCACCGCAAGCCAAAAGCGCGTTAAAGCTGTAAAGCGAATTGAAATTTTGGAAGCTTTCAGAAAGAGCGGCAACCGTCCCGAATGGATGATTTTAACCGTCCTTCCCGTGCTTCCCCCCGAACTCCGCCCTATGGTTCAGCTTGACGGCGGCAGGTTTGCTTCTTCCGACTTAAACGACTTGTACAGGCGCGTTATCAACCGCAACAACCGCTTAAAGAGAATGATAGAACTCGGCGCGCCCGAGATGATAGTCAAGAACGAAAAGCGTATGTTGCAGGAAGCAGTCGACGCGCTTATAGACAACGGCAGGCGCGGCAAAGCCCTTTCGGGTCCCTCCAACAGGGAGCTTAAATCTCTGTCGGGTATGCTTCGCGGCAAGCAGGGTCGTTTCCGTCAGAACCTCCTCGGCAAACGTGTAGACTATTCGGGTCGTTCGGTTATCGTCGTAGGTCCCGAACTCAAACTCTATCAGTGCGGACTTCCCAAGGAAATGGCTATTGAGCTTTTCAAACCCTTCGTTATGAAGAAGCTCGTAGAAAGCGGTCAGTGCCATAATATAAAGAGCGCAAAGCGTACCGTCGAAAAAGCTAAGCCATTCGTATGGGACGTTTTGGAAGAGGTTATAAAGGAACATCCCGTTCTTTTGAACCGTGCGCCCACCCTGCACAGACTTTCCATTCAGGCGTTCGAGCCCGTGCTTATCGAGGGCAGAGCAATCAAAATTCACCCCTTGGTATGTACCGCGTTCAACGCCGACTTCGACGGCGACCAGATGGCGGTGCACGTTCCTCTTTCGGTCGAAGCTCAGGCGGAAGCAAGATATTTAATGCTTTCCTCCAACAATATTTTAAAGCTTTCGGACGGCAAGCCCGTTATGCAGCCCTCGCAGGATATGGTTATGGGCGCGTACTACCTCACCATTTTAAGGCGTGAGGAGGGCAAGTTCTACCGTTTCTCAGGCGACAGATATTACGAGTGCGCAGAGGGTGAAGAGGGCGCGGAAAAATACGTCCCGAACGCCTATGTTTCCGAAGACGAGGCTATGATAGCTTACCAGCTCAAAATTATTCACATGCAGGATGAAATTTACGTCCGCAGAACGGTAACTATCGACGACGAAAATTCTCCCTACAACGGTCAGACCGTCACGGGCAGGGTAAAAACCTCCGTCGGCAGAATTATATTCAACGGCAATATGCCTCAGGATTTGGGCTTCGTAAAGCGTGAAAAGCCCGAAGATTATCTCAAATACGAAATCTCGTACGAATTCCTGGGCAGCGCGGTTGCAGTCGGCAAAAAACAGCTCGGTAAAATCGTCGAGCGTTGCTTCAAGACTGGCGGCGCGCCTAGGGCTGCGGACATACTCGATAAAATAAAGACCCTCGGCTATAAGTACTCGACCGTCGGCGCAATCACCACGTCGGTATTCGATATGCACATTCCCGACGCAAAGAAGGAAATCGTCGCGGAAACCGAGGCAAATGTCATCAAAATCGAGAAGAAGTACCAGCGCGGACTTCTTCGCGAAGAGGAGCGTTACAACGCTGTTATTAACGCGTGGGACGACGCAACCGACAGAGTAACCGACGCGCTCAAAAAATCGCTCGACAAATTCAACCCCATATGGATGATGGCAAACTCGGGTGCCCGCGGTTCAATCGACCAGATGAAACAGCTTTCGGGTATGCGCGGACTTATGGTTAACCCTCAGGGTAAGAAAATCGAAGTCCCCGTTAAATCGTGTTTCCGTCAGGGACTTTCCGTTCTCGAATACTTTATTTCCTCGCACGGCGGTCGTAAAGGTCTTGCCGATACGGCGTTAAAGACGGCGGACTCGGGTTATCTGACCCGTAGGCTTGTAGACGTTTCGCAGGACGTTATCGTTCGCGAAGAAGACTGTATGGCGGGCAGCAAGAAGCCCCGCGGTATGGTTGTAAGGGCAATAATAGGACCCAACGGCGAAGTTATCGAAGGCTTAGAGGACAGAATACAGGGCAGATTCGTATCCGAAGACGTCAAGGATAAAAACGGCAACGTCATCGTTCCCCAGAACGGCTTCGTAACCGACGCGCTTGCAAAGGCGGTAATCGCCGCAGGTATCGAAGAGGTTTCCATTCGTTCGGTATTCACCTGCAACTCGCGTTTCGGCGTATGCGCAAAGTGCTACGGCAAAAATATGGCTACAAACACGCCGGTTCAGACGGGTGAAGCGGTCGGCGTTATAGCTGCACAGTCAATCGGCGAACCCGGCACACAGCTTACCATGCGTACCTTCCATACGGGCGGTATCGCAGCAACAGGCGACATTACCCAGGGTCTTCCCCGCGTAGAAGAACTTTTCGAGGCGCGCAAACCAAAGGGCTGCGCAACTCTTTGCGAGGTTTCGGGCGTAGTTGCCGTTGACGATAAGGATAACTTAAAGCACGTAATAATCCGCGACCCCGTAACTAAGGAAGTAAAAAAGGAATATTCTTTACCCTTCAACGCAGAGCTTCACGTAAAGACGGGCGACACTGTTCAACCCGGTACTGTGCTCAATGCGGGTTCCGTATATCCTCAGGACATTTTAAGGGTATCGGGGGTCAAGGGCGTTCAGGACTATATTCTCGAGCAGGTCCAGTCAGTTTACCGTTCTCAGGGCGTTGACATCAACGATAAACACGTTGAAATCATCGTTCGCCAGATGCTCAGAAAAGTAAGGATAGAGAGCGCGGGCGCTACTAACCTTCTCCCCGGTGAAACGGTGGATATGTTCACCGTAGAGGAAGAGAACAGAACCGCGATCGAGAACGGCGGAACTCCCGCACTTCAGAAGCGCGTGCTTCTCGGCATTACCAAGGCAGCGCTTTCAACCGACAGCTTCTTATCGGCAGCTTCCTTCCAGGAAACCGCAAGGGTGCTTACGGACGCGGCAATCAAGAATAAAGTAGATCCGCTTATCGGTCTTAAAGAGAACGTTATAATCGGTAAACTTATTCCCGCAGGCACGGGCGTAAAGGAGTACAAGAATATGTCCCCCGTAATCGCTCCGGGTTTCAACAGCGTAGTAGACCCCTTAGATAAAATTTAAAATTTAAAGTAAAATAAAGAGCGAGGGTGCAAATTTGCACCCTCGCTCTTTATTGTCATTCTGAGGTGTCATTCATCCGCATCTGTTTCACCGTTCATCTGCGTTTTCTTGCACTTGCGGCTCTCCGCATATGCCGTCAATGCGTAGCTTGCAATCACGCCCGCAAGGCACAAAATTGCGCCTATCGCAATCTGAATACCGTCAACGGGGGCGGTAATAAACTCTTTAGTCATAAAAATCGCAGGTATTGACCCAAAAACGAACCCGAAAATCGCCCAGCCCGTGCCGCGCGGAAACTTCTTTATAAGTAGCTTCATTAGCTTTGCAATCGTAAAAAAACCTACGACCAGCCCGCCGCCGAACAGCGTAAGCACCAAAACCGAATGACCGAAGTCCGTCAAAAGGGCGGAAATTGTGTCTAAAACGGGTTGATAATATCCGAAAATCAGAAGTAAAAGCGACCCGCTCACACCGGGTACGACCAGCGCACAGGAGGCAACCGCGCCTATGAGTATCAGCACGAAGTACCCCCAAACGGGCATTCCCGTCGTCAAATCAGCCTCCAAATAGGGCATAATTCCCTTTACGCCCAAAACCGAAACACACCCAAGTCCAACGACCAACATAAACGGAAGAACGGCGGAAAGCGCGTTCAACGGCTTAAACCCGTTCTTTAAGGTATCCTTAAAAAGTTTGGGGCAGGACCCTGCCATAAGCCCCGCAAACAGTAAAATAGTGGGCATAGGCGCGTACTCTATCGCGTATTTCAAGGGGAAAAACATCGCCGCCATACCTAAAACCGCCCCTAAAACTATGGGCAAAAGGTAGAAAAAGCTGCGTTTAAAGTCCCGCCTTAAATCGCTTATAGCGCCAATCAGCTTGTCGTAAACGTTAAAAAGAACGGCGATAGTGCCCCCGCTCACGCCTGGGATAATCATCGCAACGCCGATACCCGCGCCAAGTCCCGCATTTTTAAAGAACTCTTTTACTTTCATATAAATATTTTACGGTTTAATCCTTTGCTTAATTCAGTTTTCCCGTAATTAGCGCAATAAACAGCCCGCCGCCAACGCAGGCGAATATAATCCCGAACGCCAAAACTCCGTAAAAAACGGCGCCTCCCGATTGCAATTTTTCGGGGTCGTTCGGGTCGTATTTTACGGTAAACGTTTCCCCCTCGAGCTTTGCCGAGTTCGCGTTTGTTGCCGCGGTCTTGGCTTCGTACCTTTTTCCGTCTGCAAAGTATTCGAAGGTGGAAACCGCCTCAAGCTTTCCCTCGTCCGAATACCGCACCTCCGCAGATACGACGGTGGCGGTCGTCTTGACGTACTTAGGCTCGTTCGCAAGCGACGTTATAACAAGGCTTAAAAGCGCAACGCCGACTAAGAAGAATATTAAAGAGGCTATAAGCGGAAAAACGCGCCCTTTTATCTTCATACCGCGTACCCGTTAGCCTTTTTTACGATATTCCAAACGCCCACGCACAGAAAGTATATACCGAGGATTATCATCCCGTTAAAAGCGTAAACGCCCGCGCCGCTGACTAAAAGATTTAAAAACGGTAGCCCCGTGAAGGTCGCAATGGCAACTTCGAAGCAGACGGGCAAACCTATAAAAATTGCCGCCGCAGGGAAAGGTATAAGATAGTTTAACCCAATATCGAGCTGATGCAAAAAAATCAAAAGCCCAAGCATCGCCGCAAATATCCCGCCCCCGCACAAGACAACGTATACGGGCGTCTGCCGTATTACTTCGGGGTGAAGCGTATGATAATAGACGGATGTTGTAAACCCGTCCCGGAATTTAATTCCGCTGAGTCCTATAGTGGAAGGGGCTTTGATTAAATTCCCGCCCAAATCGTAAAACTCGTAAAAAATCTCGTCGCCTACGTGCCTGTAAACGGCGTCAGTCCTTAAAAAATACGGCGCGTTCGTTTTTGCAAAGCCACGCGCCGCAAAATACCAACAAACCGCCGCAACGCCAAGCCCTATCAGAAGGACCGCAACCGAAGGGATAACGTCCCTTTTTCTCGGCTTTAACTTTATTTTCTCGGCTTTTTTTGCGGGAGCTATCGCGTTTTGATATTCGGCGTCCAATGCATCGGCGTCGTCGAACCTTTTCAATTTGCGCATAAACGCCGCCCACTTACCAAAAAACGATAATCCTATAATCGTACAGAAAACTCCGCCGACTAAAAGCGTTATAAAGCCTTCCAAAAACCAATCTTTGCCGCGGACGAATTGAAATATGGAGGATATGACGGCGTACGCGCCGAAAACTGCCAAAAGCGCAATCCCTAATATTTTTGCGTTTCGTTCTTTGGCGTTTACGTTTTTATCCTGCATTTACACATAGTCCTCGATTTTCAGCCCCGAAGAATTCAAGTACTCGTCGCACTCGCGGTAATATTTTTTATAGATTCTGTAAATACCTTTTGCTTTATGGGGGACGAACGGAAATGGTATACTGTCGTCCTTTACAAGCTCGTCCACACGGTAGCTTCCGTTCACCTTCCACAGCCCGAACACGCCCACGCTTATAGCGTCGGCGGGACACCCGAAGGAACAGCCCATACAAAGCACGCAATCGTGTCCGAACTTGAATTTGCCATCCTCAAACTTAATATTATTCTGGGGGCATACGTTAACGCAGCGCATACAGTTCACGCACTTGTCGGCGTGTACTTTGAAGGCGGGACCGTGCAGATGCGCAAACTTCTGCTCCAAAAACCTGACGGGCGCAAACCACGCCGAAATAAACGCGTTGCGCTTCACATTTTCGCGCTTTCCGTCCAAAAGTTCGCGGCAATGCAAATCCACCAAAGCGTGCGCGTAAATCCACATTTGTTTCGCCATTTCGTCCTTATGGCGGTAAATCATATTATAAGGCATAACTATGTGTTTTTCGCTCGTCACGTTATAACCTTTTTTAGTCAGAATTTTAAGACACTTCTGTGAAGAATAGTCGTTCAGATGCAGCCCCTCGCCTGACGTTTTAAAAAAGAACGTCGGCTTGTCTTTAACCTCCGGCAAGTCATTGCACAGCTTTATTGCGGGCTCGGGCGCTGAAAATCCGTGAATAGGATAGCCTATCCCCACCAAATCGTAATTTTCGGGTGAGGGCATATTCCCGCTTTTTTTTGAAATGCGGTAGATATCTACCGTTACAGACGCACCCTTATCGGGTGCGTCTGTAGTCGTTGATTTATTTGCGCTTTCTAAATATTTTTTATACAGGTTGGCAACTTTCAAAGTGTTGCCGGTACCTGAAAACACGTATAAAATTACTTTCATTTTTTAATAAAATCTTCTTCGTGATCGGTAAGGGGATAGGTATTGTCCGTTTCGGTTTCGTCGTGCGAATCGAAATAAACCTGCCCGTAGAACGGAATATCCGCAATTTCGCCGTAACGCCAGGGTTTAGGCTCACAGCAGTTGCACCAGTAGCCGCCCTTTAAAACGGTGTAGGGGTTCATCGCAAACTTATGTCCGTCACGGCACTCCCACAAAACTTTGTCATAAGGCGTACCGTCGTATCCGGTTGAAAGGCATTTGCCTCCGCGGAAGGCGGCTGCGTCCTGCAAATCCTTAAGAGTCCACTTGCTTACGGGTTTCTTATCGTCGTAGCCGTGGTTCAATAGCATAGGCTTGGCGTTTTTGCTGTCCTTTAACGCCATATAGTCAACGTTGCTTCCATCCTCAAGCTTCCCTTCGCAAAGAAGATGGTAATTCTCCCATTTTGTCGGGATGCTTTCGTACTTTGCCCGCCCTCCGAAAAAGGCGCGCACGCGCCCTTCCTTGCCGTGCTTCAACCAGTACGCGGGCGAGTTGGTGTTTTTAAACAACCGTTTTATGGCAAGCGAGGAAATAACGGAAGAGGGCACTATTTTCGCAAGCTTAAAGTAGCCGTACTTTTTACCCATTCTCTTCCAGAAATCTTCGTTCGTTTCCGTGCGATACCCCAAAACTTTCTCCAGCGCGTCGCTGTCGTAGAACCAACCGCCGTGGAAATTTCTCGTTATATTCCAGTTGGGCTTAAAAAATTTCTTTACGCCATTGCCCATAAGACGGAACCCGCCGTCGAAAGACTCGAATCCGGTAACGCGGCAATCAATACCTCCGCCTATATTGTATATCTTATTCCAGAATCCGTCAAGTTCTCCCAGGGTATCTTTTTCAACGATTTTTCTGCAAAGTATTCCGCTGTCTACGTCCGTCACCCATTCTAGCGCTCCGTTCCATACCGTATGAAACATAAGCCCGTCTTTTAAGTTGTTTTTAAACATATACTTATGAAGAACGGCGGTCTGTCTGAGAGATATGAAGCGGCTGAGCCCGCTCTCTAAAACGTATTTTTCGGCTTTCAGCTTATGCATCGAATACACGTCGTAATCGCTTGAAATCATAGGGTCGCCCACGCGTATCCAAAGATGGGGATAAGCGCGGTGCCCGTACATTGCAACCGTCGCAATATGAACGTAGGCAATCTCCTTTTCTCTGCCGCTTGAAAGTATGGCGTCAACTAAGTTTTTAGTGCCTATAAAATTGCTTTTGTAAGTGCCCATGGGGTCGTGGTCTGACTTGGGCGGAATAAGAGAAGCGCAATTTATAACGTAGTCCGCGCCGTCTATTAAGTGAACGCAGTCGTCGTAACGCGAAATATCTCCCTTAAAAGCATAAATTCGGTCACGGTATTTTTTGATAATCTTCTTAACAAAAGAGGGGATGGTTTTTTCTTCGTCAAACAGGATGCATCTGACGTTGAAATTCTCGTCCGACTGCATAAGGCTTAAAAGTACCTCGCTGCCCATTGCACCGGAAGTTCCTGTCAAAGCAATAACTTTACTCATTTTTAATTCCCTTTTATAGTTTTTATCCGTGGTTCAAATTTAGTTACTTTATTAATAATTTTATGGCTCACCCGAAAAACCGCGCCGTTAATCGGTGCAACCGGTTTTTCCGTTTTTTACAGTTCTTCGTCAAAATGGTCTTTATAGCCTTCCCCGTAAATTTCCTTCGCAGAGGAAACTATCATAAAGGCGTGCGGGTCGATGTCTTTTACGATGTCGCGTATTTTGGGATACAAAAAGTTTTTTGCCGCACACATAATAATGCGTCTGCCTTCGCCCGTATAAGCGCCCTGACCTTCGACGTACGTCGCGCCGATATCAAGTTCCTTCAAAATTCTTTCGCAAATTACCGCGGATTTCTCTTCCGTGGTAATAACGTACAAAAGCTTTGCCGAATTGCCGCCGTAAAGCACGAGGTCGAAAAGAATCGTAAACACGACTATGGCAATAAGAGTATAGCAGGCAAGCTCGAAATCTTGGAACACCGCAAAGGCAATTCCCATTATGATGAAGTCGGTTGAAAAAGATATAACGCCCGTTTTTATATAACGGAATTTTCTTCTTAAAAGTTTAATTATTATATCGGAGCCGCCTGTGGACGAATCCATTCTGAAAATCAACCCGAGACCGATACCGAACATTGCACCGCCGACGAGCGCAGATAAAAGTAAATCCGTGAAAGGAGGCAGGGATGAAAAGGCAAAATTCCAAAGTTCTATTAAAAGCGAAGAAACTACCGTCGCGTACACCGTTGAAATTGTGAACTTTTTTCCAAAGAATATCGCGCCTACGATGAGAAGCGGAACGTTAATTACGATTATAAGAATACCGGTAAGGTTGGTTTCTATGTTCAATCCGCTTATAACTTTTCCGTTTAAAACGCTGTTGATAACCGTAGCAATTCCCGTAACGCCGCCGGGCGCTATCTTGTTCGGATCGAGAAATACCGCTACGCCCAAAGAATAGATTATACACCCCAAAGTAATTATGGAATATTCTTTTAAAATTTTCAAAATCTTTTCTTTGTTTACGGCTTTATTTTTGCCGTTTTTGCGTTCGGTTTCCAAAATTCAAGCCTCCGGAATTATCACTTAAATTATACGCAAAATTATTAAATTAGTCAATAGAGTTTTCAATAAAATCGAAAATTTAATTGCTAAATTTTGCAATTGCCCCGCATATATATCAGTTTTATTTATGGAGCTATGTCTTCCCAAAAGACGTAAAAAACCGATTGCCCCCCATATATGCTTGACTTTTGCACTCTTTTTAGCCGCATTTTACGGCGAAAACTCCGTTGCCCCGCATATATGTGCGTTTTTATCTGTTTTTTTGAATTTTAACGCTTTTTTGGGTTAAATTATAAATTTAGCCTTATTTTGTTAAAGATCACCTTAAATTGAAGTTAAAAACTTGCTTTAAGGATTTCTCCGCAAAATGACTTTGCGGCGTTGCCGCGTCAAAAAAATAAAGCCCCACGCTTGTCGCGTCGGGCTTTATGGTGCTGCTGACAGGGGTTGAACCTGCACGGGTAACCACAGGATTCTAAGTCCTGCGCGTCTGCCAATTCCGCCACAGCAGCGTAAATTTATTTCTCGGTTATATGCCTTGACGGAAAGGATAGGCAAATAATAAAAGCAAAAACCTTTAAATGATATTTTAATGAAACTTTTTTAAAAAGTCAAGTTATACTTTACAAATGAAGGAATAAATGTTTTAATTTAAAAAACGGATTTTTTAGGGGTGGCTTATGGGCTTTCTCACGTTGACGGGGGTAGGCAAAGAATACAGGACGGGTTCGCTCAGCGTAACCGCGCTATCGGACGTTTCTTTTGAGCTTGAAGACGGCGAATTCGTCGTCATTTTAGGTAGCTCGGGCGCGGGTAAAACGACTCTTTTAAACCTTCTCGGCGGCATGGATAACGCAACCTCCGGAGAGATAATTCTCGACGGAAAGAACGTAACCGCACTCGACAAGCGCGGAATGACGCAGTTCCGCCGCAACGACGTGGGTTTCGTCTTTCAGTTTTACAATTTAATGCCAAATCTTACCGCGCTTGAAAACGTTGAAATCGCCGTTGAAATTTGCAAGGATCACCTCGACCCTAAAGACGTTCTTACGGAAGTAGGGCTTGAAGAACGCCTTCAAAACTTCCCTGCCCAGCTTTCGGGCGGGGAACAGCAGCGCGTTTCCATAGCGCGCGCAATTGCCAAAAACCCCAAGCTTCTTCTTTGCGACGAGCCCACGGGCGCACTCGATTATAACACGGGCAAAAAAATCTTAAAGCTTCTTCACGACGTGTGTAAGGATAAAAAACGCCTTGTTATAGTCGTTACCCATAACTCGGCGCTAAAAGATATGGCGGATAAAGTCGTGTACATCAAGAGCGGAAAAATCGAAAACATTGTTTCAAACCCAGACCCGCGCCCCATAGAGGAGATAGAGTGGTAAGATGAAAACTTACTTGAAAACTTTGCTGCGCACGTTCCGAAAACACGTGACGCGTTTTATTTCCATAATCTTTATCGTTATCGTATCGGTCGGGTTCATATCTGGCATAGGCAGTTCCGCCGATAAAATAAAATATTCCATGGCGGACTACTATAAGGCGCAGAACGTCAGCGACCTGATAATCCGCAGTACTTCGCCTACCGGGTTCAGTAGAGAGCAGTTGTCGGAAATAGATAAACTGAAAGAAACTTACGGCGACAAGAATGTGGCGACAGGCGTTCAGCTTGACGTTAAAACCGAAATCGAAGGCGAAGAACAGACCGTCCGCGCGTACTTCGTGGACGGCTTTAAAGACGACGAATGGACGGTAAACGTACCCGACCTTTTGGAGGGCGAAATGCCTTCAAAAGAGGGCGAAGCGCTGTGTGAAAAGAGCGATAATAAAATCATCGGTTTTGCGGTTGGTGCCCGTATATCATTGAGTTTAGCGCCTCAACTGCCCAAAATCGACGTTGAAATTGCGGGAATTGCGCAAAGCCCGTTGACGTTTGCAAACGACGGGGAGCCCAGCGATTTCAACGTCGAAGATATGGAAGTGCCCGATAGTATTGAAGCGGTCAACTCGCTCGATACTCTGGATAATATTCTATATCTTTCCTCAAGCCTAATCCCGCAAAATCCTTTCACGCAACTACCTTTGATTTCAGCCAATACGGCGTATCTTTCTTTTAGTGACCGGGACAAATTCAACGCGTTCGATAAAAAATACGACGATTACTTACGGCAACAGAAAGCCGCAGTGAACGACGCGCTGGCGCCTGACGGAAACGGCAACTTAAAAATCTTAACGCTTAAAGACAATTACAGTTTCGTGTCTTTAAATGCATACGCCGACAAGGTCACGGACATAGGGCTGGTTTTAATGGTCGCGTTCGTATTCGTAACAGCCCTCGTCGCACAGTCCACGATGACGAGGCTGATGGAGGAAGAACGGTCGCAGATAGCCTGTTTAAGAACGCTTGGCTATTCAACGTTTAAAATCGTTTTCAAGTACGTTTTATTCGCAATGATTGCCGCGGGAGTCGGCGGCGTAGCTTCGTACTTCGTGGGGCTGGGGCTTGCGCATCTCATATATTTTGTTTTCAATTACAGCTTTACTATGCCTCCGGTATCTTCAACGGTCGCACTGCCCTTCTATCTTATAGTCTTTTTCGTAATCGTAGCGATAACGCTTTTATCAACGCTCATTGCAGGCTTAAAACTCACGGGCGAAGCTCCCGCAAGTCTTCTCCGTCCCAAGCCTCCCAAGGTGGGTAAGAAGGTGTTTTTAGAAAAAATCCCCTTTATTTGGAACAAACTCTCTTTCAAATATAAGTCTACAACGCGCAACGTTTTAAGGTATTTGGGCAGGTTTATTATGACGGTGGTGTCGGTTGCAGTGTCTACGGCGTTGGTTTTGGCGGGGCTTGCCCTTTTGGACGTATGCCTGTTCGGCGGAATAGATTCCCCGTCGGTAATGGGAATAGCCGTAGTAGTAATCATCTTTGCAGGACTTTTGACTGCGGCAGTCATCTACACGCTTACAAATATCAACGTCAGCGAAAGGAACAGGGAGCTTGCAACATTGAAAGTCTTAGGTTATCAGGATAAGGAAGTTGCGGGTTATATTTACCGTGAGGTTTATATAGATACGGTAGTAGGCATAATCTTCGGCTACCCTCTATCAACACTCATTATGTGGCTTGTTTTCAGCGTAATGGGCATAGGTACGATAGGCGGCGTAAGTTGGTTCTGGTGGCTTATCGCGCCGGCAATAGTTCTTCTTTTTGCGTTCGTCGTAACCTTGATGTTAAAGCGCAAAATCGTAAAAATAGATATGAATGAAAGCTTGAAAGCCATAGAATAATTTGTCGTTAAAACGCGTTATTTGCGGCATATATGCGGGGTAACGCATATTTTACCGCGCAAAATCCGGCGTAAAAATAACGGTAATTAATTCCTTAAAAACGGTTGACTTAAAAGTTTCGGTTTGCTATACTTAAAAAGTCGTTTAAATTTCGGCAAATAACCGCTAAGGCAAAGGCAGGTGAAAAGAGATGTCAACTATCAAAGTAGGCGAGAACGAATCGGTTGAAAGCGCGCTTCGTCGTTTTAAAAGAAAGTGCTCGCGCGACGGTATAATCGGCGACCTTCGCAAGAAGGAATTCTACGAATCACCTTCCGTTAAGCGCAGAAAGAAAGCGGAAGCGGCAAGAAAGAGAAACAAAAATTAATTTTAAGGTCTGTCGGATAATAAGTCCGATAGACCTTTTTCATTACGGAAAATGTCGGGTAAAGGAGAATTTTGTAATTTTATGGACGATTTAAAGCGTATGGCTAAAGCGGCTAAAAACAGACTTAAAAGTAATTACTGGGCAGACTGTAAGGAAAACATCGAGAAGAACACGAGCGCGGCAAAGAGTATGGGGATTAGCGAGATTAAAGTCAAATCGTCTTTAAAGACCCGCGTAAAAAACGAAATCAAAGGCGAAAAGTGCGACGGATTTTATCTGAGGGTTAAAGAGCTTTTGGACGCCGAGGGCGAGGTGTCGGACGCTTTGGGCAGGCTCACCGACAGGGAATATTATTCGACGCTAAGCTACGAGGAAAAGCAAAGGTATAATTTAGAGCTTTCTGCCAAATATCTCGAAGCCTTGCAACGCTATAGAAAAGAGAAGGAAGCAGGCATTATTTAATTGAATTTTACGATTACTTATGATATAATTAACTTATGGACGAACTCTTGAAAAACCTTAACGAAGAACAGATTAAACCCGTGTGCGATACCGAGGGCGCGGTCCTCGTCCTCGCGGGCGCAGGCAGCGGCAAAACCCGTGTTCTGACTTCGCGCATAGCTTACATATTGAGGGAAGAAAAAGCAAGTCTCTCTGAAATCCTTGCAATCACATTCACCAACAAAGCCGCGGGAGAAATGAAGGAACGCTTGCAGCGTATGCTCGGCGACGGCGCGGGCGAGAGCAAGTGGATATGCACTATTCACTCCATGTGCGTCAAGATTTTAAGGCAGTTCGCAGATAAGGCGGGCATAAAGTCCAATTTTTCCATTTACAGTGAAACCGAGCGGTCAAACGTTATTAAAAAGGCGTTTGCGGAGCTTGATTTCGACGACGAAAAGCTTTTAAAGAACGCAAAATACCACATCGGAAACGCTAAAATGCTAGGTATGTCACCCGAAGAATACGGCCAAAAGTACGCCTACGAGCAGGGGATAGACAACGTCGTCGTCATTTACGAGAAGTACGATAAGCACTTAAAGGAAAATAACGCGCTCGACTTCGACGATTTATTGACGGAAACACTGCGCCTTTTACAGCGCGACGCGGAAACCCGCGATTACCTTTCGGACAAGTTCAAATACGTTTTGGTGGACGAGTTTCAGGACACCAACTCCGTCCAGTACAAGATAATCAAGATCCTTGCGTCCAAGCACGGCAACCTTTTTGTCGTCGGCGACGACGACCAGTCCATTTACGGCTGGCGCGGCGCGGAAATCGACAATATTTTGAAGTTCGATAAGGACTTCCCGAACGCAAAAGTTTACAAGTTAGAGCGAAACTACCGCTCCACCAAATCGATATTAAGACTTGCCAACTGCATAATTAAAAATAATACCGCACGCCGCGGCAAAGAGCTTTGGACTGAAGCCGACGAAGGCGAGAGGCCCGTCTACTATCAGGCTGAAGAGGAAGCGGGCGAAGCGTTATACGCCGCGCGCACCATTTCTGGCGCGGTCGCGCGGGGGAAAAAGTATTCCGATTTCGCCGTTTTAATGCGCATAAACGCCCTGACGCGCTCGTACGAGCAGGAGTTTATTAAGTACGGAATACCTTATAAGGTATTCGGCGGCTTCAAATTCTTTGAAAGAAAGGAAATTAAGGACGTTCTTGCGTATCTTCGCATAATTTCAAACCCCTATGACGGTGAAGCTGTGGAAAGAATAATCAACGTTCCCAAGCGCGGAATAGGCGGCAAAACCGTTCAGGTTATGTACGACTACGCGCAGGAAACGGGCTTGACCTTATACGACGCAGCGGTCGACTGTGAAGAACTTCCCCTGTCGCGCGGCGCAAAGGACAAAATAAAGGACTTTGCAAATCTCATAAAAGAGCTGATTATATCGGCGGTCGATACCCCCGTTGCGCAGCTCGTGCGCGACGTCTTGAATAAAACGAATATCCGCTATGCATATGACGACGGAACGGACGAGGGGGATTCCAAACTCGCCAACATCGACGGCTTTATTGCTTCGGTTGACGACTTTTCACGCCTTAACCCCGAAGCAACTCTCGACGAATACTTAAATCAGGTCACCCTGTCCTCCGACCTTGATCAGATGGATGACGGGGATTACGTCACTTTGGCGACTATCCACTCGGTAAAAGGTCTTGAATTCCCCGTCGTTTTCGTCTGCGGGCTTGAGGACGGCATTATCCCCTCATCCCGTCTTTCGGATGACGGCAGAAGCGAAGAGGAAGAGCGCCGCCTTATGTACGTTGCGATAACGCGCGCCAAGGAAAAATTATATCTTTCCCGCTCCAAATCCCGCTACCTTTACGGCAGAAGGGAGCCGACGCGCCCGTCGCGTTTCGTTGCGGAGCTTGCTCCCGAACTCGGCGCTGCGGCGTACGAAGTGCAAAGTTACGGCTACGGCGGCAGAAAATACGGCAGTCAGTCGTATTCCTATGGCGACGGTGCTTCGCGCTCGTCGGGCAAAGCGCTTTATTCGACTTACGAAGATGACGACGCGCCTGCGCAAACGAATGCGGGTAGCTTTAAAGGCTTCTTCGGTAGCGCGAAAAAGAGCGAAAGCGCGGCAAACGTCGCAGTCAAATACTCCGTCGGCATGCGCGTAAGACATCCCAAATTCGGCGTAGGAATGATAGTCGCCGTAAAAAACGACGGCAAGGTTTTAAACGTTGCGTTCGACGGACAGGGGATAAAAGAGTTGTCGGCGTCTCTCGCCCCTCTTACGATAATCTAAATTTCGTATATATTTGCAATTCTTCGTTAAGTTGCGTTGTTGGCTCACTTCCGTAACGTCAAAACTGTCATTTTGAGCGAAGCGTAGCGTAGCCGAAGAATCTCAACGATATCCGCAACCCCGTTATTTCAAACATATATGGGGGGCAATCAAAAGTTTTCAAACAATTTCCACCGCAATTTTTACGCGTTAAGGTGATAAAATGGACAGAATGAGACAGCTTATCGACCAACTTAATAAATGGGCTTACGAGTATTACGTTTTGGATAATCCGTCCGTTCCCGATAGGGAATACGACAGGCTTTACGACGAGCTTTGTGCTCTGGAAGAGAGTACGGGCAGAGTCGAGTTCGACAGTCCCACCAAGCGCGTCGGCGGCGAGCCGATAAAAGGTTTTGCAAAACATAGGCATATTTCGCGCCTGTACAGCCTTGATAAGTCCGTAACCTACGACGAGCTGGACGCGTTCTTTACGCGCCTTAAAAAGGTTGCGGATAACCCCGAGTACACCGTAGAATACAAGTTCGACGGGCTTACAATGTGCTTAACCTACGACGGCGGCAAGTTCGTTCGGGCGACCACGCGCGGCAACGGCGTTGAGGGCGAGGACGTGACCGCGCAGTGTTTAACCATAAAATCGTTTCCTTTGACGATAGTCTATAAAGGCACGTTGGAGGTGCAGGGCGAAGCAGTAATTCGTTTAAGCGTTTTGGAAGAGTACAACAAAACCGCAAAGGAACAGCTTAAAAACGCCCGTAACGCGGTGGCGGGCGCGATAAGAAACTTAGACCCCAAGATAACCGCAGAGCGAAAACCTGAAATTTTATTTTATAACGTGAACTATATGAGCGAAGGCGAGCTGCCTTCGCAGGTCGCGCATTTCGATTTTTTAAGGTCGCAGGGTTTCAAGGTCTACGACTTCTTACGCGTTTGCAAGGGCGAGGACGAAGTCAAGGCGGCAATCGAAGAAATAGAGATTGAAAGAAAGAACATAGACGTGCTTACGGACGGCGCGGTTATCAAGCTGAATTCCACGAAAGAGCGGGATATATTGGGGGCAACCGATAAATTTCCACGTTGGGCAATGGCTTATAAGTTCGAGGCGGAGGAGAGCCTGACAACTGTCAAGGACGTCGTTTGGCAGGTTGGCAGAACGGGCAAGCTTACCCCGCTTGCAATAGTCGAACCCGTCGACCTTGCGGGTGCAACAGTAAGAAAAGCGACCTTGAACAACTTCGGCGACCTTACCCGCAAGGATGTAAAGATAGGTAGTAAGGTTTTAATCAGACGTTCAAACGAGGTTATACCCGAAATTTTGGGCACGGTGGAGCATGTCGACGACAGCTTAAACGTTGAAAAGCCAGTAAAATGCCCTTTCTGCGGCAGTACCGTTGAAGAGGTGGGCGCAAACCTTTTCTGCCCCAACAAGTATTGCCCGCCCCGCATAGTGGGCAAGGTCGAGCACTTTGCGTCCAAGGACGCTATGGATATAGAAGGGCTTTCGGAAAAGACGGCGGAGCTTATGTACGACAAGCTCGGGCTCAGGGAATGCTCCGCCCTGTACGGCTACACCGTGGATGATTTAAGCGGCTTGGAGGGCTTTAAGGACAAAAAAATCAACAATTTATTGACGGCAATAGAAAAAAGCAAGTCCGTAACTTTGGAAAGGTTTATCTTCGCTTTGGGTATAGACGGCGTCGGCAAGGTCGCCGCCAAGGACTTGGTAAAAGCCTTTAAAAATATTGATAACCTTAAACGCGCAACCAAGGAAGAACTGTTGGAACTTGAAAACGTAGGCGATATAACCGCGGAGGCAATCGTCAACTGGTTTAACGACGAAAGCAACCTTTCGGAAATGGAGAAGCTGCTTGCCGCAGGCGTACAGCCCAAAACACAGGAAAAGAGCGTTATTTCAAGCATATTCGAGGGGCAATTCGTAGTTTTAACGGGCACGTTGCAGGACTTTAAGCGTAGCGAAGCGCAGAAAATAATAGAGGAAAACGGCGGCGAGTGCCAAAGCTCGGTAACCTCGAAAACCACGCTCGTCGTTGCGGGCGAGTCGGCAGGCTCAAAGCTCGACAAGGCTAAAAAGCTCGGCATAAAAATTATCGACGAAGAAGAATTTAAAGCAATGATAAAATAAGTCTATATGTTAGGCTTCCCCTTTTTGGGGAAGCTGTCTTTTTCGTAAGAATGAGAAAAAGACTGATGAGGTTAATAATTAATTTTGTCATAACAACAAAGCGGGGGCGCAATCGCGCCCCCGCTTCTTCGTATTCTTTTAATATGCCGTTTAATTCTTCGTTACCGTTCCGTTCTTTGCGACCGTCCCGTCCGTGCAGTAAACGGTGTAGTAGCCTGTGGAATAGTCCCATTTGTTGCCTTTTTCTATTCATTCCATTCATCTGTCGAGCCTTCAAAATTAATACTTGCAAGCGAAGTGCAACCCTTAAACGCAAAATTGTTGATAGAAGTCACGCTGTCTGGAATGGTTATGCTTGTAAGCGAAGAGCAATTCTTAAACGCACTACTACCGATTGAAGTAACGGGGAGCCCTTTATAAACGTTCGGTATTTTGATTTCCGTGGCGTTGACTTCGTCTAAGTCGATTACAGTATAACCGTCTTTATGACTATTTAATGCATATTTTAAACCGATAGTATCACCGTATTTATATTGGCAGACCGAACATATATTGTTGCCGATATGTGCTTCTTCGTAATATTTGCCGCCCACAATACAGTTTCGGAAATGTTTTGTTTCATCGAAATCCCAACCTTCAAATTTATGGTCTTTAATTCCTATTGTTTCGTTTTGAGTAATGCTACATCTTGAACATTGATGTGTTTTTGAACCTTCAGCTGAGCAAGTTGAGTCGGTTGTAATTTCCCATTCGCCCCAATTATGCCCTTTGGCTTGTTGCCAAGACCTGCTTTCTTTAATTCCGCAGGCACAGGTGCGCGTTTCTATTCCGTCTTCGGTGCAGGTTGCATAGCTTTCTAGTTCCCAAATTCCGTAAGAATGCTTATGATTTTCTGATACAAAAGTTTGTTTACCGCTTAAATAAGAGCTGATTTTTATTATTCCGCCTTTATATGAACCGGAATTCTATTCCGAAGATTCACCGAACACATCCATATAAAATGGAATAGCCCAAACAGTTACACATAACTGCGGAGAATTGCCGACAGGCTATCTTTGTTATGTGTATAAATAATTTAGCTATTCAGATTAAAAAGTGGTGTATGCTAAAAAACCGTATAAAAAAACACGGAAACACTTCAACCCATATTAAGATTTTATTTGGCATTATCAATATTTCACGCTTTAGGGCGGTTTGTCAAGGTAATTTTTTATGATTTGCACTTTACAAAAGGGCACAATATATGGTACAATTAATTAGTTAAGTATACCATTTAAAATGTGGACGGGAAAATATGGCGGAAAAGACTTATAACGCGGACGATTTAAAAATTTTAGAGGGGTTGGAAGCGGTTCGTGTGCGCCCCGGTATGTATATCGGTTCAACGGGCGTAAAGGGGCTTCACCACATTCTTTGGGAGATAGTGGACAACTCCATTGACGAGGCGGCTAACGGCTACGCGGACAAAATAACCGTAATTTTGCACAAGGACGGCTCGGCTTCCGTGCGCGACAACGGCAGGGGAATGCCCACCGACGTCAACACTAAGGTGAAGATGAGTGGCGTGGAAATAATTTTCACCAAGCTCCACGCGGGCGGCAAGTTCGACAGCGGCAACTATGCGTTTTCTGGCGGGTTGCACGGCGTGGGCGCGTCCGTCACAAACGCGCTTTCGGAGTGGTTGCACGTCGAGGTTTACCGCGGGAACAAGTTCGTTATGGACTTTAAGTCCGAGTACGACAAAGCGGCGAAAAAGTGGCACTGCGGCGTACCCGTATCCCCGCTTAAAAACACGGGTGAAAAGACCAAAGAAAAGGGCACGTTCGTCCGTTTCAAACCCGATAAGGAAGTTTTCGAGACGGTTGAGTGGAACTACGACACCGTAGCAACGCGTCTTAAAGAACTTGCGTTCTTAAACAAGGGCGTTGAAATCAATTTTATTGACGAGCGCGAGTTGTACGCGTACGAAGAAGGCGAGGATGAAGAGGGCAACGTTGCCGACGTAAAGGTCAAGCTGCCCGAAAGGGAGCCCGTCACCTTCAAGTACGACGGCGGCTTGGTGGACTTCGTAAAGTATATGAACGGCGACAAGACCGCGCTTTACCCCGAACCGCTCTATTACAGCGCGATAAAGGACGTGCACGTGAAAGGCGCGCCCGCGGGGAAAATCAAAATCGAGTTTGCCTTTGCGCACACCAAGGACGACAACGAAAGCCTTTTCTCCTTCGTAAACAATATATCCACTGTTGAGGGCGGCTATCACGAGACGGGCTTCCACAACGGAATTTTAAAGGCGGTGAACGACTTTGCCCGTTCAAGCGGCGTTTTAAAGGCTAAGGACAGCCCCTTCGTCGCGGACGATATAAAAGAGGGCTTGACGGCAGTGCTGACCGTGAAGATGCAGAACGTGGAGTTCGAGGGACAGACGAAAACCAAGCTCGGCAACCCGGAAGTAAAAGCCCCCGTCGAGCAGACCGTTATCGAGGGCTTGCAAAAGCTCCTCGAAGTGCGCGGCAACAAAGCCGTGTTCGATAAAATCGCGCAAAAGGCGAAATTTGCGGCAGACGACAGAATCAAGCACCGCGCCGAGCGCGACGTGGCGAAAGCCGCGTCCGAAAACGACGGCTTGAACTTAGTCGGCAAGCTTGCGTCCTGTTCGGGCAGAAACCCCGAAATGAACGAGCTGTTCATAGTCGAGGGCGATTCTGCGGGCGGCACGGCAAAGCAAGCGCGCGTCAGACAGTACCAGTCCATATTGCCACTAAGGGGCAAACCCTTGAACGTGCAGAAAAAAACCGCTCTGCAAGCGCTGCAAAACGAGGAGATAAAAACCCTTATTTCCGCAATCGGCGCGGGTTTTAACCGCAGCTTCGACGTGGAAAAGACCAAATATAAAAAAGTAATTATATTATCCGATGCCGACCAGGACGGTATGCATATACGGTGCATATTGCTGACTTTCTTTTTCAAGTATATGCGCGACCTCGTCAACGCCGGCTACGTCTATATAGGCATGCCGCCCCTCTACAAGGTTTATAAGGGCGATACGGTCGAATACGCCTACGACGACGCCGAGCTCGACGAAAAGATAAAAAAAGTGGGCAAGGGTTACAAGCTTCAACGCTATAAGGGCTTGGGCGAAATGTCCGCCGACCAGCTTTGGGACACAACTATGAACCCCGCCACAAGGAACCTCATTCAAGTCAACATCGAGAACGCGGCTCAGGCGGCTGAGGTTATCGATATGCTTATGGGCGACAAGGTAGATGGCAGGAAGGACTTCCTTGCAAGAAACGCCAACTTCAACAAGGTCGACGGATTTATCGAGAAAGTGAATTTTAAAACAAACGATAACGCGGAGGGTGACTGATGGCTAAAAAAGATTTTCAGACCTCTATACCGCAGGGGAACGTATTCATTCAAAGCATTGAGGAGGTTATGCCCAATTCGATGCTGCCGTACGCCGAATTCGTCATTTTGGACAGAGCTTTGCCCCGTGTCGAGGACGGCTTGAAGCCGGTACAGCGCAGAATTTTATACACTATGTACGAAATGGGCTTAACCCCCGACAAGCCGCATAAGAAGTCGGCGCGTATCGTCGGCGACTGTATGGGTAAATACCACCCTCACGGCGACAGCTCGGTTTACGACGCAATGGTCAGAATGGCGCAGCCCTTCAATATGCGTATGACGCTCGTTAACGGTCACGGCAACTTCGGCTCGGTGGACGGCGACCCCGCCGCCGCTATGAGGTATACCGAAGCAAGGTTAGAGCCCCTTGCAATGGAGCTTTTGAAGGACCTTGAAAAGGAAACGGTGCCCTTTTCATTTAACTTCGACGACAGTCTTTTGGAACCCGACCTTCTGCCGGGGCGCTATCCGAACCTGCTCGTAAACGGTGCGAACGGCATTGCCGTCGGTCTTGCAACCAACATCCCCACGCACAACCTCGGCGAGGTAATAGAGGGGTGCTGCGCGTACATCGATAAGCCGACTATTTCCCTGAACGAGATGATGAAAATTATTCCGGGACCCGACTTTTCGACGGGCGGATATATTATCGCAAACGAGCTAAAACAGGCGTACGAAACAGGCAAGGGCAAAATTACGCTCCGCGCAAAATACGCCGTCGAACAGGGCGATTACGGCAAGAAATTAATAGTTATAACCGAACTTCCCTATCAGACCAACAAGGCCGACCTTCTCCGCAAAATTATGCTGTTGAAGGAAGACAAAAAGGAGCTTTTATCGGGCATAACCGAAATCGTGGACGAGAGCGACAGGACGGGTATGCGCGCCGTCATCGCCGTCAAAAAGGAAGCGGACGTAGACTCCGTTTTGAACGTCCTCTTCAAATATACCGATTTGGAGTGTACCTTCGGCATAAATATGGTTGCGATTGCGGGCGGCAAGCCCAAACAGTTGGGGCTTTTGGAAATTATCCGTCACTATACGAACTATCAAAAACAGGTGGTCGTCCGCCGCTGCAAGTTCGAGCTTAAAGAAGCCGAAGCCCGTTGTCATATTTTAGAGGGACTCATTATAGGCGTGCACAACGTGGACGAGGTAGTCAGGATAATCAAGACTGCGGAGAACACGGGCGACGCAAGAAGAAAATTGATGGTGAGGTTTTCTCTCTCCGAAAAGCAGGCGCAGGCAATACTTGATTTGCGCCTTGCAAGACTTGCGAAGCTGGAAGTTACTAAGCTCGAGGACGAACACGCCGCGTTGGTCAAGAGAATTGCGGCGCTTAAACGCATCCTCGAAAGCAAGGAATTGCAGTGGAAAATCGTCAAGGACGAAATGCGCGAGATTAAGGCTAAGTACAAGAGCGACAGGCGTACCCAGATTTTCAATTCCGCATCTGAAATTTCCGTCCGCCGCGCCGACGTAAAGGTGTTTATACCGAATTGGACGGCGACTATAACGGGTGCGGACAATTTGAAGTTTATGATACGCGAGGAGTTCGATACCCATTATAAAAAGAAACTCAACGCAACGTCAAACCTTGCCGTCGTATATAAGCAGGTAGTGCACTGCACCAACGAGGATACGGTGTACTGCTTTACCAACCTCGGCAACTGCGTGAAAATCGATTTGAACGAAACCGAACCCTTAGATTACCGCTCCGCAGGTGTAAAAATCGAAAACATCTGCGACGGCGCTGAGAAGAACGAGTACCCTGTCGCGCTGTTTGCGGTAAAGGGCGCGCCCGAAGGCGAGCTGATATTATTCACTAAGCAGGGCGCGGTCAAACGAACGGAATTTGCCGAGTTCGAGATTGGCAGAAAACTCACGCAGGCGTTTAAGCTTAAAGGCGGCGACGAGCTGTTAGCGGTTGAAAAATACGACCCCGACGAGTTTTCGACTATGCTTTTCGTAACTAAAAAAGCAATGTGTTTAAGCGCGGCAAAGGACGACGTTCCCGTTCAGGGCAAGTCGGCGGGCGGCGTAAAGGGAGTGGGCTTAAACACCGGCGACGAGGTTATCTTCGCAACCCAGCAGAACGGCGAGGGCGAAATTATCGTCGTAACCTCTCTCGGCGGCGCAAAGCGCGTCATCGCTTCGCTGTTTGAAACCTACAACCGCGGCGCAAAGGGCGTAATGATTGCCGACATAAAGGGCAAGGGCGAGCTTTTGTTTGCAAACTACGTCACCGTGCCGTACAATCTCGCTTTCTACACTGCGCAACGGGTTATGTTCGAGGTGGACAGCGAAGCCCTGCCGATCGAAAACAGGGTTTTCCGCGGAAAGCCTATAAAGGGAATCGAGAATATCGCCAAGGTCGTCGCAATGAAGTATAAATCCGAATACAAGGACGGCGCAGTTCAGATTAAATTTTAAGATTTGTGTAAATAATTACTACGGAGAATCGAAATGAAAAAGAAGAGAAAGGACGTTTTTCAGGAAGAGCGTGAAAAGGTAAAGGCAAAAGCCAAAAAGCTCGGACCCGTCAAACTCGTAATTCTGGCAATTCTTGCGGCGGGCACGGTCTGCTCGTTCGTGCTGTACGATTATATCTTCGGCGCGGACACTGTGTTTACCGCCGATTACGGCTCGGATTTTTTAAACGGGCTTATGGGCGCGATACCTAAAATTATCCGTTGCGTGCAGATAATTTCCATTACCGCGATTATCACCACTCTGTTGCTCTTTGCAATATCGCATATCTTTACCAAGTCTCAGCGCAGTATAACCGTTTCAAGACTGTGCTGCAATCTCATTAAATGGGTGGTGGCGATAATTTTGGTCATAGTCGTTCTTGCGGTCTGGGGCGTGGACACTACCGCGCTTATAACGGGCGCAGGCGTTATAACATTAGTCGTCGGTCTCGGAATGCAAAGCCTTATCGCCGACGTGGTAGCGGGGCTTTTCATAGTTTTTGAAAACGAATTCAACCTCGGCGATATAATCACCGTCGACGACTTCCGCGGCGAAGTAGTCGAAATGGGTATCCGCACTACTAAACTGAAAGCGGAAGGCAATATCAAAATTTTCAACAACAGCGATTTAAGGAAAATTTTGAACCAAACCGCAGAGCCGTCCGTCGCAAAGGCTTACGTGGACATTGAATATAGCGCGGATTTGGGCAAGGTGGAAGAGATAATCAAACGTTGTCTGCCCGAAATAAAGATTGACGGCGCGACAGAGGGGGTAGAGTACAACGGAGTAAACGCTCTCGGCGCGTCGGGCGTACAGCTCTATTTTTCGGTAAAGTGCAAGGAAGGCGACAAGTTTACGGTACAGCGCGCCTTAAACGGCGAACTGAAAAATATGTTCGACAAAAACGGCATAAATATTCCATTCAACCAAATCGTCGTTCATACCGAAAAATAAATTAATTCCGCAATCAAGGCTTCCCCTTTTTGGGGAAGCTGTCTTTTTCGTAAGTATGAGAAAAAGACTGATGAGGTTTCGTGAGAGTGAAGTCAATAAAGCGGATAATACGTTTGCGCCCGCGGACATTTGTCCGCGGGCGCATTTCTTCATTGGTAGCGTTCTATATTGCAAAAAGTTTTTACAATAAGGTGCGTAAACCTTCGCTTCGTTCGGGCAGAATGACAAATCTTAATTACAAACAATAAAAATCGCACAAAAAAATTATACGTTAAAAAAATATTTGCGCCCGAAGGCATTTGCCTTCGGGCGCATTTTAATTAAACAACATATCAGGGTTTATACACGTTTATTCGGCTTCATCCGACGGCGTTTCCGCTGGAACCTGCGCGGTTTCCTTATCTTCTTCCACCGTTTCGGGAGAGATAATCTTCGGCATCTTCAAGCCTGCCATACCGTACAAATCGTCAAGGGGAGGGAGGGATTTCAGCATCCCCGAAAGGAAGTTCGCCGTAGCGGTTTTTCCTTCGGCGTTCTGCCCGCCGTCCCAAACGGTAATCTTATCAATCTTAATATTCTTGATAGCTTCAACCTGTTTTGCAACGAGTTCTTCGAGCTTGTCGGCTATCATAAGGCGAACGGCTTCGTCCGCGCTGCCCGCGGCTTTAACCAATTTCTGCATACCTTCGGCTTGTTTCGACAGAGTCTGCAGTACACCGCGCGCTTCGGCTTCCATGCGCGCGTAAATCGCGTCCGCTTCACCCTTAGCGCGTCTGCGGATATTTTCGGCTTCCGCGTCGGCTTCTATTTCTATCTTTCTCTTTTCGATTTCGGAAGCGACTATGACGTCGGCTTCCTTTGTTGCCTTTTCACGCGAAGCACGCGCAACTTCCGCAGCCTGTTCTGCCGCATAGCTCTCTTCTTTTGCCTTTGCGGCTTGCACGTTTTCGGCAGTTACCGCAAGCTTCATCGCTTCCGCTTCGCGCTGGCGCAAAGTAGCCTTTGACTGCGCAATGTCGGCTTTCGCCTTGTTTTCGCCCTCGATTGCCTTACTTTCGGCTTCGGCAACGCTGATACGCTGTTCCATCTGCGCCTTAGCTTCGCCTATCGAACCCTTCTTGTTCTCTTCTGCAACCGAAATTTTAGCGTCGTTTATCGCCTTTGCCGCAGCCTCTTTACCGAGCGCGGCTATGTATCCCGATTCATCTGAAATGTCGGTCATATTAACGTTGATTAATTTAAGACCCAGCTTTTTAAGCTCGCCCTCAACGTTTCTCGAAATAGCTTCGAGGAACTTGTCGCGGTCGGTGTTAATCTCTTCGATGTCCATAGTTGCGATAACCAGACGGAGCTGACCGAAGATAACGTCCTTTGCAAGCTCGGAAATCTGTTTAAGCTGTAAGCCCAAAAGTCTTTCGGCGGCGTTCTGCATAATCGCGGGGTCGGTCGAAATACCGACGGTGAAAACGGAGGGAACGTCTATACGGATATTCTGCTTTGACAGCGCGTTTTTCAAGTCTACCGAAATGGAAAGGGGCGTTAAGTCAAGGAAGGTATAGGACTGGAAGAATGGAACGACGAGAGCCGCGCCGCCGTGAATACACTTTGCGCTTCTGCCGGTGCCGTCCCTGTTCTTTGAAACTTTACCGTAAATAACCATAATTTTGTCCGAAGGACATTTTTTGTACCTTACGAGGCAAACGAGTAGGAGCATTACAAGCACCAGTCCCACGACTATGCCGCAAACAACCCCAATCGTCGACCCTGTATCCATAGCCAACAAGTTAACCATATTTTATTCTCCTTAAAATATTAATCTCTAATTAAGCCTTCCCATTGGGGGAAGGTGTCTTGACTGTAACGAAGTGAAGTCAAGACGGATGAGGCTTATGTGAAGAATTATTAGCCTCATCAGCCCTTACGCAAGTTGCGTGGCAGCTTCCGCAATATAATTTTATTATTTCACTTCTTTCTCTTCGTCATTTTCGGCGGCGCGCGCAACCAGCATGCATTCGTTTTCGGTTGCAACTATCTCCACGGGGTCGTCAACGGACAGCCTTTCGCCGTCCGTCATTGCGTCAAGCTCCATAAATTTGCCCTGCGCGTTCAACGTTATTTTACCTCTGCCCGAACGCTTTTCGGGTACCGAAACGTAAACGGTTGCGCGCCTTCCGACAAGCTTTTCGGGTTGAAAAGTTCCGCTCGACTGCATTTTGTAGATAAAACGCATTAACAGCACCACGAGAGCGAACGCCGCCGCGCCCGAAACGAGCGCAACTATCGCAGATACCCACTGAAGATTATCCGCAATCAGCGCGCAGGTCAAAAGCCCCGCCCAGCTTCCCACTGCGAAGAACGCAGTAAGACTTTTCACGGTGAAAATCGATACGCCCGAATCCATATCCACGTCGATATCGCCGTCGCCGTCCAAGTCGACGTCGCCGCCGTACGAAGTAAAACACAGCATTACTATTTGTATTATCAAAAATACCGTCGCAACTATGCCGAGCCAGAAATACACTTGCTCCAAAACGGTAAGAGTAGAATACCACTCTATCATAAAAAACCTCCTACAATATATTTATAAACCGACCAAGCGACCGTAAAACATAAAATCGATAAAAATTTATCGATTATTAAATACCGTAACATTCCGGAACGAAAATATTATACCATATTTAATATATAATAGTCAATCGCCGCAAAAAATCTTACCCTGCCAAAAATTTGAAGAAGAGGGGGCAAGAAATATATGTCTATCGGCATAAATGAAAATATGTATAGATGAATAAGTGCGTAAGTGCAAAGTTGCGCAACCGTAAAAACGGCGCGTCCGCGACATAGGCGAATTTTAAAATTCCATTGACAACTATAAATTTTTAATTTATAATGTATGCGGATAATAGTATTGTCGGAGGGCGACGAATGGATATTAAAAATATTGTAAGCAAATGCGACCATACCCAGCTTTCGGTTACGGCAACATGGGCGGATATAAAAGCGCTTATAGACGACGGTATCAAATACGGCACTGCGTCGGTATGTATCCCCCCTTGCTTCGTGGCGGAAGCTAAAAAGTATTCCGCAGGTCGCCTTCCTATATGTACAGTCATAGGCTTTCCAAACGGCTACAGCTCCAAGGCGGTAAAGGTGTTTGAAACCGCGGACGCGGTGAAAAACGGCGCGGACGAGATAGATATGGTAATAAACATCGGCGATTTAAAAGCGGGGACTTACGACAAAATCCTCGATGAAATCGTCGCTGTAAAAGCCGCTTGCGGCGGTAAAATTTTAAAGGTAATTATTGAAACCTGTCTTCTGACCGATGAAGAAAAAATCAAAATGTGTGAAATCGTCACCGCGGCAAAGGCTGATTTTATCAAGACGTCTACTGGGTTTTCCAAGGCGGGCGCCACGCGTGAGGACGTCGCCCTGTTTGCAAAACACGTTGGTAAAGGCGTTAAAATCAAAGCGGCGGGCGGTATCTCTTCCGTCAAAGACGCGGAGGATTTCGTCGCTCTCGGCGCGGACAGGCTGGGCACTTCCCGCATAGTTAAAATAGTTAAAGAGGAAAATTTGTTATGAGTAAGAATACGGAGCACCCCAACGTTCCCACGCCGCACATAACTGCGGAATACGGCGACTTTGCAAAGACCGTGCTTATGCCCGGCGACCCGTTGAGGGCGAAATTCATTGCCGAAAACTTTCTTGAAAATCCTGTCCTCGTCAACAACGTGCGCGGCGTAAACGGTTACACGGGCTACTATAACGGCAAGCGCGTTTCGGTTATGGCTTCCGGTATGGGTCAGCCCTCTATCGGAATATATTCGTACGAGCTGTACAATTTCTACGGCGTTGAAAATATTATACGCATAGGCTCGTGCGGTTCGTTCGATAAGGACTTGCACGCCCGCGATATAATAATCGCAATGGGCGCTTGCACCAACGGCAACTACGCTATGCAGTACAACCTTCCCGGCACGTTCTGCCCTATCGCGGACTTTTCACTCGTAAAGCGCGCGGCTGAGCTGTGCGAAAAGGCGGGAGTCAACTACAAGGTAGGTAATATTTTTTCTTCCGATACGTTCTACGACGATATGAACAGCGGTATGCAGTGGGCTAAAATGGGCGTTTTGGGCGTCGAAATGGAGAGCGCCGCTCTATATTGCAACGCTGCACGCGCAGGCAAAAAGGCGCTTTGCATCTGTACCGTAAGCGACAGCTTCATTTATCCCGAAGAGAACACGACGGCGGAGGAGAGGCAGAATTCGTTTACCGCTATGATGAAAATCGCTTTGGAATTAGCTTGAAAAACATACATCACGAAATACTGTGTTAAGCTTGCGTTTGCGCTTAGTTGTGTACGCCTTAGTACACGCCTTGCGCGCAATCCGCGCTTGCCTTGTCTTTCGCGCGTCTGTTTTCCAATGTGTTTGGACAGGTAAAAAATATGGCAAAAAGATTTTTCCTTATAGTTCTTGACAGTTTCGGCGTGGGGGAGCTTCCCGACGCTCACAAATGGCACGACGAGGGCAGCAACACGCTGGGCGCAATACGCAATCACTCTAATTTCAACTGTCCCGAGCTTGAAAGAATGGGACTTTTCAATATAGACGGCGTGGGCGGCGGCGTGAACGCGCCCAAGGCAAGCTATGCGAGAATGAGCGAAAAGTCCATGGGCAAGGACACTACGATAGGGCATTGGGAGATTGCGGGAATTATTTCACCCGACCCTTTGCCTGTATATCCCGACGGTTTTCCCAAAGAGGTTATAAAGGAATTCGAGGAAAAGACGGGAAGAAAGGTTATATGCAACAAGCCCTATTCGGGCACGGAAGTCATCAAAGATTACGGACGTGAACATATGCGCACTGGCGCGCTTATCGTCTACACCTCGGCGGACAGCGTGTTCCAGATTGCCGCGCACGAGGATATAATCCCCGTACAAGAACTCTATAAATACTGTGAAATTGCAAGAGAAATGCTCGTCGGCAAGCACGGCGTGGGCAGGGTCATAGCCCGCCCGTTCAACGGCGAATACCCCTTTACGAGAACTGCGAACAGGCACGATTTTTCTCTGTTGCCCCCTGCTGACACTATGCCCAATCTGTTGCGGCGCGCGGGCTACGATACGGTTTCGGTCGGAAAAATTTTCGATATTTTCGCGGGTAGCGGAATTTCCGAAAGCCACCGCACTACCTCGAACACCCACGGAATGCAGGTTACAAAGGAATTGCAGTCTAAGGACTTTTCGGGGCTGTGCTTCGTAAACCTCGTCGATTTCGATATGAAGTACGGGCACAGGAACGACGTGGCGGGTTACGCAGCCGCGGCAACCGAGTTCGACGGTTTTCTGTCAAAGTTTATTGAGGATATGAAGGAGGAGGACGTTCTGCTGATTACGGCAGACCACGGTTGCGACCCCGCAACCCCGTCCACCGACCACTCGCGCGAGTACACGCCTATGCTTATTTACGGCAACGGCGTCAAAAGCGGGGTGAACCTCGGCACCCGTTCAAGCTTTGCGGATATTAGCGCAACCGTGTTGGAGTATTTCGGCGTTGCGCAAGGCGGCACAAAGGGCGAAAGCTTCTTAAAAGAGGTATTAAAATGACGGACTATAAAATTCTTATGAGCGAGGCGCAGAAGGCGCGCCAAAAATCGTATTCGCCCTATTCGCATTTTCGCGTCGGGGCGGCGCTTTTGACCAAAAGCGGGAAAATTTATACGGGTTGCAATATAGAAAACGCGGCTTACACCCCCACGGTTTGCGCAGAGCGCACGGCGATTTTTAAAGCCGTAAGCGATGGCGAGCGCGACTTCGAAGCGTTGGCGGTTATCGGCGGCGCAGAGGGGGAAACGGCAGACTTCTGCGCGCCCTGCGGCGTTTGCAGGCAGGTTATCGCTGAGTTCTGTAATAAAGATTTTAAAATAATTCTCGGCAACGAGGATAAATTTAAAGCTTACACGCTTGACGGCTTGTTGCCGTTTGCGTTCACGGATAAAGATTTATAAACGATTTTATGAAGAAGATTTCGGTTAAAATTTTATCTTGTTTAATTTGCGCTCTCTTCCTGTGCGCAGGGCTTTGCGGTTGCTTTTTGTTTGAGCCGAAGCCCGACGGCGGAGCCGACGGCACGACCGAAAAAGCGGTAACGCCCGAAGTTACGGTAAGCGACGACGGCGTTGCGGAATGGAACGCCGTTGAGGGCGCACTCTATTATATTTACGTAATAGACGACGGCGAAGAAAAGCCCACCGCAGACTGCAGTGTTCAGCTCGAAGAAAATCAGACTATAAAAGTCAAGACCGTTAGCAGTGAGGACGGTGTCGCCGACAGCGACTTTTCCGAGCCCGTAAAATACGTAAAAGGCTCGTCCGTCCAAACCAAGCTCGCAACGCCGCAGGTTTCTATCGACGGCAACGGCTTGGCTTCGTGGAGTAAAGTCGCCCACGCCGATAAATATATCTACGTTTTGGATAACGGCGCGGAAAAGACGACGGTCTCTTTAAGCGTTCAGCTCACCGACAGCCAGACTATAAAGGTTAAGGCGGCAAGCAACGATACAAAATACCTCGACAGCAGCTTTTCACAGTCCCAAACCTATGTCAAACCTCCCGTAACGCATACCCATACGGACGCTGATAAAAACGGCGTTTGCGACGAATGCAAGGAAAGCGTTATGGCGGAGCTTTCGTTCTACGCCGTCAACGATTTGCACGGCAAGTTTATGGATACCTCCACCCAGCCCGGGCTGGACGAATTTACCACGTATCTCAAAAATTTGTACGCGGATAATTCGCGTGAAGAAATTCTTTTATCCTCGGGCGATATGTGGCAGGGCACGGTTGAATCCTCTTCAAACAAGGGTCGGCTTATGACCGAATGGATGAACGAAGTCGGCTTTTCGTCAATGACCCTCGGCAACCACGAATACGATTGGGGTCCGCAGACGCTTACGCCCAACAGCGAGCTTGCCGAGTTCCCATTCCTTGCAATCAACGTAACCTATAACGGCAAAGCGGTCGATTACTGTCGGGCTTCTACCACGGTTGAAAAGGGCGGGGTAAAAATCGGCATAATCGGCGCGATAGGCGACTGTTTAAGTTCTATTTCGGGCGAATTCAAGTCAGGGCTCAGCTTCGCCACGGGTAGCGCGTTAACCTCTCTCGTAAAAACCGAATCGAACAGACTCAGAACCGAAGAGGGTTGTGATTTTATCGTTTATTCCATACACGACGGCGGGGAAAGTTTTTCCTCTACGGGCATAAATTCGGTTACGAACAACGATATTTCCTATTACGACACCTCGCTTTCAAACGGCTACGTCGACCTTGTGTTCGAGGCTCACACCCACCAACGCTATATTTTACAGGACGAATACGGCGTGTACCACTTGCAGGGCAGCAGCGAAAACCGCTATCTGAGCTGTGCCGAGGTTTCATACAATACGGTAACCGCCGAATACCGGGTAACGCCTAAACATATATCCAACAGCGTTTACGCAAGCAGCAGTATAAAGGACGACCCCGTCGTTGAAGAAATTTTCAATAAATACTTCCCCGACGACAACCCCTATGTGACGATAGGCTATAACGCTTCAACAAGAGATTCTACGGCTATTTGCGAAAAAGTCGCCGAGCTGTATTACGAAAAAGGCGTTAAGGAGTGGGGCAGCCAATATAATATAGTGCTTGGCGGCGGGTATTTAAAAGCCCGCAATCCCTATAACGTTTATGCGGGCAACGTGTCGTATGCGGACCTGTTTTCGGTTTTGCCGTTTGATAACGATATAGTTTTAGGAAAAATTAAGGGTACTTATTTAAAGTCCAAGTTTTTAAATAACAGTAGTTATACCAAATACGCGACAGTAAGCTCGTCCTCCGTAACGGACAGCTCGTATTACTATATAATAGTAGATACCTATACCTCGACTTATAAGAGTAACAACATAACCGAAGTGGCGCGTTTAAGCGGCACGTATGCAAGGGATTTGCTTGCCGAATTTGTGTCCGGAGGCGGTTGGGGAGGTTACTAAACGCCTATGAGAATGTACGATATTATAAAAAAGAAGCGCGACGGGGGCGAGCTGTCAACCGAAGAGATACGCTATTTTATAAACGGCGTAACCGACGGTAGCGTTCCCGACTATCAGGCGGCGGCGCTTTGTATGGCGATTTATTTTAAAAGAATGAGCGTCAGGGAAACATGCGATTTAACTTACGCCGTGCGCGATTCGGGCGATACGCTCGATTTCTCCGCCGTGAACGGACTTCGCGTGGATAAGCACTCCACGGGCGGCGTGGGCGACAAAACGAGTCTGGTCGTCGGCGCGGTGGTTGCGTCTTTCGGTGTAAAGGTTGCCAAAATAAGCGGAAGAGGCTTAGGGCACACAGGCGGCACGATAGACAAGCTCGAAGCTATAGAGGGTTTCAATACTGCTATCCCACACGTCGACTTTATCAGACAGGTAAACGAAATAGGCTTTGCCATAGTCGGGCAAAGCGGGGAATTAACGCCCGCGGATAAAAAGCTTTACGCCCTGCGCGACGTCACGGCGACGGTCGACAGTATGCCGCTTATCGCCGCAAGCATAATGGGCAAAAAGCTTGCCGTCGGCGACGACTGCATAGTTTTGGACGTAAAGACGGGCAGCGGCTCGTTTATGAAGACCGTTGAGGACAGCGTTGCTCTCGCGAGGTTAATGGTCGATATCGGAAAGAACGCAGGCAAAAAAATAGTTGCGCTTATAACCGATATGGACAGACCCTTGGGCTACGCCATAGGCAATTCGCTTGAAGTAATAGAGGCGGTAGACACCCTCAAAGGTCACGGACCCGAGGACTTTACCGAGGTCTGCACTTATCTTGCGGCGCATATGCTTTCGCTTGCGGGCAAGGGAAGTGTAGACGACTGCAAAAAGCTCGTTGCGCAGTCAATAGCGGACGGTAGCGCGTTTGAAAAGTTAAAACAAATGGTAAAAGCTCAGGGTGGCGACGTCAAGCTTATCGACGATACCGCCAACTTTAAAAAGGCTAACTATTCGCATAAGGTTATATGTGCAAACCGCGGCTATATCTGTAAATCGGACACCGAAGCCTACGGGCTTGCAAGCCTTGCCCTCGGTGCCGGGCGCAACGCCTTGGGCGATAAAATAGATTACAGCGCGGGAATTATATTAAATAAGAAGACGGGCGACTTCGTTGAAGAGGGGGAGGAGATTGCAACCCTCTACTCCAACGATAAGTCCTCTTTTGAACGAGCGGAAAAGATACTTCTTTCGGCAACCGAAATAAAGGATAGTAAGCCCGAAGAAGAACCGCTTATATACTGCACGGTGGAGTAAACTATGGCAAAACTGTATTTTAAGTTCGGCGCTATGGGATGCTCTAAGACGGCTCAGGCGCTTATTACCAAATTCAACTACGAAGAACGGAATATGAAGGTGCTTTTGTTAAAGCCCGCAATCGATAACCGCGACGGCGCTAACACCGTCAAATCGAGGATAGGGCTCAAAAACGAAGCAGTCGCCGTCGGGGCGAACGAAAACGTATACGATAAATATATGAACGAATATTCCGATTGCAACGTTATAATCGTTGACGAGTGCCAGTTCCTCACCCCCGTGCAGGTGGACCAGCTATCCGAAATCGTAATCGATAAAAATATACCCGTGCTGTGCTTCGGGCTTAGCACGGACTTTACCACCCACCTTTTCCCCGGCAGTAAAAGGCTGTTTGAAATTGCGGAGTCCATTACCGAAATAAAATCGGTCTGCACCTGCGGGGCTAAGGCTACGGTCAACGCGCGTATAGACGAAAAGGGCAGGATAGTTACCGAAGGCTCTCAGGTATGTATCGGCGGAAACGACAGATATGTGGCAATGTGCAGAAGGTGCTGGCTTAAACGCCGAGCTAAGGAAAGCGAACGGATTTAATTCGTTTAAATATAAAATTCAGCCGTCGGGGGTTCGTATGCAAAAAATTATAAAAACTGTATCGTCTATGTTTTTGTCGCTGGCTATATGTCTCGGAGTTGCTGCGGTTGCGTTTACGGGTTATACCGTTGCGGACGCGGCTACCGATTATTACGCGGGCATCACCGCTACGGGCGGAGACGAGCTTTTAGGACAGGTCCACGACCTGATTACTAAAACGCATAAAAGATATTCGTCTTACGCCGATTGTAGAACGTACGGTTCCACTACCGACCCCGGTAGCGGCAACAATACCGTGCTTGAATTTTATACGCATATAGATATTTCCAATTCCAAGTGGGACGTATCGGGCGGCTGGAACAGAGAACACGTCTGGGCGAAGAGCCTTTCAAACGGGTTGTGGGGTACGAGCGGCGGCGGTAGCGACCTGCACCATATCCGCCCCGCCGAAAAAGATTTGAACAATCACCGTTCAAGCAAGAAATACGGCGAAGTAGGGAATAGCGGAACGGAAGAATATACGAGCGTAAGCAACGTTCTCGGCGGGCATTCGACAAGCAGCACGTTCGAGCCATTGGATAACGTCAAAGGCGACGTGGCAAGAATAGTAATGTATGTGTACACGCACTACAACACCTATTCCAACGTTCACGGTACAACCAACGGCAGCGGTAGCTATTTCGGCACGCTCAATTTTACGCATATCATATCCGCAAGCAACGAAAGCAAGGCGAAAGAACTCCTTTTGGAATGGAACGCTTTGGACCCCGTGGACGAAATAGAAACGACGAGGAACGAAGCCGTATACGAAATACAGGGTAACAGAAATCCTTTCATAGACCATCCCGAATATGCAAACGCAATCTGGGGCGACGGTACCGTCAGTCCGGACCCGGGTCCGGGTCCTTCGGATACGCTTAAAGGACTTTCGCTCAACGCGTCGTCGCTTACTTTGACGGCGGGTCAGACGTACGACCTCAAGGTTACGCCGAATCCCTCCAACGCGTCCGCAAGCGTAACTTGGACTTCCTCAAACCCGTCCGTCGCTACGGTATCGGGGGGCAAGGTCACGGCAAAAGCCGCAGGCACGGTAACCGTTACCGCAACGAGTACGGTCAACTCTTCCATAAAGGCGACGGCAACCGTCACGGTTATAAACTCGTCGTCATCGGAAATCACGGGCGAAATTACCATAACAAGAGACAGCTTTTCAAACGCCTCGGGCAGCTACGCCTTCCAGTCCTGGACTGCGGACGGTATAAGCGGCACGGCTTATATGTACGGCGGCAATCAGAAAGCAATGCAGTTCAACACCAGCAAATCAAGCCAGTATATTGCAAGCACAACTCCTACAGGCGGAGCGATAAAAAAGGTGACGATAAGCGCGAGCGGCAACTCCGCGTGGTCGCTTTTAACCTCTTCGCAGCCCTACGGCGAGCTTTCAAGCGGCAACCCTACTGACGGTAATTCACAGACGGGTGACGGCAGTTCGTGGACGGTAAGCGGCAACGATACTTATTTTGCGCTCGTTTTGGGCGGCGGCGGCGCGGCTTACGTAGACAGTATCGTAGTTGAATACGGCGCGGGTACGTCTTCCGAAAATCCCGATAAGCTTGAAAATTTATATATTAACCCCTCGGAAGTTAACTTGAAGAAAGGCGAAAGCTCAACTCTTACCGTAACGGGAGTTCCGTCAACGGCAAGCGCGGAAGTTGTATGGTCGTCCTCAGACCCGACGGTCGTAAGCGTTTCGTCCGACGGCACGGTTAATGCGTTAAAGACGGGTACAGTTACGATAACGGCGACCGGCAAGGTTGACTCGTCTATACAGGCTACCGCAACAGTCAACGTAACGGCGGATATAGTTTCGGGCAACGCAAAGGTTCAGGCGTTCCACGAAGCGGTTGAAGCGATGAACGAAGACGGCGCATTTTCCCAAAGACTTGAAAGCATCAATAACGCAAGAACGCTTTATAACGGTTTGTCCTCCGACGAAAAATTGCAAGCGGCAGCCGACGTAACCGCGCTGTCTAAGGCAATAGCGAATTTTTACAATGCCGTTGCGGAAAAGGCGGAGCATTCGGCAATGGGCGGCGTCGGCGGATTCCTTAACGGACGGTCGGACGGCTAACCTTTAAAAGGTGGAAGGTAAATAATATGAGAAAGAAAATTTTTGCTGTTGCGGCAGCGTGCGCCGCTGCAATATCCCTCGGTGCATGTACGACAAGCGGAAGCGATGATGAATACACAGAGCTTAACGCTATGCTGGACTTGAACTATTCCAAAATAATTCTGACGGTTACGAATACTTTCGAGGATAACGCTTCTCTTACGAGCGAGTACGTTATGGAATATTCGGACGGTGGCGTAACAGTTAAATACAGCGTCGAAAGATTTACCTCGATTTCGTTAGACGCGCCCGCCTCGGACAACAAGACAACGCTCACGGGCGAAGCCGTGATAAAAGACGGCGTTGTTACGGGCGGAGAAAACGTGAATCTTCCCGCGACTATCGCCGAAAAAGGGTTGACCTTCAAAGGGGAGTACTTTGCCAACGCCGAGCTTACGGGCGTCTATCTCAAAGCGGACGTAACCGACCCTGACGGGTTTACGGGCTCATCGCTTAACTGTGCGGATATGAAGGTTTACGCGACCTTCCTCGAGATGTTTTACGAAATCGAAATAACTTACGTTGGCGAAACGGGCAACGCTGTTGAGTGCGCGTATCGATTCTTTATTTGACCAAATATTTCCAATTGCCGCTTTTTAGCCGTAAACGATAAAAATTATTGCTATTTCACGGCACAATTTCACATTCAAACTATTGCTTTATTTAATTTAACAAGTTATAATATTATTATATAAACGGCAATTTGCCGTTATAGCAGTGTAATCGGGAGCCGCGGAATGTTTGAACTGAGGAAGATAGGTATAGTTAAAAGACTCTCTGCATGGTTTCTTGACGCTATACTTCTTGCAGTTTTAACCACCGGTTTTATGTTCCTCATATCGCTGATTTGTAATTTTAATTACGAACAGGACCTTGCCACCCAATACTTCAACGAGTGGGAGGATTATCGCAAAGAATACGTAAGCGGCGTTGCAAGCTACTACGGCTTTACCTATGAAGAGAGCGGCGAAAACGGAGAAAACTACTCAATCACAAAAGACGGAGAGCCGTCTTCTTTGGAAGCTGTCGTTAAAAAGCTTGCCGAGTCCAAGGGCGGCGACAGCGAAACCGCAGCAGCTTACGAAAAATATTTAACTTTAACGCCTGTTGCAAACGTCAACGCCCAATATCAGTACGTTTATACTCTTCTGTTTACGATGCTGTCAGTAGGACTGCTGCTTGCATTTTTGCTGTTGGAGTTTATACTTCCCATAATTTTCAAAAACGGGCAAACGGTGGGTAAAAAGGTGTTCGGCATCTGTCTCGTTCGCCCCAACTGTGTAAAAATAACTATTTTGTCGCTATTTGCAAGAACGTTCGTCGGCAAATACGCAATAGAAACTATGTTTCCCGTTGCGCTTTTATTTATGTTTTTGTTCGGCGGACTCGGAATACTGTCGCTGATTTTGATTGCGGCGATATTCCTTCTCAATATAATCCTGTTTTTTGCAACGAAGAACAGAACGCCTATTCACGATATTTTCGCTTACACCGTAGCCACCGATATGAAGTTGCAAATGATTTTCCAATCGGAAGAAGAGCTGATAGAGAAAAAGACCCTTCGGCACGACGAAACGGTCAAAACCTCTAAAAGCTGAGTAAGCGGAAACGGGTACGCAAACGGCAAAAATTATTAAAGAAAATAAAAACACGGAAGAAAATTATGAAAGTTGTATTAGAAAACGTTACTAAGATTTTCCCCAGCCGCAACAAGAAGGTCAAAGACGAAGTTATCGCCGTAAACGATTTCAATCTTGAAATTCCCGACGGCAAGCTCGTCTGTCTTTTGGGTCCGTCCGGATGCGGTAAAAGTACCACGCTTTATATGATAAGCGGATTGCAGGACCCGACAGGCGGTAAAATTTTCTTCGGTGAGGACGACGTCACTAAACTGTCGCCCGAAAACAGAGGCATAGGTTTGGTATTCCAGAACTACGCGCTCTATCCGCACATGACCGTACAACAGAATATATTGTTCCCTTTACAGAATTTAAAGGGTGAAAACAGGCTCTCTAAAGAGGAGATGTTATCCCGTGCGAACGAGGTTGCAAAGCTCGTGCAGATTGACGAGTATATGAACCGCAAACCGGCTGAACTTTCAGGCGGGCAGCAGCAACGCGTCGCCATCGCACGCGCGCTTGTAAAAATGCCGCGCGTTCTTCTCTTGGACGAGCCTCTTTCTAATCTTGACGCGCGTTTGAGATTGCAGACCCGCGAGGAGATAAGGAGAATCCAAAGAAATACGCAGATTACAACCATTTTCGTAACCCACGACCAGGAAGAGGCGATGTCCATTTCCGACTACATAGTAATTATGAAGTTGGGCGTAATTATGCAGACGGGCAGACCCCAATGGGTTTACGACGACCCCGCAAATCTGTTCGTCGCAAAATTCCTCGGCGCGCCCCCCATCAACCTGTTTGCGGGTAAGGTAGAAAACGGTAAGCTTTATATCGGCGACGTCGCGGTTATGGACGCAAAGGGCGCGGAAGACCAGGAAGTTTACGTCGGTATCCGTCCCGAAGGCTTTATTCTCGATAAAAACGGCAAGCTTTCCTGCTCGGTTTCGGGTATAGACGTAATGGGCAGAGACGTTTCTGTGGTGTCCACGAACGAAAACTCGTTAAACCCCGTGGTTCGTTCCATAATCTCCGCCGACGAGATGGGCAACATTTCCGGTAACGTCGTAAATTTCAGCTTAAAACAGCATAAGGTATTTATTTTCAATAAAGAAACCGAAAAACGCGTTTACTTCGGCGAACAGATAGCGGCGCACGAAGCTATGGTTGCGAAGATGACCGAGGACGGCGAAGTTTACGTTACCCATAACGGACCGCTCCCGAGAGAAGCGGACGACAAAGTCAAGGAAAAGAAAGCGCCCGAGATAAAGAAGAACGTATTTGTAAAATGCTTCGATTTCTGCAAGGGGCTCGTACTTAAAATTAAAAATAAAATCAATAGCGGTAAGAATAAGACCGAGGACGGCGCAGAAAGCGAATCCGCAGAAACCGTCGCAGACGCAACCGAAGCCGTAGCGATTTCCGAAGAGGTTAATCCTACGCCGGTTGAAGAAGCGAAGCCCGAAGAAGTCAAAACGGAAGAAATTATAACAGAAGAGATAAAGGCGGAAGAGGTTAAAGCGGCGCCAAAGAAAACGCCCGCGAAGAAGCCGGCTAAAAAGCCTTCAACAACTGATAAAACGGATAACGAGGGTTAATTATGGAAAACGAGCAGAAACGTCCCGACGACGGCGCAACCGTATGCGAAACCGTTGAAGTCGGTCAGACTAACGCAAAGGCTAAAAAAGCTAAGCGTAAATGGACAAACAATAAGAACCAATGGAAAGCGTGGTTATATCTTCTGCCTGCATTAATTTTACTTTTGCTTTTTACGGTGTGGCCCATTATCAATACGGTAAGAATGTCGTTGCTTAAAAATTACGATTCCATGAGGGAAATCGGCGGCGCAACATTTGCATTCGGGTTTGATAACTTTAAAAACATAGTTGGTTTTTATAGATTTAAAGACTGTATGTTGACCACGATACTTCTTACTGTTATAACTGTTCCCGTTTCTACTATGCTTGCGCTCCTTATAGCGGTTGCGCTCAATTCGATTAAGTTCGTAAGAAAGACCCTTCAAACGATATTCTTCCTCCCTTACGTTACCAACACCATAGCAATAGGTATGGTATTCATGGCAATGTTCAATATGATAGGCGCAGTGTCGGGGAAAGAACCGGACTCTATCGGTATTATCAATACTATTATAGAAGCCTTCGGCGGGACAAGGGTTAACTGGATTAACGGCGGTTCGGGATATTTGCAAAATATGACGGTGCTTTGCATCTATATCGTATGGAACGCGCTTCCGTTCAAAATACTCGTGCTTTTGGGCGGTCTTCAAAGCGTGAATAAGCAGTATTACGAAGCAGCGAAGGTTGACGGCACGTCGCGTTTCCGTACCTTCTGGCGCATAACCGTTCCTCTTTTATCACCGATGATAGCGTACGTCGTTATAACTGGCTTTATCGGCGGTTTCAAGGAATATTCAAGCGTAGTAGGTATATTCGGTCCCGACATGGGTCCCGGCGGCAATCATGCGGTTGATACGATGGTCGGATTAATTTACGAGAGCGTACAGTCAAACCAAGGTTTGGCAAGTGCGGGTGCGCTTATTTTGTTTGCAATCATATTTGCGGTAACTATGATAAATATGTACGTAAGCAAGAAGAAAGTTCATTACTAAGAGGTGATTTATGTCGGATAATATAGAAAATATTGACGAAAACGAAGTTGCCCCCGAAGTACAGAAAGTAGATCAGTCCAAATTAATGAAGGAAAAAAACGTTGACGCCGTTTCAAAAAAACAGGTTGCGATGAAAGTCCTCGTGCAGATAGGACTGTATGCGTTTCTGACGATAATGGCGCTAATCGTTCTTTTCCCGTTTTACTGGATGCTTATGTCGTCTGTTAAAACGATAAACGAATATAATGCAGTCGTTCCCACGCTTTGGCCGCATCAGTTCAGATGGGAAACCTACAAGGTTGCGTTTGAAAGGGTTGATTTCGGCAGAGTATTCCTTAACACCTGCTTCGTCGGTATCGTTTCTACCATACTGTCGCTTATAATCACCGTTCTTTCGGCGTATGCGTTTGCCCGTTTCGATTTCAAGGGCAAGAACATTTTGTTTGCGGCAATGCTTGCAACAATGATGATTCCCGGCGAGCTTTTCACTATTACCAACTACATAACCGTAGTAAGCTGGTTCAATTGGGACAATACGTTTACTGCGCTAATCGTTCCCTTCCTCGTAAGCGTTTTCTATATCTATCTTTTAAGACAGAACTTTATGCAGATACCTAACGAGTTATATCTCGCGGCAAAGGTCGACGGAACAAGCGATTTGAAATACCTGTGGAAGGTAATGATACCTCTTTCTGCGCCGACGCTTATATCGATAACTATATTAAAGATGATGGGTTCCTGGAATTCGTACGTTTGGCCCAACCTCGTCAATAACGATAAAGCTTATTGGCTAATGACGGTTGCGTTGCGTGCGGCGGATTGGGGAGAAGGCTCGAATGTTGACTTCCCTGCGCAAATGGCGGCGGTAGTGTTGGTAACTATTCCCTTGTTCCTCGTATTCCTGTTCTTCCGCAAGTACATTATGCGCGGCGTATCGAGAAGCGGCATTAAGGGTTAATAAATTTAGGTTTCAATTTAAAAAAATAAAAAATGTAAGGAGAAACGCAATGAAGAAAAAATTTGGCGCAGTTTTAATGGCGGGCGTAATGGCTTGCGCGTTGACTGCAAGTATCGCACTGACGACGGGTTGCAACGGATCTAAGATTTACGACTTTGAAATGCCCGAAGGCGGCTACGACGGCAGAGAGGTGGAAATTACCTTTGCCAACACTACCGGTCAAAATCTTGCCAGTGTAGTTGACGCTGCAATTGAAAGGTTTAATGTTCTTTATCCCAACATCAAAGTCAACGTGGATAATACTACGAAAGACTGGGATGATTTCAGCGATAAAATCGCTACTCAAATTAGCGGCGGCAAACAGCCCAACGTTGCGTTCTGCTATTCCGACCACGTTGCGCTTTACAACCAGGCTAACGCAGTTTTACCTCTTGACGATTACTTCCTCCCCGGCAACGGATTTGAAAATATGACCGTAAAACACGACGACGGTACGGAAGAGCCTCTTGGGCTAACTCAGGCGCAAGTTGACGACTATATTGACGCATTCTATAAAGAGGGTGCGATATACGGCGACAATAAAACCTATACGCTTCCCTTTGCAAAGTCAACCGAAGTTATGTTTTATAATAAAACTTTCTTTGATGCGAACAATCTTACCGTTCCTACTACTTGGGACGAACTTGAAACCGTATGCGCTCAAATCGTTGAAATCGATAAAAACTGCATTGCGCTCGGTTATGACAGTGAAGCGAATTTATTCATAACTATGTGCGAACAGCTCGGTTCGCCTTACACCTCGTTAGAGGGCGACCACTTCGTATTCGATAACGAAACCAACCGCGCGTTCGTTCAAAGGCTTAAGGGCTGGTACGATTCCCGCTATTTAACCACGAAAGAAACTTATCAACAATACTCGTCAAATCTATTTAAAGATAAGAAATGTTATATGTCGATAGGTTCTACAGGCGGATCTTCATATCAGAATCCCGGCAGCACGGACGGCTCTATGGCGTTTGACGTAGGCGTTGCGCCCATACCTCAGATTGATAAAGACAATCCCAAGATGATTATGCAGGGACCTTCCGTATGTATCTTCAAGAAGGAAAACCCTTACGAAGTTCTTGCGAGCTGGTTGCTCGTTAAATTCCTTACCACGGACGTTCAGTTCCAGGGGCTGTATTCTGAAAATTCGGGTTACGCTCCCGTAACTAAATCAACTTACGAAAGCGAAGCGTATAAGGAATTCCTTTCAGAAGCAAACAACACCTCCGCAGGATTAACCGCAAGAACTTCTAAAATTTGTAAAGAATTGTCAGAGAAGGAAGGCGCTTTCTACACCTCGCCTGCATTCATCGGTTCGTCGAAAGCGCGTAAGCAGGTCGGTATTCTTTTAACCACCGTTTTACTTGGTACGAGCATTGACGACGCTTTTGCGAAAGCTCTTCAGGAATGCAGATTCTTTGCTTTGGGTCAATAATTATGAAAAAACTTGTCAAAATAATAGTATCAATGCTTTGCACCGCCGTTTTGTCGGTTCCTGTGTTTGCCACCGCTTGCGTTACGCCTTCCGAGGATAACGGTAAGCCTGAACATATCGATTACGCAAGCAGGGCTAAACTCGATTTAACCAGCGACACCAAAAAGCAGGAAGTAACCGTAAAGCAATACGTCGACGGCGACACGACGCATTTCTACCCCGTAGCGAATTCAACTTTGCAAGGCTGCAACAATGCTGCCGATTTCTCGGCTGAATCTGCGCCTACGAAAGGTTACGCGAAAGCCCGCTATATTTCAATTAACACTCCCGAATCCACCGGTCAGATTGAACCTTTTGGCAAGGCGGCGTCCAAATTTACTCGTTCCAAGCTCGAAGGTGCAAAGTCTATCATTATAGAATCCAACGACGATAAGTGGAATATCGACAACACGGGTGAAAGGTACACGCTTTGGGTTTGGTATATGCCAAACGGCTCTGAAAATAAAGAATACCGCAACCTCAATATCGAAATTCTGCAGGAGGGTTATGCGTTCGGGTCGGGCACGTCCGATGCAGACAGCCGTTACAGAGAGGACGCAATGGCGGCGCTTGCGCAAGCCGAGGCAGAAAAGTTAGTTATTTATTCGGGTGAAAAAGACCCCGACTATTACTACGGCGGCCCCATAAATATCGACCTGAAGGAGCTTCGTTTCAATACCGCAGCTTACGAAGGTAAAAAAGTAGTGGTGGAAGGTACGGTAGTTGCAAACTTCAACAACTCGGCGTATATCGAAATGATTTACGACGATATCGAGGGATATGAAGAAACCGGTCTCCGCATCGGCATGCAGGTATTCTACGCGTATACTACTGGCAAGGTTCTTGAAATACTTTCCGTAGGTAATTATGTAAGTGTAGTAGGTGTTGTGCAATATTCCGAGTGGAGCGGTAGCTATCAGATTACGGATATCAAGCCTTACGACAGATATAATCCCGATAACGCCAACAACTGCAAGCTTATTGAAACGGTAGGTCTCGATAATGCGTTTACGGTAATCGACCCTGCGGAATTTGTTTCTAAGGAAAAAAAGGTAAGCGTGGAAGTTACTAAGCTTAACCAAGATAATGAAGAATACACCGAAGTCGTGTCAATGACCTATAAGGAAGCGCTTCTCGGCTCTTCCGTAACCGTTAACGACGTAATCGTTTACGACGTTTACACGACAATTAAAGAAGATTCCGCGTCAAAGGGCGCGATGACGCTTTATTGCCGCGCAGCCGACGGCACGGAATTTACCGTCCGTACTGAAGTGTTAAAGGATGCAGATGGAAATTTAATCACGGAAAGCGCGTATATCAACAAGACGGTTTCCGTTAAGGGAGTCGTTGAAAAGTTTGACGGCGGTTATCAGATTAAGTGCCACCGTCCGGACTATATAACCGTCCAAGGTTAAGCCTTCAAGCCACCCTTCAATGCCATTTGGACCTCGGTGTCATTCTGAGCCAACAGCGAAGAATTGTTTCTGTAATGAGGCGCAAAATAACGGATGAGGGGTAAATACAAACCAAGTTAATAATTTATTATTAAAATAAAAAATAAAAAAGGAGAACAAAATGAAAAAAATACTCGGTGCGACTCTTGCGATTGTAATGGGCGCAACATTTGTCGGCGCATTAGCGGCGTGCAATACCGGCGAAGACGATGCAGATACCGCTAAGAAGGCAATCAGTACTGTCCGTGCAATGTATCTTGAAAAAGAAAAGAAAACCCCCGCTAATTACTCCGTAATCGGCAAAACCAAAGCAAACGGCGTTTCTTGCACCATTGATTGGACTGTAACCCCTGCGGCAACCTGCACTATCGAAAACTTCTCTAACTACGTTTCCGTAGGCGCGTTAAATCCTGACGACAATCTGGTTACTATCAGTATTTCCAACGCCACGGTTCAAATCGATTACACGCTTAAGGCGGCCGTCACAGTCGGCAACGCTACCGAGTCCGTAGAATTTGAACGCTACGTTCCCGAGGGTGAAGATTTGAGCAAATATGAAACGGTCAGCGCACAGCTTTCGTTTAGCGATAAAGCAAACCGTAAGTCGCTGGATGCAAACAGTCAGGTTTGGGAACAGAACGGCATCAAGTTCACCAACGAAAAGGCAAGTTCGTCAACCGACGTTTCCGACTATGCTGATCCCGTCCGTATATATAAAGGCTCTTCGGTTAAACTTGAGTATCCCGGCATACTTCAAATAGTATTCACCAGCGCAGATAAATACGGCACCGAGGCAAAGAACGATTATCCTGCAAACCTGCTTGCATGCCTTCAAGCGGCAAGCTGGGCGTCCAATGCAAAAATCGAGGCGGACGGTTCTACCGTCACGGTTAACATTAAAACTCCCGTTGACGAGTTGGAGTTCGATATATCAGCGGGTTCGGGTCAGGTCAGACTGAAAGAAATAAATCTTAAGGGCGTTAAAGGCGGTGCTACCGACGAAAATAAAGTTGCGGCGGCAAAAGCTTCTCTCGACCTTGCTACTAAGAATTATACGGCTGTCGGCTCGTACGACCTTCCCGCAACTAATAACGGCGCAAATATCAGTTGGGCAGTTAAGGGAACGTCTGAAAACGTTTCTATCGAAGGCGGCAAACTTAAAGTCAATACCATGCCTTCTGCAACTACCGACGTTACCCTTACCGCTACCATTTCAAGCGGTGATGTAACCGATACCAAGGATATTGCTATCAAACTTGTTGTCATTTCAGGGCTTGTCAACAACGGCACTTTGGAGCATCCTTATACCCCTACAGAGGCAAAAGCCGTTGCTAAGCAAACACTTGCTGAAAAAGAAACTGCCGAATTTGAAGTTTACGTAAAGGGTTATGTAATTGAACCCGGCACATATAGCTCGCAGTTTAAAAACTTTGACAATATGTATATTGCCGACACTTACGCTGCCGACAAGACCAGTTCCAGTCCGGACGCGCTCTATGTTTTCAGACCCGCACCCGACGGCACGTATCTTACCACCGAAGGCTTTACCAAGGGCGACCTCGTAACCTTCAAGGGTAAGCTGCAGAACTATACAGCCGACTTACAGGAGCTTGTCAGCGGTACTTGCGTTGCAAGAGAAGCTGCGCAAAGAACCGACGCCGAGGTAGTAGCGGATGCAAAAGCTGCAGTTGATCTGACTAAACATCATTATGTAACTGTTAACGAAGAGGTAACGCTTCCCGCAACGAAGAGCGGTGCAAACTTATCTTGGTCTGTAAAGGAGACGACGGATGTTGTTGAGATTGCCGAAGGTAAGTTGACGATCAAAAAACTTCCCGAAACCGAAACGGAAATTACGATTGTTGTTACGATAAGTTGCGGCGATGCAATCGATACTAAGGAAATCGTTATATCTGTCGTTGCTCCTCACCCTTTTGAAGTCGGTACGTATAAACTCGCGTTGGTACAGGCGAATCTTGACAATAAGAAGTTGTACTTCGACGGTACGCTTTCGGGTAACTATGGCGCAACGACGGAGTCTCCTTTAAGCGCTGCTGACGTTGAAGTCGCATCCGTCACGGGCGGATATACGTTTAAAGTAGGCGCTAAGTATCTTGAACTTGCAGTCAACGGTACTTCGGCTAAACTCGTTTTGGTTGATGCGTCTACCGCGGCGTGGGCATACGATTACGAATTGGAAGTCTTCACTTGGAACAACATTGCGGGTAAAATATATTACCTCGGAACTTACAATACTTTTAATACGATAAGCGCAAGCGAAACGAAATATATTTCAGGCGATAATGCGGGAGCAGTGGGTGTATCTCAGTTCGTTGCCCGTTTTGAAAAATTCGATTACGCAAGCATGAGCAATGCGGAAAAAGTCGCGCTCGTCAAGAACTCTTTATCGCTTAGCGAAACTACGTTTAAGCAGCTCGGTACGACTGCTCTTCCCGCAGTTAACGCGGACGGCGTAAATGTAAGCTGGGCAAGCAACAATACAGAACTTTTAACGGTTAGCGGCGGAAATATCGAGGTTGTAAAACTTCCCGAAACTGAAGCTTCCGTAACACTTACCGCAACCATAACCTGCGGCGAAGCAACCGAGACAAAAGATTTTACCGTAACCGTAAAACAAGCACAAGAATTGTGGCGTGTGGCTACGTCTTCGGACATCGTAGCAGGTGCGGAAATTGTAATTTCTTCGGGTACGTTTACTATGGGTGCACAGAACGGTAACTACCGTGCAAAAGTAGACGGGTTCAGCACGACTTCAGAAGAAAATACGGTTGTTAAAATTGCTTTGGAAGATGCTGGCGACGGTAAATTCTATTTAAAAGTCAGCGACGGTTATCTTGTAGCTGTAGCAGGTCAGAATTATCTTAAAACGAGTGCTACTCAAAGTGACTTAGGCAAATGGTCTATAACGTATAGCGGCGACGCAGTATCTATTTCTTGTGCGGTAAGCGCAAGTGAAACGAGATACATAAAGTACAACTCAGGTAGTCCTCGTTTTAGCTGCTATAAGAGCGGACAACAGGAAGTAGTCGTTTACGTTAGTGCTGTAACAGTAGAAGCATAATAAGTAATAATCAAAACCACAACACAAAAGCAACCTTTCCGAAAGGAAAGGTTGCTTTTGTGTTCGAACCGCCGCAACTTCATGTTGAGCAAAGCAAAACATCTCTACATTTCGTTCAAACCTTCACCCAACTTTTTTGGTTAACATATCGTACGCCGCAAAATCGGTGGAATCGGGGCTTAAAGGGGTGACTGATATATGGCCGGTCATCGTCGCGTCGGTGTCTACTTCAAGGTTACGGCTTCCGTTATACAGGCACACGAGCTTTGGCATAACAGTGCCGTCAGGCAAAAACTCGAAGTCGTCCGTGTAAATGGGCTTGCCTATCCGGGTTATAAGAATTTCATCGCCCGCCTCGGGAAAATTCACGTTAATAATTTTAGTAAAGTCGAACATTCTCCGCTTTTCTATCTCGGCGTAAACCCTGTCTAAATTCTTTATAGCGTTATTGAAGGAAGTAAAGCAAGCGGATACCGCCAAAGCGTTTATATTGCCCTTAGCCGCTTCGAAACACGCGCCCACCGTGCCCGAATACTGAATATCCGTGCCAAGGTTAAACCCGCAGTTAATGCCTGAAATAACGAGGTCGAACTTCTTTTTCATCCCGAGCGTTGCAATGCGCACGCAGTCGCAGGGAGTGGAGTCCACGCTGTACGCTTCCACGCCGTCGAATATATCTACCTTTTTCACTTCGTAAGCGCCGTGTATTTCAATCGAGTGACTTTTGCCGCTCTGTTGCACCTTGGGCGCAAACACGCAAACCTCGCCCTTGCGTTTAGCCCAGTTTACCAAATGCTTCAAGCCTTCCGCTTCTATTCCGTCATCGTTGGTTAAAAGTATTTTCATAGCCATCCTTCGTTACTTGCTTTGTATTCTCCAAGTAGCTTGTCCGCGTCATCCAAAAGCCGCTGCATTTCCTTTTTAGAGTAAACCGTCGCCCCCGCCGACATTTCGTGCCCGCCGCCGTGATACCGCGTAGCAAGGTCGTTAATGCCGAGGAAGCGCGAACGCAGCCTTACGCGTATCTGGTTTTTAGCCTTATTGTCTATAAACGCCACCCAAATAAGCGAGCCGCGTATCATTTTAAGCTCTGTTATAACTTCGCTTGCCGCTTCCAGTGTAAGGTTGAATTTCTTCTGAACGGCTTCGCTCATATAGATGTACGCCACGCCGTTCGGTGTCGTCTTGATATGCGAGTAAACGTACGCCTTGAATTTAAGCGACTTAAAGTCGCCGGCGTACAGGTTAGCAAACAGCGTTTGCGTATCTACGCCGTACCCTAAAAGTGCGGCGGCAAGTCTCAGCGTTTCGCCCGTCACGTCCTCGTGCCTGAACCTTGCGCTGTCCGTAACCAGTCCGCAGTAAATATACGTCGCCGCTTCCGTTGATATTTTAAGCCTGTCTTGAAAGGTGAGGGCAAAGTCCGCAACCATTTCGCACGCGGCAGAACGGAAGTCCTCAACCCAGCTTATATCGCCGTAAGGTTTCGCGTCTATGTGGTGGTCGATCTTTATAATCTCTTTCGCCTTGCCGTAATTTTTATTCGATATGCGGTCTACCGTCGCGGTATCCAGCACTATCAAAAGCGCACCGTCGTAAACATTGTCGTTTACCGTATCCTCGCCGCCTAAAAACGCCATCTGGTCGGAATAATCCTCGTTCACAAGATAAACCTTTTTGTCGGGATAAGTGTCGCGTAGGATAGTAACGAGCCCTTTGGTCGAGCCCACTGCGTCCCCGTCGGGGCGGATATGTCGGGATACTATAATCGTGCCGTAGCTCTCGATTTTTTCTAATATTTTCTTCTTTATTTCTTCGTTCATAAATTACCCCGTTTAAGCCTCGGTCGCCGCAAGAGCGTCCAAATCGGCAAGCAGCTTCATCGCGGTATCTTTGTCGGGTACGGTACAACCGCTTGCTTTCTTGTGCCCGCCGCCGCCGTACTTAACCGCAACGGGGTTTATGTTGTAGCGGTTAGAGCGCAGTTCGCAGTGCACGCCGTCGTTACTTTCGGTAAAGTTGACCCATACGAATACGCCCTTAATGTCACGCATAAGTCCGACCATTCCCGTTGAAACCACGGGCGCGGCGTCTGCGTTTGCGGGCAAGTCCTCGCGCGCGGTATATATGTACGCAACGTTGTTGGGCGTAAATTTGATTTTATGCATATTGTCGGCTTTCTCTATAATCTCGGAAAAATCCTCCGCATACAGGTTATAAAACAGCGTATTTACGTCAATCGGTTGCGACATAAGGAACGCAGCAAGCTCGAACGTTCTTGACGTTACCGCGTCGAACATAAATCTGCCGCTGTCCGTAATCATTCCAGTATATAAAAGAGTGGCGGACTTGGGAGAAAGCTTCAGCTTGCATTCCTTTGCAAGCATCGCAACCATTCCGCATGCGCTTTCGTAGGTGCTGTCAACCACGTCCAAATCGGCAACCTTTTCACAGTAAATGTGATGGTCTATGCGCAGTGTCTTTGCCGCCGTTTTGTATCTTTCGTCGCAAATCAAACGCGCAGAGCCGCAATCCAGAATAATTGCAAGCGCGTCTTTATAGTATTCGTCCGGAATTTCGTCCATTTTATCCTCTATGAAAGGAAGTCGCGTCGCCTCGTCGCCAACGGAGTAAATCTCCTTGTTTTTAAAATTGTCTTTAAGTACGGTCGCTAGCCCCAGTTGGCTTCCTATCGCGTCGCCGTCGGGATGCGAATGGCGGTGTATTATAATTCTATCGTACTTTTTTATGAGTTTTAAAGCTTCTTTGAACATTTTTAGCTCCTTTTTGGCGTTAATCTATCAAATAACTATACCATATACGTATGCGTTTGTCAACAGTTGATTTTTTAAAGGGGGCTTGACAATGCGGGCTTATTAAAGTATAATCATATAGCCGCTTGGTGCGGTAAAACGAGGTGTGCCTATGAAAAAATACAGAATACGCATCGGCTTGGATGTGGACGACACGCTTTATGAGTGTAATTCGTACGCGGTTGATATAATCAACGGTCGCCACCCCGATGAAGAGCCCATAAGGGTAGAGGATATAAGGAGCTGGAACGGCGGCGACAGGCACATTGAGGAACGCATCAGGTTATATTCCGACCCTGAATTCGTAAGAACACAACCCGTAACCGAAGGCGCGCAGGAGTTCGTCAGAAAGCTTTCCGAAATTGCGGACGTATTTTTTATAACGGCAGTACCTGCTTGCTGTATGAGCGCAAGAGCGGAAAGGCTTATAAAGGATTTCCCCGAAATCCCCGCTGAAAATATAATTATGGGTACGCGCAAAGACGTCATTTCGCTTGATATTATGCTTGACGACGGCGCGCACAATATTTTAAATTCCCGCGCGGCTTATCCCGTGCTCTTCCGTAAGCCCTGGAACGAGGGACTTTCGGGGCTGTTGTCCGTCAACAGCTACGACGACTTTCTGCATTTTTGCGAATTGGTCCGCAACTCGTTTTCGGAAAAATTTCCCGTGCTTGCAAACGGCGGCGTTCTGTGCCTTGTCGGTCCTTCGGGTTCGTCCAAGACGGAAATCGCTAACGGACTTACGGAGCTTGAAGGCTTTGAAAAGCCTCTCACTTCAACCACCCGTCCCCGCCGTCCGAACGAGGAAGCCGACGCCTACCGCTTTATCAGCGAGGAGCAGTTTTTAAGCGAAATGAAAGCGGGCAGTTACATTGAAACCACCGTTTACAGCGGCTATCACTTCGGTACATCCGAAAAGGATATTGCACCTATAGTGGACGGGGGCGAGGTAGCGGTTATTCCCATAGACATATGCGGTGCAATCACACTTAAAAATCTTTACCGTCAACGCGCAATGCTCGTGTTTACGCGCAGGGAACGCGCCGACGCGATAAAGAGCATAATAAGCAGGGATATAGAGCTTGACGATAAGACGAGGCGTATTATGTCGCTTGACTTTGAGTACCGCAACAGCGAGGTCTGCGACGTGGAAATTCCCGTCGGCGACGATATTTCGGCGGTAGTGGAAAAAATTAAAGGTTTGGTTAGGAACAGATATGAATTATGACGTTATAATAATAGGAGCGGGTCCGGGCGGAATATTTTCCGCATACGAGCTGAGAAAAAGCGGACTTAAGGTTGCGGTTTTCGAGGAAGGCAACGTTTTATCCAAGCGCAAATGCCCCATTGACGGCGTTAAGGTTAAATCCTGCGTTAACTGCAAAACCTGTTCGATAATGTCGGGTTTCGGCGGCGCAGGCGCTTTTTCGGACGGGAAGTATAACATCACCAACGACTTCGGCGGAAGCCTTTACGAGCATATCGGCAAAAAGCAGGCGTTGGAGCTTATGGAGTACGTGGACGACATCAATGCAAAACACGGCGGCGCGGGCACCAAGCTTTATTCTACCGCAGGCTCGCACTTCCATAAAATATGTACGCAGAACAAACTTAACCTTTTAAACGCGAAGGTAAGGCATCTCGGCACGGACATAAACTATACGGTGCTGTCCAATATCTACGCCGAATTAAAGGATAAGGTCGATTTTTATTTCAACACTCACGTCAGCGATATAATAAAGACGGCAAACGGGTTCGAGGTCGTCGCGGATAAAACCTATGCGTGTAAATACTGCATAGTTTCCGCAGGCAGAAGCGGCAGTAAATGGATGGAAAAGGTCTGCAAGAACTTGGGCATCGCCACGAGTTCCAACAGAGTCGATATCGGCGTCAGGGTCGAACTGCACGCCGAAGTGTTCGAGCATATCACCGACGAACTGTACGAAAGCAAAATAGTCTACACTACCGAAAAGTACGAGGACAGAGTGCGCACCTTCTGTATGAATCCGCGCGGCATAGTCGTCAGCGAGAATACGAACGGCATCGTTACCGTCAACGGTCACAGCTTTGAGGACGAAAGCCGAAAGACGGATAACACCAACTTTGCGCTGCTCGTGTCAAAACGCTTTTCCGAGCCGTTTAAAGACAGCAACGGCTACGGAGAAAGCATAGCAAAGCTTTCAAATATGCTCGGAGGCGGCGTCATAGTCCAAAGGTTTGGCGATATGGTCAGAGGCAGACGAAGCACGCAGAAGAGAATAGAGGAAAACCTCGTCGTTCCCACGCTCAGCGCAACGCCGGGCGACTTGAGCCTGATACTTCCCAAGCGCATACTCGACGGCATAATCGAAATGATTTATGCCCTCGATAAGGTCGCAAAGGGCACCGCAAACGACGAAACGCTTTTATACGGCGTAGAAGTCAAGTTCTATAATATGGAAGTGGAAACTGACGAAAACCTCGAAGCAAAGCATAAAGGACTGTACGTCATAGGCGACGGAAGCGGCGTTACGCATTCGCTGTCGCACGCATCCGCAAGCGGCGTATACGTCGCAAGGCACATCCTTTCCACCCTCGCGTAAGTAAACCGTATCATAGGTTTTCGTGGAAAGAGAAGAGGGGCGAGAATATACTAAATTAAAGCAAAAGGTAGCTTTACGCTTTTTAACGTCTGGCGAATATTGAAATTTAAGTAAAGTAATACGTTACAAACTTAAATACTAATAATAATCCGACCGCTATGCGGTCGGATTATTGTTTGCTTTCTGTGCATGTGCTTGTCGCGCTTGGATTCCAGTCAATAGGCTTTTGCGGCATAAAGTTGCCTAAACGCTAGAAAAGCATAAAAAATCAGTCTAAGCCGAATATTGTGAAATATTCGGCTTAGACTGAGATTGGTGACCGACTTAATGACTAAACCGAAACACCCCTTTAAATTGAAATTTAGCGGTTATATTTTTAAATTGAGTTTAATTTGCAATTTCAGTATTTTCTGTTTTACGGCTTTTAATTGATTTTATTAGCCTTTTGATAAGCATAACAACGATATTGAATATAACGGCAGATACAATAGATACGGCAAAAACAATTAAATAAATAGCCCATATTTCAAGATCGCCGACATATTCCAACAAGGTTATTGTTACGGGGTGGAACAGATATATTACTAATGACAAACTGCCGAGATAGCCGAACGCTTTATTTACCTTTGAATTTGTTACAGCTACGCCCTTGCCAGCAAATGTAATTGCGATTGCAACGAATATGCACACAACTGCTACAACCATACAAACGGGTTCCATACTTTTACTTATAGGAATAAAACCAAGTATAATCGGCGCACAATAACAAATCATTTCAACGACTTTTAAAATAACCGACGGTGCAGTTTTAAAATCTTTTTTAGCTATGACGGTAGAAAGGTAATAAGCAAACATACCGACGCACATTTCGCCCCAAGCTCTTAAATCATAGACAAAAGTCGTAGTGAACGCCCAATTCGTACAAAGTCCATAAATAACAGCAATAACGCCTAAAACGCCAAGCAAAATCGGAATTACTAAAATTCCTTTCTTAATTTTCTTTCTCAATAATAACGCAATTGGTACTATAAACAGCATACATAAGAGCATTGACGACAAATACCATTCGGGAACTATGAGTGCGCTTGCATAGGCTTCCGTCCACACTCCGCCCATCTGCACTAAAAATATACTCGGCAAGCCGTTCAGAATTATATTGCCAGAATTAGCTAAATTACAAGCCAATATTACTACAATGACCGCTATAATAGCCGTTAAATGCGTGGGCAAAATTCCTTTAATCTTATTACCCATAAAACGGCAACTTTCAAGCGCAGGGTTATAATTTTCCTTTGCGCTTATTTTTTCAATAGACCTTGCAAGGAAATAACCCGAAATCAGAAAGAAGAACTCAACGGCAAGTGCGCCGTTCTCAAAAAAATTAATGTCGTCGCCTAAAAAAGTCATTTGAATATGATAGCCGACAACTAAAATACTGAATAGAAATCTCGCCAATTCAACTAAATTATTTCTTTTAGTCATTTTAACCTCCGTAAAAAAAAGCGTGTTCCATTGAGAAACACGCCGAAAAACGCACCTCCAATGTTGCTACACATTGTCCATATAAAGGCGAGAGAATACATTTTTACCAAATAGTATTCCCTTATACGGACTATTAAAATGTGTAGCAAAAAGAGTATAACAAATAAGTAAAAAAAAGTAAACAGTTAAATGCTCATAAAAGCTAACTTTTTCTTTAATGGCACTGTGGCGGGTGCTTGAATAAACGACCTAACACACCGCAATTTCAGTCAAATAGCCTTTCGCGGCATAAAGTTGCCGTAACGTAAAAATAGGCATAAAAAATCAGTCTAATTCACCCGCTACAGCATTGCAAAAAATTTCTTCCGATAGCGCAGCAAATGAGCTATAATTATCGTTGCACAGTGATGACTCTCGTTTAATGATATGAACTAATTCGTGTATTATACTAAAACACTTCGCGGGATGTCGATCGTCAGCATTCAATCCAATGATAGGATGTTTTTTATCGTATATTGCAAAACCTCGCGCTACTTCCACAGATACGCCATTAAAGCAATGAATAAAAATCCCTTTATTTTCTACTTTGTTACGTAGATATAAATAGAATTTTCTCGAAGAAGAAAGCATAAATTGCTCATCAAGACTTAAACCAAGATACTTTCTTATCTCGGTTGCCCAAATCATTGGATCATTTGAATTTATCAAAGGAGATTCTATATAGAGTGTATTAGGAATTTCAAGTTCCTTATTTGTTTCTACAAGAAAATCCAATGCAGTTAATACATCAATAATTGCAATATTTATTGCGCTATCATCAATACAAGTCATATTGAATATGGTACGCATATTCTTGTATGAGGGTATGACTTTCATTGGAATATCGTTTGAATTCATATATAAGCTGGCAAATGGTATATGTAGGCAAACAGCCAAAGATTTTGCTTGATTAATAGTTGGTAGCAATTTATCGTTGATGTCCAACCATCTTTTTATTATATCGGAAGAAAATTTTGACTTTTGCGCCAAAAAATCAACCGTAACCCCTTTACCTTTACATATAAAATTTAGAGTTTCTTTATTGATCAGTGCACAGTTAGATGTCATTTTTCACCTTAAAGCTTGTTCGTTAATTCTTCTTGATACCACATATTCGGCGCGATATTGGATTGGTATGCTTGCTCGAAAATATGATAAAGTTGTACGTAGGTTAATTTCTTTTGCCTGCCCGAAATCTTATACCATACAATGGCAAGGATATATTCAAAGATAGTAGGAACATCGGCATTATTGGTAACGATAGATTGAATATCGTCATCGTTACGATTTTCAAACATTGTCATTAAATTAACGAGAACATCATCCGTAAAGCGAGTGTCAATCATATGATTTAGACGCTCATATCTTTCTTTTTCAACGAAGTCTTGAATGTCTATAATACTACGGACTTGTACGCCGTATAGTTCTTCGGCTTTATTGAATAGCTGCTCTTGAGTAACAGTAAGGGTTGATTCAATCTCCGACATCTCACAATTTAACTCTAAATTATCAGCTTTGGAAAATGCAATATCTAACAGACAGTCTTTTACCAGAGCAAAATAGCAATTCGGTATGATATCAAACCGTACCTTATCATCTTGAAAGATAATAGTATCGCTTGTCTTAAAATAGCGTTTATTTAAATCGTAATAGTCATCGAGCAAGCTCTTTGCTTTAAAGAGGTGCAAAAGTTTGAAAAATTCTTCTTTGAAAGCAATCTCATCCGCTATCGTTAAAATTGCCTTATTTCTTTTAACATTTCTAATACCTGTCGTTTCAAGTCTGTGCCGAGATACGGAATTAAACAGATACATCTTCCAATATGTACGCGCTTTCCCGGAAATTTTATCAACAGCATTAAATAACTCAATTGCCGTATTATCATTAGGCGTAGTGTTGAAAGCTCGCAAAGTATGATACAGCCTCGCGTAAGGGACATCGTAAGTTCGGCTTTTGCGATTCATCCCTATTTCTTGAATGAGAACGTCATTAATAACGGAAGTTTCGATGAGCATCTTTTTTGCTTCCTGATAGTTCTCCATTTCGGAAATTACAGAAACAATTGCATCATCTATTGTTGCGTAGTTACTCCGTATGGCTTTAATATAATTCACGATGCGTTCGGTTTTCTCTTTATTGATAGCAAGAGGCAAAAGATATGTAAATTCCGATTTGCTAATCTCGCCGATCTCGGACAATATATATGCCAACACCACATAGGGACGGACATTATCGGTTTCAAAAAGGCAAGAAGATTTTAGCAGTTGTTTGAAATAGATAAAACTGTCGTTGGGAATACGAAGTATATTGTCCCTTGAAAAGTTTCCGCTTTCGGCGATAGCAAGAAGCGCACGACCGGCATCGGTCAGTCTACGCTCATCGTTGACTATGCCTAAATCGACCAAGCCCGATGTCTTTTGCCTTGCGTCTTTATCTTTTCGCGGAGCGTCTTTTTCTTCGATAAAGCCTTGTTCTCTGATAAAATTATAGTAGGCTGTTTGTATAGCATAGAAGTTGAAAAGAAGATTGACAATATTATTAACGCAATAGCGGAAAGCGGCGATTTCGGCGGACGGTTTCAGTTAAAATTAAATGCGCTTGAAAGCGAAAAAGCTGATATTCTTGCAAGGCTTAAACAAGAAAGCGATATCAATTTTAGTGAATTCATTACAAAAGCCGATATACGCAGAACATATTTTAATGTGCTGAACCTATTAAAAACAGGAGAAACCGAAGATAAAGCGGCAATTATAGAAACTTTGCTGAACCGTGTTGTCGTATATAAAGACCGTGTAGAAATCTTTATCAATTTATGTGGCTAATACCGACATTGATTTACAAATCACGGACAAAGATTTAGCGACCTATGGACTTTTGGAAACTCAAAATAACGAAAAAGCCGTTCATACGAACGACTTTCCGAGTGAAAAAATGTTTGGTGACCCGTGCGGGAATCGAACCCACGATACCACCGTGAAAGGGTGATGTCTTAACCTCTTGACCAACGGGCCTTATTTCAGGCTTTTCAGCCTTTATGTATTGACGCGAATCGCGTTATTTTTTTGGTAGCGACGGGTGGATTCGAACCGCCGACCTGCCGGGTATGAACCGGCCGCTATAGACCAACTAAGCTACGTCGCCATATCCCCACTTGCAGTGGGGAACAAATGGTTGCGGGGGCGGGATTCGAACCTCGCGACCTCCGGGTTATGAGCCCGACGAGCTACCTGGCTGCTCTACCCCGCGATAACGCTTTTCAACAAAGCTATATCATAATATAAAAAAAAGTAAAATTTGTCAACTGTTTTTAACCTTTAATAAAATTTTTATTAAATTTTACTGTGAAACTTGCAACTTAATAATAATTATGATATAATAATTTCTATGAAACTTGAACTCGCCGCTTACAAAGGCAAAAAAATTTGCGTTGCCGTGTCCGGCGGCAGAGATTCAATGGCGCTTTTGCATTATCTGAATGCCGTAAAGGAAGAGTACGGAATAATTCTTTCCGCTTTGAATTGCGACCATAAGATGCGTAAAAGCTCAGCAAGGGACAGCCAATTCGTCAAAGATTGGTGTCGCGAGCGTGATGTTCCCTTGTTCGCTTTCGACGCCGACGTTCACCTGAAGTCAGAGGCGGAAGCCCGCGAATGGCGGAGAAACTGCTATTTCAAAGCGTCGAAAAATGTTGACTTTATCGCGACGGCGCATCACTTGAACGACAATGCGGAAACGGTTCTTTTCAACCTCGCACGCGGTAGTGCGCTTGGAGGCTTAACGGGGATAACGGACGCTTCAATCACTAACGGAGATGGGAGCAAACTGAATTTAATTCACCCGCTTATATCCGTTACGCGTGAAGAAATCAACGCCTATATCGCAGAGAATAACGTCCCTTATGTGGACGACGAAACCAACTTTTCCGACGCGTACACCCGCAACTATATTAGGATTAACGTGCTTCCGGCGCTTGAAAATGCAGTGCCGGACGCGGCAAAAGCCATATATAGATTTTCCAGACTTGCTGCAGAGGACGAGAAGTTTTTTAAGTCGGAAATTGCAAGGCGCGGCATACTTAAATTTTACGGTGATACGGCTTTTATAACTTATTGCGAAAAGCCGCTCTTCACGCGAGCCGTGATTGCTGCTGTTAAGAAATTTTTTAGGAAAACGGATTACACCGCCGCGCAAATCGATATTTTGTATAATTTACAGTTTGCTGCAAACGGCAAGCGGTTTGAGTTTTTAGGGCTCAGCGCGTACAGGGAGAAAGACGGAATTTCCATAACAAAAACCGTTTCTAACGAAGAAGTATCGGAAGTACTATTTAGTGATTATATATGCTGTAAATCAAACATATATGGGGGGCAATTCCTTCAAATCACAAAAATTAACAGTGAAAACGCTTCGTTTTCCGATAATAAAGCTTTGCACTTCGACCTTGAAGCTATACCTGAAAATGCGATTATACGCCATATGAAATGCGGTGATAAGTTCACCAAATTCGGCGGAGGAACTAAGAGTCTCGGCGATTTCTTCACGGACAGAAAAATCCCCGTTCGGATAAGAAAGCGTATTCCGCTTATCGTAGATGGTAACGAGGTTTTAGCCGTTTGCGGCGTAGAAATTTCCGATAAAATAAAAGTTACGGATAAGACCTTAAAAACAGGTTTAATTATCTGTGATATAAGCAATGAATAACAAAAAGCTTTTAAAGGTTTTAATCGCTTGCATTGCTGCGGTGTTTTTTGCGTGCGCGGTTACGGTAGCCGTTCCGCTTATAATCGAAGCCGTGAAAAAGCGGCGTATCAAGGCTCGGGCGTATGGCGAAGAAGATTACTTAATTTGAGGAGTGAATTATGCCTTATATCGATTGCAAAGTTTCTGCAAAACTTACCGATGAAAAGAAGGAAAATTTAAAGACCGAGCTTGGGAAAAATATCGGAATTTTGCACAAGCCCGAAAGTTATTTAATGGTCGGCATCGTTGATAATTACAGTCTTTATTTTGCCGGTAAAATGCTTGAAAACGGGGCATATGTGGGGGTCAAAGTGTTTGGTAAGCCATCTTCTTCGGATTGCGAACGTATGACGGCTGCCGTTTGCGGCGTATTAAAGGACAAGCTCGGCATACCGCCCGAATCCGTTTACATAACTTACGAGGGCATAACCGACTGGGGCTGGAACGGCGGAAATTTCTGAAACCGAAAGTCGGTTTAAATTGTGTTTATTTTTAAGAAATACTAAGGAGAGAATTAAGGTTATGCATCCTGATTGCGAACGAATTATGCTCACCGAAGAACAGCTTAAATCTCGGGTAAGAGAGGTCGCTCTTGCGGTCGACGCGGAGTACGATGGCAAGCGTCCTCTTGTCGTAGGCATATTAAAGGGCAGTATTATTTTTTACGCCGACTTTATCCGTTTTCTAACTATGCCTGTGGAGCTTGACTTTATGGTGGTTTCAAGCTACGGTTCGGGCGTCGTCTCTTCGGGGAAGCTCAAAATTAAAAAGGATTTGGATCGCGACGTGTCGGGCAGGGACGTAATTATAGTTGAAGATATTATTGACAGCGGCTTCACGCTCGCTAATTTAAAGGCGCTTTTATCTGAGCGCGGTGCGGCTTCGGTCAAGATAGTCACTCTTTTAAATAAGGCGGCGCGGCGCGCGTACGATATCGTGCCGGATTATAACTGTTTCGATATCGAAAACGAGTTTGTCGTCGGCTACGGTTTGGATTATGACGAGCAGTACCGTCACCTTCCTTATATAGGCATTTTAAAACGCAGTGTTTACGAAAAATAACAAGAATAACGAATTTTAAACCAAAAGGGAGAAAATTTATGGAAGAAGAGAAAAAAGGACTGACTTTTAAAGACGTTTGTAAGACGATTTGGCTCAGAAAGTGGGTTGCGCTCGTCGTCGCGGTCGTAGTTGCGCTTGTTACGGCGGTTGCGCTTTATTACGGCTACAATCCTAAGTCAAAAACCTGTACGGTTGAGTTCAGTCTTAATTTGCCCGGCAGTTACGAGGACGCTTTCTACAGTTATCCGGACGGTACGCTTTTTCATTATACGGAATTGACGTCGGTTGAAACGCTGAAAGCGGTAAAAGAGAGCGGAGAATTTTCTAACGTCGACGTTGAGAAGATGGTATCCAAAAGAAATATCAGCGTCAGCAGGACCATAACTACAAACGGTTCGGCTTCGGATAAGAACCCTTATAGGGAAGTCAGCTATAAGATTAACGCAAATTTAAGTTACTTTAACGGATCGGAACAGGCAAAGGACTTTTTGGTGCGTGTTGCCAACTATCCCAAATGGTACCTTGAAAATATGGAGATAGACTATAACGTTTATCTTTCTTTGGCTGAAAGGGCGAAGGAAAGCGGCGATAACGAGATTACCGTAAAATATCTTAGAAGTCAGCATGAATTCCTGTCAGCTGAATATAAGAAGCTGATCGAGGCGTATGGCGACACGTTCGTCGTTGCAAACGGCAAAACTTTGCTTGCCTGCTCAGAGGAGTTAAAGGCGTACGCAGTCGATGCGACGGACATAGAGTCTTCATTGGAAAAGATTAGGACCTTTACCGACTCGTTCCGCACTACAAGTAAAGCCGTGTATGCTAAAGCGGCAGTCGTTGCCTTTACGCAGCCGAGTATAATCGTAGAAAGCGGCGGAATGGGTTTGACCAAGATATTCTTATTCAGCGTTATGGTTGCCGTCGTCATTGCATTAGTTGCGGCATATGTGGCGGGGTATCTCGCTTTGAAGAAGAAAAAAGCGCGCGTAGAAGCCAATGTAAATATCAATGCCGAAGAGTCGCCTGCAGTGAATGCGGAGCCTTCCGAACCCGAAATCAAAGAATAATGTTTTGCATTGTCAACCGCAATTTGCAGTTGTCAATATTCACGTTTGCTATGGAAAAGTCAAAAAAAATTAACGCAAAACTATTAGCCGTTGACGTTGCAGAGTGCGCTATTTTCGTTGCGCTGATGACGGCAGGCGCTTTTATAAAAATTCCATTCCCTTTGGTTCCGCTCACTTTTCAAACGGTAATCTGCGTACTTGCGGGTTTATTGCTAGGCTGGAAGAAGGGAGCGATAAGTATGGCGGTTTACTGTTTTATGGGACTCGTCGGTATACCCGTGTTTGCTTCGGGCGGCGGGATATTCTACGTGCTTATGCCAACGTTCGGCTACATAATCGGTTTTGTGGTTGCCGCTTTGGTTGCAGGGCTTATAGGCGGTAAGGCTGGACTTCCCGTATGGCGGTATATAGTTGCGGCTGTCGCTGCATTTATATCTAATTACGCCGTGGGCGTCCCATACTGTATGGTAGTAGTGTATTTGCAGGGAATGAACGACCTTTTGACGGTATTTATAACGTGGAATCTTTATTATATGCCCAAAGACCTCGTGCTGTGCCTTCTGGCGGCGGTTCTCGCCTGGCGGGTTCTTCCGCATATTAAAAATGGCAGAAACAAACTGAAACAAACGGCAAATACGGAAAAGGAAGAAAAAAACGATAGTAATTAAGAAAAAAATACCGCCTGTACGGCGGATTTTTTTTGCTTGCAAAAAGCGCCGCTATGTGCTAAAATATCTTTATACAATTTTAAGCTTTCACGCATACAATGTTCGTATGCAGAAAACACTTTCCGTAATCGACCTCAAAGCGATTAAAGAAAACGCTTTGAAGATACGCAAAATTTTAGGCGATAAATTTTTTTACGCCGTCGTTAAGGCTGACGCCTACGGGCACGGCGCGGAAGAGGTCGCGCGCACGGTTGAGGATATAGTCGACGGTTTTTGCGTTGCGATAGTGGACGAAGGGGTTGCATTAAGGATTGGGGGAGTATCGAAGCCGATTTTGGTTTTTACTCCGCCGCTTGATAAATCCGACGTCGCACGGTCGTCTTTCTATTCGCTTGAACTTACCGTAAATTCGGTTGAAACCGCGCGGCTTTGCGGCGACAATCCCTGCCATATAAAAGTTAACACGGGGATGAACCGCAACGGCTGTAATTTGGCGGAGCTTCCCAAGGTTTTAAACGCGTTGGATTCGGATAAAATAGTAAGCGTGTATTCGCATCTCTACGCTCCTGAAAATACGGCAGAAAGCAGAAAGCAGCTTGCTCTTTTCGAGCGGGCGGAGAAGCTTGTAAAAGCGCGAAACTCCAACATATTCGGGCATCTATCGGCAAGCGGCGGGCTTTTGAGGGGTGGCGGATACCTCTTTGACGGGGTGCGGGCAGGTATACTTTTATACGGCTATGCGCCGTTCGGGTTTTACGCTAAGGGCTTCAGATCCGCGCTTAAAGTTTACGCAAGAAGAACGCAGGTCACGCCGTTTATAGGCGGCGGGATAGGTTATAACCCCGCAGACAGAAAATACGGCAATTTAAGCGTTTACCGTTTAGGCTATGCGGACGGTTTTTTCAGGGGAGTTCCCCTCGGAGAGAAAACGCTATGTATGGACGCGTTCATATCCGACGGCGGAGAAAAACTCAGATGCGTTCTGTCGGACGCAGACGCTTATGCAAAGCTTGCAGGAACTATTTCTTACGAGGTGTTGACTTCGGTCACTAAGCGTTCGGAGAGGGTTTACTTACGGTAATGAAGGACGAAATAAGATACAAGCTTAAAGTTAAACGCAAATACTTTCAGGGCGTGCGTCGGGAGGTTGCCGACAAAAATATACTTTATAACTTTATAGCGGGATACGGCGCTTTTCAAAGCTACTTCGTCTATAATAGCTTCGGAAGCGAGGCTTCGACCGCGCTTATAATAAATTACTTGCTTGCTACGGGTAAGGCCGTTTATCTTCCCCGCGTCGAGGGCGAAAATATAGTGCCGGTGCCGTACGGGGAAACCAAGAAAGGAACTTTCGGCGTTTTTGAGCCTGTGGGACGGGCTTATTCGGGCGATATAGACGTGACCGTCGTGCCCCTTCTCGCCGTGAACGAAAGGGGCTTTCGGATAGGCTACGGCAAAGGCTATTACGACGGATTTTTAAAGAATAGAAAAACGCTCAGGGTAGGTCTTGGATATTCTTTGCAGATAGAAGAATTTCAAGAAGATATTTGGGACGAGCCTTTGGACGAATTTTTGACGGAAAAGGGGATTTACGATTTTGGATAATAAAGAAAAATTAACGGCAAAGGAATGGGGCAAAAAAATTCTTTTGGAGCTTAAAGACTTATTGGCGGGCGCGGCTTTCCCGCTGATGCTCTCGCTTATTTTAAGCTCTACCGTAATAAGCTACGCCGCTTACGGTAACGAGGAGGATTTGGGGCTCAAAATCGTAGTCCTCGTCGTCGGCGAGGTTTTGGTTTTTGCCGCAACCGTCATTTTCGGCAAGCAGAACGGTGTGACGGCTTATAAAAGAACCGTTCAAAACGGCAACAAGCGCAAAGTGAATTCAAACGACTTATCTTCAAAATTTTATATCGGCGAATATTCCTTGGTGCGCGGCGCGTTAATTCCCGTTATAAGCTGTATACCTTTTATAATTTTCCAGATTGTGGGCGCGGCTTATTATAACGACGTATGCGAATCTGCGCTTATGTACGCCTTCGGTTGGGCGTATTTCCCGTTTGGTCTTGCAAAGCTTTCGCCGTGGTTAAATCTTTTATGGATAATCCCCTACGCAGGCGCGCATATAGCGGCTTACGCTTGGGGCGGCAAAACCGAAAAGCGGAAGCAAGACCAGCTTGCTTCCGCCGAAGAAGCTAAGGGAAACAAGACGAAATGAGGATAATCAGCGGCAAATACAGGGGGTTGAAGCTTGCCGAATTCGACGGCAGCGACGTGCGTCCTACGGCGGACAGAGTAAAAGAAAGTCTTTTTAACGTGCTGTTCGGCAGGGTTGTCGGCGCAAGGGTACTTGATTTGTTTTGCGGTAGCGGCAATTTGGGTATCGAATGTCTGTCGCGCGGAGCAGAAATCGTTCATTTCAACGATATTTCTCCCGCAAGCATCAACGTGTTGAAGAAAAACCTTGCACGTTTAAAGAACGAACGGAATTACAAAATAATCAACCTCGACTATTCCGTGTGCCTTTCGCGTACGGACGGGTACGATTTAATTTTTATCGACCCGCCTTATCAGCTTGAAATTGGCATTGAAGCGTTGAAAATCATTGGCGCAGGCAATCTTTTAAACGATGGCGGCGTTGTCGTTTTCGAGCGCGACAGAAGCTTTGACGGCGAGATTAAGGGACTTATTAAAACGGACGAAAGAAAGTACGGGAAGACTTATTTGACTTTTTTTGAAAGAGCTTAGGAGGTAGAGTGTGGAAAACAGAAAATGCGTTTTCGCGGGCACGTTCGACCCGCCTACCGTCGGGCACGAAAGGATAGTAGAAAGCTGTCTTAAAATGTTTGACGAAGTGGTGGTGGCGGTCATGATTAACCCCGATAAAACGCCGTATTTCAGCGAAGTCGAGCGGATTACTCTGCTTAAAAAATTGTTTTCGGACGAAAAAAGGGTAAAGATACGCTCGTTTTACGGGGCGGCGGTCGACCTTTTGGAAGAGGAAAACACCCCGATTTATGTCCGCGGGGTAAGAAACACCGTAGACTTCGAGTACGAAAACGCCAACTTCTTTGCAAACGAAAAGTTGAAAAGCGATATAATCACGGTATATTTGCCCGCCCGTCAGCAGGATTTGCATATTAGTTCTTCGCTCGTTAAAAATTCGGTTAAATTTAAAAAAGAATATTCGGAATATATTCCCGAAAAGATAATGGAAGAATTACAAAGTATTTTGGAGAAGAAAAATGTTTGAAAAGCAGATAAAAATCCCTTCCGCAGAAGAAATAGTCGACAGAATGCCCTTGCCGGCAAATCTCAAAAAGATAAAGAGTGAAAGGGATAGCCTTGTCGCGGACGTTATAAGCGGCAAAAGCGACAAGCTTTTGATTATCGTCGGACCTTGCTCAGCCCACGAAGCAAAGCCGGTTTTGGAATATGTGGAAAGGCTTGGCAAGCTCAATGAAAAGGTAAAGGACAAGCTCGTGCTCGTTCCCAGAATTTACACCAACAAGCCGCGCTCCAAGGGCGTAGGCTACAAGGGCATGTTTTCGCAACCCGACCCCAATAAGTCGGAGGATATTTTAAAGGGCATTTACGCCATAAGAGACTTGAACGTCAAGGCGATAGAAACGAGCGGTCTTACCGCCGCGGACGAGATGCTCTATCCCGAAAATATTTACTACGTTGAAGATTTACTCTCCTATATCGCGGTCGGCGCAAGGAGTAGCGAGAACCAGATGCACCGTCTTGTTGCCAGCGGAATCGACGTAAGCGTCGGCGTAAAGAACCCGATGAGCGGCTCGGTTTTAGTGCTTTTAAACTCCATTTTTGCCGCGCAGAGCGGGCAGACGTTCAAGCTGAACGGCTGGCAGGTCAAAACCGAAGGCAACCCGTTGGCACACGCAATACTACGCGGTGCGGTGGACGGCTACGGCAACGATATCCCCAATTTCCACTACGAAACGGTTATGCAGGTTGCCGACGGTTATGCAAAGTCGGGCATCAAGAACCCCGCAATCATAATCGACGCCAACCACTCCAACAGCGCGAAGAAATTTAAACAGCAGATAAGAATTTGCGAAGAGGTCATGCAGAACAGAAACTACGACGCGGACTTCAAAAAAATCGTAAAAGGCTTCATGATTGAAAGCTTTTTGGAAGAGGGAAACCAGAAAGAGGATGTTGTTTACGGCAAATCTATTACGGACGCGTGCCTCGGTTGGGACGACACCGAAAGGCTCATTCTCGATGTGGCGGATAAAGCGTAAAACGCTATTAGAAGAACGAAGTTTTCGTAAGGAGGTTATATGGAAAAATGCGCCTATTTGGGTCCGTGCGGCAGTTACAGCCATTTAGCGGCGACAAAGATGCGCCCGCAAGACGAACTGTCGGCTTACGGCAATTTCCGTTCGGTTATGAACGCCGTTGAAACGGGCGAGTGCGACTGCGCGGTTATCCCCATCGAGAATACTTTGAACGGCGGCGTTTTACAAAATATAGACCTTCTGCATGCGGCGGAAGGCTTAGTTGCGGTTGAAGAGATGACTTTGCCTTTGGACCACCGTCTCGCCACGTTAAAGGGTGCGGACAGGCGCGGTATTTCGCGCATATATTCGCACGAACAGCCGTTGGCGCAGTGTAGCGGGTATCTTGCGAAAAACTTCCCCAACGCACAGCTTATAGCAACCTCGTCAACATCGGCAAGCCTTGATATGGTCGCGTCTTTTACGGACGCGGCAATCGTCGGCGCACACGTGAAGAGAGAGGGCGTAACCCTTTCCGAAGAGAATATTGCGGACGGCAAAAACAATTTTACGCATTTTTTACTTATAAAGCGCGGCACGGTCGAAAAAACCGTTCACTCTTCTAAAATATATTTTTCGGTGACTTGCATACACGCTTCGGGCGCGCTTTTGGATATTCTGGAACCTATGCGCGCGGGCGGACTCAATATGACCAAAATCCAATCCCGCCCCATAAAAGACAGAACGGGAGAGTACAGATTTTTTATAGAAGTCGAGGGCGACTATGCCGACGGAAGGGTGAGAAAAGTCCTTGACAAAGTTAAAAATTCCGCCAAATCTTTTAAGCTTTTAGGCGCGTACTAACCCGGTATTTGCAGCATATATTGGGGTCTACGCTATTAAAAGCAGCAAAAGAAAACACAAGACAGCTTGCAGGAATTTAACGCCTATAAATTTTAACGGCTTTACGCCTGCGCCTAAAAGATAGCTTAGCTGTTGCAAAAGTATGGAAAGACCGCCGAAGGTTATCAAAAACCCGGCAAGCGCAACTTGCAGCTTTCCGCCTACTACGGAAAGAGCGCGGCAACCCGTGGTTGCTTCCACGAACCCGAGACACAGCGCGGAAGAGGTTTGTCCGTCCAAAAAGAGATTAAAAAACTTTTCCAAAGGATAGAAAAGCTTGAAGTCCGCGCAAAAATTTGCTACTACATAGAAAAAGGCTATAAAGCCTCCCGCAACCGTCACTGCGATAACCGCGCCGTAGAACGCGTCGTATAAGACGTTGCTTTTTGGAACGGTCCGTTTCACGTCTTCGGAAGTACTTTTTTTGGAAATAATGGCGATAATCAGGGAAACTAAGGTTACGGCGAATACGTGCGCAATCAGAATTTTCACGCCTGTAAGTTTGTCCCCGAACATTTTAAAACCCACGCTGCCTATAATGAACAGCGGACCCGACGTCGAACAAAGATAGGCTACTTTGCCGCTCTCTTTTTTCGTGAACGCCCCGCCGCTGTAAAATTCGCTTACTACTTTGCTTCCCGCAGGATAGCCAGAGCAAACGCTTAAAAAGAAGCAAGCCGCTGCAGCAGGCGGAAAGTTCAGCTTCCCTGTAACTCGTTTCAGCGGAAGCGAAGCCTTTTCGGCAATTCCCGTTTTAACGAAAATCAGCGTTATGCACATAAACGGAAAGAGCGCGGGAAGAACGCACTCCGCCCACATCGCAAAGCCCTGAAAGCAGCAGTTAACGTACCGCTCTGGGTGAATTATTATCGCCGCAGCGAAAAAAACGAGGGCGAGGCATAAAAATGCGTAGCCTACTTTCTTTTTCATTACGGTATATTTTATTAAAAAGCACGCCTGAAAATCACAACGGAAGTATATGATTTTCTTATAAAGGAGACGTTATGAGTAAAACTTTGGGACTTGCGCTCGGCAGCGGAGGTTCGCGCGGGGTAGCCCACGTCGGCTTTTTGGAAGCTTTGGAAGAAGAGGGTATAAAGCCCGACTACATTTCGGGCTGTTCTATGGGCGCGGTCGTTGGCGGTTGCTACGCAAGCGGTATGTCAGTTGCGGAGATGAAGGAAACCGTCCTTGCGCTCAGAATGCGCGATATTCTGGACGTAACACCCGCAGTTATCACAAAAATGTCCATTTTGCGCGGCAGAAAAGTGTTGGATTTATTAATTAAGCACCTGCGCGTCGAAAATATCGAAGATATGCAAATCCTATTCAAATGCGTTGCAACCGAACTCCACTCCGGCGAGCTTCACGTATTTTCATCGGGCAACGCGGCAAAGGCAATTCAGGCTTCGAGCTGTATCCCCACGGTGTTCAGACCCGTGCAAATCGACGGTAAAATGTTCGTCGACGGCGGATGCCTTTGCAGACTTCCGATAAAAACCGTCAAAGAGATGGGCGCAGACGTCGTTGTGGCGGTGGACGTTCTGAAGAACACCGAAGAAACCGTCGATGACGTAAACAATATATTGAGTATGGTATTACGCGTTTTCGATATTATGGACGCAAACCAGACCAAATTAAGGCGCGAAACGGAAACGGGGCTTTGCGATCTTCTTATTGAACCCGAAATAAAGGGGATGAGCCAATACGTTATCAAAGATTTAAACTTCGCATATGAAGAAGGATACAAAGCAGGGAAAGCCAACGCTGAAAAAATAAAGGAACTTTTAGGATGAACGACCTTTTTGATTTAAACGGCAACGAAAGCGGCGCAAAGCCGCTTGCGGAGCGTATGCGCGCAAACAACTTAAACGAATTTATAGGTCAGAAGCATATCGTAGCCGAAGGCTCGCTTCTTCGCCGCGCCATTTCTTTGGACAGGCTCGGAAGCTGCATTTTTTGGGGGCCTCCGGGCACGGGAAAAACCACGCTTGCAAACATAATCGCCCAAACCACTCACGGCGAATTTATAAAGCTGAACGCGGTGCAGTCGGGCGTAGCCGACGTAAAAAGAGCGGTGGAGGATGCAAGGAATAATTTAAAGCTGTACGGCAAGCGTACTTATTTAATGCTTGACGAGTGCCACCGTTTCAATAAAACACAGTCGGACAGCCTTCTCCCCGCAATCGAGCAGGGCACTATTATTTTCATAGGCTCCACTACGGAAAATCCCTTTGCTTCGATGACTCCGGCAATCGTTTCAAGGTGCAGGGTTTTTGAGTTCAAAAGGCTTTCGTTCAATGATATTAGGGGGGCAATCGTAAAATCTCTTACTGATAAGCGCAAGGGACTGGGCGAATATGCGGCTGTCGTAGACGACGACGCGCTCGACCATATAGCGCGCGTTGCGGGCGGCGATTTGCGCACAGCGTACAACGCATTGGAGCTTGCCGTTCTCACCACGCCCCCGCAAACGGACGGAAGCATAAGGGTGACTTTATCCGATGCGGAGCAGTCTATCCAGAAAAAAGCTATGTCGTATAGTGAGGACGCATTTTACGATTATTTATCCGCCTTTTGCAAATCCCTTCGCGGTAGCGATTCAAATGCCGCGCTATACTACGCAATGCGCTTAATCGAGGGCGGTTGCGACCCTATGATAATTGCACGCAGGCTTTCCATTCATGCCGCCGAGGACGTTGGAATGGCAGACCCCAACGCATTAATTATGGCGGCTTCGGCAACCTACATATTTGAAAAGACGGGTTACCCTGAAGGTCTTGAACCGCTGTGCGAGGCGATAATTTACGTTTGCGAAGCGCCCAAAACTAACACGGTCGAAATTGCGATGAACGCGGCAAAGCGCGACGCACGCGAAGTGCGCGACGACGAGGGTGTACCCCCGTATCTTAAAGACAACACCTTCGGAGATAAGACAACCAAATCTCAAAGCAGAAAATATAAGTACCCGCACGATTACGCGGGCGGCTACGTCGACCAGCAGTACCTTCCCGACAAGCTGAAGGACAGAATTTATTACACACCGTCGGACTACGGCTACGAAAAAACCGTAAAGGAAATAAGAAAGCAAAAAGGTAAACTTAAATAGTGATTTTATAAGAAAGTGCGGGGCAGTTATATCTGCCCCGCACTTTTAATCCGTTTTTAGTAACCGCATTATATCCGTAAGAAGAATTTTTGCGTGCCGTAGTTTATCTAAAACTTGATTTTTATCAGTTTTTTCTTCAATTTCTTTTGGGACAAAAAATTCGCAAACCGATCTAATTTTATAAATTTTATTTCATCTTCTTACGACTATAACAACTTGCGCAGCTCGTTAACAAATCGGTGACGGGTTTAGCAAGCTGGGAGCAGGGATTATCCGAACCTTCGGTTAACGATATAAGAACACTATGTGAAATATTCGAAATGTCGGCTGATTTTTTTTATGTTTATCTGACGGCGACTGTTATTAACGTAAATAGATTTAATAATAAAAAGCCGCGGCGGTTTTTTAAATCGCCGCGGCTTTTTTCGTGCGCAAAATCCGTTTTCAAAGTTATAAAAAAAGGACGGGCTTAATAAATTAAAGTATAAGCGCAAAATGCCGCTGAACGCGTATGACTCAAGCTGAAAAAGCGGCAGCGCTTTCGACAATCAAAGTAAATAAACTACAAAAACAGACCGAAAAAATTTTTTTGCGTCTGATAAAATCGGAGAGTAAATTTGATACGTACGGTTAAGTTCAGAACTGTTATTCTTGCATTCGCCGCCGCGGTTATGGTGACGGTTTTAAGCGTTTCGGTATATTTCACGGGCGCGTACGCCGTTTTTTATGGCAACACTCCCCGTCTCGTGCCGATATACTGCGTGGAGAGGGAAGAAAAGGTTTGCTCCATAACCTTCGATTGCGCTTGGGGCACGGAGTACACAGACGAAATATTAAAGGGACTTAAAGCCTGCGACGTGCGCGCCACATTTTTTATGGTTGAATTCTGGACCGAAAAATACCCCGAATTCGTCAAAAAAATAGATAAAAACGGTTGTGAAATAGGCACGCATTCTTCAACGCATTCGTATATGAGCAAGATGAACGCCGAGGGAATAAAGCTGGAGCTGACAACTTCTTCTGAAGCGATTGAAAACATTACCGGCAAAAAGGTAGAGCTGTTCCGCCCGCCTTACGGCGACTACGACGACGAGCTAATAAAAACCGCCTCAGAGCTCGGTTATTATACTATCCAGTGGGACGTTGACAGCTTGGACTGGAAAGATTTGTCGGCTTCGGATATAGCGATGCGCGTTATTAACGGCGTTAAAAACGGCTCGATAATTCTTATGCACAACAACGGACTTCACACTGCCGAAGCCGTGCCGATTATCCTCGAAACATTAAAAAACAGAGGTTACTCCTTCGTTCCCGTAGGCGAACTTATTTTACGCGAAAATTATTATATCGACGGAACGGGTATGCAGAAAGTGGCAAGCTAATTATGCGTTATTTGCGGCATATGTGGCGGGCAATTAAATTTTTTACATGGAAAAACACAATTTGGAGGTTGAAAAATATTTTATGAATTACAGTACGGAAAAGAACAATAAGGTCTACGTTTACGGAGAAATAGTGTCTGAGGCAACGTTTTCGCACGAGGTATACGGCGAGGGGTTTTACGAATTTTTCGTAAAGGTTATGCGGCTTTCGGGGCAAGCGGATATTCTCCCCGTTACTGTGTCGGAGAGAATAATGACCGAGGATATGCACGTCGGCGGTTTCATCTGCGCGCTTGGGCAATTCCGTTCCTACAACAAGCTGGAGGACGGCAAGTCTAGACTTATGCTTACGGTCTTTATTAGAGAGCTTTTAGATACCCAGCCAGCAAAGAATCCCAACTCAATCGTACTTTCGGGCTATATCTGTAAACCGCCCGTGTACCGCACGACGCCCTTCAACAGAGAGATTGCCGATCTTTTGATTGCCGTTAACCGCAGCTATAACAAATCCGACTACATCCCCGCGATTGCCTGGGGCAGAAATGCCCGCTTCGTGCGCAATCTGTCAGTTGGCGACAGAGTCGCGCTTTCGGGCAGGATACAGTCGCGCGAGTACCAAAAGAAACAGCCCGACGAAAGCTTCGTTACGATGACTGCATACGAGGTTTCGATTTCCAAGCTTGCCGCGTTCGACGACGAGGCGGACTTCGACATAGACGAGGAATTCGATTTGTACTCGACCCCTCACGCGTATCAAAACGAGGACTGAATTTAAATAAGTTTTGCGCCGTATAAAAGTACGGCGTTTTTTCTTTGTAAGAAAAATTTATTTTTACGCCCTGCAATCAGTTGCAAATTTGAAATTGCGTACTATAATTAATAGCCGAAATGAAAGGAAGTAAGACGGTCAACTTAACTTGCGGCAACGTGTGGAAAACGCTTTTACTGTACTGTCTGCCGCTATTCGGCAGCGCGTTGGTGCAGCAGCTTTATTCGCTTGCAGATTTGCTCGTAGTGGGAAATTTTGCGGCGGAAGGAGCCCTTGCTGTCGACGCTATCGGCAACGCTACGGTAATTATAAACGTGCTGCTTGCTTTTGCTTTGGGTATGAACGGCGGCTGCTCGGTAGTAATCGCAAGGCACTTCGGGGAAAAAGATAATAAGAAAGTACGTGAGACGGTCAATACCGCGTTTATCGCGGCAGCGGCGCTGTGCGCCGTAATCGTTGCGTTGGGTTTCGGTTTGGGCAAAGTATCGCTTGATGCGCTCGACGTGCACGGCGCTTATTTCGACGATTGCCTTAGCTATCTTTATATATACGTCGGCTCGTTGCCCTTCGTGTTTTTCTACAATTTGGGGTGCGGAATTTGTTCCGCTCTGGGGGACAGCAAAACACCGTTTATATTCCTCGTTATTTCTTCGGTTATGAACGTTGGGCTGGATATATGCTTCGTTTACGGGCTTCATATGGACGTTGCGGGCGCGGCTTGGGCAACGTTTATTTCACAGGCTGCGTGTTGTGTTCTAATCGTACTCGTAAAAAAAGTGCGTTCCATAAGAGCGGAAGAGAAACCCAAGTCCTTCGATAAAAGAATTCTCAAAGAACTAACGGTTGCGTCCGTCCCCATAATTTTACAGCAGAGCTTCGTTTCTGTTGGCAACTTTTTCATCAACCGCTGTATCAACGGGCTGGATGCAGAGGGCAACGCCACTACGGGCTTCACCACGGCTTTTAAAGTCCTCGTCGTCGGCACGATGAGCGTCGTCGCTATGTCCAACGGCTTTTCAAATTTCGCTTCGCAGAACCGTGCGGCGGGGGAGTACGGACGGGTCAGAAAGGGTTATTGGGTCATGCAGTGTTATTCTATGGCTATAACCGCTGTATTCGTAATTTTATTCGTCTCCTGCCCGGAATTTCTTACGCGGCTGTTTATTCAAAAAGATAAGCTGAACGACGTTGCGCTCGGTTATTCGGTGCAATATTTAACTATCGTCTCGTGCTTTTTGCCCTGCGTTTCGGTAAAGATTATTTCAGACTCCGCCGTTCGCGGTTGCGGGGGTAATATTGGATTTACCGTCAGCACTTTTACCGATTTGTTGTTGAGGGTGATCTTGGTTTACGTCCTCGTTGCGTGCGGTTGGGGCTTTTCCGGCGTGTGCTGGGCGTGGGCGATAGGCTGGGGCATAGGCGCGGCGGTTGCAGCGGCGTTCTGGCTGTTTATGGTCAGAAAGCTGCGCAAAGAGGAGAATTCTTTTGCCGCCGTAAATGGAAACGGAACGGACTGCGCGGAAACCTGCGATACTTCCGCAGCCGATAATAATTGACACTGCGCGGATAACTATGTTATAATGTTTGAAAACAGCATTGAAATTAGGGAATAAGTTTATGCATCCTGAACCTTTATTTGAAATATTCGGAAAAGGCGTATACGCCTACGGCATCTGTATGGCTGTCGGTATAATCCTTTGCTTCGGCTTTTTGCTTTTTACTATGTGGAAGAAAAAGTTCAGCGACAAATCCACCAACGCCGTTTTGATAATAGGCGTTTTCGGCACGGCTTTCGGCATATTTATGGCTATGCTTGTGCAGTCGATATTGAATTACGCCGCAGACCCTTCAAAGCCTTTTAGGCTTGCAGGCATGACGTTTATGGGCGGACTTTTAGGCGGTGTTGTAAGTTTCCTTGCCGTCTGGAATCTGTACGTTTACGTGGTCGGTCCGCGTACTAAGTGGAAATGGCTCAAAAGCGACAATATGAACGCAGGGCTTGCGGACGCGCTTCCTTTTATTCCCATAGGCATAGCTATTGCTCACGCATTCGGGCGGTTGGGATGCAATTTTGCGGGCTGTTGCTACGGCGCGGCTACGGACGGAAGCTGGGGCTTGGCATGCGCCGCTTACGATTCTACGCTGAGAGTACCCACGCAGCTCTTTGAAATGTTTTTCCTGTTAATTCTTGCGGGTGTAATGGCGTGGCTGTACTTCCGCTATAAATTCGATTATAACTTCGGCGTGTATGCAATAGCTTACGGCGTCTGGCGCTTTATATTGGAATTTTTCCGCGACGACGACAGGGGCGCGCTCATTCTCGGCTTGCAACCCTCGCAGTTCTGGAGTATTCTTATGGTCCTTGCGGGCGTTGGATATTTCTTCCTGCAATATTACGTGTTAAGGAAACTTATGAAGCACCCCGAGCTTCAGCAAAAAGACGGCAAAAAAGAAAAAATAGAACTTACCGAGGACGGCACTCCCGTGCTTGCAGAGGGCGCTGAGGTAAGCAGGATAGTCCCCGCAGAGAATTCCGAAGGGCTCGTACAGGATATTGAAAAAGATAAAACGAAAGACGAAGGAGAGTTATGAAAAGCCAAAGCGTAGTAACCGATTTAAGAAGAAAAATCTTTACCGCAGTTGCGCGCGTTGCGTACGAGTCGGATAACCCTTCAAGCGATTTGGAGGAAATTCCCTTTTTAATCACCCCCGACGAAGTGCCGAAGTACCGCGAAAGCATCTACCGCGAAAGGCAGATTGCTTCCGAAAGGGTTCGTCTTGCAATGGGGCTTTCGCTTCGTCCCGCAAACAAACCCGTACATATCACGGCGGGCGTCGATAAAAGCACGATTGCCGATAAGTATTACGAACCGCCTTTAATGCAGGTCATTCCGTCCGCTTGCGACTGTTGCCCCGATAACGAATACGTCGTATCCGACCAGTGCAGAAACTGCGTATCCCACGCATGTATAAAAAGCTGTCCCAAGGGCGCGGTCTCGATAGTGAACGGCAAGGCGTTCATCGACCAGTCGAAATGTATAAAATGCGGCAGGTGCAAGGCGGCATGCCCGTACGACGCAATCGCTCGCCACGTGCGCCCCTGCGCTTCGGCGTGCGGCGTTAAAGCCATTTCTTCCGACGAATACGGCAGGGCGCATATCGATAACGATATTTGCGTGGCCTGCGGACAGTGTATGTCGGCTTGTCCTTTCGGAGCAATTGCCGATAAATCACAGATTTATCAGCTTATTCAGGCGATTAAACAGGGCGACGAAGTCGTCGCCGCGGTCGCTCCCGCAATTATAGGTCAGTTCGGCGCAAAGGTTACCCCCGGCAAGCTCAAATCGGCGCTTCTTGCGCTTGGATTCAAGGATGTGTACGAGGTTGCCGTTGGCGCGGACGTGGGCTGTATCGCCGAAGCGCACCACTATGTAAACGAGGTGGCAACGGGTAAACTTCCTTTTCTTTTCACAAGCTGTTGTCCCGCTTGGGCAGTTCTCGTAAAGAAGCAGTTCCCCGACCTTGCAAGCGAGGTCTCGGAGGAATTGACCCCTATGGTCGCAACGGCGCGCTCTATAAAAGTCAACCGCCCCAACGCGCGCGTTGTATTCATAGGACCGTGCGCTGCTAAAAAGCTCGAAGCGTCGAGAAGAACGGTGCGCAGTCATGTCGATTTCGTCATTACGTTTGAAGAGCTTGCGGGTATGTTTGATGCAAAGAATTTGAACCTCGAAGAGATGGAAGAGCTTCCCGTCAGCATGCAGGCAACGGGTGCAGGTCGCGGCTACGCCTGCGCAGGCGGCGTTGCAAGCGCAATCGAAAACTGTATAAACGAGTATTTTACGGGTACGGAGGTTAGAATTCAACACGCCGAAGGGCTTGCCGACTGCAAAAAAGTTCTTATGCTTGCAAAGGCGGGCAAACTTAACGGTTATCTTATCGAGGGTATGGGCTGCCCAGGCGGTTGCGTCGCAGGCGTCGGTACGATTATCCCGCCCGAACGCGCAAAGTTCGCCGTTGAACAAATCGTAAAGTCAAGCGATCATTCGTTGCCCGCCAAAGAAATGGAAGATTTGGCTGAAAAGCTTACCAAAATGGACTAATGTTTAAGTTTATAAACTTAAAAAGCCCCGCGCCTTTGCGGCGCAGGGCTTAAAATTTTATATTTGGGAATAATTAAATCAATGAGTGAACAAGTATACGATATTGCAATTATAGGCGGAGGTCCTGCAGGCGTGTCCGCCGCAATAAACGCAAAAATACTGAATAAAAACTTTATTTGGTTTTCATCGGGCGCGGCTTCCAAAAAGGTCGAGCGGGCGGAGCTTATCAAAAACTACCCCGCGCTTCCCGATATCACGGGCAAAGACTTGGCAAAAGCCCTTAAAAGCCATACCGACAGTCTAGGCATAGAATCAGTAAACGAGATTATAACGGGCGTTTATCCTGCGGACGGCAGTTTTTCATTGCTTGCGGGCAGTAAGGACTATGCGGCAAAATCCGTAATTTTGTGTCTCGGTGTCGAAACGCAGAAGCCTGTTGACGGCGAAGAATGCCTTCTCGGTCGCGGCGTAAGCTACTGCGCCACATGCGACGGCTTTTTGTACAAGGGCAAAACGATAGCCGTTTACTGCACGGATAAACGCTTCGAGGGCGAAATAGAATTTCTCTGTTCGATTGCGGGAAAGGTTTACGTTGCGCCCCTCTATAAGGGCTATGAAATAAAGGCGGAGAACGCCGAAATAATATTAAAAAAGCCTGTAAAGCTCGTGGGTGATAAAAGGCTTGCCGCCGTAGATTTCGGCGACGGTCAGGTGGAGGTTGACGGGCTGTTTATTCTTAAAAGCGCGTTTTCGCCCGCGACGTTGGTTCACGGACTTGAAGTTGAGGACGGGCACATCGTCGTAAACAGAAAAATGGAAACTAATATAAAGGGCTTGTTTGCCGCAGGCGACTGCACGGGCAGACCCTACCAGTATATAAAAGCCGCGGGCGAGGGCAACGTCGCCGCTCACTCCGCAATCGAATATTTAAGTAAATAATAATATCTAAAGCGCGGCGTTTTCTAAACGCCGCGCTTTTTCCTTGCAATCAATCTATTTAGGTGTTAAAATATCTATATAATAAATGGCGCAAGCAAAACCACGCTTTTGCGACAGCGCACTCAATTTGTGGCTATGCCGCCTTTGTACCATATTATTTGAATTTTTTTAATGAGGTGTGCAAAGCGTCGCTATCGCTAGCGCAGCAGTGTAAATTTGCGCAATTATATAATGAGTTGCCATTAACGATTGCGCAAAGAGCGGCAGAGCCGCTAAAAGTCACGAAAAATTGCAGGCGCGGAATAGCCAAGATTTTTGTAAGGTGTTTATGAAATTTACCGAACTCACAATTCATACGACGACCGAGGGTAGCGAGCTTATCGCCGATATTCTTTGGCGCTATACAAACTACGGCGTCGCCATCTCCGACGTCAAGGATGTTATCGCTTTGCAGCAAAACAAGATTCTTTATTGGGACTACATAGATGAAAATTTATTGAACGAACGGCAGGACGTTCTCGTCAAGGCCTTCGTGCCGCAAGACGAAACGGCAACCGTCTTACCGAAAATCCGCAGTGACTTCGAAGAACTCAAACAAAACTGCGCGGGCTTAACGCGTTTGGGCTCGTTGGAAACGACTCTGCGCGAAGTTGAGGGGGACGATTGGATTGAAATCTGGAAGACACATTTCCGCCCCCTGCATATAGGCGAAAGAATAGTAGTCTGTCCCGAGTGGATTGCTTACGACAAAAAACCCGACGAAGAAGTTGTCAAGCTCGACAGCAATATGGCGTTCGGCACGGGCGAGCACGAAACTACGGCGATGTGCCTTAAATTGTTGCAGAAATATTTAACGTACGACAGCGTGTGTATAGACGTTGGTTGCGGTAGCGGGATACTCGGTATTTCCGCCGTAAAGCTTGGCGCAAAGTACGCGTATCTTACCGATATCGACTACGTTGCCGTGGAAAGCGCAAAGCACAATTCGGAAATTAACGGCGTTGCGGACAGGGTGACGGTGGCGCATACCAACCTTTTGGATAACGCCGCGATTAAGGGCGATATAATCTTAGCCAACATAACGGCGGAAATTCTGTGCGGACTTGCGCCGTCCATTCCCAAAAATTTAAAGGCGGGCGGAACGCTCGTTTTAAGCGGCGTTATCGAAAGCCGTCTTGAAGCGGTAATCGCCGCGTTCACCGCGCAGGGGCTGAAACTTGAAAATAAATTAAAGGAAGGGGAGTGGCTCGCCCTGTCGTTTAAATTATGAGCGGACGCAAAAGATTTTTTATTGAAAAGCTTCAAGGCGACGTAAGCGAAGTATATCTGGAGGGCGAGGAATTTATCCACGCCAAGACCGTATTAAGGGTAGAAGAGGGCGCGGAAATTATCCTTTTGGACGGTAGCGGAAAAGAGTATTCCGCGATAGTAGCAAAGATAGAAAAACATCGTTTGTTGGCGCATATTACGGGGTCAATCGACGGAGACAGAGAACCGCAAACCGAAATTTACCTGCTTTGCGGCGCGTTGAAAGGGGATAAAACCGAGCTTGTCGTTCAAAAGGCGACGGAGCTTGGCGTAACTAAAATCGGAGTATTCGCCTCCGAATACTGCTCCGCGTTTATGAACGGCAACAAGATAGAGCGGCTAAAAAAAGTCGCAAGGGAATCGGCAAAACAGTGCATGCGTTCGCGCGTGCCCGAGATAGAATATTTCAATGATTTGGTCGGCGCGTTGAAGTCTGCGGACGGGTATGACAATAAATTATTTGCATGTGAGTTTTTGGAAAGCGGCAGCGGCTTTGACCTGTCGCGCATTAGCGGCTCCACCGTCGCCGTCGTCGGCAGCGAGGGCGGCTTTTCCCAAAAGGAGTACAAACTTGCTACTGCTTCGGGCTTTGCGGGCGTCTCCCTCGGCAAAAGAATTTTACGCGCGGAAACGGCGGCAATATCTATGTGCGCTCTCGTTGCGTACGCCCTCGGTGAACTGAAATGAATGCTGTTGTTTTTACTTTGGGCTGTAAGGTCAACGAGGTTGAAAGCGCGTCTATTATGGCTTCGCTTGAAAAGCTTGGCTTTGAAACCTCGGATAAGCTCTCCTTTGCCGATATCTATGTCCTGAACACCTGCGCCGTCACGCGCGAAGCGGAGAAGAAGAGCCGCCAGCTTATAGCGCGCGCAAGGAAGTTCAACCCCGCCGCTCAGGTTTTCGTCTGCGGCTGCGCTTCGGAAAAGGATAAAAAGGCGTACGAGGATAAGGGCGTGACTTTCGTTTGCGGTGCAAGGGACAAGGAAGAAATAATCGCCGCCGTAGCAAGCCGTTTCGGCTGTGAAAATATAGGTCTCGGTTTCCCCAAGCAGACCAAAACGCGCGCCTTCATAAAGATACAGGACGGGTGCAATAACTTCTGCTCCTACTGTATAATTCCCTACCTTCGCGGACGTGAAAAATCGCGGAAAGTAGAGGATATATTGGGGGAAATCAAAAAAACCGATTGTCCTGAAATTGTTTTAAACGGCATAAACATTTCTTCCTACGGCTATGAAGGCGTAACGCTTTGCGACCTTATCCGCGCTTTAAGCGGAGTAGATAAACGCGTGAGGTTGGGTTCTTTGGAGTGCGGTATTATAACCAAAGAATTTCTATCCGCGCTCAAAGGTTTAAAGGACTTTGCTCCGCAATTTCATCTGTCCTTGCAAAGCGGCTCCACCGCTGTGTTGAAGACTATGAACAGGCATTACACTCGTGAAGAATATATTGATAAGTGCAAGCTCGTTTACTCTTATTTCCCTGACGCGGCGATAACCACCGATATAATCGCGGGGTTTGCAACCGAAACGGAAAAGGACTTTGAAGAAAGTCTTTCGATTATAGATAATGTAGGCTTTGCGCGCGTGCACGCCTTTGCATTTTCCCCGCGCGAGGGTACGGTCGCCTATAAGCTTAAAGACCTTCACGCCGATATTAAAAGCGAACGCCTTCACAGGCTTCTCGCCGTGGGCGAAACCGCAGCGAAAAGGTATATTGAAAGGTTTCTTTATAAGCCTTTGACCTTTATCGCCGAGGAGGTGGAAGAGGGGCTTACAACGGGATACACCCCCAACTATATTAAAGTTTACGTGCCTGTACCGCTTGAAAGCGGCAAAAAATACGGCGTGCAGCTCAGCGGAATTTTCAAGGATGGCGCTTATGGAAAACTCATTGATAACTGATGAAAAACCCGTAAAAACGAGCGTCGGTAGCAGAATAAAATTTTTCTTTAAAGAAACCTTCCGCCCGCACTCTAAGGAAGAATATGCCGAAGTTTTTGCGCGCGGTCTCGGCGCAAATTGCAGTGAAAAAGTCGCGCGCAAACTGCCCTGGCTCTATATCCGCGTCTTTGCGCTCAACCTCGTTCTGTTTGCGATTACGGCAATTACGTTCAGAGTCGCGCGTTATTCCGCCGACTATCTCACGGCAATACTTTTCGGCGGGCTTCTCTTCAATATTCCGCTGTGCATATTATTTTTCGAGCTCTACCCGAAACGCGATTTAAGTCTTTTAAAACTCTTTGCCGTACTCGTAATTGGTGGGGTCGTTTCAACGATTTTAATAACGCTCGGCTACGAATTTATTTACTCCACCGATAGCGAGCCAAACGCGTGGATTTCTACGCTCTGGGTGGGCTTTTGGGAAGAGTTTATAAAGGGCGCGGTCGCGATCGCCGCAATAGCGCTTCTCAAAAGAAAAGACCCGCTTTTGTGCTTTTTAATCGGCTTCGCCGTCGGAACGGGCTACTCGTTTACCGAGGATTTGGGCTATATTTATTCTCTGTCGCGCTCGGACGGGGTGAGCTGGCTCGTGCTCACTTCTGTGGGAAGGGGGCTGTCCTGCGTTTGCTCGCACGCGCCTTGGACGGCTATGATAGCTTGGGCGTATTCAAAATTCAAAAAGCCGTTTATTAATTTCCGCTTTTACGGCATTGCCGTCGCAATGATGGCTCTTCATTACTTTGCCGACGTTCCGTTTTTTGACGATAACCTCAACATATTGCGGGGTGTAACCGTCGGTTGGGCAATAGAAGCGGCGGTCGTAGCCGCCATATTTGTTGCCGTTTTCTTCGTGCTTAAAGGTTATTTCAAAGAATTATATACGGAAGAAAAGCCCGCGCTTTTCCAACCCGCCGCGCTCGATAAACGCGCCAGGCTATCGCAGGCTGCAAACGTAACGGCGGTACTTTGCGCGGCTCTTTTAAGCGTTCTCGCTTGCGTCGGCTGTTGCGTAAGCGTGGGCAATAAACTCGTATACGATAAGATTTTTTCGGATAGCGAATTTATCGCGTTCGTTCAATGCAATCTGTCGTTTAATTATAATCTTAAAAGAGAATACGACGCCGGGCAAGTCGATTATTCGCAGTTCAAGTCCGATGGCGTTTTGCGCGGAGCAACGCAAAAGGTCGTTGACGACGAATCGGGTTACGAATACTTTTACGTCTATAAATTCGAAAATAAAGATAAAATACCCGTGCTTCAAAGCGTGGGCGTCAGACTAGAAAAGCTGTATTATTTAAGGCAGATGGTGGTTTTCGAGGACCACTATTACACCTACTACGGCTATCCGCCCGAATACCCTCCCGTTGACGAAAGCTTATGGAACGAAAACGACGGCAATGAAGACGACGGTAACGGAGACGGGGAAGAACCGGAAGAAACGCCCAAGCCCTTGAAAGTTATAAACTTTTTCAATATTCTAGACGCAAACTGCGGCTATTCTATGGAAGAGGACTGTTTTGAGATAAATAACGGCAAGACCGAGTTCGTCGGGCTCGGAGCGATTATCGCGCTTTCCGCGCTTGCGGGGGCAACGTTAATTGGTGGAAGCGCGGCGTTTATAACTTTAAAAATTAAAGCAAGGAGAGAAGAAAATGTTTGATAACGACTGTATATTCTGCAAAATAATAAGGGACGAAATCCCCTCTGTAAAGGTGTACGAGGATGAAAAAATGCTCGTCTTTAAGGACGTTGAGCCAAAGGCAAAGGTTCACCTTTTGGCAATCCCGAAGGACCACTTTAAGCTGCTTTCGGAAATGAATGAAGACCGTGCGGAGTTGTTGAAATATATGCTTTTAAAAATACCCGAAATAGCGGCGGCAAACGGACTTAAAAACGGTTACCGCCTTATCGTAAATCAGGGCGACGACGCGGGTCAAACTGTGTTTCATTTGCATATCCATGTACTCGGCGGCGAAACTTAAATTGGTAATAGACTGCCACATATGCTTGAAATAACGCTATTTTAAAGGCGGTGGAGATAATCTCCGCCGCCTTTATACGTCTTCTGCAATTCTTTTAGCCACTGCCTTTACGCGTTCTTTAAGCTCTGCGGGTTGTTCAACCTTTATCGCTCCGCCGTAGCTTAAAATTTTGTTCACCAAAACCCCGTCGTCCGGGAGCGTTAAGTTTGCAACGAAGCCGTTCCCGTGCGGCTCGATATTGTCGATTCCCAGCCATTCTTCGGCGTCGGGAAGGGAGTTTTTTTTAATGACGAAGGTCACGTCTATAAGTTCGTAATCGTCGCGTTTAAAGCTGAGGTTTACGTCGCTTCTCGTAAACTCCTTTTTCTTAAAAGTTTTGCCCGTGAACGACGCGGACTTGATTCTTCCCACTTTAAACGTCCTGAACTCCTGCTTCGTGTGGCAGAACGCCCAGACGTACCACACGTTCTGTTTAAAGATAAGTACGTGCGGGTCGATTACGCGTTTGCTGTGTTCGCCCTCGCGGGATATGTAGTCGATAAGCAGACATTTGCAGTCGTTCACAGCTTGCTCGCATACGCCCATTTTATCCGAGAATTTTACCACGTCGCCCCAGGTTCCGCCGTCGACTATCACGTTGCCGCAGACGGAAAGCTCAAGCTTTTCCTGTTTTTTACGGCTTTCTAATTTCTCCCTTGCGGAAATCAAGCTTTCGTCTGAAATCTGCGAAGCCATAGCGTCAAGCGCGTTAACGGTAGCGGAGTACTCTTCCCGCGTGAAGTAGCCCGCAGGCAAGCGGAATGTGTCGGCAATGGTTAAACCGCCGTACCGCCCTCTCGTAACGTCGATAGGCACGCCGCAAACTATAAGCTCTTCCACGTAGCGGTACACGCTGCGTACCGAAACCTCGTACCTTCTTGCAATCTCCGTAGCGGTGACCTTGCGCTTCTGCAATAAAAGCATCAAAATTTTAAGCATAACGTTGTATTTCATTGTTATATAACCGCCTTGTCCAACGTATAATAAACCGTTCAAAGAAAGATTAATTATTATTTTTTAAAAATTTTATCATATATGACAATATTTGTCAAGTATACTCGATAAAATAGACCTTGTTAAAATACTTAACGACGTGGAGGCGTAACAAAAAATGAACTTTACTGCATATATAGAAAGACAGAAGGGGCTTATAAGGGAACGTCACGAGGGCGAGCTTTTTCTTTTGGATAAAGGTGAAGTCATTCCCGTGACCGAAAGCGATAAGCTTTTTGCCGAGCTTGACAAGGTAAAGGGGCTTAACACCCGCGAAAGAATGTCGTTCAGGAGGGTCGGATGATAGAATTTATTAAAAAGGCTTTTAAAATTACCGTTGCAAGCACTGCGGCGATAATAATTATAGCTTTGATTTTTTAAAGAAAAAAAGAGCGGCGGCGCACTTCGAGTGCGCCGCCGCTATACGTTTTGCGGAAAAAGTTTTATATCGGTAAGGCTTCGTCAGCGTACTACTTTTTTCTCGATAAGCGCGATTATTCCGTACATTCCGCCGGCTAAAATGCAGAGTATGAAAGTAGCCGCCATAACTAGGTCAAGCTTAAAGACTTGCCCGCCGTAAACGATAAGATACCCAAGCCCCGCTTTTGATACGATGTATTCGCCCATAATCGAGCCTATCCAGGCAAGCCCCACGGCAACCTTCAAAGTGTTCATAAGCGCGGGTAGCGATGCGGGAATAATCAGCTTTCTCAAAGTGGTGGCGCGTCCTGCGCCCATCGACTTCATAAGCGTAAGCTTCGTCTTGTCAACCGCAATAAAGCCTGCAAGCATATTCATTATGCAAACTATCACGGATACGAGTACGGTCATAAAAATTATAGCGTCGTAGCCCGTGCCTATCCAGATAATAATCAGCGGACCCAAAGCGATTTTGGGCAGAGAGTTCAGAACCACTATGTATGGTTCAACAATCTTCCTTACCGTTTCGCTCGACCACAGAATGACAGCTACCGCGTACCCTATAACTACTGCAAGCACGAAACCTACAATCGTTTCCATAAGCGTTATGCCGATGTGGTAAAAAAGCGTTCCGTCGGAGTACAGGCTTGCGATAGTCGTACACACGCGGGAGGGGGAGCTGGTTATAAACGGGTTTACGATTTTTAACCCCGCAAACAGCTCCCATACGCCTAAAATTATTACCAATACGGAAATCCGCGACAGGTGAATTATCAGTTTTTTGTTCTTCTGTTTTTTAAGATACGCGACGTGTTCGGGTGAATAGTCGGGTTTTTCTTTTTTGTTTTTCATAAGTCTAAATCCTTTGTTAATTTAAGCATATGTCGGGGTCAATTAAATTCCAAGTTCTTTTCTCAGCACCTCGAAGGTCGCCGCAAACTCGCCGCATTCCCGCCTTGATTTGGGGCTGTTTCCGCCAAAACTTATCATATGCTCGGCAACCACGGTTGCGGGTCGGGCAGATAATACGACAACTTTATCCGAAAGCGCGATAGCTTCCGATATATCGTGCGTGACGAGAAGAGCGGTCTTTTTTTCGCTCTTTATAATGGACTGCACGTCGTCGCAAACTTCAAGGCGCGTCTGATAGTCGAGCGCGGAAAACGGTTCGTCTAATAGAAGAATTTCGGGCTCAGCCGAAAGCGTTCTTATAAGCGCGACTCTCTGCCGCATGCCGCCCGAAAGCTGCGAGGGCGTCTTTTTCAAAAAGTCTTTAAGCCCGTACTTTTCGGCAAGCTCCAAAGCCTTTGCCCGCTTTTCGGGCGTGTTGCGCTTTTTCACCTCCAACGGCAGAAATATGTTCTGCTCAACCGTGCGCCAGGGGAACAGCGCGTCCCGTTGCAGCATATAGCCGCACTCGCCGTTTCCCCGCACTACTTCCCCGGCGGAGGGAGCTAAAAGCCCTGCCGCAAGCGAAAGTATGGTGGTTTTGCCGCACCCCGAAGGACCGATTACGGATACGAACTGTCCGTTCTCTACGGTAAAGCTCAGGTCGCGTACCGCCGTCGTTTCGCCCTCTTTGGTATGGTAGGTATAGTAAATATTTTTAAATTCAAGCATCGTTATTATTTCGCGTACACTTCCGCGTATATTTTCTGCGCCGTCTCGGTGATTACGAGGTCGTCGAAATTTACTCTACGGGTAAGCTCGCCCGCGCTCTCGATAATATCTTGCAAGCGGTTGAACGCGCTCTCCTTCATCGCCATATTTTCAACCCAGGCGTCAATACTTTTATAGCTGTCGATAGAGGTCTTTACGCTGTCAACGCTCGTGTTCGCAAAGTAGCCGACTATTTTGTTTGCTACGGTAAGGCTGTCGTTTTCATAGAGATATTTAGTGGCTTTAGTCGTTGCTCGGAGAAGGGCTTCTACCTTGTCGCCGTGGTCGTTGATAAAGCTCTGTTTTGCCATAAAACAGGTGTAGGGGACCTCGCCTGAAAGCGCGCCCACCGCGCCGAGGACGTAGCCGCTACCTGCTTTTTCGTAGTCGGAAGCTACGGGCTCGAACATAGTGCAGTAGTCAGCCGTGCCGCCGAGGAAGGACGACGTCATAAAGTTGAAGTCGATATTGGTAATATAATTGGGTTTAACCCCGAGTTCTTTCATTACGTACTGGAATGTCATCATAGGCACGCCGCCCGGTCTGCCCGCAAGAACGTCCTTGCCGTCTAAGCTGTGCCAGTCGAAGTCCTTTTCGTCGGTTCTCCCTACGAGAAAGCTTCCGTCGCGGTTGGTCATTTGCCCGAAAACCTTGGGTGCGTCCTCGTCGCCGCCTATGAAGGTATAAATCGCCGCTTCGGGTCCGCAGAAGCCCACGTCCGCCGCGCCCGATAAAACCGCAGCCATGGTGTTGTTTGCGCCGCCGCCGTTTTCAAGCTCTATAGAATAGCCTTCTTCTTCAAAGTACCCCAAAGCGTCCGCAAGATATAAGGGCGCGTAGAATACCGAGTGCGTAACTTCGTTGATTTTTATCACGCTCTTATCGTTTTTACAGCCCGTAAAAGCGAATGGCAGAGCTATGGATATGCACGCTGCAAGAATGCAGCTTAAAATTTTCTTATTCAATTTGAGTTTTTGCTCCTTAAAAATTTGATAATACATTGTATGCGCGGCGCGTTTGCGTTTGACAACCGTAAAACCTTAATATATAATAGAAAAGCATATTATAGAAAGTATATTATAGTAAGTTAAACCCATATTTACGGCGCTCTGCGGTGTTGCGGCAATTTTTTCTCCGGTCGTTTAAGCAAAGTAAACCTCCCTTCGTAAAAATCACTGTGCCTTACATAGCGCCGCATCTCTGGGTTTGAGCTATTTGAGTTGCTACGGAGACAGAATGGAAAAAACTTATAACCCCAAGGAATTTGAGGACAGACTTTATAAAGAGTGGGAAGAAGGCGGTTGCTTCAAGGCGGTAAGGGACGACGACAAGGTTCCTTTCACCGTTATGATGCCCCCTCCCAACATCACGGGTCAGCTCCATATGGGTCACGCTATGGACGAAACCTTGCAGGACACCATAGTCCGCTTTAAGCGTATGCAGGGCTATTGCGCGCTTTGGCTTCCCGGTACCGACCACGCGTCCATCGCAACAGAGGTAAAGGTAGCGGAGCAGATTAAAGCCGAGGGCGGAAGTAAGGAAAGTTTGGGGAGAGAGGGCTTTTTAGAACGCGCCTGGGCGTGGAAAGAAAAGTACGCGGGCAGGATTGTGGAGCAGCTTAAAAAGCTCGGTTCTTCGTGCGACTGGTCGCGCCTTACCTTTACTATGGACGAAAAGTGCTCCAAAGCGGTAAGGGAGGTTTTCGTCAACCTCTACAACAAAAAGCTCATTTACAGGGGCAGCAGAATAATTAATTGGTGTCCTTGCTGTAAGACGGGTATTTCGGACGTCGAAGTTGTTTATACGGAGGAAAACGGAAACTTCTGGCATATAAACTACCCCGTCGAGGGCGAGGATATTTGCCTTGAGGTTGCTACGACCCGCCCCGAAACGATGTTCGGCGACACTGCGGTTGCAGTCAATCCCAACGATAATCGCTATAAGCATTTAATCGGTAAGAACGTAATTCTGCCCGTAGTTAATAAAGCTATTCCCATCGTCGGCGACGAACACGCCGATATGGAGTTCGGCACGGGTTGCGTCAAGATAACCCCCGCCCACGACCCCAACGACTTCGAGGTGGGTTTAAGACACGGCTTGCCCGTCGTTCGCGTTATGAACGACGACGGCACTATGAACGAGCTTGCCGGCAAGTATGCGGGGCTTGACAGATACGAGTGCAGAAAGCGGCTTGTCGGGGAATTGAAGTCAAGCGGCGCTTTGGTAAAAGTAGAGCCCCACGCGCACAACGTCGGGCACTGCTACCGTTGCAACACAACCGTCGAGCCCTTAGTTTCCAAGCAGTGGTTCGTAAAAATGCAGACCCTTGCGCGTCCCGCAATCGACGCTGTTACAGACAAGAAGGTTACCTTCGTTCCCGAAAGGTTTGCGAAAATTTACTACAACTGGATGGAAAACGTCAAGGACTGGTGCATTTCCCGTCAGCTTTGGTGGGGGCACCGCATACCCGTATGGTACTGCGGGGATTGCGGCAAAGAAATCTGCGCAAAGGTCGACCCCGAGGTTTGTCCTCACTGCGGCGGCACGCATCTTAAACAGGACGAGGACGTCCTCGACACTTGGTTCTCTTCCGCGCTGTGGCCCTTCTCCACGTTGGGCTTCCCCGACGACACCTCCGATTTGGAATACTTCTACCCGGGCGACGTGCTCGTTACGGGTTACGATATAATCTTCTTCTGGGTTGCCAGAATGATATTCTCGGGGCTTGAGCATATGCGCAAAGTTCCCTTCCGCGACGTGCTCATTCACGGGCTAGTCCGCGATGAAAAGGGCGTAAAGATGTCAAAGTCACTGGGTAACGGCGTCGACCCCCTCGAGGTTATCGACAAGTACGGCGCGGACAGCCTGAGGTTTTCGCTTCTGCAGGGTGTAGCTCCCGGCAACGACACCCGCTATTCGGACGCAAAGGTAGAAGCCTGCCGCAACTTTATGAACAAAATCTGGAACGCCAGCCGCTTCGTAATTATGAGCGCTGAGGGCGCACGGGTTAAGCCGCTTGAAGAAGTCAAGCTTTCCCACGCGGATAAGTGGATAATCTCCCGCTTGCAGTCGGCTATACGCGACGTAACGTTGACTTTGAACAAATTCGAGTTTGGCGTTGCCTGCCAGATAATGTACGATTTTATGTGGTCGGACTTTTGCGATTGGTATATCGAGCTCGTGAAGCCTGCGTTAAAGTCGGACGATGCGTCAAAGCGCGACGGTGCGCTTTCCGTTCTCACGTTCGTTTTGGAGAACGCGTTAAAACTTCTTCACCCGTTCGTGCCGTTCATTACCGACGAAATTTACCGTAACCTTCCCAATACCGACGGCACTATAATGACAAAGGAATTCCCCCGCTACAATTCAAGGCGGGCTTACAAAAAGGACGCGGCGGCCTTCGACGGCGTAAAAGAAATCATCTCCGCCGTCCGCGCCGTAAAGACGGAAGTCGGATGTCCCCCTTCGCGCAAGGTAAGTCTCTATGTCGTCACCGATAATAAACGGCTTATTTCCGCCAATCAGGACAGTATATTAAAGCTTGCGGGCGCAAAGGAAATTCACTTCGTATCTTCCCCCGAAGAGGCGGGAGAGAGGACGGTTACCAAGGTCGTCTCCGTAGGTACGGTGTTCATTCCTATGGGCGAACTTTTAGACCTCGAAAAAGAAAAAGCACGCTTACAGGGCGAGCTTGAAAAGGTCAACGGAGAGATACAGCGCGCTGACGGCAAGCTGAACAATAAAGGTTTTATGGCAAAAGCGCCTAAAAAGCTTGTCGATGAGGAGCTTGCAAAGCGCAACAAATACGTTGAAATGCGTGAAAAAATCATAACCCAGCTTAAAAATTTATAAGGCGGAATTATGGCTAAGAAAGTCACTAAAACACAGGCTAAAAAGGCGGCTAAGGCGGCGAAAAAACATCCCGTTGCGGTAATAATAATCGTTGGGCTGCTTTTAATGCTCGTTATCGCGGCAGTTGTGCTATACTTTGTAAAGCCCGACCTGTATCATAAATATCTCGGCGTGGGCGGACACGCTTACACCGAGTGGGAAACGACCGAAGCAAGCTGCAATAAGGACGGCGTAAAAACGCGTTACTGCACCGTCTGCGGAGAGGAGGAAAGCGAGGTTATTCCCGCTACGGGCAATCACTCATACGGCGAATGGACAACTACCGACCCGACCTGCGGCGAGGACGGAAAAAGAGAACGCGTCTGCTCCGTTTGCTACGATAAACAGGTCGAGATTATCCCCGCCACCGGTAAACACATTATGGGTCCCGACAACGTTTGCACCGTCTGCGGATATAATCCCAATGCGCCGGCTATTTCAGACGTAGAAGTACATTTCTTGGAGCTCGGCAATAAGAACTCAGGCGACTGTACCCTTATCAAATGCGGCGATACCGAAGTTTTAATAGACGCAGGCTCTAAGCGCAACAGCACCAAGACGGTCAAAGATTATATCGATAAGTATTGCACGGACGGCAAGCTTGAATACGTAGTTGCCACCCACGCCCACGAGGACCACATTGCGGCGCTTGCGGGTGAAGAGAATAAAAACAACGGCGTACTATATAGCTACGAGATAGGCACTATTATCACGTACGCAGGGCACAAGACGACTTCCAAGATTTATAACGACTTTGAAAAAGCCGTAACATACGCGGTAAGTCAGGGAGCGATTCGCTATACCGCAAAGGAGTGCTGGTACGAACAGAACGGCGCTAAAAAGCAGTATTTCCTTGACGATAAAGAATTAGTGTCATTTAACGTTCTTTACCAGAAGTATTACGACCAAACGACTTCCAACGAAAACAATTATTCCGTCTGCACGCTTTTGTCTCAGAAAATAAATAAAAACGATACCTACCATTATTTGTTTACGGGCGATTTGGAAAAAGGAGGGGAAGAATCCTTAGCTCAAAATAATAAATTGCCTAAGTGCAAACTTTTTAAAGGCGGGCACCACGGTTCTTCCACTTCGTCAAACGACGTTCTTTTAAGTAAAATTCAACCCGAAAATATTGCAATCTGCACTTGCGCTGGTACGTACGAGTATGCCGATAAGCCTAACACCAAGCCGAATTATCTCCCCGAGGAGACGGCAAAGCTCAACACCTTCCCCACACAGGAAGCTATAGACAGAATGGCGAAATATACGGACAAAATTTACGTTACTACGATGGGAGTATTGGGCAGCGACTATTCCACCTCGGACTTTAAACCGATGAACGGAAACATAGTTTTCTACACCGAAAAGGGCGAGTTAAAACTCCGCTGTTCAAACAATACGACAATTTTGAAAGATACAGAGTGGTTCAAAGAAAACCGAACGTGGAACGGCGTTTAAAAATTTCAAAAGTAAAAAGAGGAAAAATATGAACATACAGTTTTCACCCCCCGATATTTCAGAGATTGAAATAGAAGAAGTAACCCAAGCGTTAAAATCCGGCTGGATAACTACGGGACCCAAAACCAAAGAGCTTGAAAGGCAGGTTGCCGCATTTTGCGGAGTCAACCGCGCCGTGTGTCTGAATTCCCAGACAGCGTGTGCAGAAATGGCTCTCCGCCTTCTCGGGATAGGTGAGGGCGACGAGGTTATAACCTCGGCTTACACATATACCGCTTCGGCGTCGGTTATTGACCACGTAGGCGCGAAAATCGTCCTTGTCGATACGCAAAAGGACTGCCTTGAAATGGACTACGACAAGTTGGAGGCGGCTATCACCGAAAAGACCAAAGCGGTCATCCCCGTGGACCTTGCGGGTATCCCCTGCGACTACGACAGGATTTTCAAAATCGTAAACGATAAAAAAGAGCTTTTCAAACCCGCCAACGACTTGCAAAAGGCGATAGGAAGGGTTATCGTCCTTGCGGACGCTGCACACGCCTTTGGCGCAATTTGGCACGGTAAGCCCGTAGGCAGCATAGCGGACTTTTCCGCATTTTCCTTTCACGCCGTAAAGAATTTTACCACGGCGGAGGGCGGCGCGCTCACGTGGAGGGATATCGAGGGTTTCGATAACGAAGAAATTTATCATAAATTGCAGCTCTTGTCCCTTCACGGTCAGTCAAAGGACGCGCTTGCAAAAACTCAGCTCGGCGCGTGGGAGTACGATATTGCGGGCACTTGGTACAAGTGCAATATGACGGACGTTGCCGCGGCTATGGGACTTGCGCAAATGAAGCGTTATCCCGCAATGCTCAAACGCAGAATGGAGATTATACAAAAGTATAAGGACGCCTTCCTGCCCGTGGGCATCAAGGTCTTGACTCACTTCGCGGGCGACTATTCGTCATCGGGTCATCTCTATATTACCCGCATACCAAATATAACGCCTGAACAGCGCAACGAAATAATCGTTAAAATGGGCGGGAGGGGCATAGCCTGCAACGTTCACTATAAACCCCTGCCCATGCACACGGCATATAAAAAGCTCGGGTTCGATATAAATGACTTCCCCAACGCCTACAAAAACTTTAAAAACTCAATCACTTTGCCGTTGCATACGTGCCTTACGGACGAAGAGGTGGAGTATATCATAGAAAATTATACCGAAATCGTCAGAGAGTACTTATAATGCTTATAAAAAAATGGGAGAAGCTGCCGCAGAATATGCAGTGTGAAGCGGTGCGCCCTTATTACGAAAAGTTGAAGAAGAAGAATTTCAGTCTGTTCTGGAAAAGAGTTTTCGATATTTTCGTCTCCTCGATAATGCTTATACTTTTAAGCCTGCTGTTTTTAGTCCTTGCGATAGCGATTAAAATCGATTCCCGCGGCCCTGTGTTTTTCAGACAGATCAGGGTCACGCAGTACGGCAAAACTTTCAGAATTTTCAAATTCCGCACTATGGTCAACGACGCGGACAAGATAGGCTCTCAGGTTACCGTCAGCCACGATACAAGAATCACGCGGGTTGGCAAATTTATACGCAAGTGCAGGCTTGACGAGGTTAGCCAGCTTATCGACGTGTGGCGGGGGACTATGTCCTTCGTCGGTACCCGCCCCGAAGTTCCCAAATACGTGGAAAGGTATTCGGACGAAATGCTCGCAACCCTGCTTTTGCCCGCAGGCGTAACAAGCTTTGCAAGCATAAAATTCAAGGACGAGGACGAGCTTTTAAAAGACGCCGCAAACGTTGACGATACATACGTGAACGAGGTCCTGCCAAAGAAAATGGAATACAACCTGCAATCGCTCGAAAAATACGGTTTTTGGCGCGATATAGGCACTATGTTCAAAACGGTAGGCGCTATTTTAAAGAGGTAAAAATGGAAGAGAAAGTATCGGTCATAGTGCCGAATTACAACTGTGAAAAGTTTATAGAGGAAACGGTAAATTCGGTTATTAACCAGACCTATAAAAATTGGGAGCTTTTGATAGTCGACGACTGCTCGACCGACGGTTCGGTAGAGGTAATAAAAAAGTTACAGGCTGCCGACGGCAGAATAAAGCTTTTTATAAACGAAAAGAACAGCGGAGCCGCCGCATCGAGAAATAAAGCTCTGAAAGAAGCTTCGGGTAAATGGATTGCGTTTTTGGACAGCGACGATTTATGGCTTCCGGACAAGCTTGAAAAACAGATAGCTTTTATGGAAGAAAACGGATATAAATTCAGCTATACCGCTTACGAACATATAGACGAAAATTCTAATTCTTTAAACGTCCGTGTGACGGGTCCCAAGGTGCTTTCAAAAAGAAAAATGTTCCGCTATTGTTACCCCGGGTGTTTAACCGTAATGTACGATAGCTCAGACGTAGGCGCTGTACAAATTCCCGACGAAATAGCGAACGGCGAAAACGACTATGCGATATGGCTTAAAGTCTGCAAGGCTTACAAGTGCTATTATTTAAACGAAATACTATCGCTTTACCGCGTAAGAAATTCTTCGCTTTCGCATAAGAGTAAAAAGACCAAACTGATGAAAAACCATTATCGCCTGTTCCGCATAAGCGAGGGGCGTTCGTCTGTCGGCGCATTCTTTTGCTTACTAAGAAATTTATTTTACGGTTTTTGGAAAAAAGTAATCTACGTAAAAAAGGTCAATAGAAAATAAGGTATAACGCTATGTCGGATGCAGCAGAATTGGTTTCAATAATCGTTCCCGTTTACAATACGGAGCAATATCTTAAACGCTGCGTCGACAGTATTTTGGCGCAGTCGTATAAAAATATAGAAATTATTCTCGTGGACGACGGTAGCGCCGACGGCAGCTCAGCAATCTGCGACGGTTACCAAAGTGAGTACCCCAACGTAAAGGTTATCCATAAAAATAACGGCGGGCTGTCCGATACGCGAAACGTCGGCATGCGCGCCGCAAACGGGGAATTTATCGCATTCGTTGACAGCGACGACTGTATCGACAGTCGCATGATTGAATATTGCGTCGGGGCAACAAGAAAAACGTCAGCCGATATCGTAGGATTTCAGTGGCAGAATTTCAGCGACGCAATCCCTCGGGCGAAATGCGGCAAGAAATTAAAAGTCGTCAAAGGCGCGAAAATTTTGCCCTATTATTTAATTAAAAACCGTTTGTATTGCTCGGTCCGTTATCTGTACCGTAAAAATATAATCGACGAAAACGGTTTGAATTTCGACCCTTCCGTCCGTCTGGGCGAGGACCAACTCTTTATTTACAATTACGTTAAACGCTGTAAAATTTCGGCAACGCTTTCTTACGACGGTTATTTCTATTTTAACAATCCCCTGTCGCTGTCGTCGGGCGTAGTAAAGCAAAATCATTATTGCGATTTGGAAGTCAGGAACTTTATTCTTTCCGATTGCTCGGGTAAGAATAAAAAAAGGGCGAACGCACACCTTTTAAAGGGCTATTTGGCGTTCTGTTTAAAAGCAATCAAATACGGTAGCACCTGTGAAGAGGATATAGTTTCGCACTATAGAAAAACCGTAAAAAAGAATATATTCAAAATACTGTTTTCCGCGCTTTTTGAAGCCAAATATAAGCTTGCGGCGTTGTCTCTTTGTTGTTCCGTCGGTTTAACCAAGAAATTGCTCGGGGGAATAAGTTTATGAAAAAGCTGTTGGTCTGCGGTTTAGGCGAAGGCTTCGGCGGCGTGTCGAACGTGATTATGAGCGTACTCAGGGCTATTCCCCAAGGCACGCTCGATATAACCGTCGTTGAAACTTACGACAGCGTCTATCACGATGAAATTCTCGCTTTGGGCAATAAAACAGTCAAATTCCCGCCTTTTAAAAAGTATTTCAAATATAAAAAAGCGGCTAAGCGTTATTTTAAAAATAACGCCTTCGACGCCGTGTGGATAAACAATACGGCAAAAGTCGATCTGGTAATTATGAAGTTTGCAAAGCGCGGCGGGGCGAAAATCATTACCCATTCGCACGGTTCCGTACAGGAAGGCAGCAAACTCAAAAAAACCGTTTTTGAAATTTTAAACAAACTTAACGAGCGTAAATTCTATTCCTATATGGATTTCGGCATCGCCTGTTCAAAGAGTTCAGCGGATTATTTTTATAAAGGAAAGCGTTTGAAAAACAAACGGGTATGCGTTTTAACCAACGCGATAGACTGTAAAAAATATGCGTTTTCGGAGAGCAAGAGGAACGCCGCGCGTGCGGTTTTCAATGCGGATAAAAACGATATAGTTTTGGCTTGCATAGGCAGAGTATGCGCTGTAAAAAATCTTTCGTTTGCGGTTGAAATTGTGCAATCGCTACCCGAAAAATACAGATTGGTTATCATCGGCGGCGGCGAAACCGACGCTTTGAAAAGCCGCGTAACGGATTTAAAGCTTCAGGACAGGATAAGCGTTTTGGGCGAAAGAAACGATATAAATGATTTGATTAACGGCGTTGATATCCTCCTGTTGCCGTCGCTAAGCGAGGGGCTTCCCATGGTCGTGCTCGAAGCGCAGGCAAACGGCTTGAAGTGTATTATATCCGATAGAGTGAGCGACGAGTGCAAAGCGCTTGAAAGCGCTGAATTTATCCCTATCGAAAGCCCAGTATTATGGGCGGAAATAATTTTAAATTCCGACATTTCAAGGAACGCTAACGCCATAGAAATTATGAAAAGTAAAGGTTTTGACGTTGAAGCGTACGCTAAGAGGTTTTTGGAGATAGTAAATGTATAACTGCGCAATAAAGAGCGGCAAAATTGTCAATAATACCGCGTCAAGCATATTGCAGTTTGCAATATGCTTGACGTTCGTGTTTCATTTGCTGATATGTTCAGTCGGTATTTTTACCGGTTATTCCACTAATTTTTTTGCGTATGTAAACACTTACGTTTTATTTTTCTTAATTGTTCTTTATCTTTTCAGCGTCGGCATTAACAAACACTTTCTGTATTTCTGTTTTTGCGTCTGTTTCTTTATTTTCCTTATGGGACAGAAGTTTTTCGTCGTATTAGACGGCGGAAGTTACGACACGTTTTTAACCTTTAAAGGTTTGCAGTTAAGCAGTTGGGAATATTTTACGTTTATCAACTTAATGTACTTCTCGTTATTAGGCTGTTTCATCGGCTATTTCGTATCCAAGCCGCAAAAGTATGTGATTAACAAACCCGAAACAGGAAGCCCATCGGTTGATATGGGTAAAATGCGCGCTATAATCAGAGTTTTCTACATAATAACTTTTATCTGCGCGAGCATAATGCAGTTTGAAATCGTGCTCGCAAAGAGGGGTATGTCTTATACGGACGGCTATCTTATTAACGTTGACGTAAATCCGGTAATCAAAATAGGCAATTATCTGTTTTTAGGTATGGCGTTTCTGTATCTGTCTTGCCGTCCTTCCAAAAAAGAGATGATTGCAATTATTGTCTCTTTTATGTTTGTCGACGGATTTTTGCAAATGTTTGTAGGCAGGCGCGCTCTTTTGGCACAATCCCTGTTCTTTATTATTTGGTTTACTATTTGTTATTTGAAGGCAGACGAAAAGAAATTTACTTTTAAACATTTTGTTTGGCTGTGCATTTTCGGCGTCATGTTAATTTTTCTTTTTTGGATAGTAGAGGTTATAAGAAGCGGAAGTAGCTTTGACGGTACTTCGTTTTTAGGAATAATAGAAAATTTCTGCATTTCGACCGGCGGTTCGGATTCTACTATCGCAAATATAATTCATTACGGCGACGAATTCCCCAAAGAAGGCTACGTTTACTACTTTTCGCCCATAAAGGACGCGTTATTCGACAACGTAGTGGTCAGACAGTTTACGTCGATACTGACAGGAACGGATAGCGCTTCGGTTGCGCAGGGTCTTGAGTATTTGGGCCGTCACGATTCGTTTGCTCACTGGCTCTCTTATACGGTGAATTCCGACCTTTATCTCAAAGGTTACGGAATGGGCTCTTCGTATATTGCGGAAACTTATTTTGCGTTCGGTACGTTAGGCGTCGTCATTTTTAATTTAATCCTCGGCTTTTTAATCAGGAAATTAAGCACGTTTAAAAACGAAAGCAACCGAATATATCTTAAAGCCACGTGTTTGTTTGTCGTTCATAATTTATTCGTTCTTCCGAGGGGGGGCGTCTTTTCCTCGGCTACGGATTTTCTATACTTTGCAGTGGCGCTGTTGATAATTAAAGTTATCAGCAGCCTTGCCGGTTCAAAAAAAGAAGTCTTACGGAGCTGATAATGAGCGAGTATAGTAAATTAGCCAAAAATACTATTATTTTCGCAATCGGTCAATTTAGCGTTAAGTTTATACAGTTCTTTTTAATGCCCGTGCTTACCGTTGCGATGACTACGGAAGACTACGGCAGCGCGGAATCCATTGCAAGCTTGGTTGAACTCGTTATTCCGCTGTTTACCCTCGGTCTGCAGGATGCGGTATTCAGATTCTGTATGCGCGACGATATGCAGAAAAAGGCGGTGCTGTCCTCGTCGATGGCGGTAGCGTTTATCGGAATACTGATAATTTTTTTAGGTTCTGCCGTTGCAACGGTCAAATTGCCCGTAGAGCAAACCGTAATGTTTGCGGTGCTGTATGTCTGTTACGCCCTTTCAAATATCTGGGGGCAGTTTATCAGGGGCGCGGGCTATATTAAAACTTTTGCTTGTTGCGGGGTCGTACAGGCGCTTATGCTGGCAGGCGGCACCGCCGTATTCGTTTATTGGCAAAGGTGGGGAACCTTCGGCTATTTGCTTTCAATGGCTATAGCTTATCTCTGTTCTATAGTAGTGATGTTTTTCGGCGGTAAAATATATAAGCAACTGTCTTTCAAAGCAATTAATAAAGCCGTTTTGAAGGATATGCTTAAATACGCGTTGCCGTTAATACCCAACGCTATCAGTTGGTGGTTTATCCAGGTAGTTAACAGGTTTATTATTATAGGTTTTATCGGCGACGCGGCAGCAGGACTATATATTTCGTCCGCTAAAATAGCAACTATAATCAATATATTCGGCACGGTCTTTTTGCAAGCGTGGACTATTTCGACCGTCAGCTCTTTAAACAACGGTAACAAGGGGGAATTCAACACCCGCATTTTTAAGATTTTCAGCGCCTTTATCCAGTTTGCCGCTTTCATAATACTTTTATTGTTGCCGTATTTGTCTATGTTCTTGTTAAAGGGCGAGTTTTACGAGGCGTGGAGGTATTCGTCGGTAGCGATTTATACGGCGATTTTCAGTTGTTACAGCTCGTTCTTCGGCGCATATTACGGTGCGAATATGAACACCAAAGTTGCATTATATTCAACGTTGGCGGCGGCGGTGGTGAATACGGGTTTCAGCTTTTTACTAATTAATTTTTTAGGTATTCAAGGAGTATTGTTCGCAAGTCTGTTAAGTTACGTAGTCTTGGCGGTTATAAGAATAATAACCACTCAAAAATATTCTGAAATAAAAATCAACTGGTTTAAAGAAGCCGCCGTGTTGTTGCTGTTATTGGCTGACTCGTGCATGATTTTGTACAGTGAAAATATTCCTGCCGTCTGGTATTTCGGGGCGCAGGCAGTAGCCATATGCCTGTTTTTAATAATAAAGTTTAAGGATATAAAACTTTTTGCAGTATACTTAGTAAGTCTTTGTAAAAAACTTTTTATGAGGAAGAAATCGTCAGATACACAGGAAGCGGAAGGAGCGGACGGCTCTGCTCCTGCGGGACTCGCACCTTCGGCAGTCGGGGGAACACAGATGAAAAACGAAATCAAGATAGAAGATATACAAGCGGTACAGCTTGATTTGCTTGAAAAATTTGCAGAGCTGTGCGGTAAACTGGGATTAAAATATACTCTTTCTTCGGGTTCGCTGCTCGGCGCGGTCCGCCATGGCGGATTTGTACCGTGGGACGACGATATCGACGTCGCTATGCCGCGCGAAGATTACGAAATATTCGTCAAAAACGCAAACGGTTTGTTGCCGTCGGGATATTTTGTCCAGCATTTTACAACGGAAAAAGACGCGCCGAACGTATTTGCGAAACTGAGAAACAGTAATACGGCGTGGATATGCTATGAGCACGAAAAATTGAATATTAATCACGGAATAGGAATGGATATTTTTCCGGTGGACAGAGTTCTAAAACCCGAAAAGTTAAACCGTATAGCGCGAAAGACGCATACGTTTCTTACGCTTCAAAACTGTTACGAGCCGTCGTATATCAAAACGATAAAGAGTGCCGGTAAAAAGTTTATCGCTTGTTTAATTTTTCCGCTATCCAGAATTATCGGCAAAAGAAGGTTATTGATTAAGCAGGACAAATTCAATAAGGATAAAAAGTCGGGCGAGTGGACTACGGCCGACGTCATATTGAGAAATAAACTTATGCCGTATAAAATTTTTGAAGAATACGAGGAAACCGAATTTGAAGGAAAACTCTTTTCGACGGTAAAAGAAAGAGATGAATATTTAAAAATCGTTTACGGAGATAATTATATGGACTTACCTCCTTTGGATAAGAGGGTCGTGCACGTTGCAAAAATTGTCGATTGCCATGCGTCGTATACACAGTATATAGATAACCACGATTCTGCCAAATCGCAAAAGGAATAATTTCATACCGTTATCCGGAGGAAGAAATGCAAGCAATTATTTTAGCCGCAGGAATGGGCAAAAGATTAAAAGATTTAACTAAAAACAATACGAAGTGTATGGTGGAAGTCAACGGCGTTACGCTGATTGACCGCCTGCTTCGTCAGCTTGACGCTTACAATTTAAAAAGAATAGTAATAGTAGTAGGCTACGAAGGTAAAAAGCTTATAGACTACGTCAACGGACGCGGCGTAAAAACGCCGATTATATTCGTCGATAATCCCGTCTATTACAAAACCAACAATATCTATTCGCTTTTTTTGGCGAAAAACTACCTCTGCGAAGAGGATACGTTGCTTTTTGAATCGGATTTAATAGTTGAAGATTCGGTTATAAAAACTCTCGTAGACGACCCTAGGGAAACGCTCGCCCTGGTCGATAAATACGAGAGCTGGATGGACGGCACCTGCGTAAAACTGTCCGAAACCGACGACATCGTTGAATTTATTCCGGGTAAAAAGTTTAAGTTTGAAGAGATAAAATCTTATTATAAGACGGTCAATATTTACAAATTCAGCAAGCATTTCTCTAAAACGCATTACGTTCCTTTTCTGGAAGCGTATTCCAACGCAATGGGAAACAATGAGTATTACGAGCAGGTTTTGAAGATAATCACCATGCTTGACGACCCCGAAATAAAAGCAAAGCGTTTAAACGGAGAGCTATGGTACGAAATCGACGATATTCAGGATTTGGATATCGCTTCGTCAATATTTTTGCCTGACGACGGCGATAAAGTTAAGTCGATTCAATCAAGGTTCGGCGGGTATTGGCGTTATCCCAAGCTCATTGATTTCTGTTATCTGGTAAATCCATATTTTCCACCCGCAAAATTACTTGACGAGATTAAAGCGAATTTTGAAACGCTTGCCACGCAGTACCCTTCGGGTATGCGGGTAAACAGCTTGCTTGCAGCAAAAAATTTCGGGGTAAAACAAGAAAATATAGCGGTAGGCAACGGTGCTGCCGAACTTATAAAATCATTAATGTCCGTAACGGACGGCGACATCGGTATAATCCGCCCCACGTTTGAAGAATATCCGAACAGATACGACGAAGGGAAGCAGGTCGTATTTATCCCCAAGAACGAAAATTTCAGTTATTCTGCGGAAGATTTAATCAAGTTTTTCGACGGCAAAAATATCAAATCGCTTGTATTGATTAATCCCGATAACCCTACGGGCAACTTCATACGTACCGACGGTTTGCGTAAAATTGCAAGCTGGGCGGAAAGCAAAAAAATCCGTCTTATCCTTGACGAAAGTTTCTCGGATTTTGCCGCCGGTGAAAACAACAGCCTGATAACGGCTGAATTTATTGAAAATTACCCGACCGTATGTATAGTGAAAAGCATATCGAAGTGTTACGGCGTGCCGGGGCTGCGTTTGGGGATAGTCGCGTCGGGGGATAATGAACTTATTTCGTTTATAAAACAGGACGTCGGAATATGGAATATAAACTCGTTTGCCGAGTTCTATATGCAAATAGCCGAAAAATATCAAAAAGATTACGTGAACGGTTTGAAACAGTTTAAAACCGAAAGAACAAGATTTAAAAGAAAGTTGGACGCAATTAAAAAGCTTCGCGTAATCGATTCACAGGCAAATTATTTTATGGTTGAAGTTCTGTCAACTTCCTCAGGCGAACTCGTGGAAAAGCTGTTGACTAATTGCAATATTTTTATAAAAGATTTAACGGGCAAAATCAAAGACCCTTATAATAAACAGTATATAAGAATTGCCGTAAGGGACCGCAAAGACAACGACTTGTTGATAAACGCATTAAAAGAAATATTGGGTGAATAGATGAAAGTAATAACGCATCAGGATATTGTAGACTTAAATATTTCTCCGCTTACCTGCTACGAATGGGTTTCCCATATGATAGCAAACAAAAGCGAAGCTATTCTACCTGCAAAAATCAGCATGAAGCTCGGTTTGGGCACTTTTTGCAACGTTATGCCCGGCGTCGTTATGATGTCGGACGGAAAGCAATACGGCGGCGTTAAGATAGTTACAAGGTATCCCGACAGAAATCCTTCATTGGATAGTAAATTAATATTGTTTGACGCGCAGAGCGGAGAAATTAAGGCTATTATGGATGCGGATTGGATTACGGCTATGCGTACAGGCGCAGTCGCGGCGCACTCCTTAAAGCTATTTGCAAAAGAGAATTTCCACACGGTAGGTATGATAGGTCTCGGCAACGCCGCCAGAGCTTTCGCGTTGGTATTATCGGACGCGGTAGACAAAAATTTAAAAATAAAACTGTTCAGATATAAAGGGCAGGAAGAATTATTTGCTGAAAGGTTCAAAAATCACGGCAATTTACATTTTGAATACTGTGACGGATATAAGCAAGTTATAGAAGATTCCGACGTCGTCGTTTCGGCGGCAACTTATTTATCAAACGATTTGTGTGAAGATTCCGCCTATAAAGAAGGGGTGTTAGTTATTCCCATTCATACGTTAGGTTTTACAAACTGCGATTTGTTTTTTGATAAAGTATTTGCCGACGATACCGACCATGTAAAGCACTTTAAATACTTTAACAGGTTTAAGAGTTTTGCCGAAGTGAGCGACGTAATAAACGGCAAGGCGGCAGGACGAGAAAACGTGCGTGAAAGAATATTGACTTATAATATAGGCGTGGCTATACACGACGTATATTTTGCAGCAAATATATATAATATGTTGAAAAACAAAAACGTCGCAAGCATCGACTTCGGTTCCCCCAAAGAAAAATTCTGGATTTAAAATACGGTTCTACGAGCCGTATTTTATTTTTCAAAAGGTTGAGCGACATAATGGCAGCGTCCGTTTTGCCGCTTTTTTCGACAAAAAAAGGTTGAATTTCCCCAAAATCCGCATATGACCGTAGTCTTCCGAATAAAAATATAATACTAAAAATTTCGGAGCGTGATATGTGGGATTATATAGCCGAAAGGGTGATTAAAGAGGGGGAGTACATAATTGCGTCGAACTGTACCGTACGTGCGGCTGCAACGTATTTCTCCATAAGCAAATCAACCGTACATAAGGACGTAACCGAGCGGTTGAAGTCTGTAGACGAAGAACTTTACGAAAAGGTTCGTACGGTTTTGGATAAAAACCTATCCGAGCGGCATATTCGCGGCGGTATGGCAACTAAGAAAAAATATTCAAACGAACAAAACTAAATTTTGACACGGCCGCCCGCGCGTATCGTCGCACGGGCGGCTGTGTTTAGGCGCGCAAAGCTTAAAAAATAAAATTTCATTAAATTTTAACAAAATTTGTATATTCATAAATTTGAAAAATTATACAAAGTTATGATATAATTTCTTTGAATACATTATTGACGGAAAACAAATTGAAACTTTTAGGCATAGACGTCGGTTCAACCACGGTTAAAGTCGCGGTCATCGACGAAAAAAACAACTTAATATATTCGTCCTACGTCCGTCATTTTTCCAAGGTCAAGGAGACGGTTCTATCCGAGCTTAACACCGTTAAAGAGAAGTTCGGCGGCGCCTTCGCCGTTTCGGTTACGGGCAGCGCGGGGCTAGGTCTTTCGCAACGCAGCGGAATAAACTTCGTACAGGAAGTACAGGCTGCGTTTATTGCCATACGCAAAATTTATCCCGATACGGACGTTGCCGTAGAGCTTGGCGGCGAGGACGCGAAAATCATTTTCGTAACGGGCGGAACCGAGCAGCGTATGAACGGCAGCTGTGCGGGCGGTACGGGCGCGTTCATCGACCAAATGGCAACCCTTTTAAACGTGTCTGTAGAGAAGATGGACGAACTTGCCCTTTCGGCGGGCAAGACTTACCCCATAGCTTCGCGTTGCGGCGTTTTTGCAAAGTCCGACGTGCAGCCCCTTCTGAATCAGGGCGCTGCCAAAGCGGACATTGCAGCGTCTATTTTTCAAGCCGTCGTCGACCAGACCGTTTCGGGCTTGGCGCAGGGTCGAAGAATAAAGGGCAAGGTCTTGTTTTTGGGCGGTCCCCTGTACTTTTTAAAGGCTTTAAGGCGCGCCTTCGTCACCACTTTGAATTTAACGCCCGAGAACGCGGTGTTCCCCGACGACGCCCCCTGCTTTATGGCAATAGGCGCGGCGTTGTCCTCCGCAGGCGAGCGTGCCGAAAATATTGACGCAATAATAGCAAAGATTAAAAAAATTACCGAAAACCAAGCGGTAAACACAGGCAAACCCTTATTTGAAAGCAAAGAGGAATATGCTGAATTCGTAAAACGCCACAGGGCTACCGACTTGAATTTTGCGGATATTTCTTCGTATTCGGGCGACTGCTACTTAGGCATCGACAGCGGTTCAACCACGACGAAACTTATGCTCATCACGCCCGACTGCCGCATTCTGTGGTCACACTACCAGTCCAACAACGGTCAGCCGCTCGATATTGTCGTAAGTAAGCTTAAAGAACTGTACGCTTTGGGCGGTAACAGGCTTAAAATCCGCGGCAGCGCGGTTACAGGTTACGGCGAGGATTTAATAAAGAACTCCATAAAAGCCGATTTCGGTATCGTGGAAACGGTCGCGCACTTCAAGGCGGCGTTGCACTTTAATCCGCAAGTCGATTTCATTATCGATATCGGCGGGCAGGACATCAAGTGCTTTAAAATCAAGAACGGCGCTATCGATTCCATTATGCTGAACGAGGCTTGCTCGTCTGGTTGCGGTTCGTTTATCCAGACCTTTGCCCGCGCAATGGGCATGGAAATCAACAAATTTTCAGAAAAAGGTCTGTATGCCAAACACCCCGTTGAACTTGGTTCCCGCTGCACCGTGTTTATGAACAGCGCGGTTAAGCAGGCGCAAAAGGAGGGGGCAAGCGTGGAGGACATCTCCGCGGGTCTGTCTTCGTCAATAGTCAAGAACGCCATTTATAAGGTTATAAGGGCAACTAACGCCGACGAGTTGGGCGATCATATCGTCGTGCAGGGCGGTACTTTCTTGAACGACGCAGTGCTGCGCTCCTTTGAAATGGAAACGGGCAAGGAAGTGGTCCGTCCCGGCATAGCGGGCTTAATGGGCGCGTTCGGCGCGGCGCTTTACGCTATGGAGAACGTTCCTGCGGAAAGCACCACGGCAAGCGCGGAAGAGCTTGAAGAGTTTTCATATTCCTTGCAAGCTACCAATTGCCGCGGTTGCACGGCAAACTGTAATCTTAACATTATCCGTTTCAACGACGGCAGAAAATTTATTTCGGGCAACAAGTGCGAGCGCGGCGCTGGCAGAAAACCCGCGCTTGCCGATATGGATATATACGCATATAAGCAGGTCAGACTTATCGACTGCGTGCATGGCGTAAACGGACAGGGCGGCATACGCGGCAAGGTGGGGCTTCCACTGCAACTCGGTATGTACGAGCAGCTTCCCATTTGGGCGGGCTTCTTTGAAACGCTGGGTTTCGAGGTCGTCTTATCCGCAAAATCCACCCGTCAGCTCTATTTTAAAGGTCAGCATACCGTTGCAAGCGATACGGCTTGCTACCCTGCAAAGCTCATTCACGGGCATGTGGAAAGTCTTTTGGACGAAGGCGTGGATTTCATTTTTATGCCATGTGAAAGCTACAATTTAGATGAGCACTGTTCAACCAACCACTATAACTGCCCAGTCGTTGCGTACTATCCCGAGCTTTTGAAGGCGAACAACGAAAGGCTTACGGATAAGAATTTCCTTATGCCGTACCTCGATTTGAATATGAAAAAGCCCGCCGTAAAGAAGCTTTTGGACCTTTTCAAGGGCTACGACTTTACTAAGCGCGATATAGAGGGCGCGCTTGAAGAGGGCTTTGCGCGGCTCGAAAAATATCACGAGGACGTGCGCTCCAAGGCGGACGAAATTCTGTGGAAGGCGGAAATGCAAAACAAGCAGGTCGTAGTGCTTGCGGGCAGACCCTACCATTTGGACGGAGAAATCAACCACAGCGTAAACAAGCTTTTAACCTCGTTGGGGTTGGCGGTGCTGTCGGAGGATAGCGTGTTTGAAAAGGGCGACGTGGTAAAAGTCGACGTTTTAAACCAGTGGACTTACCACGCAAGGCTGTACCGCGCGGCGGACTTCGTTTCAAAGCGCAAGAATTTGAATTTGGTCCAGCTCGTTTCTTTCGGTTGCGGGCTTGACGCAATAACTACCGACGAAGTGCGTTCAATTTTGGAAAAGAACGGCAAGCTTTACACACAGATAAAAATAGACGAAATAAACAATCTCGGAGTCGTAAAAATACGTTTAAGAAGTATGCTTGCGGCTATAGAAGAGGCGGCTAAAAAGTAATGGACGAAAAGACTGCGTTTACCGACTATACAACTGAATATCCCAGGTGGGACAAGTCTATGAAGCGCACCCATAAAATCCTCGTTCCCGATATGTTGCCGTGGCACTTCCTTATAATCGAAAAGGTCCTAAGACTCGAAGGGTACGACTTAGAGGTTTTGAAGAACGAAAGCCGCGCTGTCATAGACGAAGGCTTAAAGCACGTTCATAACGACACTTGTTATCCCTGCCTTTGCGTAGTGGGGCAGTTTATCGATGCGCTCAAAAGCGGCAGGTACGACTTGGAGCATACCGCAATTATGATGACGCAGACTGGCGGCGGATGCAGGGCTTCCAACTATATGCCCCTTATACGAAAGGCTATAAAGAACGAGTTCCCCGCCGTGCCGGTCGTATCTATCAACTTTTCGGGTCTTGAAAAGGAAAGCACGTTCAAAATCGGCGTCGGGCTATTCGTTAAGCTTGCGTTTTCCATACTCTACGGCGATACCGTAATGTGGTGCTATAACCAGACCAAGCCGTACGAAGAGGAGAGTTGCGCCGCCGACCGTGCGCGCGACGAAGCGGTAAATTTTATCGTGTCAAGTTTTGAAAAGGGCGGTTACCGCCGCTATAAAAAGATAAATAAAAAGATAATCAATATATTCGCCGCCGTCAAAAGAAAGAGCGAAAAGAAAATAAAAGTAGGCGTGGTAGGGGAAATTTACGTAAAATATTCCCCTCTCGGCAATAACGAGCTTGAAAGGTTTTTATTAAACGAGAACTGCGAGCCCGTAATCCCCGCCCTTTTGGACTTCATTTTATACTGTATAATCAACGTTGTGAACGACTACACGCTTTACGGGCACGGGCGCGTCAAGGCGCTTGCGTACAAGGCGGTGTACGGTTTAGTTCACCGTATGCAGTTAAACGTGATAAAACAGTTTAAAGAGGACGGCACGTTCGAGCCCGTCCACGATTTCGAGCATCTCCGCGCCTGCGCCGATAAAGTAATAAACCAAGGCGTAAAAATGGGCGAAGGGTGGCTTATCCCCGCGGAGATGGCTGCGCTTGCGGAAACGGGAGTGAAGAATATCGTCTGCGCCCAGCCCTTCGGTTGCCTGCCCAACCACATAGCGGGCAAGGGCGTTATCCGCACCCTCAAAAATATTTACGCCGACGAGAATATCGTCGCCGTCGATTACGACCCCTCGGCAACCAAAGTCAATCAGGAAAACCGTATAAAACTTATGCTTGCTACTGCAAGGGAAAACGAAAAACCGTAATAAAAACCGCCCCGCCGAAACTCGGCGGGGCGGTTAGCGTTTTACTTTATCAGTTTATAATTCAGTTCAAAAGCTCTTCTGCGTTTTTCGCGGACGGGGTAGCCTTCCGCCTTATAGCCCAGCGCAACGACGAGGGGGAAGGGAGTGCCTTGCGGCAATCCGAGAAAATCCGCAATTCCGTTTTCGTCCCGCAAGCCTATTATGCAGGTCTGCACACCCGTATTTTCGGCGGCAAGCGTCAGATATGCGGTTAGAATTCCTATATCGTTAGATATAAATTCTTCGTTCGATACTCGCCTTTCTCCGCGCATTACCGCGTGTGCGGGGCGTTGTTTTATTACGATATACGCCTTTGCTCCGTCAGCCCAACCGTTTGCGCCGTCTTTTTGCACGAACTTTGCGAACTCCTTCGCCTTGTCGCCGTTTACCGCGTACAAGTCCCAAGGTTGCGCGTTTATAGCGGAGGGGGCAAGAGTTGCAAGGCGGCAGATTTTTTCTATAACCTCGTCGGCAACGGGTTTATCGCAAAATTCACGCGTACTTTGACGAGTTAAAAACAATTCTTCCAAATTCATACCGTACCTTAATTATATGTTTAAAAACTAACGGCGGTTAAACCGCCGCTTATAAATTATTTGCGTTTTTTCTTGCCGCCGTTATCTTCGTCGGCGTTCACTTTTTCAATCGAAAGCTTTGCCTTTTCGGCGACGTTTTCACTCGTAAAGCCGAAGTGTCTGAACAAATCGTTGGCGGGTGCGGAGCAACCGAAAGAGTGCATAGCTATCACCTCGCCGTAGTCGCGGCAATATTTGTACCAGGCATAGTGCGAAGCCGCTTCAACGCACACGCGCGCCTTAACGCTCTTTGGAAGAACGCTTTCTTTATATTCTTTCGTCTGGTTTTCAAATTCTTCAAGGCAGGGCATCGATACGACGCATACGTTCAGTCCTTCTCCCGTAAGAATTTCCTTTGCGCCGATGCAAATATCTATTTCCGAACCCGTTCCTATCAAAAGTACGTCTGGCGTGCCGTTGCAGTCGTCAAGCACGTAGCCTCCTGTAACCGCCTTAATGCCTGAACCTTTATGTTGGTTAACCGCTTGTCTTGAAAGCACCAAAACGGTGGGCGATTGCCCCGTCAATGCCGAAATATACGCCGCAAGCGTTTCTTTGCCGTCGCAGGGGCGGAAGACCTTGACGTTGGGGATAGAGCGCAAAGCTATAAGCTGCTCCATCGGCTGATGCGTGGGACCGTCTTCGCCTACGCCTATCGAGTCGTGCGTCATAACGTATATAACCGGCACGTTCAAAAGCCCGCTCAGTCTTATCGCGCCCTTCATATAATCCGAGAAGGAGAAGAAGGTAGAGCAGAGTATCCTCAGTCCTCCGTGAAGCTGTATGCCGTTTGCAATCGCCGCCATAGCGTGTTCGCGTATGCCGAACTGAATATTCCTTCCCGAACGGTTTTCGGGCGAGAAAGCGTCCGAGCATTTCAGCTTCGTCAAAGTGGAAGGGGCAAGGTCTGCGGAACCTGACAACAGGTTGGGGATGTTTTTTGCTATTTCGTTCAAAATTTTCCCGCTCGAAGCTCTCATCGCTTCTGGAGCGGAGAAGTCGAACTTACTGAACAGCTCGGTATAATCGAAGTCGTAGCCGCTCATATAATTTCTGTATTTTTCCGCAAGTTCGGGGTAAGCCCTCTCATAGCGAGCGAAAAGTTCATTCCATTCTGCCTCGTAAACGCGCTTACCGTCCGCAATTTCGCGGCAATAGTCTTCCACGTCCGCAGGAACTTCAAAAGGCTCTTCCGTCCAATTAAGGCTTTCCTTTAATTTCGCAAGGTTATCTTCGCCGATAGGCGCACCGTGAACTTTTTCACTGCCTTCTATGGGGCAGCCGTAGCCTATTTTTGAAGTGCAGATAATAATAGAGGGGCGCGTAATGTCGCTTTTCGCTCTCTCGATTGCAGCCTTCAATACCGCAAGATTGTTCGCGTCGGGTACGCGTATAACCTGCCAACCCTGTGCGCAGAAGCGCGTTGCTACATTCTCGCTGAAATTTGTTTCTATATTTCCTTCGATGGTAATATCGTTTTTATCGTATAAAAGAATAAGCTTACCGAGCTTCTGCGTGCCCGCAAACGAGCAAGCTTCGTAGCCCAAGCCCTCTTCAAGGCAGCCTTCGCCGCATAAAACGTATGTGTAGTGGTCAACGATAGGGAAGTCCGGACGGTTGAAAACCGAAGCTAAGTGCGCTTCCGCAAGCGCAAAGCCCACTGCGTTGCCAATGCCTTGTCCCAACGGTCCCGTAGTTGTTTCAACTCCGTCAGTCTTGCCGTATTCGGGATGACCGGGCGTGCGCGAACCGAACTGACGGAAATTCATCAGGTCCTCTTTCGTCACGTCGTATCCGAAAAGGTGCAAAAGGGAGTACAAAAGCATAGAGCCGTGACCTGCTGAAAGAACGAACCTGTCGCGGTTGTCCCATTTCGGGTTGTTGCTGTTGAATTTTAAAAAATCTTTGAACACTTCAAATCCTATTGGCGCCGCGCCGAGGCAAATACCGGGGTGTCCCGATTTTGCACGCTGTATGGCTTCAGCCGAAAGCACGCGTATTGTATTTACGCATTTTGCATTTATGGACATTGAAATTTCTCCTTACGATGTAAAAATTTTTAAGTTATTAAGTTCGAGGAAGGGGTAGCCCTCCAAAATCTTCAAAAGTGTCTTTGCGGCTTTTACGTTGCCGCCTTTACGGTTGCTTTCAAAATTTATCGGCATAACGGGGTCGTGTACGCTCATTCTCACAAGCAGCCAACCGCCTTCATGGAAATTTATTCGCACGCCCTCGTAATTCACGGGCGATAAAATCATATTAGTATCTCTTGCGGCAATTGCCTTTAAGTCCTCGATAATTCTTGCGCCCTCCGTCTTAAAGTCAACGCTGTTGCCGTTAAAGGTTATGCGCACTTCGTCCTCTTCGCAGGGCTCTTTAAGCTCGGATATAAGCGAAGAAATTCCGTCCTTTTCCCGTGCAAGACAAATAAGAATTTTTGTTATTAGGTACGCGCCGTCGTCAAGATAGTAATTTTTCTTAAACGCCGCGTGCCCTGAGGTCTCTATCGCAAGTGGGGAGTATTCGCCGTCAGCGTTCAGCTCTTTGCACTTGTCTATAACGTTTTTGTATCCGCGTTTGTACCTTAAATGCTTTCCGCCAAGGCTCTCTATAAACTCCGTCAGTCCGTCGCTCGTCACGCTGTCGGTCACTATGGTGCCGGGTTTCTCCCTTAACAGTATGGCTGAAACTAAGGCTATTAACCTGTTTCTGTTTATTTCGTTACCGTAACGGTCCACAATCCCCGCACGGTCGACGTCGGTATCGAATATTATGCCGAGGTCTGCGCCGCTCTTTATAACGGCGGACTGCAAGCTGCTCATCGCAGCCTTGTCCTCAGGGTTGGGTATATGGTTCGGAAAGTATCCGTCGGGTTCTAAAAACTGGCTTCCGCTTACGTCCGCGCCCAATGGCTTTAACACCTTTTCCGCAAAAAATCCGCCCGCGCCGTTGCCCGCGTCAACTATAATCTTTTTCCCCTTTAAAGGTAGCTTTCCGCAAGCGCATTCAACGGTTTCAACCAATATCGCGGAATACGTATCCATAAAGGATTTTTCCTCGTAGCTTCCGCAGCCTTTAAGTTCTCCGCCTTCCGCCGCGATTTTTAATATTTCGTCGACATCCTTACCGTCAAGCCCGCCCTCTTTCGTGAAAAACTTCAAGCCGTTCCTGTCGTAAGGCAGATGCGAGGCGGTAACCATAATCGAGGCGTCGGCGTCCCAACCCGACTTTTTAAGTAAAATGAACATCGATGGGGTGGAAGAAAGCCCCGTATAAACAACGTCGCACCCGCTTGAAATAAGCGCATCCTTTGCGCAATTAACTATCCTGTCTGAGGAAATACGGCTGTCGTTACCTATTGCAATTTTGAATTTACGCTTGCCGTACCTGTCGGAAAGCCACTTAATAAACGCCTTGACGATAAGCTCAACCGCGCAGTCCGTCAAGGTCACGGCGCGTTCGCCCTCAACGGCAACGCCGCGCACGTCCGTCCCGCTTTTAAGTTTTTTCAATTCCTCGTATTGCATACGAATTAATTATATAATATCGGGTTGTTTTTTACAAGTGTTTGAACGAGACAAAATCAAAAAATAAAACGGCGTTGCCGCCGCTTTAAATATAATTTATACGGTTAATATTTTTCAAACGAGTCAATTAAAGCGAATATCGCATTTCTTTGTTCCGACGTAAGCATATTTATTTTGCGGTAAAGGTCTGCGTTGCGATTGGTATTTATCGGCTCCGCCGTTTGCGTTATGTTTTCTCTGTAAAAAAGTTCGTCTAAACTCACTTCAAATAAATCGGCGATTTTTAATATCGTTTCGCAATCGGGCTCGCTGACGCCGTTCTCCCAGTTGCTTATATTTCGCTGTGTATTAGATAACTTATTTGCAAGTTCTTTTTGCGTCATACCGAACTCTTCCCTAAGTTCTTTGATTTTTAATTTCATTATCTGTCCTTATACAATTATTTTTCTACAAAATACCTAAAAAATTTCTAATTTTGTGAAGAGTGTTATAATGAAACGCATTGGATGGGTGCGGAAACTTCGTGGGCGGACGGCGACCTCTGTTTAGAGTGTTACGGCGATAAAATCGTCGACATACACAACGAATGTGTAGACGACAACAAAAAGCGCAAAAAAAGGTTGATAATAAGCTGCATAACTTACATTCTTGGGCTTATTTGCATATTTACAGGTGTATATGCAATTTCTATAGGCGACTCTATAACTGAAATTGCCGTTATTATGGGAATAGGTGTGATTCTTTGCGGCGTATACACCGGCTTAACTTGGCATAAGGCTGCGGTCGAAGAGCACGAGGATTACGAGAGAAAACACGGTGTAACATATACTATAGACGAAAACGGCATACATAGAGATAACGGCATTATATTAAAAATTATATTTTTTATTATAGGCGTATGTCTCGGGTTGATATGGACGCCTATTAGAATAATTATCGATGCCGTGAATTACAAAAAAGATAAAAAAACCATACAGAATTGCAGTAATATTTTAACCAGAATATCAAGTATGTAAATATTGTAATATATCTGAAATTGCAATAAACAAAAATTTATTGCCCGCGGAAAAAATCTTTCCGTGGGCATATTCCGTTTATTGTAAAAAATTTCTTGTATTAAAAAAATTTGTATGCTATAATGTTTTAAAATTAATTCGGAGCAAATTATGGCAAAAGAAAGTTTCGTTGAACAGATTGCGGATATAGAAAAGGACTTCCCCCAATGGTATACGGACGTGGTTATAAAGACCAAACTCGTTGACTACGGTCCGGTAAAGGGCACTATGGTAATCCGTCCCTACGGCTACGCCATATGGGAAAATATTCAGACTGAGCTTAACAAGCGTTTTAAACAAAACGGGTATGAAAACGCGTATTTTCCTCTGCTTATTCCTATGAGCTTTTTCACCAAGGAAGCGGAGCACGTCGAAGGCTTCGCGCCCGAGGTTGCCGTCGTAACCCACGCGGGCGGGGAAGAGCTTACCGAACCCTTGGCAATCCGCCCCACGTCTGAAACGATAATAGGCAATATGTATTCCAAGTGGTTGCAATCTTATCGCGAACTTCCTATCCGTATAAACCAATGGGCAAACATTATGCGTTGGGAAAAGACCACCCGCCCGTTTTTAAGGACTTCGGAATTTTTATGGCACGAAGGTCACTCGGCTTTTGCCACCGCCGAGGAAGCGGAGGAGGAAACGGCAAAAATGCTTGACCTCTATAAGGAATTTGCAGAAAACTGCCTTGCATTGCCCGTAATCTGCGGCAGAAAGACCGAAAAGGAGAAGTTTGCCGGCGCAGTGGCAACCTACGGAATGGAAGCAATGATGAAGGACGGCAAAAGCTTACAGTCGGGCACTACTCACTTTTTGGGTCGGAACTTCGCGAAAGCCTTTGAAATTCAGTTCCTCGATAAAGACGGCTCGCATAAATTTGCATATACTATGAGCTTTGGCTTGTCCACGAGGCTTATAGGCGCTCTTATCATGGCTCACGGCGACCAAAGGGGACTCGTGCTTCCGCCCGTAGTCGCGCCAGTGCAGGTCGTAATAGTTCCCATCGCCGCAAAGAAGGGCGGCGTTTTGGAGAAGTGCGCCGAACTCAAAGAAAAGCTTGAAAAGGCAGGCGTTCGCGTCAAGCTCGACGATAGCGACAATTCGCCCGGGTGGAAGTTCAACGAATGGGAAATGAAGGGCGTGCCTTTAAGAATAGAGTTGGGACCCCGCGACATCGAAGAGGGCAATGCGCTTATATTCCGCCGCGATACGCTTGAAAAGACCGCGTATTCTTTGGTCGGACTTGAAAATTCCGTTAGTGATTTGCTCAAATCCGTTCAAAGCGATATGCTTGAAGCGGCAAGGGTCCGTCGCGATAACCGCATAGTTTACGCTACCGACCTCGACGGTATTTTAAAAGGTGTGGACGGCGGCAACTTCGTTAAGGCGGGTTGGTGCGGCTGCCGCGAATGCGAGGACAAGGTAAAGGCTTACGCGCAGGCAACCTCGCGAGTGTTCGCAGAAGGCGAAAGCGCGGAATCTTGCGCAATTTGCGGTAAAAAAGCCGAACGCGTAATTATTTTTGCCCGCGCTTATTAAATTTAAATTACACGCAATAAAAAAGCGGCGGACGCGTTTCGCGTCCGCCGCTTTAATAATTTCTACGGTTCAAAGTTATATGTCTTGGCGTATTCCTCAAAAAGGTCGTAATAACGCCCGTAATAGGGACAGGCATTACGCATAAGCTCGGTTTCGTCGGTCTTAATTCTGTGCCACCATTTTTTAGTGAAAAGGACCTTGCCTTCCCTAATCGCGCAAATGTGGTGTAATACGTTGTCTTTCTTATATTTAAAACTGCAAAATCTGTTGGGTATAACTTTCTTTTTCTTGGAAGCGGTGTTCAAAGCCGACATATCTATGTAGCAAACGTACTTTTTCTTGCGGCAAAGTTCGCAGCTTTTTTGGAAAGTTCCGTTTTCCCTTATCAGCTTCATATTCAAAAGCATAACGCCCGAATGAATATATTTGGTTATTCTTCCGGCGTCGCGCCTGCCCATAACCTCATATCTTTCGTCAAATATATTCCAAAGTTTTTTAACGTCGTCGTTAAAGAAAACGTCGGTATCGAGGTAAATTACTTTATCTCCGATCTCGGGCACGAGGTCGGCAACCAAGCGCAACGTAACGAAGTAGTGGTAGTACCTGTTGGGATAGTTCACGCTGGGCAATAAGTTTTTGCGGAATAAGTCGGAAATATCCACCAAATTTACCTTACTTTCGGGGTTCTTTGATTTTAAAAGCTTTTCGCAAATTAAACGGTCGGCTTCCGTGTGCGCCTTATTTTTTGAAATCTCGCTCACTTCCTCGGTTAAAATCGTCACGTTCAAAACTTCGTCGGTGTGGTCAACAAGCGTAATAAGCGATAAAAACAGTTGTTTAAAATATTTTTTATCCGAACAGTAAAATATATTAATCATAGTCAAAATAATATCATAACTCAGCGTGTATGTCAACGATACGCAGCGGATTGCCCGTCTGCCCCAAGCGTTATTTTAAGTACTTCTTTAAATCCTCGGCTCTGTTTACCCTTTCCCAGGGCAAGCCTTCCTTACCGAAGTGCCCGTACGCTGCCGTATTCAAGTATATGGGCGCGCGTAGTCCCAAAGTTTTTATAATTGAATAGGGGCGGAGGTCGAACTCATTCACGACTATATCCGCAATTTCACCGTCGGAAAGCTTGCCCGTACCGTAGGTATCTACGAATACCGAAACGGGTCGCGCAACGCCGATAGCGTAGGCAACCTGCAATTCAACCTCGTCGCAAAGCCCTGCGGCAACTAAGTTTTTGCAGACGTATCTCGTCATATATGTAGCCGAGCGGTCAACCTTAGTGGGGTCCTTGCCCGAAAAAGCCCCGCCGCCGTGCGCGCATCTGCCGCCGTAAGTGTCTACTATAATCTTTCTGCCCGTAAGCCCGCTGTCGCCCTCCGGACCGCCTATTTCGAACCTGCCGGTGGGATTGATAAAAAATTTCGTATTTTCGTCAAGCAGTTTTTCGGGGATAACGGGTATCACGTGCTTTAAAATATCCTCTCTCAACTGCTCCTGCGTAACCTTTGTATTGTGCTGTGCGGAAACAACCACCGTATCCACCCGCACGGGCGTTTTTCCGTCGTACTCAACCGTTACCTGAGACTTGCCGTCGGGGCGTAGGTACGGCAATATGCCTGACTTTCGCACTTCCGTAAGTCTTAAAGCAAGCTTGTGCGCAAGGGAAATGGGGAGGGGCATAAGCTCCTCGGTTTCTCTGCACGCATAGCCGAACATCATCCCTTGGTCGCCCGCGCCGAAGCTGTCGCAAAGGTCCTTTTCGTCCGCCCTGTCAACGCCCATAGCAATGTCGGGGCTTTGGCGGTGCACGGCAACCTGAACGTTGCACTTGTCGAACGCAAAAGACCCGTGTCTGTAACCCGTCTTTTCAATGGTATCCCGCGCAATTTTTTCGTAATCTATCTCGGCGTCGGCTGTAACCTCGCCCATTATAAGCAGTCTGTCGTAAGCGGCACAGCACTCAATCGCGCACCTCGCGTTTTTGTCGGCGGTTAAAACCGCGTCAAGGCAAGCGTCGGAAATCTGGTCGCAAAGCTTGTCGGGGTGACCTTCCGTCACGCTCTCGCTCGTAAAAAACTTTTTCATTTATTTATCCTCAAGTTTATTTTTATCTGAATTTTTTTGACATTTGAATATAATCGAATTCTTCGTAACCTAACGCGCGGTATAGCTTTAACGCCCGCGTATTGGTTTTCTCGACTTCGAGCCTGCAAGCAACCGCGCCGCTTTTCTCAACGAATTCAAAAATCTTTTTGCCTATCCCGCGCCTGCGCATAGCAGGTTTTATATAAAGTTCGTCGAAAAACGCAGTCTTACCGCCGAATTCCTGCGAAGCGTAATATGCGATAAGCGCGTAGCCGGCAACCTCGTCGTCACATTCTATTATATATCCGTTAATAAACTCACTCGAAAGAACTTCATTCCAGAAATTAAGTCTGTTTTCTTCGGGAATGGGCGCGTGCGCCGCCCCGCATATGTAAAAATCGCGCGACATCGCAAAAAATTCTTCTCTGTCGTCTGCCTTAATTTTTCTCAGCGTTACGTCGCCTTTCATATTTTCCTCAAATAAAAGCCCCTTCCTGCCGTAGGAAGGGGCTTAAGTTTATATTTTCCCCATCGGTTCGGCGTTAGCACCTTGCCTTGCAGGTTGCTGTGTGGTCGCAGGGCCGTTCCCTCGCACACTCTTTATAGGTTTGAAAATATTATACCGTTTAAAAGTACGATTGTCAAACGATTTGCTTTTGTTTTGCTTTTATCGTATAATTTAATTATGAATTGTTTCCAGTGCCCCGTATCCTGTGGCGCCGACCGTAAAAAGATAAGCGGCGCGTGCGGCGTTAAGGGGATAAAAATAGCAAAATATTATCTTCATCCGTTTGAAGAGCCGCCCGTCTCTTTCAAAAACGGCAGCGGTTGCATATTTTTCTGCGGCTGTTCGCTCAAATGCGCGTTCTGCCAAAACTTCGAGCTTTCCCGCAATTTGCGTGGGAAAGAGATAACGGAAGGGGAGCTTGCCGATATTTTCAAAGACCTCGAAGATAGGGGTGCAGAAAATATAAATTTGGTCAATCCTACCCATTATTTAAGGCATATAATGGGGGCAATCGATATTTACCGCCCAAAAATACCCGTAGTTTACAACACTCACGGCTACGAAACAGAGGAGGCGCTGCGCCTTGCGGACGGGTTTGTCGATATATGGCTCACCGACCTCAAATTTATTGATAACGCGCTTTCAAAGCGTTATACGTCCCGTCCCGACTATGCAGATTTTGCACTTCCCGCCGTTAAGCTTATGGCGCAAAAGCCTTTGAAAATGCGTGAGGACGGCAAGATGCTTTCGGGCTGCATCGTCCGCCATTTAATTCTTCCGCTTGCTGCTTACGACAGCGTGAACGTAGTAAAGTTCGTCGCAACTCTTCCGGAGTCCGTGTATTTCAGTCTTATGAGCCAATACACGCCGTTCGGTGAAATCGGAAATTATAAAGAACTTCAACGCCGCGTCACTCGCCGCGAGTACGAAAAAGTAGTTGCCGCAGTGGAAGAATACGGGCTTCAAAACGTTTTTTTGCAGGACTATACGAGCGCAACGCAAGATTTTATACCTAAATGGGATTATTGATAAATGTTAATTACGGTAGACAACGCTAAGTTTTCTTACGGCGACAATTTAATATTCGAAAACGTTTCGTTCGCTGTGAACGAGGGCGAGCGCGTAGGTCTAATCGGCGCCAACGGAGAGGGTAAAACCACCCTTATAAAACTTATAACGGGGGAGCAGTATCCCGACGACGGCAAGGTTATAAAAAAGAACGGCGCGCGCATAGGTTATCTTGAACAGAACGGCGGAATAATAAGCGGGCGCACGGTCTATGAAGAAGCCAGAAGCGTCTTCAATGCCGAGCTTTCCGCGCTTGCAAAGCTTGAAAATCTCTCGCGGAAATTATCGTTGATTGACGGATATACCCCCGAATATGCCGCAGTTTCGGCGCAAATTGAAAGTTTAAACGCTTATATTTCCTCGCACGACTGCTACTCCGTGGAAGTCAAAGTAAAGACCGTTTTAAACGGTATGGGCTTTATAGACAAGTACGACCAACCCGTCGGCACTATGTCTGGCGGGGAGAAAACTCGGCTTAAGCTTACAAAGCTTCTTTTGGAACAGCCCGACTTGCTTATTTTGGACGAACCCACGAACCACCTCGATATCAACACCCTTTTTTGGCTTGAAGATTACCTTGCTTCCTTTAAGGGCGCAATTTTGGTCGTATCCCACGACCGATACTTTCTCGATAAGCTCGTTTCTCGCGTTTTGGAGATTGAAAACAAAAAGCTTTTGTCGTTTTCGGGCAACTACTCCAAATATAAAATTTTAAAGGCTGAAAGGCAAGCGCGACTTTTGAAGGAATACGAAGCGCAGCAGGAAGAACGCGCTAAATTGCAGGACTACGTCGACAGGAACATCGTCCGCGCAACCACGGCGAAGTCCGCGCAAAGCAGGGTCAAACAGCTTGAAAAAATGGAAATTTTAGAAAAGCCGTTCACCCCGCCGAAATCGCCCGTTTACAGATTCACATTTGAAAATTCCTCTTACGAAAATGTTTTAAGTATCAGTTCGTTAAACCTTGAAATTGGCGTTAAACGGCTCATATGCGGGGGGCAATTACAAATTAAACGGGGTGAAAAGGTTGCATTGACTGGTGAAAACGGCACGGGTAAGTCCACGCTTATCAAGGAGATTTTTAAAGGCGCAAACCCTCAAATAGATATAGGTCGCTTTGTAAAGCTTGCCTTATACGATCAGGAGGGCGCGAATTTAAACGGCGACAATACCGTGCTTTCGGAGCTGTGGGAAAGGCACGTGGGGCTTACCCAGACCGAGGTCAGGTCCGCGCTTGCAAGATGCGGGCTTTACGAAGAGGATATGGAAAAGCCCGTAAAATCCCTATCGGGCGGAGAACGCGCCAAGCTTGCTTTATGTATTTTAGAATGTGAAAAGGGCAACTTCCTTTTATTGGACGAGCCCACAAACCACCTCGACTTGCCTGCGCGAGAGAGCCTTGAAAAGGCTTTAATAAGCTTTGACGGAACTATTCTCTTCGTCTCACACGACAGATACTTCATCTCCGCGATTGCGCAAAAGGTGGTTGAAATAGAGGACGGCAAGTTTAACGTTTACGACGGAGATTACGCCTTCTATACCGAGGAAAAGAAGCGCAAGCGCGAACTCGCAAGACAGAGCGAGGAGGAAAAACGCCGCCAAGCCGCAAAGGAAGAAAAGCAGACCTCCTACCGTTCCAAAAAAGAACGCGCCGAAGAAGAGCGCAAAAAAACGGCTATAAAGCAGATAGAGCGGAAAATTTCCGCTTTGGAAGATGAAGAAGAACGGTTAAACGCTCAGCTTGCCGACCCCGCGGTTTCCGCAGATTACAAAAAAGTAAATGAAATTTTGGAGCGGCTTCATTCCATAAAATTACAAACGGATAAACTTTACAACGAGTATTCCGATATGTTATAATAAACCTATCCACTGTAAAACAAGGTCTGATATGGATAAGAAAGAGAACGAACGGCAAACCGAAGAGCAAGTTAACGTCCGCCATACCATAACCGCGGAAGAAACCTTTACGCTTGCAAAAGACATCTTCGATATCCGCTGTTTTTTAAAAAACGTATACGCAAACCGCGCCGTCATCGCGAGAAGGCTCAATATCCTTACCCTGACGGTAAGCACCGTCTTTATGTTTTTGTACGCGGCGTACGTGCTGTTTACGGGGCTCACGAAAGAGCTGGGCTTTGAATTCCGGATAGTTCTTTACTGTATGCTTGCCGCATACGTCGTCGCATTTGCGGTTTTAATAATCGTTTCCGTTCTCGGCAGCAAAGCGGGTACTAAGGGCGTTATAAAGGTAAAAAGGACTATAACCGTTTTTAAAATTATAGTAAGGCTCCTGTCGGTTGCAATTTCTATAACGGCAATCGTCCTGTCGCGCTCGGGCGAAGATGCCGCCGCGGCTAACGTTGCGGTAGATATTTTAATTATAATACTTTCGGTAATAACGATAATCGTCCAGCTTTTGCCGCTTTTCTTCGGCGGTACGGGCAAGCTTGTCCGTTGGCTTTTATCTCCCGTCAAAATCAAGTACAGGTTTTCAAAGGTTATTCTCGAATGGTACGAGCTTGCGGTGTCGGGAAACGCTAAGAGCGGTGCGGTAAAGAAAGTTTCCAAAAAATATTTTGAAGACATAGGAACGCAAATCGATACGTATTTAATTCCCGCGCTTGGCAATAAATATATTAATTCCGTTAAACCCGCTCATCTTTTAAACGCTGTTGACCGCGCAAGCGAAGAGGACAGACCCGTTTTGGAAGGTGTTTTGAAAAACGTGTTTTCCTATGCGGCGGAGTGCGGCTACGTGACCTTCGACCCCTGCAAGGATTTGAATTTTGAAGGCAGCGTAGAGGAAGAGGAAAAGCCGCAAAGAACGACTTTTAAGGAAAGAATTTTAAAATTCGGTATAAAAAAAGGTAAGTCTATGCTCGATAAATACATTGCGGACAGTATGGACGAAAATCAATAAACGGAGAAATTATGAATAAAGTTGAAAAAGACGAAATAAGCCAATTACCCTATAAGTATCACCCTCTCACTATGTGGAGCATAATAGGCTGGAATATTCTATTTAACGCTTTTTTCGGTATAAGCTTCATTTTAACGCTTGTTTTTGCTTTCAATCGCGGCAATATAAACAGAAGAAGCCTTGCAAGATTCTGGCTTTTATTAAAGCTGATAGGCTTGATACTCGTAGGCGTAGCGATCGGAATACTGTTCGCAACGGGCGTTATGGATACCGTAATCGAGTATATCAAGGAAATGCTTTCGCAAATCATACCCCAATAAGTTTAAACTAAAAGCCCGCCGCGCTTTGTTAGCGCGGCGGGCTTTTTATTATCGATACTTAAAACTCCAAGCTCTTTTCAATATACGCTTTCAGCTCGTCAACATTAAGCCTTATCTGCTCCATACTGTCCCTGTCGCGCACGGTAACCGTGTCGTCGTTCAGACTGTCGAAGTCGACGGTCACGCAGAAGGGAGTGCCTATTTCGTCCTGACGGCGGTAGCGTTTTCCGATAGACCCCGCCTCGTCATAGTCGCACGCAAAATACTTTGCAAGTTTTGCGTAAACCTCTTTCGCCTTTTCGGAAAGTTGTTTTTGTAACGGCAAAACCGCAACCTTATAGGGTGCAATGACTGGGTGGAAGTGCATAACGACGCGTGTATCGCCGCCCTCTAAAACCTGTTCCTCGTACGCCGCGCAAAGCAGAGCAAGCGTAAGCCTGTCCGCGCCGATAGAGTATTCTATAACGTTGGGCAGGTATTTTTCACCCGTGAACGGGTCAATATAGGTCATCGCTTTCCCCGAATATTCCTGATGTCTGCTCAAATCCCAGGTGCCGCGGTGGTGTATGCCGTTCAGCTCCTGCCAGCCCATAGGGAAGTTATACTGTATGTCGCAAGCCGCCTTAGCGTAGTGCGCCAGCTTGTCGTGGTCGTGGAAGCGCAAATTTTCCGCTTTCAAGCCAAGATTCTCAACGTACTTTATCGCCTTTTCTTTATACTCTGCGTAGTATTCCATAGACGTCTCTTCCTTGCAGAATAATTGAAGCTCCATCTGCTCGAATTCAACCGTCCTGAAAAGGAAGTTTCCTGGCGTGATTTCGTTTCTGAACGACTTGCCTATCTGTGCAATCGCAAACGGAATTTTGGCGCGCGTCGTCCTCTGCACGTTCAAAAAGTTAACGTACTCGCCCTGGCAAGTTTCGGGTCTTAAATATACCTTGTCCGACTCGGCTTCCAACGTTCCGCGCGAGGTTATGAACATAGGGTTGAACTTTCTAATAGGAGTCCAGCTCCTCACGCCGCAGTGGGGGCACTTTATATCGTGCTCCTCGATATATTTCTCCATTTCCTCGTCGGTCATGGCTTCAGCCGCAACCGTGCCCTTGGAATGTTGCTCAATCAAAGTATCCGCGCGGAACCGCTGCTTGCAGTTCTTGCAGTCCATTTTGGGGTCGCCGAAGCTTGCAACGTGTCCGCTTGCTTCCCAAACCTTCGGATTCATAAGAATAGCCGCGTCCACGCCGTAAGAATTAGGGCTTTCCTGAACGAAGCGTTTCCACCACGAACGCTTAACGTTGTTTTTCAGCTCAACGCCCACAGGACCGAAGTCCCAGGTGTTCGCAAACCCACCGTAAATATCGCTGCCGGGGTAAACGAACCCGCGGTTCTTGCAAAGATTTACTATCTTTTCCATCGTCAACTTATTATCAGCCATAAAAATAAACTCCTTTCCCGCACTTGGCAATAATGCGGAATTTAATAAATCAAGTTTAATTTATTTGCCTTTTCAAGTCAAGTAAATAAGGGGGAGTTAGTTTTCAGACTGCTGCAAAACTACTACGTAAGTATCAACAATTTCTTCTTCACTACCAAGTGACAGTTTTTCGTCCAAATAATTTCTGATGTCGTGTAACTTTTCAAAGAAAACATCGTCCTCACGGATAGAGTGGATTTGCAAAAGCAGCTCTAAATACACGTCCACAAAATGCCAGCAAAATTCTTGTTTGGTTTTAGTAATTTTAGTTTTCATGAAAAAATTATACTGCACGCAATGCATGCAAGTCAAGCGAATTGCACCCATTGCGTGCTAAAATTTAATAGGAGGAAATAATGATAACACTTGACAATATTAAAGCAAAGTTAGCTGAAGCAATAAAGCATAGCGGTTTATCGCAGTCAGAAATAGCACGCAGATTAGGAGTAGCCCATCAACAAGTGTCGGGTTATGTGTGTGGCAAGCAAATGCCCGCGCTTGATACGCTTGCAAACCTTTGCGTTATTCTTGATTTAGACGCAAACGAAATTCTTTGCGTAAAGTAAATAATTTTATTTACAACGCACATTTAATTGTGTTACAATTAATCATATGTTGACCGATATTGAAATCGCTGAAAGTTGCAAATTGCAGGACATTCGCAAGATTGCAAAAAAACTTAAACTCAAAGAGGACGATTTAGAGCTTTATGGCAAGTACAAGGCAAAAATTAACCTTGAAAAAGTCAACCCTAAGTCAAAGCTTATTTTAGTTACGGCAATTAACCCCACTGCAAGCGGAGAGGGCAAAACCACCGTTTCAATAGGTCTTGCCGACGGTATGGCGAGGCTTAATAAAAAAGTCTGCCTTGCTTTGCGGGAGCCGTCTTTGGGTCCCGTATTCGGCATTAAAGGCGGCGCGGCGGGCGGCGGCTATGCGCAAGTCGTGCCTATGGCGGATATAAACCTGCACTTCACGGGCGACTTGCACGCAATTACCGCGGCAAACAATCTTTTGTGCGCCATGATTGATAATCATATTTTGCGCGGTAACGCCTTGGGCATAAAGGAAGTGTATTTCCGCCGCTGTATGGATATGAACGATAGGGCGCTACGCGATATTACCGTACATAACCCCGCGGGCAATATGAAGGGTTGCGTCAGCTACGACCGTGCGGAGGGCTTTGAAATCACCGCCGCATCCGAGGTTATGGCAATTCTGTGCCTTGCAACCGACCTTAAAGATTTGAAGAAGAGGATAGGTGATATAGTAGTAGGAGTAAATGCTGAGGGCGAATTCGTTCGTGCGCGTCAGCTCAAAGCCGACGGCGCAATGACTACCCTTTTAAAGGACGCTATAAAGCCCAACCTCGTGCAGACCTTGGAGGGAACGCCCGCAATAGTTCACGGCGGACCCTTTGCCAATATTGCGCACGGCTGCAACTCCGTCCGCGCAACCTATACCGCAATGACCCTTGCGGATTATACTGTAACGGAAGCGGGCTTCGGCGCAGACCTCGGCGCGGAAAAATTCCTCGATACCAAGTGCCGCGTTGCGGGCGTTCAGCCAGACTGCGTGGTGGTTGTCGCAACCGTCAAGGCGTTAAAGCTCCACGGCGGCGCGGATAAAACCACTTTATCGGAAGAGAATTTAACGGCTTTAAAGGCGGGGCTTCCAAACCTCTTGAAGCACGTAGAAAATATCAAAAAGGTTTACAACAAGCCTTGCGTCGTCGCAATGAACAGATTTGCAACCGACACCGAAGCAGAGATTTATACAGTACTGCAAGCCTGTGTCAAAGCGGGCGCGCTCGCTGTATTTACCGACGTCTTTTTAAAAGGCGGCGCAGGCGGAGAGGAGCTTGCCAAAGCCGTTATCGCCGCTTGCGACGTAAAGAGCGAACTTCACTATGCCTACGACTTGAACGACGGAATTTGTAAAAAGGTCGAGGATATAGTAAAGAACATATACGGCGGCGACGGTGCGGACTTTTCCGAAACCGCGCTTGAAAAGATTGAACGCATCGAAAAGTCGGATATACGCGGCTTGCCCGTGATAATCGCAAAAACGCAGTATTCGCTTTCCGACGACCCCAAAAAACTTGCCGCGCCCACGGGCTTTAAAATCAAGGTTCGGGACATAATCTACAAGGGCGGCGCTAACTTCATCGTTGCCGTCGCGGGTGAAATTATGCTTATGCCCGGTCTTTCCAAAACCCCGTCGGCTGAGCACATCGACATAGACGACAACGGCAAAATAGTAGGATTATCTTAAATATAATTACGAAACAATCATAGGGTTTAAAATGACAATAGAGAGGATAATGATATTTGCCGAGCAAGGTAATGCAAGTGCGCAATATAATTTGGGCGGTTGTTATTATAGAGGCGAAGGTGTAGAAAAAGATTACACCAAGGCAGTATATTGGTGTACAAAATCCGCCGAACAAGGTTATATGGAGGCACAAAGCACATTAGGCGGGCACTATTATAACGGTCAAGGAGTAGAGCGAAACTATGAAAAAGCCGTTGAATGGTACTCAAAAGCAGCCGAGCAGGGGGATGCGAAAGCGCAATTCCGTTTAGGTATTTGCTATAACCATGGCGACGGTATAGAAAAAAATTTCGAGAAGGCTGCATATTGGTATACAAAATCCGCTGAGCAAGGGAATATAAAAGCGCAGGACAAGTTAGGCATTTATTATTATATCGGCAGAGGTGTGCAAAAAGATTACACCAAGGCAGTATACTGGTGGGAAAAATCTGCACAACAAGGTAATGCAAGTGCACAATTTGGCTTAGGTACCTGTTATGATATTGGTACAGGAGTTGCCGTAGATAAAGAAAAAGCACGGTACTGGTTGCAAAAATCAGCAGAGCAGGGCGACATGGGCGCAATAAACTATTTAAAACAAAATTTTAACTTATAATCAATGGTATAAAATTATAAACTTCCCGCCCCACTCTTGCCCTCCCCCTTATACCTGAGGGGGAGGGGTAGGGGTGAGGGTGCGTTATAAATAACAAAAAAAGAGATAAATATGAAACTTCCCGAAGCAACAAACTTTATAGAACAAATTATCAACGAAGAGCTTGAAGCCGGCAAGTTTGAATCGACTGGCAACGAAATCCACGTTCGTTTCCCGCCCGAACCCAACGGCTATTTGCACATAGGTCACATAAAGGCTATGTGCATCAATTTCGGCGTTAAGGAAAAATACCACGGCACGCTGAACCTTCGTATGGACGACACTAACCCCGCCAAAGAGGACTACGAGTACGTCAATTCCATAGTCGACGCGGTGCATTGGCTGGGCTTCAAGTACGACAAGCTCGTATTCGCCTCCGACTATTACGACAGGCTTTACGAAATTGCCGAAAAGTATATCTTAGACGGCAACGCGTACGTTTGCGACCTGTCTGCCGAAGAAATCACCGCAACCCGCGGCACTCTTACCGAGGCGGGCAAGGAATCCCCTTACCGTAACAGAAGCGTTGAAGAGAATTTAAAGCTTTTCCGCGAAATGAAGGCGGGCAAATACCCCGACGGCGCAAAGGTTTTAAGGGCGAAAATCGATATGTCGTCCCCCAACGTTAACATGCGCGACCCGATAATTTACCGCATTGCGCGAGTACCGCACTATCGCACGGGCGATAAGTGGTGCATCTATCCTATGTATGATTTTGCTCACCCCGTGTCCGACGCAATAGAGGGTATAACGCATTCTCTTTGCTCCCTTGAATTTGAAAACCACCGTCCCCTGTACGATTGGTTTATCGAAAAGGCGGGCTTCCCTGCGCCCAGACCCAGACAGATAGAGTTTGCAAGGCTGAATATAACCAACACATTAATGTCCAAACGCTATTTAAAAAAGCTCGTTGACGAGGGCTTCGTCGACGGCTGGGACGATCCCCGTATGCCTACCGTTATGGGCTTGAAAAACCGCGGCGTTCCCCCTATGGCGTTAAAGAAGTTCTGCGCTGCCGTCGGCGTTGCAAAAGCCTATTCGGTGGTAAACCAAGCACAGCTTGATAGCTGTATCCGCGACGAGTTGAACGCGAACGCAGAGCGCGCTATGGCGGTTATTAACCCCGTTAAGCTTATCGTAACCAACTATTCGGGCGAGGAAGAGCTTGACTTTGAAATCAACCCCACCAAGGAAAACGGCGGAACACGCCCCGTAAAATTTACGGGCAGCGTGTATATTGAAAGAGACGACTTCTCGTTAAATCCCCCGCCAAAATACAAGCGTTTGCAAAAGGGTGGCACCGTCCGTTTAAAGGGCGCGTATATCGTCCGTTGCGATGACGTAAAGATTGATAAAAACGGAGAGGCTGAGGAAGTTTACTGCACTTATTTCCCCGAAACGAAGAGCGGAAGCAATGCAGTAACGGATATAAAAGCCAAGGGCGTTGTGCAGTGGGTTGACTGTAAGTACGGCATAGACGCGGAGTTCAGACAGTACGAACCGCTTTTAAACGACGAGGAATACCCCGATCAGGATTATGCCGAAAGACTGAATAAGAACAGCCTGAAAAAGTTCCGAGGCAAGGCTGAACCCTATCTTGCGGAGAGTGAAAACGGCAAGCCTTTCCAGCTTATGCGCATGGGTTACTATAAAAAAGATACCTGCGGCGGGCTTGTACTGTCCGAAATCGTATCGCTCAAAGACAACTTCAATAAATAAAACGGACGGCGGAAGCAAAACTTCCGCCGTCTTTTAAAGGTTATAAGTTACACCTTTTCGGAATAGCTTTCGCAGCAAGTGCAGTCAACCTTGTTGCAAGTGCAGCCAACCTTTATGTGGTCAAGCGTGCAGTTGCAGCCGCGATGGTTGTACTTGCAGTTTGCTACGTCGCAAGCTATATTGTGATTAACGTTTTCCATAAAATAACCTCCGCTATTATTTTGCGTCGAAACGCTTTAAATATTCACCGCTCTTGACAAACCGCCTGCGCAGCGTTAAAATATATAAAAGAGGTGTTAAGATGAAAGTTATATTGTTACAGGACGTAAAAGGACAGGGCAAGAAGGGAGAGGTTATCGACGTTAACGAGGGGTACGCCCGCAACTTCCTTGTAAAGAAAGGTCTTGCAGAGGTTGCGACCGCCGTTAAACTGAACGACTTAAAGCAGAAAAATACCGCCGCGGAGTTCCATAGGGCGGAAGAGGTCAAAGCCACCCGCGCCCTTGCAAAAGAGATTGAGGGCAAGAACTTCACCGTTAAGATAAAGGCGGGTCAGGCGGGTAAGGTGTTCGGCTCGGTGACGGGCGCGAATATCTCGGACGCGTTGAAGGCTGCGGGCTACGATATCGACAAGAAGAAAATCGTTCTCCCCGCACCAATTAAAACCTTGGGTGCATACGATATCGATTTAAAGCTTTTGGAGGGGATTTCCGCCAAAATCAAAATTACGGTCGAAGCGGAATAATAAAACAAGGTAAGCTGAATAATGAAACATGCGGCGCGGGCAATTGCCCGCGCCGCTTTAATTGTTTATGCGGTTATTTATTATCTGAAACGTCCGCCGCCACCGCCGTGTCCGCCGCCGGAGAACCCTCCGAAACTTCCGTGTCCGCCGCCCGATACCCCCGAAGAAGAGGGGCGCGAAACGAAATTAGACGTCATATTTGACATTGACGCTCGCATAATCGAGTTGAAGATATAGAAGTTAAACAGGGTATTTGCGGTGGAGCTCGTCGCCCATTGGGGAGGCTGAACCGTGATATCCTTGAACTTGTCTTCCCATTTATCGGAAACGCCCAAAACCTGTGCGTAGGGCAAAACGTGATAGTAGAACTGCGGGTCGTCTTCAAGCAACTTTTCGAGCTTATCCTTTTCAACCAATTCTATAAAATTTTTGAACCCGACAATTTCGTTCAGTTGCTCGGTATATTCCTTTGTTCTGGTTATTATAATTACCGCCGTGCCTGCGGTTGCGCAAGCTATAAGGCAGAGCAAAATTTTCGGGATAATACCCAAAATAAACGAAGGTACGAACAACGTATAGAACAGAGTAGTCAATGCGCTTATGCCTATTGCGGCACAAATAAAGGCTATTTTTACGCCTTTTCTGGATTTGTATTTATTGTTTACCAAGCCCATACTGAAAACGTTTACAAAGAACAGCGGCACTATGGCAATAAAAGGCGCGATTATAAGATAGTGTAAAGAAATCTGCGACAGCGCAAGAACGAGCGGCGCTAACCCAAGCATTAAGCCGCCGAGAAGCGCAAGCGCGTATGAAAGTATAACGCTCTTTTTCTCGTAAAGCTCTTTGGTTCTGTCGTTTACGGTTTTGGTGACCCTGTCAACCGTACGGTAGAATTTATACTTAAGCATACTGGGCTTTATCGCGTCCTGTCCGTCGAACATCTCAGCAAACATAAGTTGCTCGTAATCGGGCGCGTCCTGCGGGAGTGCTTTTACAATACGGATAATGGCGGGGTCCCTCTGGTCGTCAAGGTTTATCTTCAAATAACCCTTATCCGCCCAATAGAAAATCATGGAGGTTATATCTTCGGAATCTATTTTTCCGTCAAGCAGCTTACCCATAAGTAAAGGATTCATTTTATTCGGCGCTTCAAAGTTAATAACGGGGGTAAGCGTGCCCTTGTTAAACGCTAAAAATTTCAGCGCAATTACGAAGAGAAGGATGACCGCCGCCGCGATTACGAACCAGTAAGGCGTAAAATCAAAGTATGTAGTAAGCGCGCCTTCTTCAAATTCCAAGTCGAATCTTAAAGCATAATTTAAAATAACGTTTTCGTAATCTTCAAAGCTGATAACGGTTCTGCTGTCAACCGTTTCCGTAGCGGTTTCAGCCGTTTCCACGTTTCCGGATATGGACTGATAGAAACAATTGACGCTATTCGCTACGTATCCCTCGGGCAGTTTAATTTTTACAGATATATTTGTAATTTCACAGTTCCAACCGGTGCCTATCGGTGTGAGCGCAAGCGCGTTGGCTCCCTCCTGTGCCTTCGTCAGACAGTAATCGTATTTTATACGGTAAGTATGCTCGTCGTTTTTGTACGAACTGTCGCCAATGTCTATCGACAGAAAACTACTGTCCTCAACGAATACGTCGTAGAAAACAGGGGAGGGTACGCCGCCTTTCAATTCGCTCACCCTAACGTTTTTGATAAGTTCGCCCGCATTCAATGGGATGTCGCGTATTACGCCCGTGTTGTTGTAGTGATAAACGGTTATATCTTCGGTAACGGCAATCGAGCGGTCGCTTTTTATATCCATTTCAACGGCGTAACCCGAAAGGTAGGGATGGCTATAAAGCCTAGTGATGCGCGTCGTTCCCGCGCTTGCGGGCTTTGTCGTGCAGAAAGCTACGGCAAGACATACCGTAGATAAAAGCAAGATAATAAGAGCGTATAAATAAGGCTTGAATTTTATTTTCTTCATACTATTCCTTTTAAGAAGTAACGGCGCAAACGCGCCGTTACTTCTAATATGTCTGATTAATTAAAACTGCACTTTTACGTTTTGTCTTTCTTCGGGGCTGTCAACCGTGAAGTATTCGCGCTCCTTAAGCTTCATAGCCTTTGCCACGATGAGGGAAGGGAAAGATTTAATCTTTTTGTTAAGCTCCCTAACGCACGCGTTGTGATACTTTCTCGCGTTTACAAGTTCGTTTTCGATGTTCCGCAGTTGGTTCTGCAAATCGAGGAAGTTCACGTTCGCCTTTAAATCGGGATAGTTTTCGGTTACCCGTCTGAATCCCTGCAACACCGTTGTCAGTTCTTTGTCCGCCGCAATCTTTTCGCTTACGGTGGTTGCGCTCATAGCCTTGGCGCGCGCTTCCGTAACCTTGGCAAAGGTTTCGCTTTCGTGTTTAGCGTAGCCCTTGACAGTTTCAACTAAGTTGGGGATAAGGTCGTACCTCTTTTTAAGATACACGTCAATGGTGGAGAAAGCGTCGTCGCAATTCGTGCCGAGCCCTACGAATTTGTTGTAGGTTGCAATCGTCCAAACGATAAGTATAAGCACGACCGCTATAGCAACGCCTATACCGACCCAGCCGCCCACTGAAATCAATAAATTCATTTTTTTACCTCACTTAAAATTTTTTATTTCTGACAGGGCGGTTTTTAAAAACGCCTCCGCCGTGGAATCTTTTCTTATCGCTTCCCTTGCGTCGTCGAAGGAAAACCACTTGACGTCGTCAATCTCGCTCTCGTCGATGACCGGCTCTCCGTCCTCCGCCATGGAAAGGTAGCCAAGCATAAGCACGTTTTTAGGCTCGTGATAGCGCGAACCCATGTATTTGAATTTCACCGTGTTTAATTTGGTTTCTTCCTTAAATTCGCGCGTGACCGCTTTTTCGGCGGTTTCGCCTTTTTTAACGTAGCCCGCAAACAGAATATAATCGCCATGTCCTTTATGCTTAGCCAAAAGAATTTTATCCTTGCTTCTGTTTGTTACGACCATACTTACGGCAGTAGGAAACTGCGCAAATCTGAATTGTTCGCACGCCTTGCAATAAGGGACGAGCCCTTCGCCGCTTGCGAACATCAGGGTTAATTTTTCTCCGCATTCTGTACAATACATATTTTCCCCCCTATTTAATACTTATATCATATATTTTCAATTATCTATTATACTCCTTTTTTCTGTGGTTTTCAATAGATTAATGCAAATTTGACAAATATATTGACATAAAATTATCAATATTATATAATAAATACAACTTTATTTAACAAAATTTTAATAGAAATTTCACCTTAGAGTTTTAATATGGATTACGGAAGGACAAAAATTTATTTAGAGGAGCGCGGGCAGGCTCATCTTTTAAAATATTACGACGGGCTGACAGACGAGGAAAAACTGCAACTTTTAAACGATATTGAAAAGACCAACTTTTCCGTTTTGAAAAAGCTTGATAAGTCAATAAAAAAAATCGGGAAAATCACCCCCGTCAACGCAGTTACCGTCGATGATATAAAACGGCGCAGGCTTCAATTTGAAAACGTCGGATTTAACTTTCTTAAAGAGGGTAAAGTCGCCGCCGTTTTGCTTGCGGGCGGTCAGGGTTCGCGTCTGGGATACGAGGGACCAAAGGGTACATTTGATATCGGCTTAACGCGCAAACTTTCGATTTTCGAGCTTCTTATTGGAAACCTTTCCGCCGTAGCGGAGAGGGCGGGAAGATATATTCACTTATTCGTAATGACGAGCGTGCAAAATCACGGCGAGACCGTAAAGTTTTTTAAAGAAAATAATTTTTTCGGTTACCCGCAGGATTTAATTCATTTCTTCATTCAGGACGTTGCGCCCACTTGCGATTTCGACGGAAAAGTTTATCTTGACAGAAAGCACCGCATATCCCTTGCCGCAAACGGCAACGGCGGGTGGTATTCATCACTAGTCAACAGCGGTCTTGCAAGGGTAATGGAGCGCGAGAATATCGAGTGGCTCAACGTTTTCGGCGTTGACAACGTTTTACAGAAGATGTGCGACCCCTCTTTTATAGGCGCAACAGTATTAAAACGGTTCCGCTGCGGCGCAAAGGTCGTATCAAAGGTTTGCCCCGAGGAGAAAGTGGGCGTTATCTGCAACGAGGACGGCAAGCCTACCGTTTTGGAATATTTCGAGATTCCCGAAAATCTTAAAAACAAGACGAAAAAGGGAGAACTCGTTTACCGTTTCGGCGTCACGCTTAACTACCTTTTCAACGTTCAGGATTTAAACATTACACTGTCGGGAAGGCTGCCTTATCACCTTGCGGAAAAGGCTATTCCCCATATGGAGGACGGAGAGCGCGTCACGCCCAAACAGCCGTGCGGCTATAAGTTTGAAACGCTTATCGTCGATATGGTAAAACTTATGGGCAGTTGCCTTGCCTACGAGGTCGAACGGGAAAAAGAATTTGCACCCGTAAAAAATCTTGTCGGCGTTGACAGCGTGGATACAGCCCGTGCGCTTCTTATCAAAAACGGCATAGTTTTATAAAATGCATATATACGCCGTCCAAATCAGGCGGAAGCGCCTCGTTCTGCCCGTTTCTCTGCGTTCTAATTTGATTAAATATTTAAGGATTTATATGAAAAGAAAATTCGCATTACTTGCATCAACCGTATTGCTCGGCTCCGTGTTTGCGTGCGGCTGTTCGCTACCGTTTTCGGGTACGAACGGCAGGGACGGCGTCGACGGCAAAAACGCCACGGCATACGAATATTACGAACTTGCCAAATCCGTCCACGGCGACGATTATACCGTGGAACAGTTTTTAAACGATTATCTAAACTATACCCCTGCGGAGCTTGAAGAAGCTTTTTCGTTGCAGGCAAGCGTAAACCGTTCGTTGCGTTCCGCCGTATCGGTTGCCGCACAGTTCAACAACGTCTATACGTCCCTCGGTTCGGGCGTTATCGTAGATTTGGACAAGGAAAAGGGCGACGCTTACGTTCTCACCAACTGTCATGTAATTTATAACGACGCAACTTACGGTTCGCACTACGCGAACACCGTCTATTTGTATCTGTACGGGCAGGATGAGGACTATAACGACGACGACAATAGATTTAACGCAACGGTCGTCGGCGCTTCCATAACTTACGACGTGGCGCTTTTAAAAGTCACGGGCAGCGAGCTTTTGAAAAACAGCGCTGCGGAGGCGGCAACCTTTGCCCGCGAAGAGGATATTTACCTCGGCGAAGAGGTTTACACAATAGGCAATGCCGAGGGCTGCGGGATGTCTGCAACGCGCGGTTTCGTTACAAAGGACAGGGAATACGTACCATTAAATATTTCAACCAGATACGAAAATTCGGACGGCTACGTAAACTATTACTCCGTTCTGCGTACGGACGCGGCTATTAATGAAGGAAATTCGGGAGGCGCGCTTTTCAACCGCGCAGGAAAAATTGTAGGACTTATCAACTCTAAAACCGCGGAGAACGGCATAGAAGGAATGGGTTACGCAATTCCCGCAAGCGCTGTAAAAAGACTTTACCCGCTTATGAGGGAGAGTTACGAGAAAAACGGCTCTTTAAACACCCGCTTTGATCGCGCGCACTTCGTGGTCGAGAACGATTTCAGTAAAGCGGAAAAAGAAAACGAGTATGTAAAAAGCAAAATAGAAGTCAAGTCCACGGGCAGCTCGTCTACGTGGGATTCTGAAAATAACAGGTTCGTTATAAACGAAAAGATAAGCGTAGTAAGGGACTGCAACGGCTTGAAAGCGGGCGATTTAATAACTCACGTTAAAATTACCGACGGCTCTGCGGTGGTTGAGGATATGGACGTAACAAGGCTCTATCGCTTGCAGGATACTCTGCTATCCGCCAGGCAGGGCAATGCGATAATTTTTACCGTACAACGCGGCGACGCTACGGAAAATGTCACGGCAAATATGGCTTTTTCACAGTTCGATTAATAAGCGTTCAGCCTTATCAAATTAAAATTACCTATTAAAAACGCAGCCCCCTCGGCAATTTAGCCGAGGGGGCTTTTTATTTTTATATAGAAGTTATGTCGTATGGCGTTACCTGATATACGTAGTAGTTCAGCCAGTTTATGTAGAACAGATTCGCTGTGGAAGTCCAGTTCATCTTGACTTCCGTCAGGTTCTTATCCGCAAAATAGTTGACGGGCGGCTTAATGTCAAGACCCGCCGCAATGTCGCGCTCATACTCGTTTTTAAGGGTGTTCCTGTCGTATTCCATATGTCCCGTAACGAACACCTGTCGGTTGTCCGAACTCTTTATTACGGAAGCTCCCGCTTTCTTCGAGTATGCAAGGATTTTCAAGCCGCGTATATTCAAAATGTCCTTCGCGTAAATAATTGTGTGCCTCGAATGCGGCATATGGAACTCGTCCGAAATTCCCCGCATAAGCGGCTCGGAAACGCCGTCGCGTATGCGTTGGTGCGCAAATATGCCGAAGCACTTTTCCTTTAACGGATGCTTGTTTATCCCGTAAAAATGGTACAAGGCAGCCTGCGCCCCCCAGCATATAAAAATGGTAGAGGTAACGTTGCTCTTAGTCCAGTCGAATATTTCTTCAAGCTCTTTCCAGTATGCAACCTTTTCAAACGCCATATTTTCAAGGGGCGCGCCCGTGATAATCATACCGTCAAACTTCTGTCCTTTAACCTCGTCAAACGACTTATAGAACCTGTCCAAATGGCTCTTATCAACGTGCGTCGCCTTATAGGTTGAAGTCTTAATAAGCGTAATATTGATTTGAAGGGGAGAGTTGGACAGTAGCCGCATAAACTGCGTCTCGGTAGTTTCCTTCGTCGGCATAAGGTTTAAAATCGCAATTTCGATAGGACGGATGTTCTGCGCAACCGCTCTTTCCTTATCCATAACGAAAATTCTCTCGCCCGTCAATATTTTATAGGCGGGTATATCTTTATCAATAACGATAGGCATTTATAAACCTCATATATACTTCGCAATACTGCGTTGCGTTTCGTGCCGGAAAAAGAAAGTTTTCTAATCACAGCTTTTCCAATGCCTGTTCCAAATCGGCGATAATATCGTCGGGGTTCTCTATTCCCACGGAAAGCCTTATAAGATTATGGGGTACGCCTGCCGCCTTCAAATCTTCTTCGGAAAGCTGTCTGTGCGTAGTGGAAGCGGGGTGAAGAACACAGCTTCTAACGTCCGCAACGTGCGTTTCCTGTGTGATGAGCTGCAACGCCTCCATAAACTTAGCGCACTCTGCGGCGGTGCCCTTAATGCCAAAGCTCATCATTCCTCCCTGTCCGTCGGGCATATACTTCATTGCAAGCTTGTGGTACTTGTTGTCGGGAAGAGAGGGGTGGTTTATCCACTCAATCTTCGGGTGGTTTTTAAGATAAGCCGCAACCTTTTTCGCGTTGGAGGAGTGCCTTTCCATTCTCAATGCCAGCGTGTCGCTGCCTATGTACGAAATGAAACCGTTTTGCGGACTCATAATCGCGCCGAAGTCGCGCATCATCTGCGCGCGGCACTTCGTCCCGAATGCAACGGGCAAATCCGCATAGACCAGCCCGTGATAACTTTCGTCGGGTTCGTTGAACGAGGGATAGCGCTTATTGCCCTTGAAGTTGAAATTTCCCAAATCGACTATAACGCCGCCCAACGCCGCTGCGTGTCCGTCAAGATATTTTGAAGAGGAGTGAATGACGAGGTGCGCGCCCCACTCCTTAGGGCGGCACAGAACGGGCGTTGCAAGCGTGTTGTCAACGGCGAAAAGCACGCCGTGCTTGTTCGCAATCTTCGCAATTTTTTCAAAATCGAGGACGACTATCGCAGGGTTTGCAACCGTCTCCGTAAAAACCATTTTGGTTTTACCGTCTATAAGCTTTTCAATCTCTTCCGCGGGTGCGTCGGGGTCGAAGAAACGGCACTCGATGCCGAGCTTAGGCAAAGTGGTGGAAAACAAATTGTAAGTTCCGCCGTAAACCGCCGAGGAAGAGAGGATATTATCGCCCGAGCCCGCAACCGTGAAAACGGAAAGGGAAGTTGCGGACATACCGGAAGCGCAGCCTATTCCGCAAACGCCGCCCTCAAGCGCGGCAACCTTACCCTCGAACGCCGCAACCGTGGGGTTTGCAAGTCGGGAGTAGAAGTACCCGTTGCTCTTTAAATCGAAGAGGTCCGCCATCTCCTGCGTCTTGGGGTAGAAGTAAGTGGTGGACTGTGAAATGGGCGGTATTCTCGCCTCGCCCGATTTGGGCGCATAGCCCGCCTGTACGCATAAAGTATCCAATTTATAGTTTTTTCTCATGCCGTTAATCCTTCTTTTTTATCTGTAATTTTTAATTTCTCTGTCAAGCGCGCGCTTTTGGTCGCGTTCGGCTATCGTTCGCTTTTTATCGTAATTCTGTTTGCCCTTGCACAGAGCAACTTCGACTTTAACGAGCGAGCCCGCAAAATACAGCGCAAGCGGAACAATCGTAAAGCCCTTTTCGTTCACCTTGCCCGCAAGCCGCGCAATTTCCGCCTTGTGCATCAACAGCTTTCTGTCGCGTTTGCTGTCTTTTGAAGAGAACGCCCCCGCCCTGTCGTAGACGGGTATATGCAAATTTTTAAGGGTCAGTTCTCCGCCGCGGAGAAGGCAAAAGCTGTCTTTAAGGTTGCAGTTTCCATTCCTCAGTTGCTTAACCTCCGCGCCTTCGAGAACTATTCCCGCCTCGTATTTTTCTAAAACGAAATATTCGTAAAGGGCGTACTTGTTGTAAGCAATCTGCTTCATAAATTCATTATACCTTCATAAAAACCAAATAGCAAATTTTTTAAACTAAAAGTTTAAACAGAATCTTCATTCTTCCGAGGTCGCAGTCCGCAACCTTAATTTTTATCTTCTGTCCCATCTTAAACGAGAATTTATTCCCAGCCAAGGTAAACTTTTCTTCGTAATATTCGTAGTTGTCTTTCGGCAAATCCTCCAATGGGATAAGCCCCTCAACCGTGTTGTCAAGCTCTGCGAATATCCCGAAGGCGGTCACGCCTGATATAACCGCGCCGTATTCCTCGCCCAGCCGCTCAGCCATATAGTACAGCTTGTACAGGTCGTCAACCTTTCTTTCGCATTCTTCGGCGGCGCGTTCCCGCGCGGAACAGTCCGCGCCCGCGTCGTGCGCAAAATTTACGAGTTTATCAAATTTTTTCCCGCTCAAAACCGCCTTTACCGCGCGGTGAACGAACAGGTCGGGATAGCGGCGGATGGGGGAAGTAAAGTGGCAGTAACACTCGGAAGCCAGCCCGAAGTGCCCCCTGTTTTCTTCCGAATACCGCGCCTTCTGCATAGAGCGCAGCATAACCTTATTTACCACCGAAGAATAGGGCTTGTCCTCAATAGCTTTTAAAATTCTCTGAAAATCCAAAGGTTTAATATCTTCACCGTCGTATCTTACCTTAACCCCCAAATCGCGCAGGAAGGAAAAGAAAGTACTTGCTTTTTCGGGTGATGGCTGCTCGTGTATGCGGTAAAGGCAGGGCGCGCCGTTTTTCTCCAAAAACTCGGCTACCGCCTCATTCGCGGAAATCATAAACTGTTCTATAATCCGCTGTGAAATCGTCCGCTCGGCAGGCGGAATAACTATTTCGCCCCCGTCGTTAACGTAAATATGCGCTTCCTTCACGTCAAGGTTCACGTTTCCCAGTCTTTCGCGCCGCTTTTCCATCATAAGGCACAGCGATTGCATATTCTTTACGGTTACTACCAAATCCGGGTACTTGTCGCAAACCGCTTCGTCGCCGTCCAACAACGCGGTAATTTCGTTGTAGGTTGTGCGGTGGCGGCTTCTTATCAGGCTTTTGCAGACTCTGTAATCTAACCGTTCACCGTTCCCGTCAAAGGTCATAATACAGCTCATTGCGTATCTGTCCTCGCCCTCGTTCAAAGAACAAGCCCCGTTTGAAAGCTCTTTCGGCAACATAGGCAGAACGCGGTCGGGGAAGTACACGCTCGTTCCCCGACCGTACGCGTCGTTGTCAAGAGCTGTTCTCGCCTTAACGTAATGGCTGACGTCGGCGATGTGTACGCCCAAAATATAATTCTTACCTTTGCGCTCCAAGGAAACGCCGTCGTCAATATCCCGCGTGTCCTCGCCGTCAATAGTTATAATAAGCTCGTCCCTTAAATCCTCGCGCCCGTCGGGAATAATTCTGCCCTTTGCAACCTCTTGCGCTTCCTTAAGCGCGGCTTCGGGGAATTCTTCTTCAAGATTATAGGAGCGGATAATTGAAAGCTCCTCGGCTTCAATCTCTCCGCTTTCGCCCAAAATTTCGCAAATCTCCCCGCCCGGTATCTTGCCTTTGGGGTATGAGGTGATTTTGCAAACAACCTTTTCGCCGTTCTTTGCACCCGAAGAAAGGGAAAGGGGTATAAACACTTCGGGCTGTTTGGGGTTGTCGGGATAGACTAAGGCTCTGCCGCGCTCCCGCATGTAAGTGCCTATACAAACGTCGCTCCCGCGCTCTAAAATCTTAATAATATAAGCTTCGTCGCGCGTTCCTCTCACGTGCGCCGCAAGCACCTTATCGCCGTGGAACGCGCCGCAAACCGAACGGCGGGGCACGAAAAAGTCGTGTCCGGTCGTTTCGTCGTCGGGAATAATAAAGGCGTAGCCCTTGTCGCTGCCCTGCACAGTGCCCGTAAATTTCTTGTCTTTTTTATTTTTCAAATTTTCGTTTTTATATTTCATACGTACTAAAAAAAGAAAGCGACCATATAAGTCGCCTTCGTATTATTTCTTATCTCTTATTAAATGGTCAATATCTGTACGATATATGCAACCACGGAAAGAACTCCGATAACTCCCAAAACAATCCAGCTCCATTTTTTAAGCTTGCTTTCAATCGAACGCCCTCTGTTTTTGCCGTAGAAGGTTTCGCTTGAAGCGGTTATGCCCTGAATGCCGTCGGAATTGCTTTTCTGGAATAACACGAGAATAATTGCGAAAAGCGCCGCAAGGAATATGACTACCAGGCAGAATATCATTATGGTCCAGTAAACCGCCTGCTCGGTAGAATTCATTATTTTGTCTGCCAACAAATTAACTAACATATAAAACCTCTTAATAAGTTTACTGGGAAATTATAACATATAAGACGGCGTTTTTCAATCAAAAACGCGCCTAAATTAAAATTTTTATTCGGTATTTTCGTCAATTCCGTCAATTTTTCCGTTTTCCCCCGTTTCGGTCAAAGCTTTTGCTTTCGGCTTTCGCTCCCCGAATTTATTTATGACGAATATTCCAGCGCAGACAAGTATAAGCGCAATAAGCGTAAACCAGCTCAAAAGCTCGCTTTCACCCAAAATTATCGCGGAGAACGCCGCGCCGAAAAGCGGATTCGTACTTTTGAATACCGCCACCTTTGAAACGGGGTTGTACCTTAAAAGCACGCCCTGCAACGTAAACGCCGTGGCGGACAAAAATGCAAGATATAATAGCATAAACGCCGCGCCGACGCTTACTGCGGGTATCGTTCCGCCAAAACTCAAACCTATGATAACGAGAATTATTCCGCCGAAAAAGAACTGGTACCCGCACAGCGCGGTAGTATCCTCGTGCTTTGAAAATATCTTTACAAGCCCCGCCGCAATAGCAGAGGACAGCCCCGAAAAGATTACGAAGCCCTCGCCAAGCAGCGTAAACGAAAAGGTGAAGTCCCCGCCGAGGTTTATAAGTATAACCCCGCCGAAGCCCAAAACGCACCCTAAAAGCTTTATAAGGTTAAATTTTTCCGTGCGAAACAGAAAGCAAGCCGCAATAATCGTGAAGAACACGCCCAAGCCGTTTAAAACTGAAGCCTTTACGCCTGCGGTGTTGGCAAGTCCTATATAAAAAAAGGTGTATTGCAGAACGGTTTGAAACAGACTTACAAGCCCTACGCGCCATAAATTTTTGGGTTTGGGGATTAAAAACTTTTTCTTAATTATGCACCCGAATATAATCACCAGTACGCCCGCAAGCGTAAAGCGAGTGCCCGCAAACAGCATTAAGGAGGGCACGTTTTCGGTATCTATTTCAAAAAGCTTATAACCTATTTTAACGCATGGGAAAGCGCTGCCCCACAAAAGGCAGCAAAAAATTGCGCATATGCATACGATATAAGTTTTTGAAAAAAATTTCTCTTTGTCTTTAATAAGCACGTTATCATTATATTTCAAATCAAAAAATATGGCAAATAAAATTGTACAAATTAAAAAAGCCTTCCCCTTGGGGGAAGGTGTCCCAAAGGGACGGATGAGGCTTTACTTATTAAGCCCCAGAATGTCGTCAGCTGAAACGTCAAGTATTTCACAAAGATTTGCAAAAGTGTCGATTGATGGAAACTTATCGCAATGCAAATATTTACTTATAGTAGAAGGGTTTACGCCAAGTTGTACGGCAAGTTCTTTTTTTGAAATATTGCTTGTTAAAATCGCCTCTCTTAAATTTTTTTGTATTTCCGTAATAGTAATCATAGAAAATTATTAGCACAATGTGCAAATTTTTAGTTGACTTTTGTACATCGTACAAATATAATATAATTTGTGAAAGGTTACAAAACTTATTCTTAAAAATTACGGTAGGAGAAAACAAATGAAAGAATATAAAACGCTGAGGGTTTCGCCGGAGGAGGAAACGGACACATTGACCGCTTATGCGCGGTTCGGCTGGAAGCTGGAAGACAGCCGAGAGGTATACAACGAAAGCCAAGAAATAATCGGAGTAGATGAAAAGGTTACTTCTTACGGCTCTTTTATGCGTGGGTTTACGGGTAACGACGGAAAAGTGGAAACGCAGGTTAGAACGAAAACTAATGTAACGCATTATATAACATTGCGTTTTTCCCGCGAAACATCAATAAAGGATTATGACAGACTTGTTGCGATGGAAAACGAGTTTTTCAATCCCAAGGAACCGGTGTATATCGCGCTTAAACAACTCGTTAAAAATAAACCGCCAATTCTATTTACAGTTATCGCCGTGATAGCGTTGATAGTAGTCGGGATATCGTTAATTCAGATTATTGCCGGCGTTGAACCCGAGCTTTGGGAAATAGTCGTTTGCGCCGCAGTGGCGGTTATTGCGATTGTCGGAACGGTGGTTTCGTGGGTACTGTATAAAAAGAATTATTCAAAAAAAGCTAAGCAAAACGAGATAATAGCACAGGAAAATAAAGAAATCGAAGCTGAAAATGAAAGAATAAAAACAGAATATAATGCCGAAAGGGAAAATCTTTTGGTGGAGGTTAATAAAATTTTAGAAGAAAACGGATTAAATTTATAATAGCGAACGGAAAAAGCGGCGGACAAAAGTCCGCCGCGCCGTTTCTGTTTAAAATTATTTTATCAAACTCTTTCCCGTCATTTCTTTGGGAATGGGTAAGCCCATAACCGTTAAAAGCGTGGGTGCAAGGTCGGCAAGCACGCCGTCCGTGCGTAGCGTAGCGTTTTTGTATTCGTTGCTCACCAAAACTACGGGCACTGGGCTCGTCGTGTGCGCGGTGAAGGGCGCGCCGTCATCGGTTAAAAGCTTATCCGCATTTCCGTGGTCAGCCGTAAGAAGAGCAGAGCCGCCCATTTCAAGAATTTTATCGGTAACCTTTTTCACGCACTCGTCAACCGTGCCCACGGCTTTCTCCGCCGCAGAGATAACGCCCGTGTGCCCGACCATATCGCAGTTGGCAAAGTTTAAAATTACAACGTCGAACTTACCGCTGTCCAACTCTTCCAAAACCTTGTCGGTAACCAAGTACGCGCTCATCTCGGGCTGTAAATCGTAGGTCGCAACCTTCGGCGAGGGGATAAGGTCGCGCTGTTCGCCCTCGTTAGGGGTTTCCACGCCGCCGTTAAAGAAAAACGTAACGTGCGCGTATTTTTCGGTTTCGGCAATTCTCAGTTGCTTTTTGCCCAGCTTTGCAAGATATTCGCCCAAAGTGTTGTCAAGGCTCGTCTTGGGGAAGGCGATTTCAAGCTCCTTAAACTCGCTGTCGTAAACCGTAAAACAAACGTAGGTGGGGGCAAGATAGCCCGTTTTTCTCTCAAACGCCGTGCCCTTTGGTGCGATAAACTCCTCTTGCGATACGGCGCGGGTAATCTGCCTTGCGCGGTCGGGGCGGAAGTTAAAGCAAATCACGCTGTCGCCCTTCTCTATAAGTCCTAACGGCTTTCCGTCTTCGTAAATTTTGGTCGGCTTTATGAATTCGTCGGTAACGCCCTCTTTATAGCTCTCCTCAACCGCAACCGCCGCGTCGGTCGCCTTAACGCCCGTGCCGAGCGTAAGCATATCGTAAGCAAGCTCAACCCTGTCCCAGTTGTTGTCGCGGTCCATCGCGTAATATCTTCCGCATACGTCCGCAACCTTGCCAACGCCTAATTCCTTCATTTCCGCTTGCAAAGCCCTTATAAAGCATGTGCCCGAAGTGGGGGATACGTCTCTGCCGTCCATAAAACAGTGAACGAAAACTGCTTTAAGTCCGCGCGCCTTCGCCATTTTCAAAAGAGCGTAAACGTGCGTTATATGGCTGTGAACGCCGCCGTCGGATAAAAGCCCGTAAAGGTGCAGCTTCTTGCCGTTATTTTTTGCGTTATCCATCGCCTTGATAAGCGCGGGGTTTTCAAAAAAATCTCCGTCGGAAATAGCTTTCGTTATCTTTGTCAGGTCTTGGTAAACTATTCTGCCCGCACCCATATTCAAGTGACCCACTTCGCTGTTGCCCATCTGTCCGTCGGGTAGCCCCACGCACATGCCGCTTGCTCCAAGCGTAGCGGAAGGGTAGTCGCTGATAAGCTTATTTACGTTCTTGCTGCCGTTTAAGGTAATGGCGTTGCCCGCGCCTGCGGGCGCAAGCCCGTAACCGTCCATAATAATTATCGCATAAGGAATTTTTTTCATATAAAACGCCTCTGAAAATTTTTCTTATATTATATATTAACCAAAATCATTTAGCAAGCGAAAAAACCGCCCCACGCAAAACTGCGCGGGGCGAAATAAAAGTTATTCGATTAAACCAAGTAAATAATCAACGCTCTCTTCAAAATACTTTGCAAGGATAATAAGCGCGGACGCGGTAGGTTCGGCTTTTTCAAGTTCCCAACGGGCAATAGAAGATTGGCTTATCCCTGTTTCCCTCGCGAGTGTCATTTGACTAAACCCTTTTTCTTCCCGAAGTTCCCTCAGTCGTTTCGCAAAATTCATACGAATATTATATGCATTTTAAGTCGAATATGACTTGATATAATGTACTTAATTCAAGTCAAATATGACTTATTTGTGGTTGCGGGAGGAGAATATGAAAGAATATAAAACCTTACAAGTATCGCCCGAAAAGGAGTGTGAGACCATAACGGAGTGTGGTGCTTTCGACTGGAAACTTGAAGACACGCGCGAAGTTTATAACGAAACTCAGGAGATTTTGGGCGTAGACGAAAAGGTTACGGCTTACGGTAGCTTTATGCGCGGTTTTATTGATAGCCGCGATAGTTGCGGTAGCTTATCTTTTGATTAACGAATCTACGCGTACAGCCGGTTGGGCGATTGCGGTTGACATAATCGCTTTGGCGGTCGCCGCTATATGGACATTCACGATAGTGTGTTCTTGGATGCGGTACGTCAGAATTCACCCAAACGAGGATAAAATAAATGCAGAGATAGAAAAAGAAAACGAAGCAGCTGCAAAAGAGAATGAAATTATCGAGTTTGAAAATAAGCAAATAGAGAAACAAAACGAAATGATTAAACACGAGTTTGAAACTCGCGAAAGTCTTTTAAAAGAAGTCCGCGAAATTTTGGCGGAAAACGGTATGGAAATTTAAGTATAGAAAGCGGCGGACAACTTGTCCGCCGCGTGTTTTTTGATGTTTTAAATTATTTATCGTAGTTTACAACTTTTGCAAATTCGGTAGTAAGCGAAGCACCGCCTATAAGTCCGCCGTCAATGTCAGGCTGGTCCATAAGGTCAAAGCAGTTTTTAGCGTTCATGCTGCCGCCGTACTGAATAATAACTTTATTTGCGCTTCTCTTGTCAAAAAGCTTGCCTAATTTTTTACGGATATAAGCAATGGTCTCTTCAGCCTGCTCAGGCGTAGCCGTTTTGCCTGTGCCTATAGCCCAAACTGGCTCGTAAGCGATAACTACTTTAGTAATATCTTCAATGCCGTTCAAACCGTCGGTAAGCTGACGGTTAAGTACTTTTTCAGTGGTGCCGGATTCTCTCTCTTCAAGCGTTTCGCCAACGCAGACGATGGGGGTGATGCCGTTTGCAAGCGCAGCCAACGCGCGTTTGTTCACGCTCTCGTCAGTTTCTCCAAAGTACTGTCTTCTTTCGCTGTGCCCGATAATCGCGTATTTAACCCCGTATTCTTTAAGCTGCCCGCACGAAATTTCTCCCGTGTACGCGCCCGACTCAGCCCAATGCACGTTCTGTGCACCAAGCTTTATTTTAGAGCCTTTAACGGCTTTAGCCATTGTGGGAATTAAAATTGCGGGAACGCAAAGCGCAATGTTGCATCTTGCGTCTTTCACAAGAGGTTTTAATTGCGCTATAAGTTCTTTGCCGCTCTCCGCCGTCATATTCATTTTCCAGTTGCCTGCAATAAAAGGTTTTCTTGCCATAATTTCTCCTTAAAATTTCAATAGACCCCAATATATCCCCTAAATAACAGGGAATATACGGAAATTTAAACGTTTAAATAAGAATTCAAAACGCTTCGTAAAAACGAATACAAATCTTGATTAAACGGAACGTTTATCGTTTAAGCACGCAATGCCGGGGAGGACTTTTCCCTCGAACAGTTCAAGCGACGCGCCGCCGCCCGTAGAGATGTGCGTAACCTTATCGGCAAAGCCAAGTTGCTGAACGGCAGCCGCGCTGTCGCCGCCGCCGATAATTGTGGTGCACTTGCCGTAAACGTCCGCAAGCGCCTGCGCAACCGCGATAGTTCCCTTTGCAAGGGTGGGGTTCTCGAACACGCCCATAGGTCCGTTCCAGATGACCGATTTAGCCGAAGCTACTTTGTCTGCGTAAAGTTTTCTCGTCTTTTCGCCTATGTCCATACCCATCTTGTCTGCGGGTATTTTGTTTGAAGGAACGGTTTTGACTACGATTTTCTCGTCGATAGGTTCGGGGAAGTGGTCGGTAACGACGGTATCGATAGGCAGAAGAAGCTCCTTACCCGACTTTTCGGCTTTTACCATCATTTCTTTGCAGTAGCCGATTTTCTCTTCGTCGAGAAGAGACGTGCCAACCTCGTAACCCTTAGCTTTGAGGAATGTATACGCCATACCGCCGCCGATAATAAGCGTATCGCACTTTTCCAAAAGGTTGGATATAACGTTCAGCTTATCCGCGACCTTTGCCCCGCCGAGAATTGCCACGAAGGGACGTTTGGGGTTTTCAAGCGTGTCAGCCATAACCTCAAGCTCTTTTTCGATAAGGAAGCCGCAAACGGCGGTTTTAATAATGCCGTATTCAACGATAGCGGCGGTGGAAGCGTGGGAGCGGTGCGCCGTGCCAAACGCATCGTTTACGTAAATTTCGGCGTTATACGCAAGCTCTTTGCAGAAGCCTTCGTCCTTTTTCTCTTCTTCCCAGTGGAAGCGCAGGTTTTCCAGAAGTACCGCCTCGCCGTTCTTTAATGCGTCGCGTTTGGCTTTTGCGTCCTTGCCTATAACGTCGGTTGCAAATACTACCTTGCCGCCCAAAAGCTCGTTAAGTCTTTTCGCAACGGGCGCAAGTGTAAGCTTTTTCGGCTCGTCCTTTTTAGCCTTTTCAATAATAACTTCCTTGGTGGTTTCGCCTGCGTCAACCTTCTTCAAATCTTTTTTATTCAGCTTAACTTCCGCAGAGAAAATAGAGTGGGGCTTGCCCATATGCGAGCAAAGCGTAACTCTTGCGCCTGCGTCAAGCAGATATTTAATCGTAGGCAGCGCACCCTGAATTCTGTTCTCGTCGGTGATAACGCCGTCTTTCATGGGAACGTTGAAGTCGCAGCGAACTAAAACGTTTTTGCCTTTTAAGTCCTTTAAATCTTTAACGGACATTTTGTTCATAGATAAAAAATCTCCTTACAAATTTCATTCACGGATTATTATAGTAATTTTTTTATCGATTGTCAATGAAATGAATGAAAAATTAACCGCCGAAAAACTCTTGAATAACTTATAAATTTATGCTATAATTTCTTTCGGACATTTTAAAAGGTGAAAAAATGAAAATTTGCGTTGCCGGCTTAGGCATTATAGGCGGCTCAATCTGTATGGCTTTAAAACGGGCGGGATACGCTGTCGATGGGTACGATATTTCCCAGTTCCCCCCCGAATATGCTTTAAATAACGATATTATCGACGAGGTTGCCGACCGCTTTGACGGCTATGATACGGTGTTCGTCGCAATGCCTTACGGCGCAACCTTAAACTTCATTTTGAATACAAGGTTTAAAGCGGGCGCAGTCGTCAGCGATATCTGCGGTGTCAAAAAACCCGTTGAGGACGCGGTGCTTTCGTATAAGCGCAATTTTTCTTACGTTGGCTGCCATCCAATGGCGGGCAAGGAAGTCAGCGGAATCGAAAACGCATGCGCCGAACTTTTCGACGGCAAAAATATGGTAATCACCGGCAATTCCGAAACCGACGAAAAAGCGGTTGAAACGGTTATGAAACTAACGGAAGAAATGGGTTTCGGCTATATCGTCAGATGCTCCGCGGAAACTCACGACAGAAAAATTGCCTACACCTCGCAGCTTGCCCACGTCGTATCTAATGCCTATGTTAAAGACGCGGACTTAGAGGATTGTTTGGGTTTCACGGGCGGCAGCTTTCAGGATATGACGAGAATTGCAGGCGTCGACGAAGAGGTGTGGGCGGCTTTATATCTTGCCAATGCCGAAAACGTTACGGAAAAAATTTCTTCTTTGATTTCTTCTCTTGAGGAAATTAAACGCGCTATCGCTGGCGGCGACGCGGGAGAACTTAAAAAAATTCTTGCCGTCGGGCGCAAGCTTTTCGACGGCAGTAAAAAAAATGACGGCAAAACCGATATTTCCGTACGAAAATTGAGGTAATTTTTACAAAATTGTGTTATAATCGGATAAAGGTGAATTGAAATGAAGTGTAAAGTTATTTTAGATAACGGCAAACCCGACGGATATTTTACCGCAAACGGCGAGCTTAATTTGGGTTTAAACGGTTTCGGGCTGTTTTATAGCTTAGACGGCGACAAGTGCGTGTTAAGGTATGAAAACGGCGAAATAGTTCAGGAACGCCGCGGCTCGGTGCCTATGGTTATGCGTTTTAAGCTGGGTCGGGAAACGACTTGCGTTCTCGGAATGGGCGCAAATTCGGGCAGTTTTCCGGTTTTTACCAATAAAATGAGCGTGAAAAACGACTCTAAATCCGTCGAGGTCAAGCTCAATTACACTTGCGGCGGAGAAAATATTACTCTGGAAATCACCGCCAAAGCATAAGGAGAGAAAATGATTATCGAATACCTCGGTCACTCGTGCTTTAAACTTATTGAAAGCACGGGAACTTCTATCGTCTGCGACCCGTACTCCGAAGAAATAGTGGGTTATGAAATGCCCGAGGCGCAGGCTGACGTTATAACAGTGTCGCACCACCACAACGACCACGACTTTACGCAAAACGTCGTCGGTTCTCCCGTCGTAATCGACAGGGAAGAAAATGCCGATTTTGAAGGCGTTGAAATCAACTCTATCAAGTCCTTCCATGATGCGAGCCGCGGCAAAAAACGCGGTGAAAACGTCATCTTTAAGTTCAGAATGGACGGAATAGACGTGTGTCACCTTGGCGATTTGGGCGAAAAATGTTCTTCGGATTTAATTGAAACTCTTTTGCCGGTCAACGTTCTGTTAATTCCCGTCGGCGGCAACTATACCATCGACGCTGAAATGGCAAAAGAATACGTCGACAGAATTATGCCCGATATAGTTATCCCCATGCATTACCGCACCAAGGACTGCAAGCTTGATATCGACAGAGTCGACGAGTTTTTAAATCTTTTCGACGGCGACGTTATAGAAGAGGTCGACGGAAGCTCAATAGAGCTTTCAAGAACGGATTTAAGCGGAGAAACAAAAATAGTTGTTTTAAGGAGAACCTGATGCAAGGCGACGAAATGCTCAAAGACGTGCGGGAACGTCTTGAAAATATGACGATTTACGAAGTTCGCCAAATAGCTCGGGAAGTCAAATCTCACTTAACCAGCGGGCAAAAAGGCGCTATTATCGAGGCGATTTTATCTATTGCCCGCGGAGAGGTGGAATTGGCGCCCCAATCCAAACGCGGCGCTCCCCCCAAATCGGACAGATACGACGAACGGCTCGTTGCCGACGTTTTATGTTGCAGGGAATATTTTCTTTCCCTGAACGGCGGGCGTTCCGAGAATCCGACTATGACCGTAACCGATTCGGTATGCGCGTACAACGCGCTGCCCGAAAAGGAATACTGCGGTTATCTCGACTGGGACGGACGGAACTATTTTCTCTTCGGCAAAGAGCGGGTGTTCGTCTCCGAGCTGTTCGTTACAAGATTTTCTTTGCGGCTCGGCGATGCCGTCCGTTGCAAGGGTTTAAAGAAGAACGCGGCGGACGCGGCGGGAGCAAGCGAAATTTTAACCGTAAACGGTACTTCAGTCTGTGAACCGTTAAAAAGAAAAAACTTTTCTTCTCTCACCCACCTGTATCCCGCAATGCGCATAAATCTTTCTTGCGGGGATAATGTTTCGCGTAGAATGATTGACCTTTTCGCGCCGTTGGCTTTGGGTCAAAGAGGGATTATTTCCGCCCCTGCAAACAGCGGCAAAACTACCCTTATAAAATCTATTGCCCACGGGATATGTGCCAATTACCGCGATTTTGAGGTAATAGTTTTAACCCTTGGCACTCGTCCGGAGGAGATAACCGAATTTACTAAATCAAGCGATAATATCACTTATTTTTATACGTCCTTCGACAGGTCGGACGAGGAACACTTATCCCGTGCAAATCTTGCGTTTGAGTACGCAAAACGTCGCGTGGAGCTTGATAAAAACGCAGTAATTTTAGTTGACGGACTCTATGAAAACGTTCCCGCGGAGTTTATTAAAAATTATCTTTTCTGCGCCATAAACGCTGAGGAAGGAGGCTCTTTAACAGTGATTGCCGCAATGCCGTCGGATTTCAATTATTCGGGAGTTGCAAATACGGTTTTAAGCTTATCTTCCGTCTTGGCGGCAGAGCGAACCTTTCCTGCTATCGATATATTAAAATCCTATTCGGGCAGGGAAGAAATTCTTTTAAACGAAGAAGAAAGGCGGCTTTCGGTTGCGCTTCGCACCAAGCTTTCCCACGGGGAGACGGCTGAAAATATCATAAATCTTTTTAAAGAAACGAAATCAAACGCTGAACTTGCGGAATTAATTAAAAATGGCAGATAAAAATTTATTTACCGACAGGGTAAAAATAACTATAAAATCAGGCGACGGCGGGGACGGAATGAACTCTTTCAAGTCCTTTAAGGGAAAACCCGCGTGCGGACCTGACGGCGGCGACGGAGGAAACGGCGGCAACGTCTATATTCAGGCGGACGGCAGTATGAACGACCTGCTGTCCTTTCGCTATACGAGCAAATATTTTGCAGGCGACGGCGAGCGCGGCGGTTCCAATAAGTGCTTCGGCAAGTTCGGACAGGACGTCGTTATAAAAGTTCCATTAGGCACCGTCGTCAAAGACTTTGAAAGCGGTGCGGTAATCGCCGATATGTTCGGAGACGGAGAAAAGAAACTTATTCAGGAGGGCGGTAGAGGCGGAAAGGGCAACGTCCGCTTCACCACTTCGCGCCGTCACGCGCCCAATTTTGCCCAAAAGGGCGAAAAAACCGAACCTCATGTGCTTGCCTTGGAGCTTAAAGTTATAGCAGACGTGGGTATTATAGGCTTTCCCAACGTGGGTAAATCAACCCTTCTTTCAAAGATTTCGGCGGCAAAGCCCAAAATCGCCAACTACCACTTCACTACCCTTTCCCCCAACCTCGGCGTGGTTAAGTATTACGATAATTCTTTCGTTGCGGCGGATATCCCCGGGCTTATCGAGGGCGCGGCGGACGGCGCGGGGCTTGGTCACGACTTTTTAAGACATATTGAAAGAACGCGCATGCTCGTCCACGTAGTGGATATTTCGGGGGCTGAAGGGCGCGACCCCGTAGAGGATTTCAAAAAAATCAATTCGGAATTGAAGGGCTACTCCGAAAAATTAGCGGCTCTTCCGCAGATAATTGCGCTAAACAAATGCGACGTTACGGGCGCGGAAGAAAACGTAAAACTGTTTAAAAAGAAATACGGCAAAAAGTATAAAATCTGCACGCTGACCGCCGTCAGCGGAGATGGCACAAAAGAGCTTATTTCAAGCATATTCGGCATCCTATCGGGTTTACCGCCCGTTTCGAGGGTTGAAATTGACGAGGATTTTACCTACCGTAAAAGCGGCAATTTGGGCTTTGAAATCTATATGGACGAAGGCGTTTACGTAGTTGTCGGCGACCTCGTCGATATGCTTTGCCGCAACGTCGTTTTGAACGACCCGGATTCAATGGCGTATTTCCAGAAGATTATCCGTGAAAAGGGAGTCATCTCGAAACTGAAAGAAATGGGTATAAAGGAAAACGATACGGTATCTATAGGCGAAGTGGAATTTGATTTTATACCTTAAACGCGATTTATAAAGGAGAACGCAATGGAAAAGGGCGTAAAAGCAGTTTTCTATAAATATAAATACTATGTTTTCCCCGACGGCATTGATATAACGCAAGTTGCCGACGGGACGGTAATAAACGCAAAACGTTTAAAAGAAGAACGATGCATGGCTCCCGACTTTATATACGAAAGTATTGAAGAGGAAAGCGTGGAGATTGAGAGCGCGCGGCTTCTGTTCCCCGTAACGGTCAACCTGTATACAGGTAAAGAGTACGACGCTATTCTGTCTGAACAGGTCGACAGGGTTTGCCACGGTTGTTCGCGCTTTGACGACAACGGCGACGAAAGCTTGGACGGACATCACCGCGAAATCTCTTTGAGCGGTGTCTGTTACGAAAAGGAAACGGACGACGCCAAGCCTACATATGCGTTGCGTACCTATTGGTTTTTGAGCGCGATTGCGGATAATATCGATGCGATAAAGAAGTGCATTGATACGCGGAACGAAAAAAAACTCAATAAAATATGTAACAAGTTTGATTGGATTCCGTTGCCTTACAAATTTTACGGCGACAAGTCTGATGGGAAGTACAGGCTTTTTTGGCGTAGCTTCGGCGCAGACGATTTGGATAGAAACGTTCAGTATTTCACAGCGAAAGCTGCGGCGTCCGAGGCAAGTCCTATAAAAGATAAGGACTTTGAAATTATTCCTTACATACCAAAAGGCGCCGACGTGGATTTGGGTAAATTTAACGAAACCGCTGCCGTTTTCAGTGTGAGCGAAACGCGAGTTACCAATATCTTAAGCGTCCACGTTTACAGCAAAAAACGGCTTGACGAACAGAAATACGACAAGCTGCTTTGTGCCGTTCACAATAATATTTGCAAAAGAGCGGGCGAAGACTTCGCTATGCGCACCATTGCAGGCTACGATGTTATTTATGATGCCCCCGATAAACTTCTCACTCTGGAACAGCTGTTAAACGTTCTTAAAGTAAACGACGTTGCGGGTTCCGAAAGCCGTTATCCCGAATCCTTGCCCGTCTGGTGGGAAAAGCAGGAGAACGCGCTTTACGGCAGGCGCAATTTTGAAGGCGTAACTTCTTGCTACGATTTAACAGCTCTTGCCGCGGATTCTTCATTGGTTTCCGAAAAGGATTTTTACGACTGTCTGGCTTACGCCTATCTGTTTATTCCCGCAACGTTTGAAAATTATGACAAAATCGGCGAAGCAGTTGCAAACTACTTCGCAAATGCCGAGGAAATTCCCGAACCTGTTATCCTTAAAGAGGTGGATTTGGGTTGCTTCGTTCATATCGGCGCAGGAATGTGTACGCGTGATTCCGTTAGGGAAGAAGAGGACTGCGACGAAGCCGCGATTGCGCGTCATAACGAAAACGAAGGGCTTGCGCTTGATTTTCTCGTCACCGACGAGAACGCTTTTTTCAGGTTTATAAAAATTCTTGCGCCCGTGTTACGGTTTTATAACGCGCGCTTAGTCGTGGTTAATAATTCGGGCGTCAACGAATACTGTTGCGGATACGAAATAACACCCGTCGATAGTATGGATATGAATTGATTTTCAGGAGAAATTATGTTGACTTCAAAACAGCGCAGTAAATTAAAAAGCCTTGCCGCGAACATTACCCCGATAGGGCAAGTTGGCAAGGAAGGGATAGGGGAGAATATGCTTGCAAGCTTTTCGGACTGTCTTGAAAAGCGTGAGCTTATAAAAATCAATATCCTTGAAAATGCGGACGGCGACCCTAAAGAAATCGGGCGCGAACTTGCCGCAAGGCTTTCGGCGGAATGCGTAATAGTAATAGGCAGAAAGGCGGTATTATACCGCCCTTCCAAACGCAAGGATATTGAACATATTAAAATTAATTGAAAACCAAAGCGATAGCGGATAGAATAATCATTATTCCGCCGCTCACAATATAGTATATGGGAAAAAATGTGAAGTAGCTCAAAGCAAGCAACGCCGCTCCCGACCAGAACAAAGGCGCGCAAAGCTTTTTTGAAAACCTGAGCTTTATGCGCTTAAAAATGCTCGGTTTTTTCGGCTCTTCGTAAACGTATTTTTCGGGCAACAGTTCGCTTTTTTTCAAAGAAGAGAAGACCTCGTCTATTCCGGCAATTCCTATTGAAAAATTACTTGCAAGGGCGGCGGCCTCTGCGGAGCATTTCACGCAGAAAATTTTCTTCTCTCCGTTGCATTTAAACTTGATTACCCGCGCGACGTCGTCCTCGCTCAAAGGTTGCATCTTAAAGTTGAAAAAATTCGATACACCCCCGCATATGACCCGTTTACCGTGTATTTTTGCGTCCTCGCCAAAGCTTTTTTTAAACAGGCTTTTAACGTCCTCGTCTCGGGATAGCGACAGGTGCAGGGCTAAAAGCTTTTTTTGCTTTTCATCCTTGGAAAGAATAAGCGATTTATTTTGTTTTCCGCTTATGTAGAGGAAGCACAGCATTCCGAACAGCATGCCTGCGCACAAACCGAATATAAGTCCTATAACCGCGCTTTTCGTGTAAAATCTGATTGCGGTGAAAAACAGTAGAAAAGCGCCAATTGCGGCAAAAACGGTATCCAGTATCAAAGGTAAATTCAATCTTTTCATATTGAAGTTATTGCCTTTGAAATTATAATTTAAACTATGAAAGTAGCGCTTTACGGCGGGGCGTTTAACCCCGTACATTCGGAACATCTTAATATCGTGCTCGCGGCAAAACGGGCGTTGGGGCTTGATAAGGTTATCGTTATTCCAACCAATATTTCTCCCCATAAGAAGGGCGTTTTAAGCGCCCGCGGCAAGGACAGACTTTCAATGTGCCGTCTTGCCTTTGAAGGTGTTAACGGTGTTGAGGTTTCGGACGTTGAGCTTAAACGGGGCGGGGTAAGTTATTCCTACGTGACCTGCCGCCACTTTAAAAAAATTTACGGCGGTGACGAGCTCTACTTTATCATTGGCGCGGATATGCTTCAAACCTTCGGGCTTTGGAAGGAACCCGACGAAATATTAAAGTGCGCAACGCTTGCCGTCTGCGCCCGTGAAAACACGGGCGAATTGACGTCTTATATAAAAAATTTTCAAAAGCGTTTTAAAAAGGAAATAGTCAATTTCGGTTATGTGGGTAAACCCGTCAGTTCAACGCGCGTAAGAGTTCTTGCCGCCTTAGGCGAGGACACTGCTGGGCTTGTGCCCGAAAACGTCCGCCTCTATATACGTAAACGTCGCTTATACGAGCTGACGGAGCTTTTAGGCGTTAAAAAATATTTAACAGATGAACGTTGGCAACACACCGTGCGCGTTGCCGTTCTTGCGGCGGAATACGGCAGGGCTGCAGGTGTTTACGAAATCGACGCTATCACGGCGGCGGCTCTCCACGACTGCGCAAAGTTTCTTTCTCCCGCCGCTGAGGAGCTGAAAGGCTTCGTTCCGCCCAAGGGCGTTCCCGCATCCGTTATGCACCAGTACGGCGGCGCGTTTGTGGCGGAGCATATCTTCGGCGTGAAGGACGAAGGGGTTTTGAACGCAATCCGCTATCATACGAGCGGCAGAGAGAATATGTCCAACCTTGAAAAACTGATATTTCTTGCCGATTTGTTGGAGGAAGGGCGCGATTTCGACGGCGTAAAGGAGCTTAGGGCAAAGCTCAACGGCGGGCTTGACGGTTGTCTTTGTGCCGCGCTCGAACACCAGTTGAATTATTTAAAATTAAAGGGCGAGCCTGTTTATCCGCTCACCGAACGGGCGTACGTGTATATTAAGGAGTTATTATGACAAGTAAAGAAAAAGCGTTATTGATTTGCGAATATCTTTCTTCCAAAAAGGCGAAAGGCATAGTTTATATTGCAGTTGAGCATAAAACCAGTCTTTGCGATTATTTCGTGGTTGCGGGCGGCTCATCCAAAACGCAGGTTAAATCCTTGGGTGAAAACCTTGAAGAACTTTTGGAAAGACAGCACGGCTTAACGCCCCGCCGCCGTGAAGGCGTGCGCGAGGGCAGATGGGCGGTTTTGGACTATGCAGACGTAATAGTCCATATCTTCGGCGACGAGGAGCGTGATTTTTACAACCTTGAACGTCTTTGGGAGGACGGAGAGAACCTCGTCCGCTATGAAGATTAATTCGACGGTATCGATACGGGCGCACGCCTTTTTATAAGGCGCGCGCCCGTATTTTTATTTTTTAAACTCTATTTCTTTCGGTTCTGAATAGTTTGTCTTTCTCGCCCGCTTTTTTTCAACTATGTAGTACACTGGCTCAGTCTTGGTGGGCGGCAGCTTCTTTTCCTCGGTTTGAGCAGGTCTTTTCAACGTCGTTATTCCCAAATATGCAAGTTTTATTACCGCTACGAGAATAAAACAGAATATAAAGGTCAAAAACAAATACAAAATCCCTATAAACATAATTACATTTTATTTGCTTTGCGGCAAAGGAATTTGTGAAAATATAAATGTTTATAGCTAAAAAGGAAGAAATTTATGGATGCAACCCAAGATACTACCGCAACCCCGCAGATATCGCAGAGTGAAAAATTACTTTATTCCCAGTTCAGGCGCAAAATCAATGCTGAAGCCGCCCGTTCCCAGATAAAGAAACTCGAATACGATTTAGCGACCGTTAAAGCAGGCCTAAGCGTTTTAAAATCGGCTTGCGCAGACGCTAACTCTTTAGAGCTTGGCGCCGTGTGCGTTCTTCCGTGCTTCGTTAAAAACTGTTCGGTCTATTTGGGTAGCGAAAGGAAATGCGGACTCGTTGCGTGCATAAGCTCTCCGCACGGCGGCGATACGACTCCAATCAAGGTTAAAGCCGTAAAGCGGGCAATCAACGACGGCGCGGACGAAGTGGAGGTCACCGCACCCGTTGCGCACATCCGCGACGGCAATTTTTCATACGTTAAAAAGGAGTTCAAAAAACTAAGAAAGGCGGTAAAGAACAAGTCGCTCAGGGTAGATTTGGAGTGCAATCTTTTATCTCACGAGCAAATCTTGCGTGCCTGCACTCTAGCCGCCGACTGTGGCGTCAATTCCATAAAGACGAGTTCAAGCGCTCTGTCAGGCGGAAACGAGATAGAGCGGATTAATGAAATCAAATCAGCCGTCAAGGACAAATGTACTATCAAGGCGGAGGGGGTGGCAACCGTTCTGGAAATGTCAAGCGCAATAGATACGGGCGCAAGCGTAATAGGCAGTAAAAATGCCGCGGACGTAGCCCGCGCAATCCTCGCCGCCGCGGACGCAGATTTTTAATTGCCCCCCATATATGCTTGAAATAAAGCAAAAAACCGTGAACCTTTTCAATAGGGTTTACGGTTTTTTTAATTATCTTATTATTAGTAAATTCTTTTTTGCGCGGGTTATCGCGGTGTAAAGCCAGCGGGCTTTATCCTCTTTAAAACAGAAACTTTCGTCAAAAATCACTGCGTTGTCAAACTCGCTTCCCTGCGCTTTATGGCAGGAAATGCAGTACCCGAATTCAAATCTGTTCAGGGTAAAAGCCCCCGTAACCTCGCCGTCTTCGTCAAACTTTTCAAAATAATCTCCGCGCTTATAGCGGTAGTACCCGTCGGTAAAAATGCCCGTGTCTATGGGTAGCGCTTCAGGGCAGTTCTCGTCAAGGAAGTCGGGCTTGAATTGGATAAATCCTATCTGTTTCGCGGTGTCGTAAAACGGCTCGATAACAGTTCCTATAATGCCGTTTACCATATTGAACCGCATCTCGCTATCGATAAAAGTTTCCCAGTTGTTTTGCGTGCAAATCAGCTTTTCCCCGCTTTGCGGCAACCCAGTAAAGCCTTTCAAAGCGCGTATCTCGTCGTTAATCTGCGCCCTCGTCTTGTTAGTGCCGCAGATAATCTGGTCGGCCCTAAGAAGGCACATCTTGCGTTTTTCACCGCTGAATAGCCGCGTGCTCGTCACCGTAACGTTATTTCCGTATCTGCCGAAAGGTATATATTTTCCTTCACGCGCCATTTCCGACAGCATAATTATCGGATTACCGAGGTTCTGCCTTACTATGGTTTTTAAAGTGTAGTCTGGCGCGGTAAAAAATCCGTTCAATCCTTCGACGGGCGGAAGCTGCGCATTGTCTCCGCATATGAGGATTTTTACGCCGAATTCTATCAAATCGTACAAAACCTCGTCGGACACCATCGAGGCCTCGTCCAAAACGATTAATTTTATACTCTTCCCGATACCGTCGCGCCTCTTGAACGTCAGCTTTTCAACCGTAATTTTTTTGCCGTTCAACTCAATTTCTTTCTCTTCCGTCAAAGAGGTGTATATAAGCTTGTGAATGGTCGTCGCGTGTATTCCCGAACGTATAAGCACGGTCGCCGCCTTGCCCGTGGGCGTAACGAATGCCGCGGTGTTTTCGGGATCGAGCTTTAAAACTTCGGTTACGGCGTACTTTAAAAGCGTGGTTTTGCCCGTGCCCGCATAACCCGCCAGGACGAAAGTCTGCCTCGTAGAGTGCAAAAACCAATCCTCTATTAACTTGCAAGCCGCAATCTGGTCGGCAGTCAATTCCTCAAGCATATTTCTTAAACAATAAACGGAGCTGCGTTCGTGTACAAAGTTTTTGTTAGATTATTATATCACACAAACAAAAGTTTTGTAAAGTTTAACCGTCGGATAATTTAAAATTCCGTTAAAAAAATATAAATCGCTATTGACTATATTGACGGGATGAGGTATAATTTCTAATGTGGAAAAACTTGGAATTATATAATGGAGGCAAATCATGGCATATAAAACCAAAGAATGGCGCAACAGCATGCGCGTAACCGTTGACTATAACTATATGATGGCTAAGTCCCTCGGCGACAGGGGCGTAACCGATTCCGAAATCAAAGGTATGAAGGATAAAGCCGAACATGCTTTCGATTACGTTATGTCAAACCGCGGCAAGGACGAGTTGTTTATGGGTTGGACGGAGCTTCCGTACAATCAGGACGAAATAGTTGCTGATATTCTTGCAACCGCAAAACAGATAAAAAAGAAGTTCAAATACTTCGTCGTCTTAGGTATAGGAGGCAGCGCTCTCGGCCCTTCGATGGTGTTCAATGCCTTAAAGCACCTTCACTATAACGAGCTCCCGCCCAAAAAGCGCGGCGGTCCCAAATTTTACGTTGAGGATAACGTAGATCCAGTAAGAATGCAAGCCCTTCTCGACGTAATCGTGCCTGAAGAAACTTGCTTCAACGTCATATCTAAGTCAGGCGCTACCTCCGAAACGATGACGCAGTTCTTAATAATTGCCGATATTTTGGAAAAGAAAGGGCTAAACCTACCCGAGCATATGATTTTCACCACGGACGAAAGCCGCGGCAACCTCATAAAAATCGACAGTAAATACGGCGGCAACATCAAAAAATACGTTCTTCCAGACGGCGTCGGCGGAAGATTTTCCGAGCTTTGTCCCGTCGGGCTTCTCCCCGCGGCGGTGCTCGGCATCGATATTAAGGGTATGCTTGCGGGCGCGGCGTATATGGATGGACTTTGCTCCAAGCCATCGGTTGCTAAAAACCCCGCCCTTGCTTGTGCGGTGTTGCAGTATATCACTATGAAGCAGGGCAAAAACATCAACGTTTTAATGCCTTATTCTGACAATTTGAAGCTTATGGCGGATTGGTATTGCCAGCTTTGGGCAGAATCGATAGGCAAGGCGGAGGACTACGACGGCAACAAAGTCAACGCAGGCACAACGCCCGTTAAATCTCTCGGAGTTACCGACCAGCATTCGCAGGTTCAGCTCTATATCGAAGGTCCTTACGACAAGGTCATCACCTTTATTTCCGTAACCAACTACGGCTGTAAAATGCCCATTGCGCACGGTTGCGAAGATATTCCCGACGTAGGCTTCCTCGGCGGACACACTATGCAGGAGCTGATTCAAGCGGAAAACAATGCTACGGCGTACGCACTTATGCGCGCGGGTAGAATGAACTACACTATCACGCTTCCAGAAGTAAACGCGTTCACCTTGGGTCAGCTTATGTTTCTCTTTGAATTGCAAACGGCTTACACGGGCGCGCTTCTCAACGTCAACACATTCAACCAGCCCGGCGTTGAAAACGGCAAAAAGGCAACCTTCGCGCTTCTCGGCAAAAAGGGCTACGAAGGTCAGAAGAAGGAAATGGACTCCGCACCCGCTCTGGACGGCAAGTATATAGTTTAATTAATAAAAGGATAAGGGCGGGCGCGATATGCTCCCGCTCGGATTTTAGTTATGCAACCTTGGATTATAGCGTTAATAGTTATTTCGGCGGTTATCGTGTTGTTGTTTCTGCTTGCCGCTTTATCGTATCGTTTCGCTTTCGGCAGGCGTTACGATAAGGGCAAGCTTTTAAAGTATTTTACTGCGGAAGACTTCGGTCTTGACGCGGAAAAAATTTCAATTCCGCGCAAAAAATTCAGCTTGTGCGGTATTCTCTACCGCAAAGCGGACGTTCTGCAAAAGGACTCCGTCGTTGTTTTTGTCCACGGAATGGGCGCGGGGCATATTGCGTATACCACCGAAATAAACTACTTTTGCAACCTCGGCTATCCCGTAATTGCGCTTGACAGCAAGGGCTGTAATTTGTCGGGCGGTAAAAATATAAAGGGAATGTACGAGGGCGTGAAAACCGCCGTCTCAGCAGTGGATTACGCGCGGTCTCGTTTTCCCGAGAAAAAAGTTTATTTGGTTGGGCACAGTTGGGGCGGATATTCTGTTTTATGCGCGTCAGTAAAAAGAAAGGTTGAAAAGGTCGTCGCAATCAGCGCGCCCGCCACTCCAGTAAGAACCCTTTACGAAGGCGCGGCAAAGTTCATTTCCAAGCCCGTCGCAGCAGTTTTATGCCCGTTTTGGTGGATAATAAATTTATTTAAATTCGGAAAAGACGGCAATGCAAGCGCCGCGCGTTGCACTCGGAAAAACGGCACGCCTACGCTGCTCGTTCACGGTAATAAAGATAGTATAGTAACGCCGTCTAAAGCGGTTTATTATAAAAACTACGGCGACAACGTAACTAAATATCTTGCAAAAGGCAAGGCGCACAACCCGTATAATACCGTTGAAGCCGAAAAGAAGCTTGCGGAACTTCAATACAATATATCAAACGCCGCAAAAATGACGGAGAGCGACAGGATAGACTATTTTGCTTCCTTTGATTTCAAAGCCGCTACCGAAGAAGACGAAGAAGTTATGAAAGTTATTGCAGAATTTTTGCAATAACTGTCGTTTGCCTCGCCTATGCGGTCGTTCTGAGTGAAACGAAGAATCTTTTCAACCGTTTCGCCATAAAAGTGATACCTCGGCAATCCTCAGTATTACAGTACGGTAAAACTTAGGCTACTTTAATTTCCGCTCTTCAAATCTTTTTATAGTTTTAATATCCGTAATGGCGTCGCTTAAAGCATCTGTAACGACGCCTTTTTTATTATGATAATTGCACAAAGAATTAAAGAAATGTGATTAGAAAGAGGAATGATGCAACAACAGCTTGCGCAGATAGTGGGCTGTAGTCAACCGATGATAGTAATGTGAAAAAAGACGGAGTGCGAGTCTACGGCAAGCGCAATAGTAAAGCTTTCCCCGTGCTCGGTTGTACTACCGATTAACTTCTTGGCTAAACCTATATGTAATCATATATTTAACCTTCCCCTTGGAGAAAGTGTTTTTATCATAAAAATGAGGAAAAGACGATTAAGTAAAACAATAAACACCCCCACGGAAATTCGTGGGGGTGTTTTCACGCCTTAACGCGGCGAACGCTTTTATATTATAGTGCGGTTAAGCGTAACGCTTATTCCTTGCCTGCAAGCTTCTTGTAGCCTTCGAGTCTTGCCTTAGCGGACTCTTCTGTTCTCTTGAACAGGTCGTTTGCAATGTCCGCGCCCTGCGTTTTAACGAGGGAAGCGTAACGCGTTTCGCCTGCAAGGAACGCCTGATAATCGCCCGTAGGGTCTTTACTGTCAAGCGTGAACTTGTCGCCGTCGGGGTTATATCTGTAAAGCTGCCAATAGCCGCAATCAACGGCTGCCTTTTGCTCAAGCTGGCTCTTCGTCATATTGATGCCGTGGTTGATGCAGGGCGCGTAAGCGATGATAAGCGAAGGTCCGTGGTAAGCTTCGGCTTCGGTCAACGCTTTAAGAAGCTGTGCAGGGTTAGAACCCATTGCAACCTGAGCAACGTAAACGTAGCCGTAGGATTTGGCAATCATACCCAAATCCTTCTTCTTAATTCTCTTACCTGCGGAAGCAAACTTAGCAACCGCGCCGATGTTGGTTGACTTGGAAGCCTGACCGCCCGTATTGGAGTAAACTTCGGTATCGAGTACGAGTACGTTTACGTCCTCGCCGCTTGCAAGCACGTGGTCCAAACCGCCGTAGCCGATATCGTAAGCCCAACCGTCGCCGCCGAATATCCAGATTGATTTCTTAGCAAGGCAATCCTTGTCTGCAAGAATTTCAGCAACCAACGCGTCTGATTCGCAGCCGCAACCGTTGCAGCCTTCAAGCAATTTCAAAAGCTCTGCGGAAGCCTTCTTGGAAGCTTCTCTGTTATCGAAAGCTTTAAGATAATTTTCGCAAGCCGTCTTTCCATCGCCGCTCCAAAGTCCTGCAAGTTTTTCAATCTTGCCCTTCAAAGCGTTTCTTCTTGCGGAATACGCAAGATTCATACCGTAGCCGAACTCCGCGTTGTCTTCAAAGAGCGAGTTGGCCCAAGCGGGACCGTGACCCTGTTTGTTTGTGGTGTAAGGACAGGTAGGCGAAGAACCGCCGTAGATTGACGAGCAACCCGTTGCGTTAGCAACTACCATATCCTCTCCGAAAAGCTGGGTGATAACCTTAACGTAAGGGGTCTCGCCGCAGCCTGCGCACGCGCCGGAGAACTCGAACAAGGGGGTGGCGAATTGGCAACCCTTAACGGTTTCCTTTTTGAACTTCGATGTATCAACGTCGGGGAGCTCAACCGTGTATTCCCAGTTCTCGGCTTCGCCCTTTGCAAGGGATTCCGCAAGGGGAATCATCTTTATTGCTCCGCCGTCCTTTACGGGGCAAACGGTAGCGCACACGCCGCAACCCATACAGTCGAGGGGTGAAACCTGCATCTTGTACTCGTAACCGGGCAAGCCGATTGCGGCTTTTCCGTTAAGAGTTGCAGGCTTGTCCGAACCGTCGGCAACGAGCGCGGGGCGGAGGCAAGCGTGAGGGCACACGAAGGAGCAGGTGCCGCACTGGATACACTTGTCAACTATAATTTCGGGTACGAGAACGGCAACGCCGCGCTTTTCGTACTTAGTCGTGCCCGTAGGAACGTGACCGTCTGCGTTGAACTGCGAAGACTTAAGCTTGTCGCCTTCGAGGTAAAGAATAGGCTTGATAATTTCCTGATAGTACTTGTTGTCCGCGCCCTTGACCATTTCCGCGCCCGTCTTGGCTTTTGCCCAGTCTGCGGGAACGTCAATCTTTATAAGGTTGTCGCCTGCGGCGGAATCTATTGCGTTATAGTTCATCTGAACGATCGCGTCGCCCTTTCTGCCGAAGGATTTCTTAGCCATATATTTCATATATTCGATGGCTTTGTCGTAGGGCATAATCTGGGGATTAACGCGGAAGAACGCCGACTGCAATATGGTGTTGGTTCTGCCTTTAAGTCCAAGCTCGCCCGCAATCTTGATTGCGTCGATAACGTAAAGATTGATGTGCTTTTTAGCAATATCCTGTTTAACCTTTGCGGGCAGGAACTCCTCCAAAGCTTCAACCGTGGTTGCGTTGGTGTTGATAAGGAAGGTGCCTCCCTCCTTGATGTCGCCCGTCATATCGTAACGGGTAACGTACGAGGGGTTGGAGCACTGTACGAAATCCGCGCTGTCGATTAAGTATTCGGACTGAATGGGCGTGTCGCCGAAACGGAGGTGTGAAACGGTGATGCCGCCCGATTTCTTTGAGTCGTAGAAGAAGTACGCCTGCGCGTGTTTTTCCGTATGGTCGCCGATAATCTTAATCGAGTTCTTGTTTGCTCCGACCGTACCGTCGGAGCCTAAGCCGTAGAATTTGCAGCTCGTCGAGCCTACGGGAGCAGCGTCAAACTTTTCAGAGAAGTTCAAAGACGAGTGCGTTACGTCCTCGTAAATACCAACGGTGAAGTGATTCTTGGGTTTTGCGCTTTCAAGGTTTTTATAAACCGCAAGCACCATAGAGGGGGTGAACTCCTTCGAGCCCAAACCGTATCTGCCGCCTACGACCTTCAAATTGGTAACGCCCTTTTCAAGGAGCGCGGAGCATACGTCAAGATAAAGGGGCTCGCCGAGCGAACCGGGCTCCTTCGTTCTATCAAGAACGGCAAGTCTTTCAGCCGTCTTAGGCAGCGCCTTTACGAACTTGTCCGCAACGAAGGGGCGGTAAAGGCGAACCTTAACAAGTCCGTATTTATGACCCATTCCGTTAAGCTTATTGATTGATTCTTCAATAGTTTCGCAAGCCGAACCCATACAAACGATAACGTCCGTCGCGTCTTTTGCGCCAACGTAGTCGAAAAGGTGATACTTTCTGCCGCATTTAGCGGATACCACGTCCATCATCTTCTGAACGATAGCGGGGGTAGCTTCGTAATAGCTGTTCGCCGTCTCTCTGTTCTGGAAATAAGTATCGCCGTTTTGCGCGGTACCCTTCTGAATGGGATGTTCGGGGTTCAAAGCGCGCGACTTGAAGTCCGCAACGTCTGCGGCGATTCCAACCTCGTCGCAAATATCTCTTATTTCCTTATAGTCGTCAGCTTCGTCCCAAACGTCGATTTTGGCAACCTCGTGGCTCGTTCTGAAGCCGTCGAAGAAGTTGATAAAGGGAACTTTGGATTTCAAAGTTGAAAGGTGCGCAACCAATGCTAAGTCCATAACTTCCTGTACGGAGCCGTCGCAAAGCATCGCAAAACCCGTTTGGCGGCAAGCCATAACGTCCGCATGGTCGCCGAAAATGTTCAGTGAATGTGCCGCAAGTGCGCGCGCCGAAACGTGCATAACCATAGGCATAAGCTCGCCCGAAATCTTGTACATATTGGGGATCATTAATAAAAGCCCCTGCGAAGCGGTGTAAGTAGTCGTCAACGCGCCCGCGCAAAGCGAACCGTGAACCGCGCCTGCCGCGCCGCCTTCGGATTGCATTTCAGCAATTCTAACCTTCTGACCCCACATGTTGGTTCTGCCCGCCGTCGCCCACTCGTCCGCAACTTCAGCCATAGGCGAAGAGGGGGTGATAGGATAAATCGCGGCTACTTCCGAAAAGGCGTACGCAACGTGGCTTGCGGCGGTATTACCGTCGATAGTCAACTTTTTCATCAAAAAACCTCCGTTTAATAAATAATAATTTTTAACGTTTCCGTGTAAAACTCACACTTACATTATTATAATACGATAAATTAATCTTGTCAACATCGGTAATGAATTTTAATAGCAAAAAAAGTTGTACATTTTGACTGTTTTTGCTATAATAAAAATTGAATTTGTTTATTTATCAAGGGAACTATGGCGTCTGACTTTGTTATCGAATGCGAAAACGTAAAATTTTCTTACCCCGACAGCGGAGTTTATGCCGTTAACGGTGTGTCTTTTAAGCTTAAAAAGGGTGAGTTTTTATCCGTTATCGGGCACAACGGAAGCGGTAAGTCTACCCTTGCCCGTCTTTTGAACGGTCTTTTGGAAGCGGACAACGGCAAAATCTGCGTTCTCGGAATGGATATTGCCGAGGGCAAAAACGCAGTTGAAATAAGAAAACACGTCGGCGTGGTTTTCCAAAACCCCGATAACCAGATGGTCGCTTCCATCGTTGAGGACGACATTGCGTTCGGTCCGGAGAATATAGGCGTCCCGCGTGAAGAAATAGGCGAACGCATAGGTTGGGCTTTGAACGCTGTCGGTATGGAAGAATTCCGCGCGTCGACTCCAGCAAGGCTTTCGGGCGGTCAAAAGCAAAGAATAGCCGTTGCGGGCGTGCTTGCCATAAAACCCGACGTTTTGATATTGGACGAATCCACCGCAATGCTCGACCCCAAGGGCAGACGGGAAGTTATAGAGGTAGTCAAAAAACTCAACGAAGAAGAGGGGATGACGATAATTCTCATTACCCACTTTATGGAAGAGGCGCTCCTTGCCGACAGAACGATAGTTATGAACAGGGGCGAAATTGCCTTAGAGGGAACGCCGGAGGAAATTTTTACAAGCGGAGAAACGCTTGAAACCTTTAACTTATCGTTGCCGAGAACTAGCGTTATTTCCCAAAACTTGCGCAAAGCCGGAATGGATATAAAGGACGTTTTGCACCCCGAAGAGCTTGCGGAAGAAATATATAAAAACTTCGTTAATTGCGGTATATATGGGGGGCAATCTTCGATTTGTCGGGAAAAATCCATCGAAAACGGTCACGAATGGGATATCGATGTAAAGGATTTAACCTTCACTTATTCCAAAAAATCTCCGTTTGCAACCAAAGCTTTAAAGGGTGTAAACCTTCATATCGACGAAGGCGAGTTTTTCGGTATAATCGGACACACCGGCAGCGGGAAATCTACCCTCGTTCAGCACCTTAACGCCCTCATAAAATTGCCGCAGGCGCAGAAAAGGTATAAAAAACCTAAGGCTAAAAAAGGGCGGCCTACCCCCGTTATTTCAAGCATATCCGTGGGGCAATTCGATTTAGGCAGTAGAAAATGCGACTTTAAAGCGCTCAGGGCAAGCGTCGGAATGGTATTTCAGTATCCCGAGTATCAGTTATTTGCCGAGTCGGTCTTTGCCGACGTGGCATTCGGGCTTAAAAACTTTAAGAAAGGAATTTCAAAAGAAGAGATAGAGGAAGCCGTTAGGCAAAGCATAGAAATCGTCGGACTCAACTACGAAGAGGTAAAGGACAAGTCCCCGTTCGATTTGTCGGGCGGGCAGAAGCGGCGCGCGGCTATCGCGGGCGTAATCGTAACGAAACCGCAGGTTTTAATTCTCGACGAGCCCGCCGCAGGTCTTGACCCCAAGGGCAAGAACGAAATAATGGAGCTTTTGCACAAGCTCCACCGCGAATGGTGCAAAACAATAATAATCGTTTCCCACGATATGGACGAGGTTGCAGATAACTGTACCAGGGCTTGCGTCATTGCAAACGGTCAGGTTTTCGCCTGCGATGCGCCTTATAAAATTTTCAAGCGTTCGGACGAGCTTAAAGCGTTGGGGCTTGACGTTCCTTTGACTTCTAAAATCGCTCAGTCGCTAACGGCTAAGGGAATAATAATCGACAGCGACTGTACTGTGTCGGACTTTTCGGACAAGGTTATAGAAGTTTACAACCGTGGCAAAGCCGATAACGGAGGTGCCGCCGATGCTTAACGACGTAACCTTCGGGCAATTTTACCCCACACAGTCATTCGTTCACAGGCTTGACCCGCGCATAAAGCTTTTGGCGCTTATTGCGCTTATCGTTCTTCTCTTCGTCGCTAACAACTTCTATTCGCTGTTTGCCGTTGCGCTCGTAATCTGCGTAGCAATCGCGGCGGCGCGCGTTCCTTTCGGAAGAGTGTTGCGCTCCGTTAAGGGCATTTTGGTTATTCTCGTATTTACGGCTGTTCTTAACCTCTTTTTCCACGGCGGAGAAGTCGTCTACGTCGAGTGGTGGATAATAAAAATTACGAGAGAGGGAATAATTTTCACGGTATTCTTCATTTTAAGGTTGTTTTTTCTCGTAATGGCTTCGTCTGTTCTGACTCTTACTACGACCCCCGTATCCCTTACGGACGGTATCGAAAGCCTTTTAAAGCCCTTAAAATATATAAAATTTCCCGTGCACGAGCTTGCGCTTATAATGTCGATTGCGCTACGCTTTATTCCTACTTTAATTGATGAAACCAACCGCATAATTTCCGCGCAGAAAGCGCGGGGTGCGGACTTTGAAAGCGGCAATATCTTTAAAAGAATAAAGGCAATCGTGCCCATACTTATACCTTTGCTTATAAGTGCGTTCAGGCGCGCGGACGAGCTCGGAGACGCTATGGACGCACGGTGCTATTCGGGCTCGAAAAACAGGACGAAATTCAAAAAACTGAAATTAGGCTGGCGCGATTTGGTTGCCTTTTTGGTTTTTGCAGCGCTTATCGCGGGAGTAGTTCTTCTGAATATCTATTGCGCGGACATCCTCCCGCAGTTCTACGAGTATATAAAATTAAGCTGATGAAAAAAGGTAACCGGACCGCAGTAGAAATCGGGGTTAAAAGCAAAAGAATATTTACCGATTTGGCGGGGATTTTTACGTCAATAATAGGGATGGCTGTGATTTTAACGTGGCTTTTGTGGAACGGCAACCTTTATGGCGTTTTAGAAAAATGATGGTTGAAAAATGAGATACGCGATACTTCTTGCCTACGACGGAACGGATTACGGCGGTTGGCAGATTCAGAAAAATTCAATAACCGTACAGGAAAAGTTGGAAGAGGCTTGTGAAAAGGTCTTCGGCAAGAAAACGGGCGTAACCGCAAGCGGCAGAACCGACAGCGGTGTTCACGCGGCAGGACAGGTGTGCCATTTCAACGCCGAAACCACCATACCCGCGGACAAAATCGCAGACGTTTTAAACCGTTTTCTTCCCCCCGATATTGCCGTTTTGCAGTCTGCTGCCGCGCCTGAAAATTTTGATGCAAACCGCAGCGCAAAAAGAAAAACCTACTGTTATAGAATCTATTTGGCGGAGAGAAGAAACCCGTTAAAGGACAGATATTCCGTGTGGGTAAAAAATCCCGTTAATATAGCGAAACTAAGGCATATATTGGGGTCTTTCGTCGGAAAACACGATTTTAAGGCGTTCTGTAAAAGCGGCTCTCAAGTTAAAACGACTGTGCGCGATGTATACTCGGCAGAAGCTGTAATAACCAAATCCGCGCTCTCAACCGACGTTGAAATTTACGTTTGCGGCGGCGGTTTTTTATACAATATGGTCCGCACTGTAGCGGGTACGGCAATAGGCTTTGCCGAGGGCAGTTTATCGGAAGCAGACGTTGCCCGTTCGTTAAGTTTGGGCGACAGGGAAGCCGTAGGCAGAACGATGCCCGCAAAGGGCTTGACGCTTGAAAAAGTCGAGTACGGCTTCACGCTTTTTGATTAAATTTTTACAACGTTTTCACGGACCGATTTTATTTTTAACATTTAGCACATATATAATTATGTAACTTAAAAATTCTAACTATTAACAACGCAACCAAAAACCACGTTTTTTGGTTAGCGCACTCAAATTGCGCATACCTGCGCCTCAGCGAGGGTGAAGTGTCGCAATTATATATCTGTGTGCCCTTAAAAATTGCGGCGCGAGGGGCGAGAAGCCCCTAAAAATCACGAAATATTTTACGCGCTTAAATAGCGTGAAATACTTGTGAGGAGGATTTTATGGATTTCTTTGAATATGCAAGCGTTGCGCAAATATTCGTAAACAGCGATACGTGGTACGTTCCGCTTATCGTTGGCGGTCTGTGCTTTTTGACTGTTTTCGTATTTCAGGCAGTCGGTCTGTTTATAATTGCGGGTCGCGAGGGGTATAAAAACAGATGGATGGCGTTCGTGCCGTTTTTAAATACCTACTATATCGGCGTTTGCGGTCAGAAGAACAGAACCTTCAAGAGCGTTGATACCAAGATTTTTGCGCTCATTGCCGCCATTTTGGAAGTTTTACTCGTCGTTGGATATGTTTTAAACTATGTTGCAAGGTTTTTATTGATATCTTACAACCTCATTGAATACGTGGACAGTACCAACGGTTATGGTTTGAAGTGGGTAACGGAAACGCTTTCAAGCAGTATTCACGAATATCCCGAACTTCTTTGGGCTGGCTGGTGCTTTGAATACTTGGATAAATTCATACTTAGTTTTATGGAGCTTGCTTTCCTCGTAATGCAGGTATTCACTCTTTCGGCGTTTTTCCAGACGTTTGCCGCAAGACGCTATATGCTTTTCACGATTACGAGTATCCTTTTCCCCGTGCAGGGCATTTTAATCTTTATTTTAAGAAATAACCGCGGAATGGGCTACCGCGAATTCGTCAGAAGAGAACAGGAACGCCAGTACAGAATGTACCAGCAATATCGCCGTCAGCAGGACTTTGACCAAAACCCCTACAATCAAAACCCTTATTCAAGAAATCCTTACGAGGGGGAATACGCCGACGGCGTTTCAAATGCGGGGGACGGCAACTCAAACCCTAAAGATTCTCCCGACGATCCGTTTTCAGAGTTCGGCAACAGCAATAACTGTAACGACCCGTTTGAAAATTAAAAGTTAACGACTTTAAAAGAGTACTTTTGAAAAGTACTCTTTTTCTTTACTTTTTCATATCGCGGTGCTATAATTTTAAAAAGAACGTATAAGTTTAAGTTATACTTTGAGGTTTTATGCAGGAAAGTATTGCGGCAATTGCCACCGCTTCGGGCACGGGCGGGGTTGCCATTATAAGAATAAGCGGCGAGAATAGTCTTGAAATAGCAGGCAAAATGTTTACGCCTTACAAAAATTTCAAACCCAACTATATGTACGCGGGGCATATCCAAGCCGACGGGTTTACCGACTACGGCTTTTTGGTGTATTTCAAAGCCCCTAAATCGTTCACGGGCGAGGACGTGGTTGAACTACATTGTCACGGCGGAGTACAGCTTGCTCGCGGCGTTTTGAAAAAGTGTTTGTCTCTCGGCGCACGTCTTGCGGATAGAGGCGAATTCACTAAACGCGCCTTTTTAAACGGTAAGCTCACCCTTGCTTCTGCCGAGGGTATGGCGGATATGATAAATGCCGAAAGTCTTGCGCTTCTCCGTGCAGGCAGTATGCTTTACGGTGAAAAACTTTCAAATGAGGTTGAAACTCTTCAAAATTCTCTCAAAGATATTTTAGCGGAAGTCGCGGTTGAAATCGACTATCCTGAAGAGGACGATGGCGGGCTTGACTTAAAAAAGATTAAGTCGCAGGTCGCCGCATTAAAAGTCGCAACCGACGGACTCGTATCAGGATATAAGTGCGGCAAAAAATTAAAAGAGGGCGTAACAGTTGCCATTTGCGGCAAGCCTAACACGGGCAAAAGCTCGCTTTTAAACGCGCTTTTGGGCTATGATAAAGCTATTGTGTCGGCGGAGGCGGGCACCACGCGCGACGCTGTTGAGGGCGCAATTGATATTGACGGAGTAAAATACAACTTGATTGACACCGCAGGTATACGCGAATGCGCGGGCGCGGTCGAGAGTATAGGCATAGAACGCGCAAAAAAAATCGTTACTACGGCCGATATAATTCTTTCCGTAAGCGAAGGGGAGGATGCAGATCTTCCTGCGGACGTAAGCGGCGAGGTGATAAGGGTTTTCAATAAGTCGGACTTAAAGAAACCCGTCGGCAAGTTCGATATTGCCGTGTCCGCAAAGACGGGTAACGGGTTGGATAAACTGAAAAAATTAATTGCGGAAAGAAGCTTCGGCGACATTGCCTTGGATAAGGCGTACGTCGTTGAAGAAAGACACTACGCGGCGCTTTTAAAGGCGGCAAAAGCGTTAAAGTCTGCAACGGAAAACCTTGAAACTTTAACCCTCGATATAATAGCGGTGGACTTGAAAGACGCGTGGGACGCACTCGGTGAAATTACGGGTGAAACCGCGAACGAGGAGATTATTTCAACCGTTTTTTCAAAATTCTGTGTCGGTAAGTAAAAGCGCGAATATGCTTCGCATTACTGCGTCGCGCTTATTCCGCCTTGGTTGCGTACTGTTTAGTATGCGTCATGCGGTCGTCGTTCGCGCTCCTTGTTCTGTTTGTGTCTCTGCGCTTTTCGCTAAGTGTATAGATGCGTTATTTCAAGCATATGTGGCGTCCAATCAAAAAAATCGAGGTAAAATCTATGGTAAATTTAGAGCTTTATAAAGTATTCTATACGGTTGCAAAATGCGGCTCTTTGACCAAAGCCGCACAGGAGTTGTTTATTTCCCAACCCGCCGTATCCCAAGCCGTAAAGCAGCTTGAAGGTCAGCTCGGCGTTTCCCTTTTCAACCGTACGCATAAAGGCATGGAACTTTCCGCCGGCGGCGGCAAACTTATTTTTAATCAGGTCGAAGAAGCGCTTGAACTTTTGGAAGAGGCGGAAAACAAGCTTACGGAACTTAAAACGACCGCGACCGGCACCATAAGGATAGGCGCAACCGATTCCATCTTTTCTCACGTACTTTCGGATAAGCTTGCGCAGTTTAACGAAAAGTACCCCGCTGTAAGACTGGAGCTTATTTCATCCACTTCGCCGAACACCGTAAATCAGCTCAAAGAAGGGCATTGCGATATTGCTTTCATCAATCTCCCGTTAGAGGATGACGACGTAAGGTTTTACGGTACGGTGTCGCACCTGTCGGACGTGTTTGTGGCTGGTAAAAAATATTCGGAATTAATGTTTGAAGAAATTCCTTTGAAGCGTTTGCACGATTATCCGCTTTTAATGATTGAAGAAAATACCGTTGCGCGCCGTGCGCTTGCTTCGTCTGAAGAGATTTTGGGCGTGCACTTCACTCCCGATATCGAAGTTGCCAATTGGGACTTAATGATAAAACTCGTTGCAAAGGGTATGGGCGTGGGCTGTATCCCGCGCGAGTATTGCGAAGCCGAGTTTGAAAGCGGGGAGCTGTTCGAGTTGAAAACCACCCCAACGCTTCCCGTCCGCGGAATAGGCGTTGCAATAGCAAGACACGTGACTCTGTCTTTTGCAATGAAAGAATTTTTAGCAATGTTCAACAAGGATTAAAGTACTTTTTATGGATTATACCGAGCTTAAACAAAGCGTATCCGAAGGCGCAAAATCAATTTATCTGTTAGAGGGCGACGACGCGTATTTCAGGATGAAGGGCGAAGAGCAGATTAAATCCGCTTTTTTGGAAATGCCTGAACTTAACTTTACCTCTTTTGACGGAGAAACATTAAAAGGCGGCGGAATTTCCGCTCTCGTTTCGGCTGTGAAAAATTATCCGTTTATGGCGGAAAGGCGAATAATAAAGGTAAGCGAGTTTTACCCCACGGAAAACGAATACGAAAAATATCTGAACCCCCTTTTTGAAAACTTTCCGCCTTCCTCCATTCTTTTAATAGTCAATTCGGGTGCAAAAAAGGGCGTTGATTTAAAACGCAAGCATGCGGTAACTTTTGTCAACTGCGGCAAAGCTGACGCCGAAGTCGTTTCAAAATGGGTTTATATTACGCTTAGGCGCGCAGGCGTTAATGCCTCTGCCGCCTGTTGCGAGAGCGTAGCCGAGTATTGCCTTTGCAATATGGCGCGTGTGTCGGTTGAAGTGCAGAAGCTTATCGACTTTAAAAAGACGGGAACCTTAACGTGCGAAGAGGTGGACGCCCTTGTCTTTAAAGACGCAGATTACAGAATTTACGAACTAACCAATGCGGTTGCAACCCGCAATTTTACCAAGTTTTGCGAAATTGCGGACGAGCTTCAAAAGAAAGCCGGAGACGAAGTTTTTCTTTTAAACGGGCTTTTCAACTATTTTAAAAATCTTTTAACGGTTGTCGCTTCCGGCGATAGCGATGCAAACCTTTCTAAGCAGTTAAAGATGAAAGAATACGGCGTAAAAAAGAGCCGCGAGCAAGCCGAAAGAATAGGGCAAAGCCGTCTTGAAGAGTTGGTAGAATACGTTTACCGTGCGATTTCCGATATGAAGTGCGGGCGGTTAACTCCTCAAAGCGCCATGCAAACGGTCCAAAATGCAATATTTTTCGGGATTGGATGAAATTAGATAGGCGTAAACGCTTTATTTTTTTAAATTTAAATTATATAATATAGTTAAATATCGTAATCTTTTATGTGGTGAACGGAATGGGTAATTTAGGAGAAAGATTTCAAAAATTTTTTGACAGCTTCGGACAGAACTGGGCAGGATATTTGTTACAGTTTATTTTGATTGCCGCCGTATTTTACTACGTTTTTAAAATTTTAAAGGTGAATAAAGGCGGTAAGTTTATAGCGGTTGTAACGGTCGCCGTTATAGTAAGCGGCTTGGCATTCGCGCTTACCGATACGTTCTCGCAAGAACTCCTGTTTATAGTCATTTTAATGATTGCGCTTTTGATTTTTACTATGTTCCATACCGAAATCAAGCGTGCGTTATTGGACTCTAACGTAAAAAAGAGCAAAAAGCAGGACAGTATTACGGTAACGGGCGTTGAACTCATTATCGAGGAAACCGTCCGCGCAGTGCAGAATATGTCAAAGAAAGACGTAGGCGCGCTTATAGTTCTTTCAAACGAGAACCTTCCGGAAGGCATAATTGAAAGCGGTACCGTCGTAAACGCCGACATTACCGCGCAAATGATTGAGGCTGTTTTCTATCCGAAAGCGCCATTGCACGACGGCGCTATGGTAATAGAAGGTACCAAAATTTATGCGGCGGGTTGCTTTTTGCCCCTTGCGCAGAGTGAAAAACTTCCCAAAGATATGGGCAGCCGCCACCGCGCAGCGCTCGGAGTAACGTCGGTCGCAAGCGTTACGGCAATAGTCGTATCCGAAGAAACGGGCATAATCTCAATAGCGAAGAACGGCGTTATAAGAAAGAAGTACGCCGATGCGGCGGACATTAAAAACGCGCTTTCGGAATACTACTGGTCAGATCTTACCGCGGAGGGCAAGTTATGAAAAAGTTCACAAATTTTTTAGTCGGCTTGTTTACCAAGCACATTCCCATCAAAATACTTGCAGTAGCGCTTGCGGTGTTTGCGGTTTTGGTTTTAAATTTGTGAGGAGTCTATGAATACGATAAAAATTCCCGATATTCTTTTGCCTTCCGACGGAATAGATATGACCGCTTGGGCGGTCAACGCGTGCGACCAGTACACTTCGGATTGCGCTTATTGGAAAGAGGTTGAAAGAATAACGGGAGGAAAGCCCTCGACGTATAACTTAATATTTCCCGAGATTTATCTCAACGACCGGCCCGAAAAGCGTATCGCGCGCATCAACAAGACTATGCACGAATACCTTTCGGGCGGCGTTTTTAAAAAGGTATCCGGTGGATTTATCTTGGTTGAACGCACTACGCCTTCGGGCACCCGCACGGGCGTAGTACTCAGTATCGACCTTGAAGATTATTCGTTTTCGGTCGGCGCAAAAACGCCTATCCGTTCCACCGAGGACACGATTTTAGAGCGAATACCTCCCCGCGTTAGAATAAGGGAGAACGCTCCTTTGGAGCTTCCGCATGTAATGCTTCTTTATAACGATGAAAAAAACTCGGTTTTAAACGTAGCAGAGCGCGGTAAAGTTTTATACGACTTTGATTTATCGTGCGGCGGCGGACACGTAAAAGGCACTTTTATTACAAATTCGGAAGAAGTTAAAAATGCCTTTTATAATACCGACGGTAATCTTTTATTTGCGGTGGGCGACGGCAACCATTCCCTTGCAACCGCAAAAAAATGCTGGGAGAAATTGAAACCTAGGCTTACCGAAAAGGAACTGGAAAACCACCCCGCGCGTTTCGCTTTGGCGGAAGCCGTCAACGTGTTTGACAATGCTTTGAAATTCGAGCCTATCCACAGATTTGTGAAAACGGATAATCCCGAAGAGTTTTTAAACGTTTTGCAAACCTCGGGCAGCGGGAAAGCGTATATTGTAGTGAAGGGGGTAAAATCGGAAGTACCCTTCAACGCAAATACTCCCGCAGGCATAAGGGAGCTTGATGCCAACGTTTCGGAGTTTATTTCACGGTACGGCGGCGAAGTGGATTATATCCACGGAGAGGATGATTTAATAAAATTAACCGAAAACGGCGGTGTCGGAGTTTTACTTCCCGCTATAGAAAAGAACGCATTTTTCCGCCTTATAGAAATGGGCGGCAACCTTCCCAGAAAAACTTTTTCAATGGGCGAGGGTTTTGAAAAGCGGTACTATATCGAGGCAAAAGAGATAATTTAAGGAAAAATATGTCAGTTAAGGTTTGTAAATTCGGCGGTACGTCTATGGCGGACGGCAACGTCATAAACGGCGTAAAGAAAATAATAGACGCCGACGCACGGCGTAAATACGTCGTCGTTTCAGCGCCGGGTAAAAGATATTCGGGTGATACGAAGGTAACCGACCTGTTGTACGCGTGCCATAAAGAGCTTGTTGAAAAAGGCTCTTGCAAGAACGGCTTTGCCGCCGTCCGCGCACGCTTTAATTCTCTCGTAAAAGAGCTGAATATCCCTTTTGAAATTAACGCTCTTTTGGACGAAACGGAAGCGGCGATTGACAGTGAAAGGAGTGAGGATTTTACCGCTTCGCGCGGGGAATACCTCTGCGCTCGCATAGTCGCGGAAGTTCTGGGCGCAACGTTCATTGACGCAAAGGACGTAATATTTTTTAACGAAGACGGCAGTCTGAACGGCGAAAAATCCTATAAAGCCATATCGTTTGCCGTTTCGGGTGCAGAGCGCGCCGTAATCCCGGGCTTTTACGGCAAGGGTTACGACGGCAAGGTTAAAACCTTTTCCCGCGGCGGTTCGGATATTTCGGGCTCGATAATCGCGCGTGCTGTAAACGCCACCGTTTACGAAAATTGGACGGACGTTTCGGGTTTTCTTGCATGCGACCCACGCATTGTAGAGAGTCCCGTAAAAATGAAAACCATATCCTATAAGGAATTGCGCGAGCTTAGTTATATGGGCGCAAACGTTCTGCACAGCGACAGTATCTTTCCGTTGCGCAAGGCAAATATACCTATTCAGATAAAGAACACGTTCCGCCCTCAGGACGCTGGCACGTCAATCGTACCTAGCGCCAAGTATACGCCAAGCGGTAATCTCGTAACGGGCGTAGCGGGCAAGAAGAATTTTACGGTTATCTTCATTGAAAAATCGCATATGAACGCCGAAGTGGGCTTTATGTGCAAAGTTTTAAGCGTATTAGTCGAGGAAGAAATTTCTATCGAACATATCCCGTCCGGCATCGATACAATGTCTTTGGTGGTTGAAAGCAACGATTTATCAAAGGAAAAGCTTGAAACCGTCATTGAAAAGATTAAAAGCGCGGTTGCCCCCGACGTTATCCGCGTAATTGAAGATATCGCTTTAATTGCCACGGTAGGTCACGGAATGTCCTCGTCCGTCGGAACTTCGGCAAGGCTCTTCAACGCAATAGCGGCTGCCGATATCAATATTAAAATGATTGACCAAGGTTCAAGCGAACTAAACATAATCGTAGGCGTGCGCAACGACGACTACGAAAAATGTATTCGCGCCATTTACTCAGAATTTTTTAAATAAACAGTTTCAAAAATGCCGCAAAAGAAAAAGCGCAAGTTATCGCGTCACCATATAATCATTATCATAATATCGGGAATAATGCTTGTTGCGACTATTTCCGTTTTCGCTGTCAACTCGTTTATTCCTCTTAAATATCTATCGTCTTTCTTAGTTTTCGGTAATCCGAACGAAGAGGGACTTTTACGCGTAAATTTCGTGGACGTCGGCAACGGCGACTGTACGATTATTGAGCTTCCCGACGGAAAAATTCTTATGATTGACGGCGGCGACGGAACGCACGCCCACAACGCCAAAATTTTAAAGGAGCTCAACAGCCGTAACGTCGATAACATAGATTATCTGATATGTTCATCTGTAGAAAACGGCTCTTGCGGCGGTTTAAAGGAGATTTTAAATTATAAAACCGTCGATAAAATATTTGCGCCTTACAGTCCCGTAACGTATATTTCCGAAGGCTTCAAACACTTTACGGACGCGATTAAGCAGCTCGATAAAGAAATTTCCTATTGTGAATACGGCGTCGGGATAGAGGGCAAGGGTTACTCGTTCTGTTTTCTTTCGCCGGATTCCCACCTTTACGAGGGCGGAGAATACGGTACGCTTCTGAATTCCCCGACCGAACAAAATATCAAAAACGCTTCCGCGGTGATTTGGCTTGAATGCGACGGCGTAAATTTTATGTTTTTAGGCAATACGGGACAAGCCGTTCAGAAAAAATTGATTAATTATTACAACGTTTCGGGTTTGGAGTTCGGCGGTCGTACGATTGATTTAACTAAGTGTGATATTTTAAAAATGTCCGATCACGGGTCTAAAGAAGGCGCCTTCGCACAGTTTATTGATTTATTAAATCCGCATACGGCAATAATTTCGGTAGGTGAAAACGGTCGCGGCAACCCAACGCTTGCGGCGATTGCTAACGCGCAGAAGAATGTGGGCGACGAACTTTACAGAACGGACGAGCTCGGCACTATAACAGTAACCGTAAAGGGCGGAAATTACGAAATTTCAAAGGAGAAACAATGAAGTTAACGACGGCGGGAGAATCGCACGGCAAAGCTCTTGTAGGCATAATAGAGGGGTTGCCCTCCAACTTAAAAATCGACGTTGAAGAAATAGATTACTATTTAGCTTTGCGGCAGAGCGGTTACGGCAGGGGCGACAGGCAAAGGATTGAAAAGGACGCCGTTGAAATAATAAGCGGCGTAAGAAACCGCTTAACGCTGGGTAGTCCGCTTGCTTTTGCCGTTAAGAATAATGACTATGAAAATTGGCGTGAAGTCATAGCCCCAGAAGGTGCGGACACAACGCGGAGAAGGCTCACTAAGGTTCGTCCGGGTCACGCCGATTTGACGGGTGTTTTAAAGTACGACCAGACCGACGCGCGCAACGTTTTGGAGCGCGCAAGCGCGCGCGAAACTGCGGCAAGAGTAGTAGGCGGAAGTATAGCAAGACAGTATTTAAAGGTTTTGGGCGTTGAAATATCGGGCTATGTAAAATCGGTCGGAAACGTCGTAGACCCCCATATATATGGCTTTAAACGCATTTTGGAAGCAAAGAAAAGTCCGCTTTTTATGCTTGACGGTAAAAAGGAGCAGGAAGCGAAGAGGCTTCTTGACGGGCTTAAAGAAAATGGCGACACTGCAGGCGGTATTATCGAAATTCGCGTCAAAGGTTTAAAGCGCGGCTTCGGCAGCTGTATGCAGTATGCCACCAAGCTTGACGCAATTTTATGCGGGGCAATGATGAGCGTACAGGCAATAAAGGGCATCGAGGTCGGTCTTGGCTTTGAAGCCGCAAGGCTTGAAGGAAGCAAGGTTCACGATGAAATTTACTATAACGGCGACTACTTCCGCAAGACCAATAATGCCGGAGGCATAGAAGGCGGAATGTCCAACGGAGAAGAAATAGTTCTACGCGCCGCAATGAAGCCCATACCAACGCTCATGAAAGGGCTTAAAACCGTGGATATTTCCACTAACGAGTCCGCTGAGGCGGCAAGCGAACGAAGCGACGTAGCCGCAGTGTGCGCCGCTGAAATTATTCTGGAAAGCGTGGTTGCGTTCGTGCTTGCCGACGTAGTGTCCCAAAGATTGGGCGGCGACAATATGCGCGAGGTTTTGGAAAGATACCGCGCTTTGAGGTAAACAATGAAAGATGTAACCTTGAAAACGGCGACGGCTGAAAGCGTTATCCGCTGCGGCGCAGGCGCGTTTGAAGCGTATGCTCCTAAGCTTAATAGCAGGCAGTTGTTTATAATTACCGACGGTACCGTAAATAAACTATACGGTACGCATTTAAGCTCCGTTTTCGGCGAAAGACCGAAATACGTTATCCCTGCCGGCGAAAAGAGCAAGAATCCGCGCGTGCTTATGGCAATTTTGAAAAGCATGCTGGAAGCTGGCGTACGCAGAAACTCGACGGTGATTGCGTTCGGCGGCGGTGTGGTAGGCGATATTGCGGGTCTTGCCGCCGCGCTTTATATGCGCGGGGTTCGTCTCGTGCAAATTCCTACGACTCTTTTGGCTCAGGTTGATAGCTCGGTCGGCGGTAAAACTGCCGTAGATATGGACGGCGTCAAGAACGTTATAGGCACGTTCTATCAGCCCGAAGAAGTTATCGTCGACCCCGTGTTTTTGAACACTTTGCCGAAACGTGAAATCCGTTGCGGTTTGGGTGAAGTCATAAAGTACGGCGCCCTGAACGCGGAAATTTATAAAAAGCTTTTAAAAAATATTAAAAAGTTTACCCGTGCGGCTTTTCTTGAAGATATAACGTACGACTGTATCCGCCACAAGGCGACGGTAGTGCAGGAGGACGAGCACGATTTGTCCGGCGCGAGGAAGGCGTTGAATTTAGGTCATACCACGGGTCACGCCTTGGAGCTATTATACGGCAAGCGTTCCCACGGCGAATACGTTTTAATCGGTGCGTATTACGAGCTGCAAATTGCCCGAAACTTCGGTATATGCGTGGGGCAATATGCTGAAAATCTGGAAAAACTGATATTATCGGTCTTGAAAAAAGTTCCTTCCTTCGACGTTATAGAGAACGCCGCGAGTGTTGCTGCCCATGACAAGAAGAACGATAACGAGCTTATCTCTTTAATAGTTCCAAAACGTGAGGGTCAAAGCGTGGAAATGAAGATAGAATACGGTAAATATGAGCAATATTTAAAGGAAATCTCCGATAATTTGAGGAATAAAAATGATTAAAAATAAGCTTGCGGTTATCGGCAAGGACGTCTCGAAATCAACGAGTCCGCAAATTCACGCGTTTATTGCAAGCCGCCTGAACTTGTCGGTTGAATATAATAAAATTTCAATTCGCGAAGACAAGTTTGAAGACGAGATAGACGCGTTACTTGCGGCATATGACGGGGTTAACGTAACTATTCCTTATAAACTTTCGGTAATTGCACACCTGAAAAATATTGAGGGTGACGCTAAAATTTTCGGCGCGGTGAACACCGTAAACTGTAAAACTTTAACGGGTGACAATACCGACGGCTTGGGCTTCACGCTTATGCTGAAAAATAACGGCGTTGACGTTTGCGGTAAAGAAGCCCTCGTTTTAGGCGCGGGCGGCGCGGGCAGAAGCGTTGCCAAAAAGCTTGCAGATTCGGGCGCTTCGGTTTATGTGTACGATAAGAACGCTGAAAATGCTTTGGCTTTGGAAAAGGAATTTAACGGCGTTCACGCTTTGGATACGGTTTCGGATAAATCATATTTTCTTATTGTAAACGCAACGGGCGTGGGGATGCACAAAACTGAAGGTATATCTCCCGTCGGGGAAAACCTTTTAGGGCTTTGCGCTGTCGCGGTTGATTTAATCTATGTACCCGAAAAGAGCGAATTTTTGAAAGTTGCCGAACGGCTCGGTACAAAAATAATCAACGGGAAAGCTATGCTTTTTTATCAGGCGTATTATGCCGACTGCATTTTCTTCGGTTTACAGCCCGACGAAGAGCAGGCGAAAAAACTGTTTACGGAATATTGTGAGGTGGTAAAATGAAACTTCTGTTTATCAACGGTGTCAACTTGAATATGACGGGTATGCGCGAAAAGGGCGTGTACGGTACGGAAACTTTGGACGTGATTAACGCGGAAATTGCCGCGCACTTCAAAAACGATACCTGCAAATTTTATCAAAGCAATTTTGAGGGCGATATCTGCACCGAACTTCAAAAAGCCCCCAAGGACGGCTTTGACGGCGTAATTTTAAACGCGGGCGCGTTCACCCATTACAGCTACGCCATACGCGACGCTATCGCGGCGATAAACGTTCCCGTGGTCGAGGTGCATATGTCAAACGTGCACTCCCGTGAGGAGTTCAGGCACAAGTCCGTTTTGTCGGAGGTCTGCAAGGGCGTAATCTGCGGTTTCGGCAAAAACAGCTATATCTTAGCTGCGGAAAGTTTCAAATTATGAATGTAGTTTTAATCGGTATGCCCGCAAGCGGTAAAACCACCATTGCGGAAATTTTGGGCAAAGAGCTTGGAATGTGTGTGCTTGACACGGATGCGCTTATCGTAGAAAAGCACGGTGAAATAAACGGGATTTTTGAAAGGCACGGCGAAGAGTACTTCCGAGACCTTGAAAGCGAGGCTGTCAAAGAAGTTGCAAAAGCCGCAAACGTCGTTATCTCTACGGGCGGAGGATGTCCGCTTCGCAAAGAAAACGTGCAGGTTTTGAAAGAGAACGGAAAATTAATTTTCTTGCGCGCGTCGGTTGATGAGCTTATCAGAAGAACGGCGGGCGACGGAACCCGCCCTTTATTAAAGGGCGAGCGGGAGAAAAGGCTTAAAAGCCTTCTTGCCGTCCGTACGCCTATTTATGAAAAAGCGGCGGACTTCACCGTCGATACGGACGGGCTCGCGCCCGAAGAAATAGCGAACGAAATTACGGAGTTTATAAAATGAAAACTGCGCTTGTTACGGGCGGAACGAGGGGAATAGGAAAAGCCATCGCGCTTGCATTTTTGGAACGCGGTTACGAGGTGGTTATAAATTACTGCCATAATGAAAAGGAAGCTCTCGCCACTCAGGAAGAGTTCAATATATTAGGCTACTGCCCCGTGTTGCTTCGCGCAGACGTTTCTGACGAAGCTCAGGTGCGCGCCATGTTCAGAGAGTTTTTCTCTATTTACGAACGGCTTGACGTGCTCGTCAACAACGCGGGTATCTCGATCGTTAAAGTAATTCAGGACACAACGCCGCAGGACTGGAATAAGATTTTCGACGTAAACGTAAAAGGCGTTTACCACTGTTGTCGCGAAGTCGCGGACAAAATGATTTTTGCCGGCGGCGGAGCTATCGTAAACGTAGGCTCGATATGGGGCGAAGTCGGGGCAAGTTGCGAGGTCGCTTATTCCGCTTCAAAAGGCGCGGTTATCGCTTTTACGAAGGCGCTTGCAAAAGAACTTGCGCCCTCCAACGTCCGCGTAAACTGCCTGTCTCCCGGCGTCATAGACACGCAGATGAACGCCCACCTCATAGGCTCGGAAATGGAAGAACTTATTTCTTCGATTCCTATGGAACGGATAGGCACTCCCGCAGAGGTCGCGGAAGCTTGCGTGTTCCTTGCCGAAAGCACGTACGTAACGGGTGAGGTTTTATCCGTCGGAGGACTGTTCGGCAAATAAGAACTACGCAATACGAGTTGTCATTATATTGCTTTAAACGTGTAGTTGAATTATTTTTTTACTAAAAAAGTAATTTTGAAAAATTTTTCGTATCATTTTATCGGGGAAGATAAATGCAATCCATTAAAGAGAGAACTTACGCCATAGAAGACGCTTTCCTGTCGCAGTATGCATGTAAATCGAAAGACACGCTCGGGCGCGACAGAGAAGAAGAACCCTGCGTGATGCGTACGGAATTCCAGCGCGACAGGGACAGAATTATATACTGCAAATCTTTCAGGCGTTTAAAAAACAAAACGCAGGTCTTTTTTTCTCCCGAAGGCGACCACTATATAACCCGTTTGACTCACACTTTGGATGTTTCGCAGATTGCAAGAAGCATCGCCCGCACATTATCCTTGAACGAGGATTTGGCGGAAGCTATCGCGCTCGGTCACGATTTGGGGCATACCCCTTTCGGTCACAGCGGCGAAAGAATTCTGGACAAGCTCGTGCCTTCGGGCTTTAAGCATAACGAGCAGTCCGTAAGGGTCGTTGAAGTACTTGAAAAGGACGGCAGAGGGCTGAACCTTACCAAAGAAGTAAAGGACGGTATTTTGAATCATCCGAAAAGCGGCGCGCCCGCAACTCTGGAAGGCAAATGCGTCTCTTACGCAGACAGGGTTGCGTATATAAATCATGATTTGGACGACGCAATCCGCGCGGGTATTTTAACCGAAAACGACGTACCTAAGTCCGTTAAAAAGGTACTCGGCAATACGTCGAAAGAAAGAATTAATACCGCAATATCCTCCATTTACCGCAATTCCGCAGGTAAAAGCTTCGTTAAAATGGAAAGTGAGGTGGAGGAGGCAAGCGAACGGCTTCGTTCGTTTATGTTTGAAAGAGTTTACCTGTCCCCGACGGCTAAAAGCGAAGAGGAGAAGGCGGAAAGAATGCTCACCGAAACGTATATCTATTTCGTCAACAATCCCGAAAAGCTTCCCCATTCGTATCTTAAATTTCTGGACAAATTCAGTAAAGAGCAAGTCGTTTGCGACTATATCTCTTCTATGACCGACAGATACGCCGTCTACACATTTAATAAAATTTTTGTGCCCAAGGGCTGGACCTTTATCGACGAAAGCAACTAAAATTTATGGATTGATTCGCGATTGACCCCTTAAAAAGATATCTGATTAAACGGAACCTTACGCTTATGGCAGGCGAATTAAAAGAGTTTTTGACAACTTTGAAAGAAAAACTGAATATAGTAGAAGTTGCGGGAAACTATATAAGCCTTGAACGCAAGGGCGGAAGTTGGTGGGCGTGTTGCCCTTTTCACCACGAAAAGACCCCATCCTTTGCCATAAACGAAGTCGACCAGTATTATCACTGCTTCGGCTGCGGCGAATCGGGAGATATATTCAAATTCGTGCAGAATATGGAAAATATCGAGTTCATGGACGCGGTAAAGCTCCTTGCTGAACGCGCTAACATAGAGGTGCCGCAAACGGGCTTTGACAGCCGTCAGACGGTGGAGTTAAAGCGCAAAAAGGACGCAATTTTAAAAATTCTGAACGATTGCGCGCACTTCTATTTGAACAACCTCAATTCTGGCAAAGCCGACGAACACGTCGCGTACATATTAAAGCGCGAGATTCCGTCTCCCATAGTAAGGCGTTTCGGGCTTGGCGCAAGCTTAAACTTTTACGATTTGCCCAAGTTTTTGCTCGCAAAGGGTTACGACAGGCATGATATGATTGATAGCGGAGCTATCAACGAGGTAGACGGTAAGCTTCTTGACGCGCAGGGCGGCAGACTTATTTATCCCATTATTAACGCTATGGACGAGGTGGTTGCGTTCGGCGGCAGAGTTCTTCAAAAAACCAATTTTGCCAAGTACAAAAATACCAAGGAAACCTTAGTTTTTAACAAAAGCAAGACGCTTTACAACATAAACCTTTTAAAAAAGCTCAAGAAAGAGCAAACTATTAACGAAGTAATTATAGTCGAAGGGTATATGGATACCATTTCGCTATATCAGGCGGGCTTCAAAAACGTCGTTGCAAGTATGGGCACCTCCCTCACGCAGGATCAGGCGCGACTTTTAAAACGCTATACAAGCAACGTGCTTATTAGCTACGACGGCGACTCCGCAGGTCAAAACGCCAATATGCGCGGGTTGGATATATTGAAAAGCAACGGCTTGAACGTAAAAGTCGTACCATTAACCGACGGGCTCGACCCCGACGATATGATAAAGAAGAAGGGCGCGGCAGCGTACAGGTACTGTCTCGATAACGCTATGCCCCTCATCGACTATAAGCTCGCGTCCGTGGGTCAAGGCTTCGACCTTACTAAAACCGACGATAAAAGAAGGTACGTGCAGGAAGCCATTAAGGTTATACGCACGTCGGACAGCGCATCCGAGCAGGAAGATTTATTAAAATCTTTAAGCAAAAAGTCGGGCATATCCTACGAAAGTTTAAACCGTGATTTGCGCTCCGTCCCCCAAACTCCCGTCCCAGCGCCAAAACCCGTTGAAAGAAAGGATAATTCTTCCATGCAAGACAGGGCGTCAAGGTTCGTTGTGGCGGCGTTCCTTTTCGGCTCTAAAATCGCAAAGGGAGAGGATATTTCTAAAATTCACTTCCTCAACGGCGTACACGATATTATCGCAAAATATATCTTTTCAAAACAGTTTCTGGAAGAAAGAATACAGCCGTCCGAGCTCTTCGAGTTCTTCGACGAGGGCACGGAAGAATATGCCGAGCTTACGAGAATTTTAGACTATTGCGACGGCAACGCCTTACAGGGCGAAGTTGCGGCAAAGTATTTCAAAGACTGCGTCAAAACGCTTGAAGTAGCAAATATAAAAGCGGAAATTGTAAGCGTTCAAACTCAGATAGCTGCCGAAACTGACGGAGAGCGGCGCAAGGACCTTACTTCAAAATTGCAAAGACTTATAAACCAACAGAAAAAAATTAAAAGCGGAGAATAGGAATGAATTTATCCGAACAGAAATTAGGTGAAATTTTAAAACACATCATCGATACTTACGGCGCAAAGGGTTCTATTACGACTAATACCCTTTGCGATATTATGGAAAAGTACGAAACCACCCCCGCGCAAATGGACTTCGTTTACAAATCCATTGCGGAGGCGGGAATACAGATTATCGACGAGGCGGAGCGCGACAAAGAGCTTTACGAACAGGCTTTATCCGATATCGGGCTTGACGACCCCGTAAAAATGTATTTGAAGGATATAGGCAGAGTTTCCCTTCTTTCCTCCGACGACGAAATAGAGCTTGCCCGCAGAATGCAGGAAGAGGGCGACGAAGATGCCAAAAAACAGCTTTCCGAAGCCAATTTAAGGCTCGTCGTATCAATCGCAAAAAGATACGTAGGGCGCGGAATGCTCTTCCTTGATTTAATTCAGGAAGGCAACTTAGGGCTTATGAAGGCGGTTGAAAAATTCGACTATCAGAAGGGCTTCAAGTTCTCAACCTACGCTACGTGGTGGATAAGACAGGCAATTACGAGAGCGATAGCCGACCAAGCCAGAACTATACGTATTCCCGTGCATATGGTCGAAACCATAAATAAATTAACGAGAGTATCGCGAATTTTATTGCAGAAGCTCGGCAGAGAGCCTACACCCGCTGAAATTGCAAAGGAAATGGGCATCAGCGAAGAACGCGTCTGCGAAATCCAGAAAATCGCGCAGGACCCCGTGTCGTTGGAAACGCCTATCGGCGAGGAAGAGGACAGTCACCTCGGCGACTTTATAGAGGACGTAACCACGGCAACCCCGTCGGACAGCGTATCAACAACTATGCTTAAAGAAACGCTTCTCGGCGTTTTAAACAGCTTAACCCCGCGCGAGGAAAAGGTTCTAAGGCTTCGTTACGGCGTGGACGACGGCAGACCCCGCACCTTGGAAGAGGTGGGCAAGGAGTTCAACGTCACCCGCGAAAGAATAAGACAGATTGAAGCAAAGGCTTTAAGAAAGCTCCGTCATCCCTCGCGTTCCAAGCACTTAAAAGATTTTTTAGATACCTAATGGACAGAATAAAAAAGCTTTGCTCTTATCTTGATAAATGCTCAACCTTTGCGGACGTGGGCTGCGACCATGGCTACTGCACGCTGTATATGCTTAAAAACGGTTTATGCGAGCGGGCAGTTATATCGGATATAAGCGCAAAGTGCTTGCAAAAAGCCGAAACTCTTCTTGCGGGTTTTATAAAAAACGGCGTAGTCGCTTCGGTATGCGGTAACGGACTTGACGGCATAAGCGAAGTTGTTGGGCAGGTTTTAATTGCTGGAATGGGCGGCGAAGAAATAGTTGATATTTTAAAAAACTCTTTCATTCCCCTAAGCTTCGTTTTGCAACCTATGAAAAACGTTCGCGCAGTGCGGGAATACCTTTTATCGAACGGCGCACACATTACTTTGGATGAGCCGTTTGAAAGCCGCGGCAAGTTTTACTTTGTTATAAAGGGCAGTAAATGCGGCGTACCTACGGCGTATAACGGCAAACAGCTTGAATTCGGCTTGAATTTAACGGGCAAAGCAACTGAAAAATATATTCAAACCGAACTTTTTAAAAAGCGCGCGTACCTTGAAAGAGATTTAAAGGACGAAACGCGCAGACAAATAGAAAACGATATCTGCTTTATGGAGGGCGTAATTAATGAAGGTTGAAGACGTTTACGCGCTTTTGGAAAAGGAAGTCGCGCCCGTAAGTCTGTCGGACGAATTCTGTTCGAAACATAAAATGTATGACAACAGCGGCATAATCATTAATTGCGGTTCACAAGTCACTGGCGTTCTTTTCACGCTCGACTTAACGCAAGAGGCAGTCGCTCAGGCGAAAGCTCTCGGCTTCAATTTGATAGTAACTCATCACCCCGCAATCTACGGCGGGATTTCAAGTTTCGATTTAACGGACAACCCTCAGGCGAAAACTCTTGCGGAATGTATGAACGGCGGCATTTCGGTAATCTCAATGCACCTGAATTTCGATGCTGCCCCGCAGGGAATAGACTATTATCTTTGCAAAGGCTTGGGCGGGGAGAACGCGGAAATCGCCGCGCCGTTATCTAACGGCGGCTACGGCAGGGTTTATTCTGTCGCAACGGTCGCCCTCAAAGACTTTGTTAAAAAAGTAAAAAAAGAGTTTTCCGCCGAAAAGGTTATAACTTACGGTGAAGACTATAAAAAAATCAGTCGCGTCGCTTCGTTTTGCGGCGCAGGTTGCGACGATTACAATATGGACTTTGCCGCAAAGGGCGGGGCGGATGTGTTCGTTTCCTCGGATATGAAACATCACGAAATTTTAGCCCTTAGGCAAAGAGGAATAGCCGTTATAGTTTTAACGCATTATGCGTCTGAAAACTACGGCTTTGAAAAAATTTATCTTAAAATTAAAGACGGGTTTAAAGTCAAGTCGGAGTACTTTACCGATACGGCTTTACTTTAAATCCTAAGGAGTATATTATGACGCAGGTTGAAAAACTTTTAAAGTATCAGGAAACGGACGAAAAGCTTTTAAAGCTTGAGCGCGATTTGGGCAATTCCGACGAAAGGAAAAACTACGTGCAGGCAAAGTCGTTCCTGACGAAGGCGCCCGAGAAACTTGACGCTTTGGAAGCAAAGGCGGTGGAGCTTGCCGCCCTTGTATCCGAACTGAATAAAAAATACGCGGAAATCGCGGAAACTCTCTCGGACTTCGACCATATTGACGAAATGGTCGACGGCGGGGCGGACATTTCTTTCTACAAGAAAAACGTAACCCAGATATCCGACAGGCTGAAATCTATCAAAGCCGAAGTTTCATCTCTTACCAAGGCAATAAAGGACGCCGACGAAGAGTATCAGCAGATGAAGAAAAAAACCATCGATATGCAAAAACAGTACTCGGAATCGACGGAAGCTTACAAAAAGCTTAAAGAAAGTTTGCAGATTGAAGCGCTTGCAGTCAAAAAAGAGCTTGACGCGTTAAAAAAGAACATCGAGCCCGAGGTTATGAAGAAGTACGAGATAAAGCGCAGTGAAAGAATTTTTCCGATACTTTGCGCCGAAAACGGCGGCAGATGCTCCAAATGCGGAAGCGAGCTGTCTCTTGCCGGTAAGGAAAAAGTTTCTTCGGGAAGCGTAGTCGAGTGCGACAACTGTCACAGAATGTTATACAAAGGCGTATAGGCGCCAAAGTATTGCGTTTTAATTATTTTAACAAGTTTTTAGTGCAATATGCACAAAAAGTCAAAGTCAGTATTGACAAAATCCGACAAACGTGCTATTCTGTAATTCCTCTCTCACGAGGGGGCTATTCATGCGGCGGTAAAGCTGTAATTAATAGGGGAAAATTAAACCCGTCGGAAATAAATTTCGGCGGGTTTATCTTTATCAAATTTTTAAGGCTGGGAATTTTTTATGAACTTCATCGGAAAAACGCTTGCCGTTTTCGGAGACAGTATAATAAACGGCTCGGGCAACGGTAATTTCGGCGTCGGTGAGTATCTTATAAAAGACTACGGGTTTGTTCTTTTAAAATACTGCGTAGGCGGTGCAAGAGTCGGCTGCTGCAAGGATAAAAATTGGGTTGCAGATCAAGTCAAGCAAGCTTTAGCCGATGGAATAAATCCCGATTATATAGTTTTTAACGGGTTCACCAACGACTGCTTCAGAACGGACGGCATAAATTTCGACGTTCCGATAGGAAGTTTAAGCTCTGCCGTTCCCGACGTTTCGGAGCTAAAGACGACAGACAGCTTTTCAATTTGCTTTGAAAGTATAGTTTGTGCGTTCCTGAAATACTTCCCGTCGGCGAAAATAATTTTCGTTCGTCCCCATAAAATGGGAAGAAGAGAGGACGAGGCGCAAAGAATTTACGGCGAGAGAGCCGTGGAAATCTGCAAAAAATACGGCGTTGCCGTTGCTGACGTCTATAAGGACAGCGGCTTAAATACCTTTTTGCCAGAACATCGCGATAAATACACCGCCGATACTTACGGTTGGGGCAAAGGCGACTGCACTCACCCCAATGCCGTCGGCTACGAAAAATTTTATATGCCGATAATTGAAAAAATTATTACGTCACTGTCATTTTGAACGAAGTGAAGAATCTCATTTAGATAATCACGGCGCAAACCGCAGTTAAAAATCAAAAAGGAGTAATTTATGAAAGTTTTGCTCATTAACGGCAGTCCCAATAAAAACGGTTGCACGAATGCGGCGTTAAGCATTGTTGCGGACGAGCTAAAAAAACAGGGAGTGGACGGCGAAATCGTCTGGCTCGGCAACGGACCAATAAGGGGCTGTATAGGTTGCGGCGGTTGTAAAACGGGCGACGGTTGCGTATTCGTCGACGACCCTGTCAACGCTATAGGAGAAAAAATCAAAACGGCAGACGGCTACGTCTTCGGCGCACCCGTACATTACGCTTCTCCTAACGGCGCAACGGTTGCCGTACTTGACAGACTGTTTTATGCTTACGGCAGATATATGCAATTAAAACCCGCTGCAAGCGTCGTTTCGGCAAGGCGCGCAGGCACGACGGCTTCCTACGACGTTTTGAATAAATACATAGGAATAAACAATATGCTTCAAGTTCCTTCAACCTATTGGAATATGGTTCACGGCAGCAAGGCGGAGGACGTTTTAAAGGACGAGGAAGGCGTAACTATAATGCGCGCCGTCGGCAGCAATATGGCTTGGCTTTTAAGACTCTTGCAAAACGCAAAGGGCACACCGCTTGAAAAGCCCGTGATAATTCCCAAAGCCAGAACCAATTTTATAAGATAATGTTTTATAAGCTTGATAAATCAAAAAAGTACGGCGTTGAAGGTACAAATAATAAGATTGGCAGTGAAATTCTTTTTTATGTCGTACTGTTCATATTTTGGGGTATAGCCGTTGCGGCGGCGGCACTCAATTTTAATATTCTGTTTGCCGACATCGGTGTAACTGTATTTATTTTAACGTTTGTTGTGATTCTTTCGGTAATAAGCGCGATATTTTTTATGAAAGCCGTTCCAGTATATAAAAAAAGAATAAATGCGCGCAGAGTTTTACACGACTGCATTTTGACGGACGGAACAGTTACAGCCGTAAATGAACAAAAAATGTGGCATCATGGAGAAGAAATGTACCGCAATTATTCTTATTGCAGAGTTTTGATGGAATACAGCTATGTCGGTTTTGACGGGGCGCTTCGGTGCGGAAGATATGCGGGAAATTATGGCGAAAATCCTTTTTACATCGGTCAGAATCTGATGATTGCGTTTAACGATACGGACAGCATAATTATGAATAAATTTACGCTGTCAGACGGTGCGGAAGACTTTGCGAAAGCGGAAGAACAAAGAGAGCAAGCCGATTTTAAAGGATTAACAGGCAAATTAATTAAAGTTGACTTGTCAGAACCCGTTTCTATTGCTGATTACGACTTGTCGCTAATTAATAAAGCTAAAAAGAAAAAAAGTTACAACAAATTTTGCAAGATTATCCGCGCTTTACAGTAGGCAGATTTTTTGTAAAGAAATGTACTTACCGTTATAAAGCGGGAAATAAGCGGTCTTATTGCTATATTTCCGAAAACGGCAAAAAATATGTGGAAGAGTGCGCAAGGATATACGGCATAAAAGACGGAGATGAAGTTACGGTTGCATATAGCGGCGGTAATTCGGAAATAGTTTCAAACTACGCTTTGAAACTATTTCCGAAGCCGAGGCGTAAAAAATCGGTTTAACCAAATGCGGCGCGGGCAATTTGCCCGCGCCGTTAAGTTTGATATATAAAAATTTCATATTACGGTATAGCTGTTAAGCTACTTGATTAAACGGAACGTTTACGGTGAAACCCTGTTTATATCTCTGGGGAACATAGTCGCATTCCTTACGTTTTTGAAGCCTAAAAGGTGCATCGTAAGCCTTTCAAGCCCAAGCCCCAATCCGCCGTGGGGGGGCGCACCGTACTTATGGAGCATAAGATAGGTTTCGAATTCGTCGGGGTTCATTCCCATTTTCTTCATTTTTGCGACCTGCTCGTTGTAATCGTGAATTCTCTGCCCGCCGCTCGTTATTTCGATTCCTCTGAAAAGCAGGTCGAAGGAGAGAGTAACCTCGGGGTCTTCGGGGTCGTCCATCGTGTAGAACGGGCGCTTTTTGGAGAGGTAGTGGGTCACGAACAGAAAGTCGGAATTAAACTGCTGCTTTGCCCATTTGCCCAAGAACGCTTCTTCCTCGGGCTCGAAGTCCTTCATATCGGTAATGTTTTTCAGCTTCTTCACGCAAAGCTCTTTCGCGTCCTTAAACCGTACGCATGGTATAGAGGTGATTTCGGGAATATCGACTTTTAACAGCTCGACTTCGGGCGCGTACTCCGTCTTTAACAGGTTCATAATATATTTGAGTGCGCCCGTTTCCATATTCATTATATCGGTGAAGCTCTCTATAAATCCCATTTCAAAGTCCATTGAAATGTATTCGTTCAGGTGCCTCGAAGTGTCGTGGTGTTCCGCGCGGAACACGGGGGCAATCTCGAATACCCTTTCAAACACCGGTACCAGCGCTTGCTTGTAAAGCTGGGGGCTCTGCGCAAGATAAACGATTTTGCCGAAGTAGTCGAGCTTGAAAACGTTCGTGCCGCCTTCCGCGCCGGCAAAATTGATTTTAGGGGTGTGGATTTCAGTGAAGTTCTGACTCTGCAAATATTCGCGGAAACCTCTCTGTATGCCTTCCTGCAATTTGAAAATCGCGCGTTCCTTGGGGTTGCGCAAGGTGACGGGGCGGTTGTCAAGATTTACTGAAAGCTCGCAGTTAATCTGTTTTTTAGAAATAACCACGGGCGGAATTGCGGCGGGGGTGGAGATGATTTCTATATTGTGAATCTGCAATTCGTATCTCTCGCTTCCGTCGCGCGTCTCGCTCTTAACGACTTTACCCATGATTTTCGCCGAAGCCTGCTCAACTATGCTTTCGTTCAATCTGAACGCCGAAAATTCGGGCGAGTAAACGCACTGAATAAGCTCGCGCGCGGTTCTTACCAAAATAAATGCGAAGTCGGACATTTCACGGATATTGTGAATAACGCCCTTTATTTTAACTACCTTTTCAACGTTATTCTTAAATTCCGAATAGGGAGTGTATTCGGAATTGATAACGCCCGTCATTTCTTCCATAATTTTCCTCTTTTTCAAGTTGTTCAACACAATTTTACGGCTTTTGCACCTAAAAATCAAGTAAATAGATAACGGCGTAAAAAATAAATTTTGCGATGTAAAAATTTTCTTGTTGCATTTATATAAGAAATTCTTTATACTATATAGTGAGTCTGCGGTGCGCGTGGTATGGGAAATTCGTAATCCACAAAGTTAAAAAGGGAGCAGCCGTTCGCGGAAATAGTTAAGGTCTGTTAATTCGGAAAGAACGATGTTCGGCGACGCTGCACCCACCTGCGAGAATGCGGGTTAACACTTTTTCATATCACGGCACAGGCGGATTTTTTCGTTTTCTCTCTTCCCTGTATCGCAGGGAAGGTTTCATTTTTTGGTGAATTGCAAAAAATGTAAGTAACTATCAAAAAAAGAAAATAATTTAAAAAATCGCCTTGACATACGTATATATAAAGTGATAGAATTTATTTGTTAAATTGCGCAGTATGAGTGTACTATGCAATTTTTTCTTAATCGAAAAATACAGGAGGAAAATATGATAAAAATCAAACGCATCGTACCATTCATTTTGGCTGCCTGCATGGTTTTTTCGCTGTTCTTCACGCTTGCCTGCTCTACGGCAAAAGAGCTTGACGCCTTAACGCTTGATACGACTAACGCCAAATTGGATTTCAGTCTTGGGGAGGAATATCGTCCGACGGGGCTCGTAGTTTATGCAAACTACGCCAACGGCGAAACTGAAACCGTTGACCTCGGCGCCGTTACTATTGACTCAAGCAAGTTTAATCCTGCCGTTAAGGGAACGTATACGGTTTCCGTATCGTATTCGTACGAAGAGAAAACCGTTTCCGCAACGTACGACGTAAACGTAGTTGACGCGTTGTTCGGCGGACTCGTCGTCACTCTTAAAGAGGGCAGGAAGAACAGATTTGACCTTTCCGCAAACAACAAGACGATAGACTTTACCCACGCCGCAACGTGGATTGAAGTAAGATTGCCCGACGCTAACGGTAACGTTGATATGAACGCCGCCGCTTTGAGCAGGGACAGCTATACGGTTGAAGTTTTTAAGGGTAGCGAAAAGGTTACCGATTTAAGTGGAGTTCACCGCGGTAACTATCAGATTTGCGCTTCTATTTACGATGCAAAGGAAGACTTCACTTATTGGGGCTTCACCAACATTTTAATATTCGACGACGTCAGCAGCATTGAGTTTAAGGAAGGTACTCTCCAACAAAAAAGAGGACTCAGAGAGACGATGACTCCGACATGGAAGTTTACCGTGACCTACAACAGCGGCGATACCGCAGTGGTTGAAAAGGGTAATGTCCATTTATCGATTCCCTCGATAAACCCTAACGTCGCTAAAGATAACGGCAGCGTAGTGGTAAAATACAGAGAGCCCGATACGAGAGAACAAAGTACGACCGTAAATTATCAGCTTACGGGCGTTCAGGCTAACCCCGATTTAGCATTCCTTAACTTCTCGGATACGGATGTATTTACGGCTTCCAATACGAATGAATTTATCGGGACCTTAGAATACAACGGTGGCGATGCAAGCTTTAACGTTATCGGCGGCAATCCGGGCGGTAAATGCAAGATAGTAAGCAAGAGCGCTACGATAAGCTTGCCTACGGGTATCGTTATCAACGGTCTTGAAACGTTCTCGGCAAATCAAGCTTATCAGTCTGGCGGCGCAAGTTCAGCCGCTAACGGAAAATATATTACCTTCACCTTAGACAGAAACTGTGAAATCTATGTATACGCTAAGTCCAACGGCGACGACGACAGATGTATGTATCTTGAAACGGAAAACGATTACGCGATAATCACAGGCGTAGAAGGGTATCTCAATATCAATGGCGTGCCCACGGCGTACGCAAAGGTCGACCCTGCGTCGTATTCGGCTCACGCAGTCTGCGTTACTGGTCTTTCGGGAGAGAACCCTGCCGACTTCTCGCTAACGTTTGACGCAAGCGTTAACGTGTTCGGTATTCTCATAGTCTTCCCCGAGGAGGAGGTATAGTAATATGAAAAAGAGCAATTTGAAAAAATTTCTTTCGGCGGCAGCCGTTCTTGCGATTTCCGCAACCGCGGCTCTTTCCGCCATATCTATTGCTGGATGCGCAAGCGATAAAGACTCCGCTTACGACGGGAACGAAAAACTCATAACGGCGGACGCAAATCACCGTTCAGACGTCATCTCCACGGCGCTAGGTACCGTAACCAACAGGTCCAGCGGCAGAAAGTATTATGTAGCGCCTAACGGTGTGAATACGAACGACGGCTTGTCGTGGGATACTCCGATAGATTTTACTACAATTTTGTTGCGTGAAGAAAATCCTCTGCAACCCGGCGATACGGTTTACGTCAAACCGGGCACTTACAATATCCAGTCGGGTATAGTAGTCCCCGGCACGGTAAAGGGCGAATACAACAAATATATAAGAATCGTAAACGCGTATTATGAAAAAGAGGAGAGCGGTTACAACGGCTCTGAAAAGATTTGCACTCTTGATTTCAGCGACCAGTCTTTCGACAGTACTTCGCGCGGCGTAGAAATGACAGGCGACTACATTTATTGGTACGGCATCGATATATGCGGGGCGGGCGATAACGGTCTTTATATCGGCGGAAGCTATAATACGATTGAATTCAGTGAATTCTACAACAACCGCGATACGGGCTTACAGCTCGGTAGGTCGGATTCGGGAAGGAATTCTTTTGAACAGTGGCCCAGCTATAACCTTATTAAAAACTGTACTTCGCACAATAACTACGATAACGAAACCTACGGCGAAAACGCCGACGGCTTTGCGGCAAAGCTTACGGTAGGTTACGGCAACGTATTCGACGGCTGTATAGCATACCGTAACTCTGACGACGGTTGGGACTTGTATGCTAAGACCGACTCCGGCAATATCGGTTGCGTTATCATCTACAACTGCGTAGCTTTTGAAAACGGTTATCTTGAATATACGCAAAGGGAGTGCAACGCGCTTTTCAGCAAGTGGACCGGAACTTATAGCGAAGACCCCGAAAACCCGTTAGGAGCTAACTCTTATTTTACGCGTGACGGCGACGGCAACGGATTCAAACTCGGCGGTTCGGTTATGGAAGGCGACGTCCAGCTCTATAACTGCCTTGCTTTCTATAACAGAATGCACGGCGTTACCGATAACTCAAATCCCGGCTATCTCTATATCGACGGTGTAACCAGCGTCGATAACAGCGCAGTAGTAGACGACAATCCCGCAAGCCCTACGTTCGGTCAGATAATAAGGACAGAAAACAAGGATACGCACAACAATATCGACGTGTCGCGTCAGACTTACAGCTATAATACCGTTAAAAAGACGATATCCGTAAACAGCGATATTTCAGTATCCGCAGGCGCCGACAGATACCGCGGTTCAGTTACGGACAGCATTTTAAGTAACGGCTCGGATTCCGCCAAGGCAAACTATATCGAAGGCAGTATTGACGCCGATACTAAGAACGTAGGCGGTATTGCTTTTACAAGTCAAAAGCCTGCGTTGTCCGCCGAAAACGTTTTTGAAAAAATCGCCGTTGACGTTTCTTCTTCAGTTACAGGAGAGGGGGAGACGGCTGAAACGGTTTACAGTTATGAATACAACCTTACGGGTCTTGAAGATTTATATACGAGTTATGAAAGTAAAGAGTTAAACCCCGACAGAGTTCACGTAAAGTTCCGTAATAGCGACGACTCAATAAATATGGGGCAGTTCTACAATATCAAATCGGACTTTACGGGAATAGAAGGCGTGCAAATCGGTTCGCGCCTCAACAAAGGTTCATGGAGCGAATACGTTCATTTTTACGATAACGATTTCATGAACGGCAACGCTTCAAGCGAAGACCAGGCAAGACTTCAAAGAGCGGTTGAAACTCTTACTATAAACACCGACCCCAGCGCGGTATATCAGGATTTTGAAGTTCCTTTGAAATTAAATAAAGCAAAAATTTCCTGGGCGTCGTCTGATACGAACTTCGTTCAAATCGGAACGGACGTAGAACAGTCAATTTCTACCACCGAATATATTACGATAGCGGTTTACCGTCCCTTAAACGAGGACGCTCACGTTACGCTCACTGCAACTATTACGGTAGGCGATGTTACTGCAACTAAGGACTTTAATCTTACCGTTAAACGCGGAACTCCTTCAATAGGTACCATATACGTTAAAACGCAGTCGGGCGACCGTATATATAACGGAGGGTCGTACATCGTAGACAGATTCAATATCTTCCGCGAACCTACGGTCTATGTGAAAAACGGTATTGACTACAACGGTAAGCTTCTCAACAACAGCCAGTTCACTCATACGTCATCATATACCTACGCTCCCGATAAATCTTCTGCGCCGATAGCAATTAAAGGCTTCACGCCTTCAAACGACGGCGTTTACACAATAACCGTTACGGTGACACTTGCAAGCGACCCTACGCAGTCGGCTTCCATAACTTACAATATGTACGTTTCAAGCCGTACTGCAAACGTTGATTTTATGAAAACGGGCTCGGAGCCTGACGTAAAAGTAGAATCTGCGTTAAACGTTAATCTCGACGGTTATATAATTTCGGGTAATTTGACGAATGCAACCGGTAAAATTTACGCCCTTTCGTCGCCCACTCAGCTTAATCTGACGGCTTCCGATATTAAAACTGCGGCAGGGGTTAAATCCTACACGTTCAGATCGGATGCTATAAGCTATCAGTTCGATAACGCCAACAACGGCGCTTATTACGTTTATTATGCGCTTGCAAACCTCAACGACGAAATCACCTCCATCGTTTACGAGAAACAGGTGCAGGTTGTAGAAATTACAAATGCGAAAGACTTTATAACGATGGCGGGAGGGGAGAAAGTAAACGAAGAGAACCCCGACACTACGATATACAGTTTGACGAAGGATCTCGCGTTCACGGCAGAGGATAATAAGCTTTGGGCAACCAGAGGCAAAGCTTCGTTCACCGGTCTTTTCAACGGTAACGGTCACACGATTTCAAACGTAAATATCGTTAAATCTAATAATGACGACGGCGGCGCAGCAAGTATATTCTACAAGGTCGAAGGCGGTACTATAAAGAACGTTAAGTTCGATAATATCACTATAAAAGGCGGTAAACAGCAAACTGGAATTGTTGCTACGTGTTACGGCGGTTACTTCTACAACATTGCTTTAACTAACCTTACTATAGACGGCGTTACCCGTGTGGGCGGACTTATCGGTCACGTATTCGAAGCTTCGCTTCCTACCAAGATAAGTTTTGTTTCCCTTACCGACAGCAGCTTAACTTCTTCCAGTCACAGATTGGGCGGCATAATAGGCTTTATTCAGTCAACAGGTTCGCCCGTTGAAAACGTAAACGTCTACGTTTCGGATTGTTACGTCGTTGCCAACTTAAGCGGCTATCAGCAAGTCGGCGGTATACTCGGCGCGCTTGATAACGCAAAACCTACCATCAGCTACTATCTTGAAATTATGCGTTGCTACTTTGACGGTTCGGTTTCTTCAACGTACAGCACGCCCAGAATCGGCGGTATAATCGGTTATCAGTCGGGTGCGATAGGTCGCTTTAAAATTGCAAACTGCCTATCGATAGGTAATCTGTATGCTTACGAGTCGCACGTTCAGGTATCGGTCGCCCTTAAATCCGCGTCGCTGATTGTCGGCGGATATTCTACCGTTGCACTGAATGAAGTAACTAGCTGTATTGCGACTATGCAAGAGTACAACTCCGATTTCGACGTCAATCTCTTTACGTTCAGAAACCTTGAAAGAAGAATAGACGACGTTGTATTCTACTTGGGTATCGGTAAAGACGACCCCGTATGGAAGTATCAATACAAAGGCGATGCGGCGCATCCTGATTATCTCAAAGCGCCTTACCTCGTATTGAATTTCATTGAAGAAGCGTAAAATTAATTCTCAGCCAAAACGGCAGTATCTTATAAAAGGTACTGCCGTTTTAAATTTTTAAATTATCGTCAAATTTTCGCTTGCCAATAAAAAATATATGTGATATAATCACTAAGCAATTGAACAAGGCCCTGTGGTCAAGCGGTTAAGACGGAGCCCTCTCAAGGCTCAATCCCGGGTTCGATTCCCGGCAGGGTCACCAATCTCAGTCTAATTCGAATATTTCACAAAAGTATTCGGTTAGACTGATTTTTTTATGCTTATTTTTACATTACGGCAACTTTATGCCGCAAAAGCCGCTTGATATGAGAAAGGGGCGTGTTAGGCTGTCCTGCCAACGGCAAACAAAAAGCCCCTTGTGGGCTGGTGGCTTGGCTCTTTGCCTAACCAACACGCCCCTAAGAGGCTCGTGTCAAGCGGACTGTGGAATAAATTGCCGTATGCGTTACACTACTATAAAGTGTATTAAAATTAAGCGTTTATCAAGTCTGACACTCTTCATATTAAAGACAAAGCCCTGACGATTTTCATCATCAGGACTTTCTATTATAGGGCTATTGTAAATTATATCAATTCTGTCGTCATACATTATAATTTCTTTTACTATGTAGTTAATGAGCATTTGCGGTTCGTACTTTAACGCTTGTTCGTAAAATGTTTTGATTTGCGTTTCGGTTATCTTAACAGTCTGCTTGCTTTGCTCTATGAGTATAAGACGTTCAAGCTCTTCTTGCCGTGTTTCAAGTTCGCATAAACGGTTGCTCGTTGCTTTCGCCACAATGCCACGTTCCATATTGGCAACAATATTGTTTATTGCCCGTTCATTGTCTTTTTGCTCTTTTATATAAGCGTTTAGTAATCGGTTTTCGTTGCCGTTTTTATTCTGCAATTCAAGCAAATACTTAACGGCGTTTTCTATCGCTTGTGTATTCTTTAATTCAGATATAACGGTATCAATTATCAAGTGTTCAAGGTCGTCTTTTGACATAGCCGACTTTATGCAATCGTTCAACTTCATTTTGCGCCCACGACATTTATAATAGTATTTTCTTTCGCCGTTTTTAGCCGTTCCACACTCGCCTATGATGGACTGTCCGCAGTAACCGCATTTCAATTTGTTGCGCAAAAGATATGTAACTTCAATACTGTTTTTTCCGTGTTGATAGGTTTTTAAAATTGCTTGAACGCTGTCAAACATATCTTGCGGTATTATAGCAGGGTACATATTGTCAATGACTTCTTCGCCCTTTCTGTAAATGCCAGTGTAACGCTCGCAACGCAGAATATTATAGACCGTATTCATAGCAAGCGGTTTACCGTTTCTATAAATTCCTTGCGCCGTAAGTCTTGCAATTATTTCTCTTACGCAAATACCTTTTGAAAATTCTTCGAATATGCGTTTTACCACTTCCGAATGTACTTCGTCTATAACTAACTTTCTGCCGTCTAACTTATAACCGTAAAGCACATTACCGCCTTGAAAGTAACCTTTTAACCGTGTTTCCCGCATACCGCGTTTTACCTTTTGACTTAACTCTGCGGAATAGTACTGGTTCATTCCTTCCAAAAGGCTTTCAAGAATTATGCCTTCGGGTGTGTCGGGTATGTTTTCCATAGCGGATAAAACTTTTACGCCGTTATCACGCAATGTCTTTTTGTGGATAGTGGCTTCAAATTTATTTCGGGAAAATCTGTCAAGTTTATATACCAACACATAATCCCATTCTTTGCGTGCGCTATCCTTAATCATTTTCTGAAAATCGGGGCGGTTGTCGTTCGTACCCGACATTGCTTGGTCTATATAGGTGTTGAGAATTAGAATATCATTCCTTTGGGCGTATTCCTGACAAACTCTCAACTGTCCCTCGATAGACTGTTCTGTTTGCTTATCGCAAGAGTATCTTGCATAAATAACTGCTGTTTTCATAAGAATTTAAACTCCTTTTAAAAATAGATTTTTTATTTTGTCTTTCGACAAGGGGCGAACAAACGAAAACGCAAATTCAAGTTTGATTTGCGATGTGCCAGTCTTGCGAATTTGCAATTAAGATACATCGCAGAAGCGTAAGGCTTCCTCTGATGCAAGGGCTACGCCAGTAGTGCATTTTACCCTTGCAACAGAGTGCGTTTCCGTTTAAACTTCGCCCGTCGATAGACAAAAAACTTTGTTTCGCAAAAATCTCATTCTTGCGATTTTTGCGAGATTGCTTTGGTCGTAATTTTCTTAACGGTTGAACTAAATTCAACCTTGAAAATTTCGGCGTTCAGCATTTAAGAAATGCGGTCAGTTGCTTTTCGGCATTTTCTCTATAATTTTGGGGCTGACCTTTCCCAAAATCTCGCCGTAGGTTATACAAGTGAAATTGTCTGCCAAAACATATTTATATTCGTATTCTTCGTTCCCGTAGGGGCATACAATATCTTCGTCTAATATGTCTGCAACGATATAACTTTTTAGACCTTTGGAATAGACTACTCGCTCGTCATTTTTGGTTATGTATTTGAGCATATAGTAAACGCTATCTTCAACTTCCGACTGGTGCGATATAGCATTGAAATCACTGCGCCCGAACCGCTCGTTAAAGAAAGTGTTTTGATTTGTGATTTGTCTGTTGTGGGTTTTGAAATTAAAATCGTTGTGTTCTTCAAGCTCGCCAACCATAGCGTTTGGCGGTATGTACATTAAAGCGTGGAAATGTAACCGTTCCGTTTTGTCGCCACGCTCCCAAGCCCCTATATACCGCCAACCGTTACGGCTCGCTAAATGATACAGGCAATTCATAAGTTGTTTTCTAAAACTTTCTTCCGTATGCTTTTTGTCCGAATAAGTGAAAGTGCAAAAGTAGTGCCATTGTTGCAAATAGGCTTTGCGCTTTAACCGTTTATAACGTTCTATGCGGTTACGGTTTAGCCGTTCAAACTGTGTTTCTACAAATTCACTTGCTTGTTGTTCGTCCTTAAAAAGTGGGGCAAACTCTTTCAATAACTTTTCTTTTTTCTTCGCTTTTTTGCCTTTGGGTGCTTTGTTGAACGCCCTTTCAAACTGTTCAACGGTTTCGTCTTTGTCCGTTGTTCGTTTCCTGCGTTTTCGTTTAAACGGTCTTTCTGTGTGCGGTATAGCTATCCAATGACTGCCGTCATAATAGACTTTTGCGCCGATTAAATTCATTGTTCTTTACCCCCTTTTGCAACTAATTCCGTTATCCGTCTTAAAAGGGTAGTGTAGAATACCTGTTGTTCGCTTTCGGATAATGCCGTAATACTCGGCTTTCCGATAGCTCTGACTTCAATGTGTTTTGTCTTGTTTCCCTGCAAATTCTTATCTCCTTTATCGAAAAATTTGCACGAAAAAAGGGCGATGTACAAAATCTTACGAGAACTTAATCTCATAAAACTTTGTACATCGCCCGTTTAGAATAAGAGAATATTATTTTCCCTTATAGGATAAGAGTGTGCTATCTTCTCTCTTATCAAAACGCAACTCTGCACCTTTTCTTTGTGTTGGGGGTGAGCCGGCTTTTCACTCAATCGCTACTTCGCACCTTAATCTAAACACTGGTATGCTGTTTTAGCTGTTACAATAGATTTCCTATTGATACAGTCCCGATATTAAGTTGTAACCGCACTTTTTTTGTGCGTGCAAGTATTATATAACCAAAGATTTAATAAGTCAAACAAATGTTTACATTATTTTTTATGATTTTTATAAAATTTTTTAGTTATGCACTTGCAAAAGACAGTTTACACCGCTGAAAGCTGAAAATTATGACAGTATAAGCGGAAATATTGTAGGTATTGCCGAAAACGGAAAAGCCAGCCACCGCCAACGACTGAAAAAGGAAAGCAACAATATAAAAAGACTGATATTTGAATAACGCCGCCCGAGCGTGGATAAGGGCGATTCGCCAAGCGGTTCAGCGGCGAACGCCCTTTTCGCTCGGCGTTTCAAATTACTTTTTTGGTTGATTTCTTTCTGTTCAGGCGTGAGCTTGTCCGCGCGGCGTAGCCGCGCGCTTGTCAAGACAAGCTCACGCCTATCTGCCATTATGCAATTTCTCTTATTTTTACGGTGTGTTCGATTTTATCTGCACAACGACTTAAATCATTTTTGATTTCAAAGTCCCAAAAGCGCAGTACTGCCCAACCCTGTTCAACAAGAAATTGTGTTATTTCAAAATCTCTTTCCATATTGCGCTCTATTTTTTCAAGCCAGAATTGCTTATTACTTTTTAATCTGTTTTTAATTTCTTCAAAATTATAACCGTGCCAAAATTCACCGTCTATAAAAATAGCTATTTGTTTTCTTAAAAACACTAAATCAGGTTTTCCATATATTTGCTTACAATTCTTTCTATATCTTAAACCACGCCGCCATAATTCTTTTCTTAACAAAATTTCGGGTTTAGTATTTTTACTTTTTATCATCGCCATATTGTAGCTTCTTGACGACATATCTTTATATTTTTTTGTCCGCCGTTTTCCCATAACAACACCCTTCTTTCGTGGGAAAGTATATCATATTAAATAATTTTTTGCAATGGTTATAATCTATATAAACGTGACTTAAAGTCCGTTGTTAGAAAAGTCACAAAATGATAAAATAATTTTTATAGCGAGGTACATAAATGGATATAAAACAAACAGTAGGAAAACGTGTAAAAGAATTACGCAATAAAATCGGTATAAGTCAGGAAGAATTAGCCGACAACGCACAGCTTGACAGAACATATATTACAAGCGTTGAGTGCGGAAAGCGTAACATTTCTATTGTTAATATAGAAAAATTAGCCAACGCTTTAAACGTTACACTTGCTGAATTTTTTACATTTTAAGGGGATAATATAAATGACATCACAATTATTAGAAGAACTTTATGAGAAGTACAAAATTGCTAATTTAACCTTTGGTTCAATACACGATAAACTCGGTGATGCATATGAAGAATTTTGCGTAACCATTCTATCTGATGTTGAGAATTTAAAAAAGGCAAAAATGAAAGAAACGCCTACAGCTCTTGATTATGACGTATATTTGTCTATTTTAAATTGTTGCGGTATTACTGACTTTTCAAATATAAATGAAATAGCTGCAACAAATATTATTCCCCATAGGCAAACCCGTGGCTTATCAAAAACTGATGTAATAATCACTATTCATTATTGCAATGGCGAAGAAAAGAAAGTTGCCGTAAGCTGTAAACAAAGTTATGTTCCTAAAATGGCTTTTGCTGAATTTGATGTTAATACAATTTGCCGTGAAGTCGGTATAACCGACGAAAGGTTAAAAGCCTTAATGTTAAAACACCAAACCGATAAATCTGCTAAATTCTTTACGAACGCAGAAAAAGCAGAATTGCGTCAGTTATTAGAGCCTATTAGAGAAAATTTTGTGCGTTGGGTTATTACCGGAAGTCCTGAAAAGAACCCCACAGATATTGTTTATCCAACTGTCATTGTCAAGTTCAAATTAAAGAAGCCCGCAAATAGATTTGATATAAAAGTAAATAACGGTGATTTGTCCTTAACTTCATTTGGCGCAGTTACAGTTGAAGACTACATACATTCTATCATCTACGATAAGAAAGGTAATGTCAAAAATGGCGGTTTCGGTACAGGTCTTGCTTGGACTTACGCAACAGGTTCGGGCGGCTTTAAAATTCAGTTTAAAGCGTAAATATTGTTGACTATAAGCAACAAAAGTTTTATAATTAAACTATGTACAGAGTTTTCTTTGAAGAAACTAACGCAAAAATACTTTATGACAATACTTTGACTACTAAGCGTATAGACCCTGAAAGTATTGATTTAATTGTCACTTCACCGCCCTACAATTTGGATATTAAATATAAATCAAGCAGTGACAGGTTGCCTTATGACGAATATTTATCGTTTACAAAGCAATGGTTAAGAAAAGCGTATCAATGGCTTAAATCTGACGGAAGAATGTGTTTAAATATTCCGTTAGATAAAAATAAAGGCGGTCATCAAAGTGTCGGTGCAGATATTACTGAAATTGCAAAAAAGGTCGGATTTAAATATCACTCCACTATAATTTGGAACGAGGGTAATATTTCAAAATCTTCGGCGTGGGGGTCGTGGCTTTCGGCTTCCTGCCCTTACGTTATTGCCCCTGTCGAACTTATAGTCGTTTTATATAAAGACAGTTGGAAAAAAACAAGCGGTTCTAAAAAGTCAGATATCATTAAAGACGAATTTGTGAACTGGACACAGGGTGTTTGGTCGTTCAGCGGTGAAAAAAAATCTAAAATCGGTCATCCTGCTCCATTTCCTGTTGAACTGCCGAAACGTTGCATAAAACTTTTTAGCTTTGTCGGTGATACAGTTTTAGACCCTTTTATGGGTAGCGGAACAACAGTTATTGCCGCCAAACAAAACAGTCGAAACGGAATAGGAACTGACATAGACCAAGGATATTGCACTTTGGCAATGGAAAGAATTTTAAGAGAAACAAAATGAAAAATTATACTTACATTGATTTATTTTCAGGTCCGGGCGGACTTTGTACAGGTTTTATTAGTGAGGGATTTGTTCCGCGTATTGCCGTTGAATGGAGCGACACCACTGTTTTGACCTATGCGAAATCACACAATGCTGAAATTTATGAATTGCAGTTATTACTGGATAATTTAGGTAAACTTGAGAGCGTGTTAAACAAAACGGACAATACTTGTCTTATTCACGGCGATATCAATCAAGTTTCAAATGAACTTATTAAAGAAATTTTGTTTAAAAAATTTAATGAAACTACTGTTGACGTTGTAACGGGTGGTGCACCCTGTGAAAGTTTCTCTATGGCTGGAAAACGGCTTGAAGACGATAGTCGCAACGATTTATTTTCTAATATTTTAAGAATTGCCCACGCCGTCAAATCAAAGTATGTGCTATTTGAAAATGTTCCCGGACTTTTAACTAAAAAGCGTGACGGCAAAAAAGGCGGGCAAATTGATTATGTTTTCAGTGAATTCGAAAAGCCTGATGAGAACGGAATGTTCTACCGTGTCGTTAGCAAAGACGTAAATGTTTTCAAGTGTGTTGCCGCAGATTACGGAACGCCACAAAAGCGTGAAAGGATATTCATTGTTGGTTGCAATAGCAATTATCAAAATGCTTTTGTTTATCCCGAAAAAACACACGGACCTAACCGAAAATATGATTATGTAACCGTTAAAGACGCTTTCCGTTATCTTCCCGAAGTTCATAGTGGACAGGGCGCAGAAGAAATGAATTACGCCCCCACTTATGAAGAAGATTATACACACGGAAAAATAAGTGATGCGGCTTATTTATATTACAAATTTATATTTGACGATAGTCATTCGGGCAATAGCGACTATAAATCAAATGTTGTTACTTTTCATAAAGCATTAAATCACAATAAAAAAATGGTTGAAAGGCTTAAAAATATTAAGCAAGGCGAAGGTATGCAGTCGGCGGTTGACCGCCTACTATCTGAGGGCAAAGAAGATTTAGTCAGGGAAGTTTTTCCGCATAAAATTTACAGTTCACGCAATAGACGTTTGAAACCTGACGAACCGAGCTACACGGTAACTTCGCACTGTCTTGATGAGATGATACACCCTTTTTATGACAGGCAACCCACGCCAAGAGAAGTTGCAAGATTGCAGGCTTTCCCTGACTGGTATTATTTTAGCGGTCCTTATGTTAAATTTCATAGCGACCCTGAACAGGACAAATATGAGCAAATAGGTGACGCTATCCCCGTACTTATGGCAAAAGCCCTTGCAAAAAGTATGCGTGAAGCGTTGGATAAAAATTTTGCGCAAAAATAGGAAATATAAATATGGATTTAGCGCATTTATTAAATGAAATGAAATATTATCAATTATATATAGGGAAAGCTATTGCTCAAATATATATAAATGAAAAAATTTGTGATTTCCACGATAACTGGCAACAACAATTTAATACCTACGCAACAAGTTTTAGTGAAATATCCTCTGCGCTATTGTTGAGTCAACGAATGATTTTCTGTGATATATTCATTCAAGATAGAGATAGTAAAAATATTCATAAACTTCTTAATAGATTGATTTCAACAAAAATATCGACTAACAAAAGTATTGATTTACAAATAAAAGAAGCTGCAAATCAATTAAAATCTGAAATTGATTTGCACCAATCTAATATTGAAAAATTAAAAGATTATAGAAATAAAATAATGGCACATTTTAGCACAAAATTTTTTATAAATGAGTGGAGAATGAACTTTCCTATTCAAAACGATTGCAAGTTTATGGATATTGCAGAATTAGCTAAAAAAATGTTTGACGGGCTTTCAAAAATTATAATTTTGCTTAATGATAAACCGTTGGATACTCTTATAATGACACCTTTAGATTTTGACTATGCAATTTTAAAGCTATTGAAATAAATATAACTAATAAATGGTTCATTTTGAATTAGGCGTATTCGAATAAGACTGAATACGGGTCACCAGACGAGGGGTATAAGAACACCCCGAAAGAGAAATCGCATTAGCGGTTTCTTTTTCTTTTGCGCTTTTTTCGGTTTCGCCCTCGTTTCCGTCGGGGTAATCGGGGAAAACCAAGTTCAATAAAAGTTCCTCTTTCTGCCCACCTTTCAAGTGGAAAAGCACTTTCATTTTATCGTCGTAAAGCACTATGCGGTAAATAAAGATATTGATTAGTTCTTTGCGGTGCTTTGTCTTGGTATAGTCAAGCGTGCGAAAATGTAACAACCATTTGCGAATGTCCGAATAGCTGTATTTCATTTGCATTGCCTTTTCCATTGCAACGGTGTCCGCAAGTTCTTTGTTTTCGTTCTCTAACCGCTCCACTTGCGACAGTATTATATCGGTTGCCTTGCCGTGCATTAACGCTTGCATTAGGTTGTCGATAGCCTTTTTGTTGTCCTCGATTATGTTTTCAAGCCGCTTTATCTCGCTGTCATTCCGTGCCGCTTGAATAAGCGTATAGGTTTCGGCGGCGACCATATCTATAAATTCGTCCGTCAATACGCCGTGCTTGTTCCGCTCCGTGCCGTTACCTGTTATGGCGGTTATAATCTCGTCCTCGATAAATTGCTTGCGCACTGTCCGCTTGTCGCAAGTCCGCTTTGTAACGCCTACACACTTGTAATAGTTGTGTAGCGTTTTGTTTTTGCTCATTGCGCT
>CAJTYL010000002.1 GCA_910583855.1 uncultured Christensenella sp.
TAAAGAGCAAGCAAAAAGGCTGTCAAAGCGTATTTATAAGGACGCTATGACAGCCCTTGCAACCGAACGGGCAAGCCGCGAGGGGTTAGCCCCTTGCGACTAACTGTTTGCCATACAGCGGGTAGTTCGACAGTGACAAGTCAACGGCGCAATAAAACTCCCGCCCGTTTATCTTGTATATTACGGTGTGCGTTTTTGTCGCTTTCAGTTCCACCACGCGAGACGTATACGCACACCGTTCATAGGTGTGCGTATTTCTTTTATTCGGTTCCACCAAATAATGACCGGTAAGAACAGTTTTCTCAGTCGTTTATTATAAGTTCACGAATAACAACATAAGGAGAAATTCGATAATGAACGGTAACGAATTTTTAGACAAATGGATTCGTTTTTTTGCGCCCGACATAACCAAGAGCCAGTATAATAAACGGATTCGCAATCAATATATTTGGCACGCCTTCAGTTGGAAAATTATCCCTAAGGGAACGTATTTTGAAGGCGATGAAGCAAGAAAAGCCTATAACGGCGCCGACAAAGAAGACGCTATGTGTTTTCAATTATGGCGCGATGAATTCCCCGTACCGTTATCGGAAGAATTCGACCTTGCGGAAAAAATAGAAACTCCGGACGGGGATTACGACGAATTTTACGTTGTAGGAAAAGATTTTAAATGGACGTATATTGTAACACACGAAACGGATATGGGCTTTGGTCCGTATTTTATGAGTCTGAAATAAATTTATTTTAGAGAAAAAGAGCGGCGCTAAATTGCGCCGCTCTTTTAACCTTTTTACGCGTTATAGGTGATCGTTATAGTCGCTTGCGTTGCTGAAACGCTTACGATAGAAATATCGAAGATAAGCAGCTTTCCCGCGTTGGTAACGTATTTCGGGAAAACATTGCCCAGCGTATCGCCCGCCTGCCACAAATCGCTTTCGGCTGCGTACCCGTCCGAGCTTGCGAACTTGTTGTCGCCGTCCGCTTCGATAAGCTTTATAAGCGACTTATCCGACGTCGAGTTGTTGCAGTCCGTAAATGAGCCGAAATCGTTATTGAACGGGTCGCTTACCGTCGCCGTAACGTGGTAAATCCTCACGCCGTAATCCGCGCCGTCGTACAGCGAGGACGAGTGCAATGCGTTGAGTCCCTGCGCCGAGTACAGGTCTATTAAAAGATATTCGCAGAAATACGAGTTGTTGAAATTCAAAGGAATAAGTATTGCGTCGCCCTCCGCTTGCGAGCTTGAAAGGGTGACGGTCTTAGTTGCGGTAACTATCTCGGGGTTAAGCCAGCCGAGCATAGTTTTTGAATAAACGTTTTGGTCGCCAACGGTCGCGTCCATCATATCCGCGCCTCCAAGTCCCTCGTTGCAACCTTCGTCGGGGTAATAGTCGTAGTAATCGTCAAGCCCCAAAAGGTGCCCCGTTTCGTGTATGTATGTAGAAGCGTTTACTTTCAGTCCTTCTATTACGGGATAATACTCGTTGGTATATCCGCCCTGAACGCTTTCCTTCATAAAATCGAGTCCCGCAAACAGGTAATAGAAGGTATCCTTACCGTCGTATTTCGTTTCCTCGTAGTTCCAGGTTACGTACGCCCAGTAGAACGAGTCGTCGCTGTAATCCACGGGAGCCGAATAGATGAGGTAAACCGCGTCAATCGCGCCGTCTCCGTTCGTATCGTATTTCGTAAGGTCAAGCCTGCTTTCGTAGTACGCTAAAACCTCGTGCAAAAGCACGTTGTCGCCGTTGTTGTATTGCTCGCCGCTCTCCTCGTCGGTGGCTTTCAGTCCCTCGTAGTAGGAAGAAGCCTTTGAAGAGGTATAATAGCTAACCCCGTCGAGATTCGCGCCCGCTATATCGAACGACAGATTGAGTTTCCCGTACGAAGCCTTATTGTAATAAGTCTTAACGCTCTCCCAGCCCGTTTCGGCGGAAGTGCCGTTGAACGCAATATTGAGGTGATTAAGCTGAGTTGCCGATATCGAAGTGTCGCTGAACTTAACTGGAATAACCAGCGCGTCGTAAGTCCCCGTCGAGGGTAAACCCGTAGCGGGGTCGGGTTGGTCGCCCGTCGTCGTCAGTTTTTGCTGCAATCTCGTATCGTCGAAGGTTGCGGCATCGTAAGTCTGCTTTTCCATCGTTCCCGTCGGCTCTGTAGGGGTATCGCCGCCGTCGGCCGCGGGAAGGTCGAAGTCAACTTCTCCGTGCTTGTTGAACGTAAAGCGCATTACGAATCCGTCGTTTTGAGTGCCGTCTATCTGCGTAATATTTCCTTCCGCAACCGTAACCGCAAATTTTATCCAGGTGTAGCCCGTAAATTCACCTACTACGGCGTTACCTACGTCGTCGGGCTTTGCCGCCTCGTATACGCCGTTCGCTTCGTTAAACGCGTAATCGCCCAACACGGTAAGGTCCAAATCGTATAAATAGTAGTAGTTATAAAACTCCGTCGAACCCTGCTTATACTTTGTATAGCCGCCGCTAAGATTATCGTAATACAGATAGTAAGCGCTCTGCGCTTCATCGTATCCGAGGTAATCGGTCGCCTCGCCGAGATACTTTTCGTTATCGTCGTATCTGTCGTACTTATAAAGAATATTTTTCCCGCAATATTCGTAATAATCCTCGTAGCCGACGAAGCCCTCTTCAACCTCACGGTACGTAACGGCAAAGTTCCACTTTGAAATATCCGTATATTTGGCAAACGTCTTGTCGGGTTCGGTATCCGTGTTTCCGGTGTCACCGGTGTCGCCGGTGTCGCCGTCTTTGTCGGCGCCGCCCGTGCTTCCCGTATCTCCGGTTACGCCGCCGTTGCCTTTACCTTCCCCGTTGTCCGTAGTCGTGCAGGCGCACAAGCCAGCAAAGGAATTTACCGCCATAAAAGCTGCAAATAACAATACCAACAATTTTTTTCTTTTCACAGTAGTCGTCTCCGTAAAATTTTTTTGACGGTTTAATAATACTTTATCGCCGCACCAAAATCAATAGATATGCGCAAATAAACACATATGCAAGTTTGAAAAAATCTTTCAAAATAAGCAAAATTTTCACAATCGGCATTGACAAATAAATATATAGGTATTATAATATCAATATTCATATATAGTTTTGCGGTTAATTCCACGGCTAAATTTATTATTGGGGGAAAAAATGAAGAAATCAAAATTAATGAAAGCCTTATTGGTTTTCGGGATGAGCATGGTGACGGCAACGGCAATAGTCGGGATAACCGCATGCGACGACGAGCATACCCACGTTGACGAAAACAAGGACGGTAAGTGCGATATCTGTCAAACGGATATGACAAAGCCCGGCGGCGACAACGAGGATTTGAATGTAGCCGTTGAAAAAGTCGAGCTGAACAAATCAAGCCTTACCTTGGAAATCGGCGGGGAGGAAACTTTAACGGCAACCGTAACGCCCGCCACGGCGACGAATAAAACGGTAAGCTGGTCGGTGGCGCCTGCAGGGATAGTCACGGTAACGGACGGCAAAGTCAAGGCGCTTGCCGCGGGCGACGCGGTAGTAACCGCAACGGCGGACGGTAAAAAGGCGGAATGCAGCGTTAAAGTAAACGCTCCCGCGCCCCTGCCGGAGGTTACCGAAGAGGAATGGCAAGCCGCGTTAAGCGATACGGCGTTTGTCAATTTCACGGCTAAGCTTTCTATGTCGGACTCGCAGGAGGGCGAGAGCATAGACCTTAAAGCCGATTTAACCGGCGGCAAGTATTACTATAACGACGGCAATTCGCATTATTATTTCTCGAAAGACGGTGAAACGTACTATAAGTACGAAAAGAGCACAACCGACGAGGATTATGCAAAGACCGAAACGACCCAAACCGATTACGAAAATAATTTTTTTGAACGGTGGCACTTGAATACGCTTTTTTTCAAGGACTGCTTTGCGTCGTTTACATACGATTCCGATAAAAACGCCTACGTCGGGACGGGCGTCGAAATAGGCGACGGCAACGTTTATAATATCGTATTCAAATTCGACCACGGCAAGCTCATTCACGCGGATATAGACTTCGGCGAAGAAGCTCATATTTTGATAGATTATAGCGCTTACGGCACCACCGTCGTGGAATTGCCCGCCGTCGGAGGCGGTGAAACCCCCGACCCCGGTCCCGTAGACCTTCCTAAAATCACCGAATGGGCTTCGGTAGGCGACGCTGTCTACGGTGAGGTTCACGAGAACGAAGCCGATTTTATCTACCACCATATCTATTTGGACGATACGGCTGCCAAGGCTTACGACTTCGACGAATACGAAGCGACCGTCAAAGTAGACGGCAAGGACGGTGAAGTCGTTCAATGCAACGCTATGTCGCAGGCCGATATTACCGCGCACACCTATCACCTGCATATCCGTATCAAGGCTAACAGATACCAGACGGCGGAGTTCACGATTAACTTCAAAAAGGACGGCGAAACCATTGCCGTCGGTACCTACACCCGCGCAGGCGATAAAGAGATAGCGCTTGACAGCGTTGCGGAAAGCGTTTCCGTCGGTGATACGGTTACCATAAACGTAATTTCCATAAACGGCAGTACCGATTTAACGGATAAGGAAATTACTTGGTCTATCGCAGATACCGAGGGAGAGGGCGTAGCGTCCATACCCGAGGATTCGCATAGCGCGTCGGTCGTCGTAACCGCGCTTGCGGAGGGCAAAGCAACCCTTACCTGTACCGTAGGCGAGGGCGCGGACGCGTTCACTAAGACCTGTGCAATCACCGTTGTCGAGGGCGAGGTCGTAATAACCGTCGTCGACGTTTCCGAGAAAGCTACGTTCAATAACGATTTCCAATATGCAGGTAAAGAGGCGGTACAGCTCTATTTCAATTTACAGGACGCCAAGTATTCCGAGCTCGTTCAGCAAATAGACCCCTCCAAAACCACGGTTACCGTAACTATGGACGGTGAAGAAAGTGCTTCCGAATTGCCCCGTAAAGAATGGCAGGGCGCAGGCTTGTACAATTTGTGGATTCAGGCTACGGTTGAAGGAGATTGGTCGCACGACTACGAATTCAGGTTCAGCTTCAAAAACGCCAAGGGCGACGAGGTCGCTTACGGCAATTACAGCAGGGTTGCGCCCAAGTCGTTGGAGCTCGATAAAACTACCGTTAATCTGACGCTTAAAGACGGCGAAACCGTTACCGACACTTTGACGGCTACGACCAATAAAGTGGAAGGCGAAATTCAGTGGTCTATCGACGACGAAAATATCGCTACTATTACGGATAACGGCGACGGCACTGTAACCGTAACCGCCGTTGCAAAGGGCTCCGCTACCATAACCGCGATGGTAGACGGTTTAACCAAGACCTGCAAAGTAAACGTTTTGGAGGACGGAGAAGAAGCCCCCGTTACCACCATTACGGATTTCTCCAAGTTCAACGGACCTTACGGAGAAAACTACATTCAATTCCGTTTTGAGGAAACCGATAAAAACGTAGATATTTACCCCGACATAAAGGCAAGCTACGACCATACCAACGTCGACGGAGAGCTTACCGCCCATAAGGAGTTTTTCCAGGGCGGCGGCGCTAAAACTTATATCGTAACGGTTAAGTTCAATTCCGCGCCCGTAAGCGGCACGACGTATAAAATCGACCTGTGCGACGCAAGCAATAATATTCTTGCAACCTTCAGTTGGACGGCTGATTAAACCGTTTAACTTAGCAAAGTCCGTTTAATCGGACAAACAAAAACCCAATCAAAAGCGGGACGGATAAATCCGTCCCGCTTTTTATCATTCTGAACGCAGTGAAGAATCTCAATCCCGCGCCCATTCCCGTCATTCTGAGGCTTCCCGAAGAATCTTTTCAATTCCCGCAACCTCCGTGTCAAAAACGACGTAAAGTGCGCCATATATAGGGGTCAATTTAATTATTCTTTACCTGCAAGCGGTAAAGCCTTGCCTTTCTTTTTGTCGCTTATAAGCCTTGCAAGGTACACCGCGGGCGTGTCCAAAAGGGTGGTGAATATAAATATAATATACCCCGAACCGAATATGGAAAGAAGGGTCAAAATATCGTACGTCCCCGCGAACGCAAGCACGGTGAAAAGTAACGAATTTATAAGTTGGCTTATAAGCGTAGACCCGTTGTTTCTCAGCCACAAAAACCTGCGCTTGTCGCCGAATTTCTTCTCTGTGAACGCCCACCATTTATGGTAAAGCCACACGTCGAAAAGTTGGCTTGCGGCGTACACCACAAGCGAAGCCATAATCATTCTCGGCGTATTCTCGAACACCGCCCGTATGGAGGGCATTGCCCAGTCGCTTTCGCTCGGCACGTATAAAAACCAGCTCTGGCTTAAAATAAGGAAGAATACGGAGCAGAAAATACCGATAATTACCGCCTTGTTCGCCGACTTTTTGCCTTCGCATTCCGAAAGGATATCCGTTATTAAAAACGTAACCGCAAACAGCACGTTGCCGATGGTCTGTTCCAGTCCGAACGCTTTTATCATAATGACAACTTCGATATTCGCAAATATCGTTGCTATTCCCGACAGCGCGTAAAGCCCGCTTCTGCCGAACAGAAAATACCCCAACAGTGCGAACCCGTAAATGACTATAACCGATAAAATAAGTATTAATTCGTTCATGCGCCCACCCCGAAGTCCGTATTGTTCACAAGTATATCCACGCGCGTATCGTCCTTATATAAAGGATATAAATTTCGCATAAATTCATCTATAACGCCCCTGTCGGGCTTAACGGGGGTGGAGTTGCCGCACATAAGGTTTACGCATATCCGTTCAAAATATTCAAGTCCCAGCTCTATATCCCGCTTCATCGAAGAAAGGCTTTGCCCTTCAAGCCCGAACAAAAAATTCGCCTCGTCAAAGTTTTCGGCTATAACGGCGGGGTCCTTGACAGATATACCCTTTTTGTAAACGCCCTCCCTAAGGTCATAGTCAAACGTCTCAAGCCCTATCTTCATTTTAAGGGTAAAATCCTTAAAATCTTCTCTTAGCGCGGGTATTTTTTTATCGTAAATGTAGTGCGCCTCGAAGTGTATCGTATGAATTTTCTTTTCGCGGCAGACCATCTTTATATAGTCAAGGGTGGGCTTGTCCAACTCGAAGACCGACCCGCTATTGATGATTTCAACCTCGCCGTACTTGCCTGTAAGCCTGTCCAGAACGGACTTGTTGAGAATAAAATTTTCCCCGTCGTTGTCAAGGCAGTCAAGGTGATAGTCGCAAAAAGTGCACTTCTTGTAAACGCAGCCGCGCCCGCGCAAGAGGACTATTTCGCGTTTTAATTTGTCTTTGATTTCCGAATATCTTTCCATAAAAACGAAAGCGTTTTCAACTTCCGCAAAAGTCAAAAACGCCCTGGGCGAAACTTCTTTCGCCCTTAATCTCCTAGTTTTGATTTTGCTTAGCAAGGCAGGATGGTTACGAACTGCCCAATTAAGTTTACGTATAAATCTTATCACTTCATAAAATAAAAATGAACTTATTTTAACGGCTTTTTTTGAATTTTTGCGGCAATAGAAAATATTGATACATCCACGTATATGCTTGAAATAACGTCATTTTTGCGCTTTAATCAGACTTTACTCCCAAAATATGTATACCCCGCGCCATAGCAAAGTTATAAGAGGAAAGGGGCTTGTCGTACGCGTCGTAGCTGTGCGCCGCAACCAGTATCCGTCCGCGGGCAAAGCCCACTACGACGGGCGAATGGTAGAAGTCCCCCGTCCCCGTTCCGAGTTGAACTATATCGCCGGCTTCCAGTTTGTCAAGCGCGACTTCCTCGGCAAACGGCCCCGCGCCATCGTTCCCCACCAAAAAATTGTAAAGGTATTCAACTCCCGTCCAGGAAGGAGTTCTGTCGTTAACCGAACGGTAATACCACCCGAAAGTCGGGGTAAAATTCATAACTTTCGCGCCTGCGTAAATACATTGCGAGGCAAAGTTCGTGCAGTCGCCGCCAATCCTTGAAAAGTCGTAAAACGCGAGGTTTCTTGAAAAGGCCCACCTTTTCGCGTAGGCGACGGCGGACTCTCTGTCATAATTTAAAATTTTCATACACCCCAATATATGCTTTAAATACCGCGTTTCGTTACACTTATTGACAATCGTCGCAAAATATTTTATAATATTAACCGATATGATTACGGTTTCTTTCGTATGTCTCGGCAATATCTGCCGTTCGCCTATGGCGGAGCTTATTTTAAAAAGTCTTGTTAAAGAGCGCGGGTTGGAGCACAGCTTCGATATAAAGTCCTTCGGCACCTCGGACGAGGAGGAGGGCAACCCAATCTATCCGCCCGCAAAGCGTACGTTAAGGGCGCACGGTATAGTGGGGGAGCATACCGCAAGACAGTTGTCGCTTAAAGACGTAATTAACAGCGACTACGTTTTGGTTATGTCGTCAGGCAATCTTTTGGACGTTTTAAGGCTCACGGGCGGCGAGTTCGGCGGCAAAATTTTTAAGCTGTTATCTTTTACCGCAAACCCGCGCGACGTAGCGGATCCGTGGTATACGGGCGACTTCGAAAAGGCGTTCGCTGACATATATGACGGGGTCAATTGCTTTTTAGAATACGTTTTGAAGGATAAAAAAGACGCGATAGATTACGATTTAAGACACTGAAAAATTAAAAAAACGGGATAAGACCGCCTGCGTTTTTTATAATCGCGGGCGGGTTTTTTATACGTTTCAAGTTATTTTCGTTACGGAATTTTACATATATTTACAAAGTTTTTTATCGTTACCTAATACGCTTTTTCTTGACACGCGTAGCTATAACTATTATAATTGTAAAGCGCATTTATTATAGTACACGCCTACGCACGGGCGACGGCGCAGGCAGCGGAGTAGCCCTTCGCGGCTTAAATGGAGGCACGGATGTTGACTAACGAAAGGCTCATATTCAAAATGTCGTTAGAGCAGAAAGTCAAGCTGGTAACAAGTTTAAATTTGTACGAGAATTCCGCAAACGAGAATTACGAAATTCCCGTATTCAGACTCACCCGCAATCCCTTGGAGGACGAAGCGGGCGTTTTCGCTACCGGTTTCCCTTCGGACAGGGCGCTTGCCTCAACGTGGAATATGCCACTCGTAAAAGAAGTATATTCAAAGCACGGCGAAGAGGTTTCCGCCGTAAAAAAATACGCTTATTTCAACGTTTCCGATTCATTGGTGAAAGAAGACGTTTCGGACGATTATTATTTGACGGCGTCCACTCTGTCAAGCAAGATCAAAGGACTTTGCGCCGCAAGGCAGTTCGTCAATTTTGAAGAGTTCGCGCCCGAAAGCGGAGAAGAGCAAGCCGTCAAAAGTTTGCAGGACGTTATTTTATCGGGTTCGTCGCCTCGCTCGGTCTATCTCAAAACGCCCGAAAGCATTGAAAATTACAAGGCGCAAAGGAACGCGGGCGCTCTTTTCTACGGCGTTGCGGGAAGCGTTAACGAAGCTTTAAGGTATTTCCTCAACGGTTGCTCGATAGTGTTTTTAAAAGCGGACTTAACCGAAGAGCTTTGCGCGCTTTTGAAAACGCTTACGGTCGGCTACCGTGCCGCGTACTCGGACTACCGTGCTGAAGAAATAAGCGTGACCGAGCTCGACAGACGTTGCCAATCGCTTGAAGTTTTCAACGAAGAAATTCTTGACGCGGCTTGCGACAGAGTAATTTCCGCCCTTTTGGAGATGAGAAAGCGCAGCATGGATTCGGTTCCCGCTCCCACTGGTATCAACGCAAACCACGCGCCCGTATTCGACGAGGTGGCGGACGACGCTCTCGCAACCACGGCGGCAAGGCAGTCCGTCGTCTTACTCAAAAACAGCGGGGTTTTGCCCCTTTTAAATACCGCAAAGGTTGCTATTTTAGGCGACAGCGCGAAGGAGTACGGCTATCAGGCTGAGTTTTGCAGCGGCAAAGCCACAGCCGAGCGTGTGCCCTTCTACGCGGTCAACAACTATCAGATTAACGCCGTAGGCTTTGCAAGCGGCTATGCCAAGGATGGCGTCGTAAGGCGCGATTTAATCGACGTCGCCGCCGATCTTGCCGCGGACGCGGACGTATCGCTTTTGTATCTGAGCGCTGAAAAGGGCGCAAAGACCTTGCCGGACGGACAGCTTGAACTTATCGAAGAATTATCTTCAAGGGGCGTGAAGATTGTCGCAGTCGTCGCGTCCGACGGGGCTGTAGACCTCGCGTTTGCGGATAAGTGCGCCGCAGTTTTATTAACTTATCGCGGCGGGCAGGGCGTAACCCGCGCAGTTCTCGATATCGTAAAGGGGCTTGCAACTCCTTCTGGCAGACTTGCGCAAACGGTCCCCGTAGATATAAATAACGTTGAAAATTATCTTAAGCTTCCCCGTAACGAGGTACGCTATCCCTTCGGTTACGGGCTTTCCTATACTCAGTTCGAGTATTCTAACCTAAAAATAAGCGAGCGCGGAATAAGCTGTACCGTAAAGAACGTCGGCAGTTGCGACGGCTTTGCCGTGCCCCAGTTCTACGTGCAGAAATTCAGCTCGAAAAGCGTCTTTAAAGATAAGCTTTTGCGTGGCTTCGCAAAGGTATATATACGGCGCAACGATTCCGTCCGAGTTGAAATTCCGTTCGATGCCAACACCTTCAGAACGTACGATAAGGCTACGGGGCTCTACCGCATAGAGGGCGGAGATTACACCGTCAAGATTTCCGAGAATTTTTACGACGATAAGCTCGTCGGCTCCATCACTCTTTCCGAACACGTCTATAAGGACGACTTCAAGGGCGAGGTTGTGGAAAGCGTTAAAAACGCCGACGGCAGCGCCGTCAAGTTCGACGTAAACCAGGAACCGCCAGAGGTAATAAAAGCAAAAAAACAGTTATCATTCGGCTTGAAGCTTTTCGTCGCTATTCTGTTTACCCTCTATTACGAGGGCGTTATGGCGGTGTTTGCCTTCACGGATATCGTTTCCGAAAAGGATATCGTCTTTTACGCCGTCATCGGCGCGCTTGCGGCGGTGTGTTTGGCTCTGTTCATCGCGTACGTTGCCGTCATCGCAACCAAGCGCAAAAAACAGCGTTACGTACCCGTCAACGACGTGCTTACGGACTTGATTGCAAACGTAAAAGAATTCGATGAAATTTCAAAAGTTACATATATAGAGCCGTTGAAGGAAGAACCCGAAGATGACGACTTCCCCGTAATGGCGGCTGAAGAAGCGCAAAAGGAAAAATCCTACGACCTTTCAATCTACGGGGACGAGGAGGTCGACCTCTCCGAAAAGATTACGTTCAACGAGATATGCTCTAACTTCCAATCGTTCGCGCAAAGCCGCGGTATAACGGTGGACGTGACTTCGGTAAGGGCGCTTTTCGCCGCAATCTGCGCAAGCAAAATCGTCATTGTAACCACTAAGAATACCGACGTTATGCCCGACTTTCTGTCGGCGTTGAACGGATATTTCACAAGCCGCGAGGCGACGTTTGCGGAAAGCGGTTGGAACTCGTTATCCGATCTCGTGTGGAAGCCGCAAGGCGACAAGTTCGTGCTTTCGGACTTCGCAAACACGGTATATTCCGCAGCAAAATCACCCGACAGGCTTTACGCCGCGGTCGTAGGCGGCGTCAATGCGGAAACGCTTTTAAGCTGGTTTGCGCCTTTCGTCACATACGCAAACCACCCCACGGAAGAATATAAACTTAACTTAAACGAAGAGCTTTCGGTAATTCTTCCAGACAATATCTGCTACGTGCTCGCCCCCGCTGAGGGCGGCGCTGATAAATTCCCCCGCGACGTTGCGGACGCAGCGCTTCAGCTCGACTTGATATTAAGCAAGACGGAGGCGGTCGGCGACGAGACCGAAGTAAACGCGATATCCAAATCCGCGCTTTCCGATCTCGTCAAGGAAGCGAGGGAAGATTACTTCCTTTCCGAAAAAATCTGGAAGAAGCTTGACGAACTGTTTGAAACGGTCCGCGCAACCGATAAAATCCGCCTCGGCAACAAGAATACCTTACAGCTTGAAAAGTTCACTTCCGTGCTTTTGGAGTGCGGCGGCGACGAGGCCGAGTGTATAACGGATATCTTCCTTGCAAAGATAGTTCCCCTCTTAAAGCTGACCAAGTCCTACGCGCAGGACGGCGGTGACAGGACGCTTTTCGGCATAATAGAAAAGCTGTTCAACGAGGAAGAGCTTACTAAAATCCAAAGGGCGCTTTTCAAAACGGTCAACGCATAAAGGAGAAAACATATGGCGAACTTAATATCGGCGTTCTCCTTTGCGGAGTTTATGGGCGAAGTGTGGGACGCTTTGACGAGCAAAACCGCGCTTATCGTTTACGCCGCAATAATACTCGTTTTAATACTCTTTCTGGTCATCCGCGTAATCGTAAACGAGCACAGGCGGGTCGAAGAAATTCAGGAGAACGACGCAAGGCGGCAGGAGGTTCACGAGAACGAACAGCTTGAAACGGTCCGCGCCGAGCTCGACAAAAAAATGAATAAAATCAGCCTTGACGTAGCGGCGGTAAAAAGAAGCGTATCCTACGGTCCTTTAAGCGTCGCGTCCGCCGCGCTTTCAAAGGGCGCGCCCGCGCAAGGGGATAGCGGAGAAGACGTGGAGGTCAACGAAGGCGGGTCAAGGTTCTATATGCTCACGGAGATAGACAAGGAGTATGAGAACTACAAAAAGCCGGACTACGACGATGAAATAAGCCTGAAAGAGCTGTGCGAGCAGTTCAGGAACTTCTCCGCGAGCAAGTTAAAGCTATATTACGATATAGAGGATATAAGAAGATTTATCGGCGCATTAGCGGTAACGAAGCTCATAATTCTGCAAGGCATGTCGGGAACGGGTAAAACTTCGCTTGCGTACGCGTTCGGCGAGTTTTTGGAAAACAAGACGGTAGTTGTGCCGATACAGCCCATGTGGAAGGAGCGGACGGACTTAGTGGGCTACTATAACGAGTTTACGAAAAGGTTTAACGAAACGACGCTATTGTACAAGATGTACGAAGCGAACAACAACGAAGATATATATATAACGGTGTTGGACGAAATGAACATAGCAAGGGTAGAGTATTACTTTGCTGAGTTTTTATCGCTATTGGAAATACCTAACCCGGACGGCAGGAACTTAGACGTAGTAGCGGACAGATGGTCTGACGACCCAAAGCTGTTACAGCACAACGGCAAATTAAGACTCCCCACGAATATGTGGTTTGTGGGCACGGCGAACAACGACGACAGTACGTTTTCAATTTCGGATAAGGTCTATGACCGAGCAATGGTTTTAAATCTTGACAAGAAGGCAACGCCGTTCGAGGCGGTAGGTAATCCTAAGAAAATATCATCGACGCACTTGGAAGAGCTTATGGCAAAAGCGCAGCGGGAGTATGATTTAAGCGACAGAAACCTCAGGCGGATAAAGAAGCTTGACGAGTATATGATAAAGACGTTCCATATCACGTTCGGCAACAGAATAATGAAGCAGATACGCTGTTACGTGCCCGTGCTGGTTGCCTGCGGCGGAACGGAGCTAGAAGCGTTGGACGATATACTTGCAAGAAAGGTATTCCGCAAGCTTGAAAGCAAGAACCCCGTACACGTGAAGCAAATGGCGGACGGCGTATGCGCGTACTTAGACGAGCTGTTCGGCGAGGATAAACTTCCCCTTTGTAAAGAAACAATAAGATTGATTGAACAAAACGTATAACTATGACTTTACTTGATATTTACTATCGCGCATTCAAAGGCTACCGTAAGCAGACCGCGGACAACACGGGCTGTGAAAAGGACAGACGCGCCATTACGGAAGCCAATGTTGAAGAGGATAGGCTGCAATCAACTAAATATCTGTGCAAAATCGAAGAGGACTGGATAAAGGCTATTGAAGAAGGGCTCGTTTTCGTAGAAAAAGCCGTCGCGGAAGAGCGGCAGTTCATAAGAACCAACGGCGAAGTAGTGCCCATCGAAAAGGTAAGAAAGATTTCCAAAGACTCGGTAGAGCACCTTGCCAAGCACAGCGATATGATAACGCACGTTCCCGAAGAAGAGGACGATTTGCTTATACCCGACAAGCTGTACATGGTCGAAAAGCTGTCCGACTACGCCGTTTACGAAAACCGTTTCCTATATATGATGCTTTGCTATATAAAAGCGTTTATAGAGTATCGCCTTGAAAAGATAGAAAATCTTAGAAGAAAGTACGTCGGCGATATGTCTATATCCAAGGAAATCGTTACGAAAAAGCGCACTTTGAAGATACAGGCGGCGGTGTACGAGGAAAGGACGGATAACCCCTTTCCCATACCCGACGAAAATACGGCGAAATTAGTTCAAAGAATTAAGGACTGCCAAAGCATTATAAACGCGCTTTTAAATACGGATTTGATGTTGCAAGTAGCTAAATCTCCGATGATTAAGCCGCCTATCGTCAAGACCAACGTTTTAAAGATGAACAACAACTTTAAACACGCTTTAGCGCTTTACGACTATATCGCGTCGTACAAGGGTCAGGGCTTCGACTATGAAGAAGTGGTCTTCAACTTCGCGCCTTTTTCCGAGAAGGTTGCGGACGAAATCGCGGAGGCGGCAAACCTCACTTCATTCCTTGCCTACAAGGTCGGCAACGACATTGAAAGCATTCTCGAAATGGAGTACGAGGCGGAGGAACGCCGGCTTAAAGACGAGGAAGAAAAGAAGCTTCTTCACCGCTTGAAGCGACTGAAAAAGCGCGCTTTGGAATCCGGCAAAACCATGGAAGAATATATGCTTTTGTTGGAGGAGCGCAACCGTCAGCTTGAAAAGGACGGTGAAGAGCTCGTCGCCCTCCGTCAGGAGGTTACCGTCCTCAACGAGCAGATTGACGGCATAAACCGCGAAAAAGAGGAATTGAACAGACAGGTTGAGCAACTTTCTGAAACCGTGGAAGAAAAGGAGCGGGAGATAGCAGAGCTCAACCAAAAATACATAGAGGATATGTCGGCTATAAAGGACGAACATATCAGGGAAATAACTGAGCTGAACGAAACGCACGACGGCGAAATAGAGGAGCTTAAAGCGGGCTTTGCAGACGAACTTGCCCAAACCATAGAAGAGCACGAAACGCGCGTTGCCGAGTTAACCGACCAGATTGACGGTTTAAACGCGACCCTTCAGCAGACCGTCGCGGACTTCGAGGGGAAGAACGCGGAGCTTGACAGACGTTTGAGTGAGCTTGACGCCGACAAACAGCGCGTAGTAGACGAGTGTCAGACGAAAATAAATGCGGTTGAAGAGGGCTTTAAAAAGGATGTTGAAAAGCTTGAAAAGACGCAGCGTATAGAACTGAAAAAGCTGCGCGACGAAAATGCGTTAATCCGCGGAGAGCTTGACGGCATCCGCGCCGGGCAGGGCAAGCTTACGCCAAGCGCGGACTACACCTCCCGCGACAGATTCATCGAGCTTGAAGAAGAGTATATGGCTTATCACAGATTTTTCAAGTCTCAGTGGGAGTTCACTAAAAAGGAAATCAGAAAGACCATTCTTTGGACCAAACAGGAAAAGAAAGACAAAAAGAAATAGAGTTCACAAATCTTTTACGTTATTCTGCGCCGTAAATTATTAAAAAAGGCAAATTATGAAAAAGGGCAAAGGCAACAACAAAATAGCAAAAATAGTTGCGCTGGTTATTCTTATAACCGGTATATTCGCCCTGTTCGTTTTCGCGCTAATACGGCAGTACCAGATTTACAGCGGCAAGTTCCCGCAAATTTCGTCGGCTATAAGATACCTCTATATTGCCCTGATTGCACTTTTGCCACTGCTTTTGATACTGCTTATCCGCGTAACGTTTTCAAAGCGCGGCAATACGGATATGGTAACGCCCAAATACTTCGGCATCGATTTTAAAAAGCTTGAAAGCGAAAAACACGCCGTAGAAAGCCGCGACGTACCAAAGCTTGCCAACGCGGATTATCCTAATTATAATTACGCGCCGATAACACCCGTCTCCGCGCAAGGGGATAGCGGAGAAGACGTGGAGGTCAACGAAGGCGGGTCAAGGTTCTATATGCTCACGGAGATAGACAAGGAGTATGAGAACTACAAAAAGCCGGACTACGACGATGAAATAAGCCTGAAAGAGCTGTGCGAGCAGTTCAGGAACTTCTCCGCGAGCAAGTTAAAGCTATATTACGATATAGAGGATATAAGAAGATTTATCGGCGCATTAGCGGTAACGAAGCTCATAATTCTGCAAGGCATGTCGGGAACGGGTAAAACTTCGCTTGCGTACGCGTTCGGCGAGTTTTTGGAAAACAAGACGGTAGTTGTGCCGATACAGCCCATGTGGAAGGAGCGGACGGACTTAGTGGGCTACTATAACGAGTTTACGAAAAGGTTTAACGAAACGACGCTATTGTACAAGATGTACGAAGCGAACAACAACGAAGATATATATATAACGGTGTTGGACGAAATGAACATAGCAAGGGTAGAGTATTACTTTGCTGAGTTTTTATCGCTATTGGAAATACCTAACCCGGACGGCAGGAACTTAGACGTAGTAGCGGACAGATGGTCTGACGACCCAAAGCTGTTACAGCACAACGGCAAATTAAGACTCCCCACGAATATGTGGTTTGTGGGCACGGCGAACAACGACGACAGTACGTTTTCAATTTCGGATAAGGTCTATGACCGAGCAATGGTTTTAAATCTTGACAAGAAGGCAACGCCGTTCGAGGCGGTAGGTAATCCTAAGAAAATATCATCGACGCACTTGGAAGAGCTTATGGCAAAAGCGCAGCGGGAGTATGATTTAAGCGACAGAAACCTCAGGCGGATAAAGAAGCTTGACGAGTATATGATAAAGACGTTCCATATCACGTTCGGCAACAGAATAATGAAGCAGATACGCTGTTACGTGCCCGTGCTGGTTGCCTGCGGCGGAACGGAGCTAGAAGCGTTGGACGATATACTTGCAAGAAAGGTATTCCGCAAGCTTGAAAGCAAGAACCCCGTACACGTGAAGCAAATGGCGGACGGCGTATGCGCGTACTTAGACGAGCTGTTCGGCGAGGATAAACTTCCCCTTTGTAAAGAAACAATAAGATTGATTGAACAAAACGTATAATAAAAACGCATATAGGCGGCGTTATGCTGTGTCGTGCTCCGTGCCGCCTTGCTCATTTACGGTAAGTAAACTCGCGGCGGCAAGGCTCCGCCTTCGGTGCGACGGTATTCACACTCCTTGCCTAACTTGCTTCTCTGCGTTTACACCCCATTGTCATTCTGAGCGTGAGCGAAGAATCTCAACGATAATAACAGTGCAAAACATATCTCCCTTAATTAGGAGTTGACGTATGTCAAAATTCAGAAATCTAATTTTAATAATCGGTCTATTGCTTATCACCGTAGCGGCGGCGCTTTTAACGGTGTTGGTTTTGTATGCAACGGGAACTATCGTTACCGACCCTATCGAACTCGTTTATACTGCGGGCAGCGACGAAAAAGTTTACGACGGAACCCCGCTCGCGTTATCCGACGGCGCATATACCCTTGACAGCGGAAACGTTCTCGAAGGTCATACGGCGCAGGTAAAGACGATAGGCTCGCAGACCGACGCGGGCACGGGCGAAAGCACCTTAGAGGTTAAAATTTTCGATAAGAAAGGTTTTGACGTAACCGACGAATACGCGATAAAGGTCAACGCGGGAACCCTTACCGTAGAAAAGCAAAAAATATCTGTGGTCGTTCCCGATTCCCAAATTCCCTACAGCGGTAAAAAGATTTACTTCAACGATTACGAAATAACCGAGGGCAAGCTTGCGCGGGGGCATAAATTAGCAGGCTTAAACACAACCCTTTTAAACGTGGGCGACAGTGTTCCCGACGACGTTGCCCCCGCAATATACGACTCTTTCGATAACGACGTGTCGGCAAATTACGAAATATCGGGTTTTGAATTGGGCGACATAAAAATAACCCCCCGCCCGTTGACTTTAAAGCCCAAAAACGTTACAAGGGTATATGACGGAACGGAATTCACCGCAACCGAATACGAAATTTTAGGCGGCTCGTTTGCCCCCGGTCAAACCGCGGAATATACCGTGGTTACAATGGATAACGAGGTTGCAACCTTTTTGAACTGCACCGACGAATACGGCGTGCGCGTCGCCTTCGACGAGTTTAAAATTTACGACGAAGACCGTAACGAAGTGGACTTAAACAACTACGTAGAAGCAGGCGGGCACTCCTCCATACTTGAAACGGGCTTGATAAAAGTAACTAAGCGCCCGCTCACGCTTGCAACCGCAACCGAAACTTTCACTTATAACGGCAGCGACCGTTTCAACGACTCCGTAAGAATATTCGCGGGTTCGCTTGCAGATAACCAGAAGATAGCAGTAAAAGCTTATACCTCAGTCTGCAACGTGACGGAAGAGGACGTTGAAAACGTGCTTACCTGCGAAATAACCTTCAACGGCAAGGACGTAAGCGACAACTATGCAATCACGTTTGTTACGGGCAGACTGTCCGTAAAGCCTTACGACCTCACGCTTTACACCAAGTCCTATACCAAGGTCTACGATGGTAACCCGCTCGGCGATATTATCGACGCCGACGAAACCAACTACGAATTAAAGGTCGACCTTGCAAGTAAATTTTCGGTATCTTACGAATACGACGACGCGGTAAAATCACAGATCGACGCCGTAAAAGAAACCTCATACAAACTCAAAAATATCGAAATTACTCTCATTGACGAAAAAGAGGATACCGTCTGCACGGACAACTTCAATATAAAAGTAGTCGCGGGCAAGTATTCTATAACCACCAGGAGCGCAACCGTGCAAACTCCTTCGGCAACCTTCGTATACGACGGCGCTGAGCATTCCGTGGACGACGAAAGCGAGTACAAAGTCGATGGTCTTATAGCGGGTCATGATTTCAGCCTTACAGACTGCAAAAAGGTTACGGGCGTATCGGACAGCGGTCTGAACTTAGTTCAGTACGATATATTGTCTGACGGAACTTCCGTTAAAACCAATTACGATATCAAAGTCAGCTACGGCACGCTTACCGTTTTGAAACAGTCGTTAAAGGTTGAGTCGGCTTCAGAGGCGTTTGAATACGACAACGTTGAATACAGCAAAACCGACGACTACTCTACCGAAGGTTTGGTGGGCACGCATAAATTAAATATTGACGAGACTACCGCAACCAAAGTAAAGGACGTTACGAGTGGCGTATCCAACACGTTTAATTTCACGGTAGTAGACGCCGCAGGCAACGACGTATCGGAGAACTACGAAGTAAGCTTTATCCCCGGTATGCTCGAAGTAACGCCCAAGACGGTAGACGTAGCTCTCAGCACGGCGTTAAGGTCGGTTTACGACGGAAACGTCTATACGGTAACAACCGCCGCAGCCTTTGCGGGCGTAACGCTTCCCGACGGTGTGGACGCAAACGACTTTGAAATAATAACCTTTACGGAAATCAAAAATGCCAATGCGTACGACTATACAGCAAAATATGTCGGCGCGTCTAAAAATTACAGCTTCAATATAAATACGGGCACGGTTACGATAGATAAATTGACTGTAAACTTGACGTTCGACCCGACCGCGGATATTTCTATGACATACAGCGGCGCTAACGTCTTCTATTCGGACGACGCCAAGCTTATCGCCGCGTTAAGCGTAGGAACGGGCACCGTTACGGCGGCTTCGTTCAACAAGACCCTTGAATCAATCACGGTAACGGGCGTCACCGTCCGCAACGACGGCGGCGACGATATAACCTCAAATCTCAACGTAAACTTCACGGGCGTAAATATACCCGTTAAGGTAAACAAATGCGAATTGAATATACAGCTTGCACCGTACAGCAATATGTACTATGTGGAAATTGCCGATCTGCCCGCTTGCGTCATAGCTTCGGGGCTTGCCGCGGGCGACAGGCTGGTAGTTACCGAGGCCGACTTTTCTACCGACCAGGCGACGAGCTATACGCTCGAATCCTATAAGATTCTGAATTCTTCGGGCAAGGACGTAACTCATTATTACACCGACGCGGGTAAGCCCGTCGGCAAAGTGACTATTATCTATAATTAAGGCATATATAGGCACCAATCGAAAATATCAAAGTAAAAAACTGCAAATAAAAAGGTTTTAATATGGCGTTCGTTTCGTATGACAGTTATAAAAACCGAATAGAAAAATTAGCCAAGTTCAAGAACTTCGTAGTGAAATACAAGTTCTTGATTATGGGCGTGCTTGCAGTTATAATAGGCGGCGTTTCCGCTCTAATGGCAACGAAGGGAATGATAACCGAAGACATCGTTCTGGCGGATACATTTACGTACGGTCAGTCCTACGCGCCCACGGCGGCTTCCGCGTTTTTAAGCGGCGTCGAATACGAGTATTCCTTGCAGGGCTCGGACGAGTGGACGGATAAAAAGCCCGTCAAGGTCGGCAAATACAGCGTAAGGGCTGTAACCGACAAGGTCATCGGCAACGGCTACGGCAAAACCTTAAATTTTGAAATTCTCCCTGCCGAGATAACATTTACCTTCAACAATAACGGAGAAGCCTCGCTTACGTACGGCTCCGACCCCTCGAAATCCGATTATAGCTATTCGGGTCTCGTTCCGGCTTACGGCGACAGCGTAAGGGGCGTGGTATTCGACTACGACTATCCCGAAGCCGTCGGCGAGGACGTTGGCGTTACATTAAAAAAACTTGATATAAGGGCGGGTGACGAGGACCGTTCGGAATGTTACGTTTACAAAACGCCGTCCACTAAGTATAAGTTTGCGGCAAAATCCGTTTCGTTCAAGCTTGCGGACGCTTCGGAAACCTACGACGGCAAAGCCTTCGCTATAAGCGGCAAGCCCGATTCTTACACCCAAAACCTGCTCGTAAACGGCGATAAATTCGTTATGAATACGAAAATAACCGACGGAAGCGGCGCCGCGGTAGCTCCCGTAAACGCGGGCAGCTACCGTATCGAGCCCGACGGCGCAATAAAGGTCGTCGACGGAAGCGGCAAGGACGTAACCTACCGCTACGACGTATCGTCGCCCGTAAACGGCACGTTTACCGTGAACAGACGACCCGTAACCCTTTTATCCGAAACGGAGGAATGGATTTACGACGGGCTTACGCATTCAAACGACAAATATAAAATAACCTCGGGCAGTCTTGCCGACGGTCAAAGCATTATTGCAACCTCCACTGTCTCCGTAACCGACGTTTCGGACGGCACACAGTACAACGCGCTTTCCTATGAAATATACGGGAACGGTACGCCCGTAACCGATAACTATGCGCTCACTAAAAATTACGGTACGCTTAAAGTCAAAGCCTGCCCGCTTTCTATAACCACCGCAGGCGACGAATGGGAGTACGACGGCGCGGCTCACCCCGTAACTTCTTACACGGCGGAAGGACTTGTTTCGGGTCAGACCTTAACGGGATTGTCTTTCTATTCCGAAACCGCAATCAACGTTTCCGACAGCGGCAAAAATACGCTTAGTTACGGCATAGTATGGGGTCAAAGCGGCGAAGAAGTAAATTTAAGCAACTATAATATAACCTCGTCCTACGGCGATATAAAGATTACCGCAAGACCTTTAAAGGTAGAGACGGGCAGCGATACGCGCGCCTATAACGGCGAATATTTATCTTGCAAAAGCTTCACCGTAACCTACGCGGGCGACAAGGTCGGGCAGACGAACGCGTTTATAAATGACGGCGAAGATCTTTCAATCGTCGGCAGCCTTCCTAAAATCATTAACGTCGGCAAAAAAGAAAACGCCATCGGCTTCGCCGTTCCCAACGGCAACTATTATCTGGACGAAACAAAGACCCAAAACGGCGTTTTGGAAATAACCCCCGCCGAAATCACGGTAACGCTTTCCGACGTCTCTTGCGACTACGGCGATAAACTGCCCGCACCCGCGTATACCTTACAGGTAAGCGGCAAATACGGCGCGGGGCTTTTCGGTGGCGATACGTTCACGCCCGCGTTCCTCTACGACGGCGCACAGTCAACGCGCTTAAATATCGGTACGCACGGTATTACGCTCGATAAAGCCAACTGCGCGTTCGGTTACGGCAATTCAGAGACTGTAACGGAAGCCAACTATGAAATAATCAACTCCCCGACGGCTACGCTCACCGTCGGAAGCCGCACGGTAACCGTAACGCTTAACGATACCGAGGTTACCTACGGCAACGAAATCAAGTATGCAGGCGACTATAAGTCCGCCGACGGGCTTGTTTCGGGTCAAACTCTTACCGTCTCCGCGGATAAAGTAACCTTCGGTATTTCTTCGACTATGCCCGACGCGGACGTTTATTACGACGTTATCGCCTGCCCGACCTCGGCGATTTCCGTTTCGGAAAACGGCGCCGACGTAACCCAAAACTACGTTATTACCGTTGTGTCCGCAACGCTTACCGTAACCCAGCGTGAAATTACCGTCAAAGCCAATGATATGACGGGAATAATCTACGGCGAGAAAATAGAGTACGAAGTAGCAGAGGGCAACTACGCCAATACTCCCGACCTCGTTTCGGGCGAAAAGCTGACGATAGAAAACGTAATCAAAAACTTTTATGACGGAGTAACGCCCGCCGTAGGCGAATACACGTTAACGCCCGACGTCAACAGAATAACGATAGTAAAAGAGGACGGAAATTCAAGCCGCGGCAACTACAAAATCACCTCCGAAAACGGCAGGCTCGAAATAGTCAAACGTCCCGTAAAAATTCAATCCGCCACAAACCTCGGTTTTATATACGACGGCACGGCGCAGTACGACAAGGGCTTTGAAATTTTACTTGACGTCGCCGGTTACTACGGCGTTCTTCCCGAGCACTCCGTCGATGTAACCGCATGGAGGCTCGTAACCGACGTCGGGGAGGCGGTTCCAAATAATAACGTTTACGCTATTAAGGACCAGTCGGGCAAACCCGTTACCGGCAACTACGATATAACCCACGTATACGGGGAACTTAAAGTCAACAAGCGTGAAATCACGGTCGAGCTTTTAACTTACAGCGCAACCTACGGTGACAGCTACGCCTACAAGACGGGCGCGGGCAATTACGCGAACGTTCCCGATTTAGCCTCGGGCGAAACGCTTGAAATCACCGCCGTTTCCTATGAATTCGGCAGTGTTACCCGCCCCGATGCAAGCGAAACGCCTTATTTGGTTTCCCCTGTTGACTATAAAATTTTAAAAGCCGACGGCTCGGACAGCAAAGCAAACTACACTGTAAATGGCGTTGTCGGTTCCGTCACTATCGAAAAACGTGCAATCACGGTCGAGCTTTTAACTTACAGCGCAACCTACGGCGACAGCTACGCCTACAAGACGGGCGCGGGCAATTACGCGAACGTTCCCGACTTAGCTTCGGGCGAAACGCTTGAAATTACCGCCGTTTCCTACGAGTTCGGAACAGTCGACTATCCCGACGTCAGGGATACGGCTTACGGCGTATATCTTGAAACATATAAAATTTTAAAAACCGACGGTACGGGCAACAATAACAACTACACCGTAACCGCCGTGGACGGCGCGCTCACCGTAACCAGACGCGCAATAACCGTAACCTTGAACGATATTGCCGATACTGCCTACGGCGAAGAGGTAGCGTATGCGGGCGGCTACAAGTCGGCAACAAACGTATTGTCGGGTCACACGGTAACCGTAACCGCGGTCGCGGACGATATGACGTTCAGCCCCGCTGCAACTTATCCCGACGCGGGCAAGTATACATTCTCCTGCGACGGCAGCTTTATAAGCGTATCGACCGAGGACACTGACGTGACGGGCAACTACTCCGTAACCGTAACCGCGGGCAATCTGGAAATTACCAAGCGTGAAATCACCGTAACGCTTCTGTCGTATTCGCGTGAGTACGGCGAGGATTACTCTTATCCTAAGGGCGCGGGCAACTTTGCAAACACGCCCGACTTGGTCGCAGGCGAAACGCTTGAAGTAACCACGGTATCCTATGACTTTACGGGTTCATACCCCACTGTAGGCTCTTACGCAATATCGACTCCCGCATCGCTCAAAATTTTGAAGGCGGACGGAATAAACGGTTCGGATGCTAACTATTCGGTTAAGCTCGAAAAGGGCGAACTGACCGTCACCCAAAAGACGATAACGGTTCCGTTTGAAACCGTATCTATGTATTACGGCGAGGACGACTATCGCAAACAAAGCTATTCCGAGCTGTACTCGACCGAAATAGGCGCGGTCGAGCTGCCTTACAACCACGCGCTTACCCTTTCTTTCAGCTTTACGGACGCGGACGGCAACGCCGTTACCCCCAAGGCGGTCGGGGAGTATAACGCAATTATCTTAAACGGCGAAACCGATAACTACGTCATAGTGCCCGAGGGCACGCCCGTTTTACAGATAGAACGCAGATTGCTTCACCCCGATCCGTATTCTAAGACGGCGGTTTACGGCGCTACGGAATTTGAGTATCAGTCGGGCAAATCCAACTGCGATATGCGTCATAAAGACAAATATCACTGTTTGCCCGCCTACGGCGAAGAAATAGAAATTTTCGTCAGCTACGATTTGGGCGGTCAGACTATGCCGGTCGTAGGCTTCTACGACATCGTAATAACGCGTGTAAGAATTCATTATACCGACGGTTCTTTCGCGGACGGTTCGCCTTTGGGGTTTATCGGCGATTATTTTGAGGTGGGCGGCTATGAGATTCATTTTGGCAACGACGAGTCGCAATTACAGGATAAGCTTGAAATCACCCCGCGCGAAATAAAAGTAACCCTAAACGATATACCCGACGCAGTGTACGGCGATACTATCGTCTACACGGCGGGCGGCGAAACTGCTACAAACATCGTCGAAGGTCAAACTCTTACGGTCGACCCCGACGGCGTATCGTTTGAGTCTGAGAACGGCTCCATTTACCCCAACGTCGGCGAATACGCCGTAAAGGGCAGCAAGGAATTTATAAAAATTTTCTCGGGCGCAACCGAGGTTACCTCAAATTACAAGGTAACCCAAATTATAAACGGCACGCTTACTATAAACGCGCGTAAAATCACCGTCAGCCTTAGCCCCGTAGCAAATATCACTTACGGCGACGACTTACCCGTGCCCGAATATACCACGGCAGGCTACGGCGACTTAGTAGAGGGGCTCGTCAACGGCGACGAACTCATCCCGACCTACGTTTACAAAAAAGCGGCGGACGATACTGTTCCCGAACATTACGACGCAGACATCTACAAAATTTACCTTGACGGTTACGAATTCGTCTACGCCAACGGCGCGCCCGCAACCACGCAAAACTACGAAGTAGTGGGCGAAATCACTCCCGCCGACCTCGAAATCAACAAACGCAAAATCACTATAACCTTAAAGGATTTCTCAAGAGTATACGGTCGGAATGGTTCATCCCTTTTGTTGTGGGAGGCTGATTGTCATCACATCGGTTGCCTCTGCGATATGGCTTTATCCGACCTTATAAGGTTTAGCGGTAACGGCTTAGCGGTGGACGATAAAATTAGCCGCGTAAACTTAGATGTTTTTGCAGTCGGCACGGATAAGCGTGTTAGTTGTCACGATGTCGGAACATACAAAGTTGCGTTAAACAGTTTGTACATTAATTCTTACAATGCAGACAAAAACTATGAATGGGACGCTCCCGACCGCGCAACCTTTACTATTACCCCCAAAGCGTTGACCGTAAACCTCGGCGATTTAACCGCAACCTACGGCGAAGACCCGTTCAAGGACTATTCCTCTGAAAAGGTGAATGGGGCCTTTGACGAAACCCTTTCAATTTCCAAAGTCTTTGCCGAAAAGGACGGCGCACCCGTTGCAGATAAATATCTTGCCGTCGGCAACTATACGCTCAACGCCAACCCGTCCGACGCGGTTATTACCGACGTAAACAGCGAGGTTATCGAAAACGGCTATCAAAACTATAATATAACTTTCAGCGGCTCTCTTACGATAAACAAACGCGCGGTCACCGTAACCTTAAACGATATGACCGATGTCGTTTACGGAGACGAAATCGAATATATAAGCGACGGCTCGGAAAACGTGGAAAATCTTTTAACAGTACATAAATTTGAAATAGATTCCGCAAAAATTTCCTTTACGGGCAAAAACGGCGCAATTTATCCCAACGTCGGAGAATACTCAGTCACGGCGGACGAAGGCTTTATAACTATCTTTTCCGAAACTGACGGCGTTAAAGAGGACGTAACCGCAAACTACGACGTGAAGTTTATAAACGGTACGCTGACTATAAACGCGCGTAAAATTACCGTCAGCCTTAGCCCCGTAGCAAATATCACCTACGGCGACGACTTACCCGTGCCCGAATATACCACGGCAGGCTACGGCGACTTGACCGAAGGGCTCGTCAACGGCGACCAAATCACCACGACCTACGTTTACAAAAAAGCGGCGGACGATACTGTTCCCGAACATTACGACGCAGGCAACTACAAAATTTACCTTGACGGTTACGAATTCGTCTACGCCAACGGCGCGCCCGAAACCACGCAAAACTACGAAGTAATCGGCGAAATCTCCCCCGCCGACCTCGAAATCACGAAACGCAAAATAACCGTAACCTTAAAAGACTTTACAAGAGTATACGGGCAGAATAACGACGACTTCTTGTTTTGGGATACTGATGAGCACACCTCGCAGGGTGCCGTCTGTGATATGGATATAAACGACCTTATTGAAATAGGCGGCTTAGTCCAAGGTGAGAGAGTTCAATATTTACCCCTGTTCGTTTACGAAACCGGCACAAATACTTACGTCCACTGTAAAAACGTAGGAACGTATGACGTTGAGCTATCAAGTTGGAGTTTAGACTACGGAGACGGCGAATATTTTGGCGCAAGTAGAAACTACGAATGGGACGCTCCCGCTCGCGCAACCCTTGAAATAACCAAAAAAGCGGTAGTAGCCGAGCTCGGCGAAATAAAGGTAACCTACGGCGACAAGGACAACGCGCTTTCGGACTACACGGTCAGAATTATAGGCGGCGAAATTCCTTTCGGCGAAAGTATTAAAATCACCGACTTCGCTTTGGTCGGCTGGCAGGATTATCCCTACGGGCTTGACTTTGACTACCGTCTCGACGTCGGCAGCTACCGAATAGACCCATACTACAATTACGACAAAAACGGCTTCACCGTCTACGATGAGGACGGCGCGGAAAATATTTACGGTATCGACAACTATTCCCTCACCGTCAACGGCACGCTCGTCATAGAAAAGAGGGAAGTAGAGCTTTCCGTTATCCCCTTTGAAAAGGAAGGCGGCTACTACTACGGCGACGGTGAAAGCTTAGTCTACGCTACGGGTATAGGAAACTTTGAGGGTACGCCCGACCTTGCCTACGGTCAGCAGCTCGAAGTAGCTATATCATGGCTTTGGAACGGCGAAAGCATTGCCGCGCCCAAGAACGCAGGCGTATATTCCTACGGCTTAGACGGGCTGAACAGCAAAATCTACGGCGAAGACGGCAACCTTAAAGAGGGCGGCGTAAACAACTATTCGTTTACCTGCGACGAGTTGAGTCTGGTTATAAACAAATTCGGTTTCAGCGTGAACTTAGGCGAGGATAACGGGAGCTGTTACGGCGACGGGCTCGAAGATAAAGCGGGCGAGTTCTATCCCGCGGAATTTGCGGGCGGTGCGCTTCCCTATAACGAAAAGCTGGAAATCGCGTTTGAATACACCACTTCTTCGGAAAACCCCGAAGTTGTTACCCCCAAGGACGCGGGCGAGTACTTAATGCGCTATTTAAAGTACCGCGCGATAAACTCAGACGGCACGGTTTCGGATGCGGATAACTATGTAATGGTAGAAGACAAGGGCGGCAAGCTTATAATTACGCAAAGGGAAATCACCGTAACCGCCCAAAGTCTGCCTAACGTAATTTACGGATTTGAGGTAACTTACCCCGTTGAAGTCGGCAATCATGGCGATATAGGCGGCAAGGGGCTTCCCGCGGACGAGTATCTTACCATAACCTCCGTCGTATACTACGATAAGGACGGCAACCTTTTGGAGGGCGCGCCTCTTGAAGCGGGTACGTATTATATCCTTCCCGCAAGCGTTGAAATCCACAGCGCAAACGGCGGTAAAATCGATATAGACAAAAACTATATCGTCTCTTACCCCGCGCTGCCCGACGACTTAACCTCCCTCGGCACGGTAACCGTTTTACCCGTAAAGCTTCTGCTTGAAACAAACACCCATACCGATTGGATTTATAGCGGCGCTTATCAGTACGATACGGGCTACACGCTTTGGTATCTGGACGAGGACGGCAACAAATTAGAGCAATTTATCCTTCCCGAAGAGGAGGCGGCTTTGGTCGTCGTCGGCACCTATACGAAGGTTAAGGACGTGTGCCAAAGCGTTGAAAACGTAGTTGAGTATGACTTCTCGGCAACCAACTACTCGATTACGGGCTACGAATACGGCTTGCTTACCGTAACCGAGCGCACTATAACGCTGATAACCCCCGAATTTGAGACGGTTTACGACGGTAATTCGCATACGCCCGATGACTATGAAATAATCAACAAAATCGAAGGGCATGCTTATAGCTTAAAATTCACTACCGCTAAGGACGTAATCGTAACGGATAACGTAATCGTAATAAACGATATCCTCGACGAAGATGGGTACTCCGTATTCGATAACTACGCTATCGAATACGATTACGGCACTATCGCCGTAAAGCCCCGTCCGATAACCTTGCAGTCGGCTTCAGACGACAGCTTTATTTACGACGGTGAAGAACACTTCAACGCAAATTACGAGCAACTTATGGAAGAAGGCGCGTACTCGCTCGTCGCAGGACACCGAATTTCCGTCACGGACTACACCAAGGTCCGCACCGTTATGCAGGGCGCAGTCGACAACGTTCTTACCTATAAAATTAAGGATGCCAACGACGGCAACAGGGACGTAACGGGTAACTACAAAATCACCCCTATAAACGGCACGCTTAAAGTCAACCCCGCGCATATAACGCTCGCCCTCAACAGCTATTACGGTTTAATCTACGGCGAAACGGTCTACCCCGACGAGTTGAACAACTACGACCTGTCGAACTCAACCGCGCTTGCGGGCGACGACGAACTGAAAGTTGCCGTTAAGTTCTACGACAAAGCGGACGAGGAGAAAACGCTCCTGAATACGATACGGAACGCGGGCGCGTACGGCGTAGTTTTAAACGTTGACGGCTGCTTCGTTCAGACCTCTTACGGCACGGAGAACGGCTTCGGCAACTACGTAGTGGATAACGCCGATACCGCGGAGGCGGAAGTGACCGTACTTCCCAAACAAATTACCGTCAATCTTTTGAATCTCAACAAGGTCTACGGCGAAGAGTTTGAAGGCTATCCCGCAAACGTCGGCAACTACGAAACCGACGACGCGCTCGCTTACGACGACACCTTGCAGGTTGCGGTAAGCTATCCCGACGGCGATATAGACGAATATACGACCGTAGGCAGCTTTGCAATCACTGTCGACTACGTTTCGGTTAACGGCGTAAGCTACGGCATTGGCGATACCGCGGACTTTATCGACGCGGGCAACTACAAAATAACCTTCATAAACGGTACTGTCACCGTCGCCCCCCGTCCCGTAACGATAGCTACGGGCAGCGCGGAAAAGGTTTACGACGGCAAGTATCTTTACAGTCCCGAAGCGACGGAAGGATACAAGGTTAAGGTATATTACAAAAATTCATTAGGCGGCGTTCCCGACGGCATAGTCGCGTGGGATAATGTCGAAGACGTACTTCAATTCGTTTCTTCTTCAGTAAAGAAAATAATCAACGCGGAAACGATAGACAACGAGGTCGAGTACTCGCTTTTATCGTCAAATTACGAGCTTGCGGTTGACGGATATTTCTACGGCACGCTTACCGTAAACAAACGCCCCGTCAATGTCGTACTGAGCGATATAGAAAATCAGACCTACGGCACGCCGCTCACCTATCCCGACGGCAGCACGGGCGCAAACTTCGGCTATGCCGAGGATACAGAATACAAACTCGTAGAGGGAGAAAGCCTGATACTTAAAGTTAAGTTCAAAAACGCAGACGGCGAATACGTAGAAGCTAAAGCCGTCGGCGTCTACACCTACGAGCCCGATTTGGAAAACAGCGTTTTAACGGGCAGCATAGGCGGCGCGGGCGCGGATAACTATATCGTCACGAGTAACGACGAAAAATCCGCCGAGATTGAAAAATTATACGTCAAAATCGCGTTGGACGAGTGGGCTACCGCAGTTTACAACGGCGACGCGCACGAATACGAGGGCGCGGTAAATATAGTTGAAGGCGGCAAGGACGGCAAGTTCGCATACGGCGAGACTTTCAATCTTGCGGTTAATTACTACTCCTTAACAGACGGCGCCCAAACGCTTATGACGGGCTTGCCCGAAAACGCAGGCGACTACGTCGTCAAGTACGACGCGTTGAACAGCACGATTGACGGCTACGCTCCCGATAAAAACTATCTTTTGGAAGGACCCGAAGATATTTTCTTCACTATCTCCCCCAAGAATATTACGGTATCCATGGGTGCGGAAAGCCACACGTACGACGGCACGGTCTACGATTACCCTACGGCAAATCATAACTTCAAGGTTTCAGGCGTTGTTACGGGTGAAACGATAGTTCCTTCCGTCAGCTACTACGCGGACGAAGCTCTCGGCGTTCCCGCAACGCCAAAAACCGTAAATACCTATTACGTCGGCTACGACGCGTTCACGGTAGAAGGCGGCAACGGCAGGGCGGAAAACTACAACCTCTTGACGGATGCCGACGGCTTGAAATGCAGGCTCGATATCGTAAAGAGGGACGTAAGCGTTTCCGTAACGCTCGGCGCGGACTCCATAGAGCTTGGCGACGAACTTCCCGAAATCGGGTTTGAAAGCGCAAGCTTGGGCGCGTTCGGCTTCGTTAATGAGGATTTGGCAAGTATAACGCCCGTTTACACTTACTATATAAAGGACGGCGGCAGCTATACCGAAGTATCCGCCGAAACCGTAAATAAGAATATAGGCGAATACAAGATTGAAGTTAGCTTCGCGGAAAACGGCGTTTTCGGTAATTACGATATCACCGAAAGAGTTGAAGCTTATCTGGAAGTTACGGCAAGAAAGGTCGTAATAGCTCCGTGCGCATACGCGGACGTCGTATATAACGGTCAGCCTATCCCGACCGACGGCTTCACCTACGAGCACTTCCATAAGGGCTACGAGCCCGAGGCGGGCTTTGCCGAGGGCGACGAACCCTCTTACAGATTACAGTTCACGCCCGAAAAAGGCGTACCCTCTTACGACGCGCCCGTAAACGCAGGCAAGTATACGGTTAAATTCGTGTTTGAAGGAATTGACGAAAGCAGGTACATGGTTTATAATGAGGAGACCGTTTCGTTCAATATTCTGCCCAAACCCGTAAGCGTTACTTTGAGCGGCTACGATAAAAGTAAGCTCGACGGTTTGCTTACCTATAACTACTCGGAATTGCCCGAAGATTTGGTTACCGCTTCCACAGCGGATATAATCGCGGGCGAAGCTTCCACGGTAGAGTGGTACTACGATAACGCAGATTACGGCGAGGTAAGATACAACTACGCAGGCGACTACACGGTAAACGCGCGCGTGGTCACCGCCGCAGGCAATACCGACTACAACTATACCGTAACAAGTATCGACGAAGTTACCTTCACCGTTAAAAAGTCGGATATCTACGTAACGCCAATCGGAGAGAGAGCGGACTATACTTACGAGGGGCAGACGCTGTCGCTCACGAGATTTAAAATTTGGGAAGAATACGGCGTACTGTACGGCGACGATACCCTCTCGGTAACGGGCAGCGGCGTGCTTAAAACCACCCGTATGTTGCCGGTTACCATTAAAAAGGTTACAATTATGCAGAGCGGGCGCGACGTAACGGGCTGTTACGCAGTGCATTGCAGGTACGAGGAAGGAAGTCCCGTAGCGGAAGAAAACTTCAGGGCTATACTCCAATTTAACCCCGTAAAAATTTACTACGAGCAGGCAGTGCTCGACGACGCTCACAGATACTTCGAGTATACGGGCAGACCGCACGACTTGGGCGTAGATAAAAATAACTTGCAAAATTACGTTACCGTCCGGAACCCTCAGGACTTCGTGGGTAGTTACAGGCTTCAATACGTTCTTGCAACCGTAAACGCAGTCCGCGAGTACGAAAAATGGATTCAGATTCTCGTATTCGACGGCAACGGAAACAACGTAACGTCGCTCTACGACCTGACTCTTCTAAACGCAGAAGCTTCAAAAATAGTCGTTCACGGCGACGACTTCGGCATTACGGGACTCACCGATGCGGAAATAAAAACCGCTTGGGAAAATAAGGACGGCGCAGGCAGTCTGCTTAGCGAATCTCAGTACGGCAACGGCTACTACGTTTTGGATAGCGGCGCTTACGGCTCCACGGGTCTTAAAGTCGGGCACGAATGCGAAGTTCTCGTAAGGGAAGTGAACGGCGCGCTCGAAGCAAAGGTAATAATTTTTACCCAAACTGCAAACGGACGCGTTGAAAGCTGTATGACCTATTCTTTGAACCCCGCCGCAGGGCTTACTATAACGCTCAGCTACATAGGACAGTTACGCGCGCCTACAACAAATTAACGGGTTGAATTTTCAACCGTCATCGGAGGATATACAATATGAACCGCGGTTTCGGATTTTATTTCGGTCACGCAATGAAGTCGTCGTGTAAGACGCTTTGGCACAAGGGCAATCTCCTTAAATACTTGGCGTGGGTAATAATGGAGCTTTTGGCTCCGTTCACCCTCGTGCTCGGCGCGATGTTTTCGCTTGCGAACGTCCGTCAGGCGAAGATTGCCGAAAGGGAGAATACGATAGACGTGCCGCAATCCTTTAAGGTTGCGTGCCGCGCAAAACCCTTCTGGACTATGCTTTTGGCAACGGTTTTGGAAGCGCTCATCTTTATAGCGGGCGTGCTTTTAATAGGGCTTGCAACCCTTATGTTGGGCGCGATAGGCTACGCTATATGCCTTTTCATATCCGACGTCGAGCCCGCGCTTATCATTGCGATTTTCTGTATCCCCGGCGGGCTTATGCTTGCGGTGTATTCGGTTATAATGCCCATACTGCTCGCGCCCACGGCTTACATAATAGAAACCAACCCCGATATAGGCGCAGCGGACGCGATTTCAATCTGCTTTAACACGATGAAAAGCCGCGGCAAGGGCACGTATTTTCTTACGAATTTCGTAACCCTTTTAATCGAGGGTGCAATCCTCGGCTTGGGCGCGGCGGCGGAAGTTGTAATCGCGCTCTTCGTAAACGATATCCGTCTTGCCGTCGTACTCGGAATTTTAGCGGGACTAATCTTTGCCGTGGGCTTTATGCTCGTTGCGCCTATGTTCTCGCTTGCAAGAAAGATTTCCCAAAAGAGCCTTTTCGAGGATATAGTTCTAGACCCCGTAAACGCTTCCAAGCGTACCGACGGCATAAATATCAGAAGATGCAAGGGCGTCAAATTTGACCCTGCAGAATACGAAAACGAGCTTGCTTTACTTTTCGACGAAACCTATTCGGACAGAGTTCCCGTCCCCGAGAACCCCTCCGCGCTCAGAAAGAAAAAGCTTGACGAAAGAAACGCGGCAAGGGCGGCAAGCGCAGATTACGCTAAATCCGTTGCGGCAACGCCCGCTTACACTCCCGCGCCCTCGTCGGGCGAAGAGGAGGACGGCGAGCTTTTGACCGTCAGCAACCTCATACGCGACGTAGAGCAGGACGAAGTTAAAACCGAAACGGCGGAAACGCCCGCTCCCGACGTCATTCTGAACGAAGCGAAGAATCCCGACTCCACAGTCACGGAAGCTCCTGCGGAAACGCCTGCGGCAGGGCCCGAAAAGGACGCTCCCGACGTCATTCTGAACGAAGCGAAGAACCCGGACTCCGCTGTCACGGAAGCCCCTGCGGAAACGCCTGCGGCAGAGCCCGAAAAGGAAGAAGTCAAGCCCGCGGCAGAACCCGCAGAGCCTGCGCCCGTAAAGAAACCCGCAACCAAAACGGCGGCTACAAAGACGGCTACGACCAAAGCCTCGGCAACTAAAACCGCGGAAGAAAAGCCCGCCGCTAAAACTAAGGCAACTGTAAAGACCGTAACAAAGACGGCTGCGGCGACTAAAACTACTGCAACCAAGACGGCTGTAACGAAAACCGCAACGGTTAAACCCGCGACAAAAACCACTGCAACGGCTACCGTAAAAGCAAAGACTGCGGAAAAATCTTCGTCAACCAAGACGACCCCGACGGTAAAATCCAAACAGGCGACCGCCAAAAAAACGGCGACTCCGGCCGACGGAGACAAATAATTTATCCTGCTACGATAGAGGACTGCTATGACAATGTTAATATGGAGAATTTTGGGCGCCGTCTCTTTGGTCGTGTGTATTCTGTGTATAGTACTCGTGCTTGCGTTAAGGCTTCTTAAAAACGGCTATTACCACGAATACACCGAAGATGAGCTGTTAAAGACCAAAAAAGCGGCAAACTCAAAAAATTCTATCTACTTCACCTCGGGTGAAACGAAAAATTTCATCAAAAAATACGTTATCTGCAAAACGCTGTACGATAAATATTTGGTGTGCAACTACGCGCGGAGCTTTGAAAACATTTCATACTTCGTGGTGCAGTATTCGCGCTTTAAAAGAGTAATCGGCGTAATAGACGTAACCCACCGCGACACGGGCGACAGCTCCAAAGTCATCGCGCTCAAAAGGGCTTGCGCCTACGTCAACGTGGTTATCGGCACGGCGGACGGCATATGCGTAAACTCCAACGTTATAAGACCGCTCCCCATGTGCAAGGTCAGAATTCATTCCGCCTTAAAAAGCTTTGCGCTGTTTACTTTCCTGTTTGCGGCTCGCCATACCGCGGTGGAAATTCTCGGCTTCCCCGCAGTAGTCGATAAGCTCGGCGCGGACTATGCCTTGCAGTTTCTTTCAAGTTTTTATAATTACGGAATAATCGCCGCAAGCTTTGTCCTCGCGCTTTTCGGCTACCTTATCGCCGTACTCTGTTTCAGAAGAAGAAACGCCGAAGTAAGAAACGGAGGTGCGCTTGAATATGAGTTCTTATAATAATATCGAAAAAATCAAGTACGCCTCTGAGGACTGCGTAGTGACATTGCGCGAATACATAGTTTTCGAGGACGAGCGCGCGGAAGAAAAATACGTCGTTTTCAAATTCGCAAACAACGTAAGCCAGCAGCTTCTCGGAATGGAGTTCGAGGTAAGTCAGTACGATATCGACGGCAGCCTCGTTGAAAAATCGCAGGTGGTCTACCCCAAATTTCTTGCAAAGCCGGACGAGCAATTCGTGCCCAAGGCAAAACTTAAAGTAAATTACGCCTGCAAAACCCTGTCCGTAAGGCTTATCCAAGCCGCCTTCGACAGGTTTATATGGAAGGAGGGGCAGTTCCTCGACAACAGCTACAAGTTCGAGCATTACGCCGCCGACGAGGATACAGAAGCGGCAAAGCGCGGCGTGCAGGTAAAATCCGCAGCGGTTAAAGCCCAACCCGCGCCTACCGTGCCAAAAAAGTGCAAGTACAAAATTCCCTTTAACGTAAAGGATACCACGCGCAAAAATATCGCAAAGTTCCCGGCAGTGTTCAACTTTTTAGTACTTCTCGTTATGCTGATTACAATAGGACTTGCGGCGTACTTCTTCACCTCTAAGTCCACGGGTTTCACCGTCGGCGATTACGGCGTTAAAATCGTAAGCGGCAAAACGGTGGAAATCACTGGCTACACGGGCGAGGCTAAAAGCGTCGTAATCCCCGCAACTCTCGGCGATTACACCGTCGCTGGCATAGCCGAAAACGCCTTTAAAAATTCCGAAATCGAAAGCGTCAAGATAAATTCGTCTTCGCTCTATATCGACAGCTTCGCCTTCGAGGGCTGCGCCAAGCTCAAAACCGTAGCGTCCTCCGCTGAAATTACGGTCAAAACTAACGCTTTCAAGGGCTGCGTAAATCTTGCAACCGTAACTCTTCCTAACGCTGTTCTTTTAACGGGCAGCCTTACGGGCTGTACGAAAGTCGCGTACCTTGAATTTGCAAGGACCGACGCAGGCAACGTCGAAGCGCTTTTCGGCGGCAAATTGCCCGCGTCCGACCCCGTTATTATTATCGGCGGCAATAAGCCCGGCGAGGGCGGCGGTAACGAAGACGGTGACGGCTTTACGTATGACCCCGAAAAGACGTACGTCTACGGAGAGCTTGAGGGCAAGGGCATTAAAGGTTACAGGCAGTATAAGGACTGTGAAACGGTCGACGGCGCGGTTATAACCGTAAATCCCGAGGTTGACAATATCAGCCTTGAAAGCGACGTAAAATCCTTCAGCGCCAAAGTATATCCTTCGTTGGCAAATATTATATCGATGACTGTGACGGGGGAAACCGTTATAACGTTTGACGACGCCAATGCGTTTACACAGTTGGAAGAGCTTGAAATCGGCAACTCTGTAAGCGGTCTGTATTTAAAGGCTTTCCCCGCCCTGCAACGGCTTACACTGCCTTGTTACAGGAACGATATGCTCGTTAACCAATACGCATTGCCCGACAGTCTGGAAGTTTTAACGCTTAAACCTTCGGCAGACTGCACGACTGTCCCCGACGAAGCGTTTTACAGTATAAACGCCCGTAATATCGTCGTTGCGGACGGCTTCACGGGTTGCGGCGTAAATATTCTTCACGATAATTACTATACCGCGTATATAACTCTCCCCCAAGGGATAGAGTACGGCGCACAAGTAATAGGCGGCGAATGTACGCAGCTATCGACGGTTATCGTTTATTTCGACAATATAGGCGTGTCTTACGCCGAGTTCAATCAGTCGTTCACATATACTAATACGCTTATCGTTTATACTAGCGTTGTAAGCTATTATGGCTTTTTGGCAAACGCGAACGGTTACGCGCCTTCAACCTTTGAAATCCGCGCCGAAACCGCGGAGATATCTTTAGACGTCTTTATCAACGGAGATGCGTACGAATATCCCGTATACCCTTCGTTAACGGTTTTGGATATAAAGGAAGAGCCCGACTATTTCAGAGACGGCTATACGGGCAATATAGCGTAACTTATTTGAAAATCAAAAAAATCTTAAAAGGAGGTTATTGATATGAATAACGTAATTGCGGCGTTATGCGGCACGGTTAACTTTATGCCGCCTTGGATAATGCTGGGCGTTTTCGGCGCAATCATCCTCCTTATCGCGATAATAATCGCCTTAAAGGGCGTAAAACGGAAATTCTTCCGCGTCCTCGTCTACGTGCTCGCAGGCTTAATTCCGACTTCTTACCTCGTCTATCTCGCAGTGCAGGTAATCCTGTGGGAGAACGTCACCGAGCAAATCGCCTTCGCAATAGCTTGGTTGCCCACGGTTTTATTCGTGCTTATCGTCTTGATAGCGACGCTTAGGGGCTTGAGAAGGGGACTGAGGAAGAGCATTATTCTTGCCCTGCACGCAACGTGCGCGGGTGCGCTGTGCGTGGCGTTCTTCTTCATTATGGTAGGAGTGGAGGACGTAGACGCCGGTTCTTTAAACTTCGTCAATCTGCTGATGGGCGGAGAGGGCTCACTGCAACGTGCGCTCGGCGTGTCAGAGGAATGCGCAACCTTAAAGGGCGTGCTTGCGGAGTATATCTGCGTTACGGCTGGCATAGACGGAATTACCCCTTACGTTTACACCCTCGTGGATATGGCGTACCGCATAATCTTTGCCGTCATATCGCTCCTTATTTTCTTTACAGTCGACTTCGTTCTGTATATCGTGTACGTCCTGTGCTATTCGCAGCGCAAGTACAAAAAGAACAGAATCTTGGAATTCAAGAACGGCAAAACCGATAAAAATTACAAAAAGCATACGCTTGGCGGCGGGCTTGTCGGGCTCGTGCGCGGCGTGGCTGTCGGGCTTTTGTCCCTGTCGTTCCTCGGCAGCGCGTTCTATGTGGTTGCGGGCGGCAAGGGCGAAGGAAAGCTCGAAGACTACGACTTTGGCAACGACGATATAAACTTCTTCTACGAAATTTACCGTTCGATTGAAGGCTACGGCTCGCAGGGCATATTCAAGATATTGAACGCTATGTCTGACGCAACCGACACCCCGTATTATCTTTTCGCCGCAGACCTGATATTTTCGGGCGAGTTGAACGACGAGGAATTCGACGTTCACGGTAACGTCAAGTTCAGGGAAGAATTGGCTTTATTCACGGGCTTTGCGCGCGAAACCTTGGGGCTTTTGATGAAGTACGGCTCTGACGAGCTCAACGCCGTGGTCGGCGGTGATGTCACGGATAACGCCTTCGACACCGTGGTTCGGGTAATGACGAAAACGGGCTTTAAAGAAGAGTTCGATTTGCTCATAGACGACTTTGACGAGCAGTCCTACGTAATAAACTTATCCATGTCATTCGTCAGCGCGATAGTCAACCGCATCGACGAGTTGTCTTTCACCAAGGACAATATAGGCGAGGGTGAAAGAGAGCTTATAAAGCTGATATTCAAAAAGGGATTTTTAACCGAGAATATCCCCGACGAGCGCGACCTCATAGAAGAAACGGGCAAAACCGAAGCGGAAGGAAACAATATACGCCCCTACCTCACGGTAAAGCATATAATCACGAAAAACGACGTCAAAGTCGTCTTGAACGTGGTGCTTTCCGTGCTTGCGGGAAACGAGACGGGCGACACGCTTCAGCTTGTAAAACGCATAGTTCCCGAAATTGAAAAGCTGTCCATATTGAGTTCGGAAAGAAAGGCGGAGTTCAACCCCGTACTCGGCAGAATGTACTGCCTGTTTGAAAACCTGTACCTCACCGCAGACGGAGAGGACGGCGTAACTTATTCGGAAATCAATGCGGACGGAATAGACTGGATAGGCGAAATAAACGGACTTTTGGATGTTGTCGACGATGTTACGCTCCTCTACGACAATTTAAGCTCAATCGAGGGCGAAGCGCTCGATATAGTCAAAATACTCTTCAATGAAGAGAATGCAAACTATCAAGAGAATATGCGCGCGTACGACGGAATTTGCCGTCTTTTAACCGAAAGCCGCGTTATGGGCAGGGCGCTCTCCACGCACTTCGTCTACAAAACTATTTACGATGGGTTAACCGATCTCTCTGAAAACGTCTATATTCCCGATAAGATTAATTTCAGCAACGCCTACGATAAACACGGCAACGTCGTCTCTTACGGCGAAACCTATCAACTTCTGTACGGCGTAAAGCTTCTCTTCGGCGGCGACAACGCAAAAATAATCGATACACTTTTAAACGTCGACGGCGACACCCCCATAGAGGAAATTTTAAACGTCCTCGCGCAGGCGGTAGAGCCCGACGAAAACGGCAATACCAACCCCCTCGTAAAGCATCTTACCGATTCGGTAATCCTCCGTTCGGTCATCTCTATTGAGCTTTTAGAGGTGGGCGGCAACACGCTGTACGTGCCCAAAGCCGCGCTTGAAGAGGTGGATAATACCCGCGTTAACCTCATAACCAAGAGGGAGCTTAGCGGCCTTTTGGAAAATATGACTAAGCTCGTTGATTTCGTTATGCCTTTTATGGACGAGGAAAACCCCGAAGCATGGAAGACGGAAATAGATAATTTCTTAATAAACAACAACGACTTCTACGCATTGGTGCAGGACAACAGAATTTTCGAAGGCACGGTCGCCCGTATGTTTACCGAAAAGATAAAGGAATACGGCACCAGCATAATAACCGTTCCTATCGATCTCGACGGCTTTGACAATATCGACGGTTGGATAACGGTAAACGGCAAGCAAGGCGAACTTTTGTATCTTCTCGACGCGCTGCGCTACACGCAGTTCAAGATTTCGGACGTCCTTCTTGACGCCGTCGAATCGACGAGTATAATAAAGAAAATTTGCAATATGAACGAAGGCGAACTTGACACTTTCTTTGCGTCGAGGGTGCTGCACTACACCGTTTCCCACTATATACTTGACGACGGAGCTTCCGTCGGCGACGGCTTCATTCTCGTAATTCCCAAAAACTCCCGCGAGTATCTGGAGTTCGATTCGATAGAAAGCCTTATAAAGAAAAGAGAGCTTGTCGCTCTGTTCACCGAAATTTCTGCGCTCGGCTTGTACGAAGAGGAAGAGTCCCCCGCAGAGCCTCCCGAAGAAAATCCCGACGGCGGAGATAACGCAGGCGGCAATACGGGAGACGGCGGAGAAACCTCTGCCGAGCCCCCCGCGGAGAATAACGGCGGGCACACCGTAATAGAAAAAATACTTGCGCGGATCGCCGAGGATAAATCCATTCTCGAAAGAAGCAGTATCATTCCCGCGTCGATAGTCGCAACTCTCGTCAACGACGAAGAGCTCGCAACCCGAACGCTGGTTATTCCGGAGCTGTTCGATAAGTATCATATGGGCGCAACCGAACAGCTTGAACAGTACGATTCAACCAACCCTTGGAAGGCTGAGCTGCCCGCGCTTATAGACGCTTTGGACGAAGTCCTCGGAATAAGCGACCCCGAAACGGACTTTACGTTCGACGGCGTGGACGTAAGCGAAAAAATATCCGCGCTTTTAACGAGTCTGAACGATATATCTTCCGTCAACGCGTCGCAGACCAAGCTGCAGGTTATGTACTCGTCTGAAATATTCCGCAGCAAAATAACCGCGGAGATAGACGAAACCTTTAAGGACAAAAACGTCGTAGATTCAACCGTATTATCCTACGTAAAGCAGCTTGACGGCTATTATAAGGTGTCCGAGCTTCAAGCCCTTTCAAACGCCGTCAACGTACTCGGCGTAACCGATTTCAACGATCTAACGTCGTTTGACGACTACAAGGCAAATCTCACCGTCGACACCCTCGGCGAAGTCTACAAGTCGGTAATAGCTCAGGGCATAATCAGCAAAGCGGTAACCGATATAATCGAAGGACCCGACAACAAGACGCTCGTCGACCACCCGCTCGCCCGTAGAGCCGAGCTTCGCGCGGTTTACAGGGAAAGCGAAATCCACGCCGTTTTAACCCTTTACAACGACCTTGAATTGGGCGACGTGGAAAAAATCGATTTGCAGCAGGTCAGCGGACTAATCTACGACGGCGAGAGCGGAGAAGTAAAATCATATCTTCTCGTCGCGTCCTTATCCGAACAGCTTATAGACCACCCCGGGTTGATTATCCCCGACGGCGTCGTGGAAACGGTAGCGGGCAAAAAGTACGTTACCCCGCTTGAATTAAGCCGCTTGGTCGACGCGTTCAACGCAATGAAGCCCTACATTAAAAACAGCGACGGCTCCGCAATAGAAGATATAAACGGCATAAAGGCGGAGGATATGCAGATAGACGTTCCGGAGGATACGTCTGTGCGCGGCGAAATTTTCCAAAGCGAGATTATGCGCGCAAGGATAACCTACCAGCTTATAACGCTTAACAGGTCAAAGGGCGGCGTGCTTGCCGTAGGCGAAGGCAAGGCGGACGCGGTCCTCGACGTCAGGGCGTCGCACAGCGTAGGCGAAACCTACGTTATAAACGCGGAACAGCTTGAAGCCCTTGCCGCCGCGTTACTCGCAATAGGTGGCGGCGAAGCTTCGTTCGAGGTCCCCGCGTTCGATGTCGGTACGATAATTACCCTGTCCGACAAGATTGACGTGCTGTGCGTATCCGATGCGTTGCGCTATAAAATCTGCGAAGTTCTTTCTTCCGAGGGCGCAAAATACGGCGTTGTATTCGGTACCGAACCCGTAACCGATTTGACGGGCGGCGGCATAACGGAGTACTATACGGCTTCCGACGAAGATATAAGGAATGCGGCGCAGCTTATCCAGTCGCTTTCGTAAAACCGTTAAAGTAAAACAAAACGCCCCGAGCAGTAAGCTCGGGGCGTTTTCATTTTTATTGTCAATCCGTCTGTCTGTCATTCTGTGTACTTTTCTGTCATTCCGAGCGTAGCCGAGGAATCTCTTTCAAATAACCGCGGCGCAAAACGAAGCGTCAATTCGCGCTTTCGGGTTTTCGGCTTTTAAATAAAAGCTTCTTCGGCTCGGCAACTTTCGCCCGTCTGTCTTTACCCATAAAGAAGAGGGCAACCGTGCCGGGACCTGCGTGCGCGCCCGTGCACAAATCGTAATAGTCTGTAATTATATTTTTAACGCCGCGCGTCTCAAGCTGCTGTTTTAAATATTCCGCGTCCTCGGCGCAGTCCGCGTGCGCGATCGCAACGGTCTGCGTTTCCTTGTTTTCCACGTTCCTGTCAAAGGCGTCGAGTATTGTCGCAAGCGCCTTTTTCTTGCCTCGCTCCTTTGAAAATACGGCAAGCTTTGCCGGCGTGTCGTCGTTCGCCCAAAGCACAGGCTTTATGTTTAAAAGGGTGCCCGCAATCGCGGCAACGGCGGAAACTCTGCCTCCCTTCCTTAAATACTTCAAATCGTCCACATATACGTAGCTGTTTACCTTGTATGTGTTCTCTTTGACCCAGGATGCGCACTCCTCGACCGTCAGTCCCATATCTCTGAGCTCCGCAACCTTCAAAGCAATCAGGCACGAGCCCATCGAAGCGTTTGCGGTATCGAAGACGTAAACCTTGCTTGCGGGGAACTTCTTTTCAAGCTCGGCTTTTGCTGCAAGCGCCTGCGCGTTAGTTCCGCTCACTCCTGCGGAAATGGTGAAAAGAATAATGTCCCTGCCCGCCTGTAAAGAGGGGATAAGATATTCCTCGAATCTCGCTTCGCTAATAAGCGAGGTTTTCGTTTCAGTCCCTGCGCGTAGCCGTGTGTAAAACTCCTTTGCCAAATCTTTAAATGGCGTGCCCTTTTCGTAGCACGGCTTTTCAACGCCGTTCACCGTATAAATATAAGGAATAATACATATCCCGTATTTTTCTGAAATTTCGTCGGGAACGTTGCAACCCGAATCCGTAAATATATCGAATTTATTCATTTCAATTTTCTCCGTCCCGCGTACGCGCGCAGCGGGCAAGCCTTACGGCAAAATTTTATTTATAATAACATTATTGCACTTTTGCCGAAAAATACAACCTATTTGCCCGCCGAATTACTCCACGCTTTATTTTCGGGCTATACCGAATGATTTTCTCATTCTACTACCAAAATTTCACGCTCTACTCACAGTAGAGTTGCGTTTTTTGTTGTGTTTTTTGCCGCTTAGTGCTAAAATACGGGTATGGAAGATTTAAAGGACGTAATCGCAAAGAACTTGGTTGAGCTGCGCACGGAAGCGAAGCTTACCCAGCTTCAGCTTGCGGAAATGCTCAACTATTCCGATAAAGCCGTTTCCAAGTGGGAAAGGGGAGAGGCAATCCCCGACATTCGGGTTCTCGTTAAAATAGCCGGAATTTACGGAGTAACCGTGGACGATATCGTCAGGGAAGAATCAATCGCCACGCCCGTTCAGCCAAAAAAACACTTGACGGGCAAGCACGCTTTCATAACCGCGCTTTCCGCCCTTTTGGTATGGTTTATCGCAACGGGTATATTTATGATTTTCTACTGCATCGACCCCACCGAAGAATATTCATATCTCGTATTCGTGGTGGCGCCTCTGCCTACGGCAATAGTGCTTTTAGTGTTCTCCGCAATTTGGGGCAACCGCTTAACGAACGCCGTGGCAAGCTCTCTCGTCGTATGGTCGTGCGCGGTCATTTTCCACGTTTTCGTGGATGTGTTCGCCCCCGAATTCATAAAAATTTACTTTATCTATATAGTGGCCGCCGTGTTCGAGGTTTTGCTTATCCTGTGGTTCGTATACCGCTGGTACGTATCGAAGCACGGCAAGCTCTTTAAAAATTTTCATCGTAAAAGAGGTGAATAGAATGAATATGAAAAAACTTGCAAACGCGTTAATTCCCGACGGGGACTTGCTCTCTCCCGAAGAGTACGAAGAAATTTATCCTCCCCGCAATCTCCCTAAGGGCGTTGAGGTAACCCGTCTTGCGCCCTCGCCCACGGGCTTTATACATTTGGGCAACCTCTATTCCGCGCTTGCGGACGAAAGGGTCGCGCACACTACGGGCGGCGTGTTCTATCTGAGGATAGAGGACACTGACGAAAAGCGCAAAGTTGACGGCGCGGTCGAAAGCGTTATCCGTTCTTTGAAATACTTCGGAATCAGGTTCGACGAGGGCGCGGAGATAAACAGCTCGTTGAATAATTACGGTCCTTACTATCAGCGCCAACGCGAAAAAATTTATAAAAGCTTCGTCAAAAAGCTTTTGGAAGAGGGCTTGGCTTACCCGTGTTTTTGCACCGCGGAAGAGTTGGACGCAGTCCGCGCAAGCCAGACCAAAAGCAAGGAAACCACGGGCTATTACGGCAAGTACGCAAAGTGCAGAAATCTGACCGAGGAAGAAATTTACGACAATATCAAGGCGGGCAAGCCATACGTTATCCGTCTCAAATCGCAGGGTAGTATAGATAATAAAATTACCTTCCGCGACGCAATAAAGGGCGATATTACCGTGACAGAAAACGATCAGGACGTGGTTATTTTAAAGTCTGACGGCATTCCCACGTATCACTTTGCCCACGCAATAGACGACCATTTTATGCGCACCACGCTCGTTATCCGCGGTGAGGAATGGCTTTCCAGCCTGCCCATTCATTTGGAACTTCACAAGGTTTTAGGATTCAATCCCCCTAAGTACGCGCACACCTCGTCGCTTATGAAAATGGACGGTGACACGAAGCGCAAGCTTTCAAAAAGGAAGGACCCCGAGCTTTCGCTGGACTATTACAGGCAGGCTGGCTACTATCCGCAGGCGGTCGTTAAATATCTTATGACCGTTCTGAATTCCAACTTCGAGGAATGGACCTTAAAAAATCCCGACGGCGATTATAAGGACTTTAAGTTCAAAATAGACAAAATGGGCAAAAGCGGCGCGCTGTTCGATTTGGAAAAGCTCAACGACGTGTCGAAAACCGAAATCTCAAAGCTTTCCGCAGAGGAGTGCTACGCCTTCCTTAAAGGCTGGGTCGACGAGTTCGGAAGCGAAGTCGACAAATCCCATTTTAAGGAAGACGGCTATTTACTGAAAATTCTCACTTTGATAATTGGCATAGGCGGCAAGAAGAGGAGAAAGGACATAGAGCGCGCCGAGCAGGGCGTACGCCTTTTCGACTATTTCTTCGACGATACCTTCGACCCCGACTATTCTTACAGGTTCGATAAAGCTACCGTCAACATGGTTTTGGATAAATTCGCGGCAGTCTACGATACGGGCGACGACAATTCCGAGTGGTTTGCAAAGGTGAAGGCAATCGCGCCCGAAGTTGGCTTTGCAAGCGAAATGAGCGAATATAAGTCGCACCCCGAAAATTTCAAGGGCAGCGTATCCGACGTTGCGGAAATTTTAAGAATTGCCATAACGGGCAGTCCCAACTCCCCGGACTTATGCACTATAATGCGAATTCTCGGAAAGTCGCGGACAGTAGCAAGATTATTAAAAGGGAAAATATAATATATTCGTTGAATATAGGATATAAGTATAAATTTATATTTGCAAGCGAGGCGTTATGTTAGAATTAGTTGACATTAAAAAAGATTACCCTGTTGCGGGCGGCGTGGTAAGCGCATTAAAGGGCGTAAGCATAAAATTCCGCAGAAACGAGCTCGTCTCTATTCTCGGCGCGTCGGGCTGCGGCAAGACTACGCTTTTAAATATCGTAGGCGGGCTCGATAAGTATACTTCGGGCGACCTTATCATCGAGGGCAAGTCCACGAAAGAGTACAAGGACGGCGACTGGGATACCTACCGCAACCACTCCATAGGTTTCATATTCCAAAGCTATCATTTAATTCCACACCAGACCATTTTGCAAAACGTGGAATTATCCCTCTTAATCGCGGGCGTGAGCAAGGAAGAACGCCGTCAAAGGGCGATAGCCGCGCTTGAGCGCGTTGGCTTGGGCGATAAATTAAAGAACCGTCCCAACCAGCTTTCGGGCGGGCAGGCACAGCGCGTCGCAATCGCGCGCGCTCTCATAAACGACCCCGAAATCGTACTTGCGGACGAACCAACGGGCGCGCTCGATTCCAAGACCAGCGTTCAGATAATGGAGCTTTTGAAGGAAATTTCAAAGGACCGTCTCGTGATTATGGTAACGCACAACCCCGAGCTTGCCGAAAAGTATTCCACCCGCATAATCCGCCTTTTGGACGGCGAAGTGGTGGACGACTCCGACCCTTACGACGGTGAAATCCCCGCCCCCGCTTGTCACTCTGAACCCCTTTGTCATTCTGCCCGAGCGCAAGCGACGGTTTGCGCCCCCAATTATAATAATTCAGATAATAACGGCGCAAAGCGTAGCGTCAGCGAAGTCGAAGAATCCCTTCCCAACAGCGAAGAATCCCTTCCCGTCACCGACCAACCCGCCAAGACCAACAAGGGCAAAAAGAAAAAAGCCTCTATGTCCGTGGGAATGGCAATGTCTTTATCCCTCAAAAACCTCTTATCCAAATTCAAGCGCACGGCGCTCGTTTCGGTTGCGGGCAGTATAGGCATAATAGGCGTTTCAATGGTTCTTGCAATCTCTTCGGGAGTAAACGGCTTTATCGACGGTATGCAGGATGATATGCTTTCGGGCAACCCCTTGGAAATCACCCGCACTGCGATGGACTTCAACGCTCTTATGGATATGGGTTCGGGCACCAAGGTCAAGGTTGAAAAGCTTGGCGATAAGGTCTACGTTGACTCCCTTATCGAAACGCTTATGGGTATGGGTAGTATGGGTGTAACCAACAACATAACCGATGCCTACGCGGACTACGTAAGCAAGATGCCCTCCGCGTACTACAATGCCGTATATTACGATTACGGCTTGGAACCGGCAAATAATATTTACACTAATTATAAACTCGATAAAAGCGACGGCGGCGAAGAAATGTCCGTTACGGGCATTCGTCAGACCTATTCCGCGGTTTTGGGCGCTGTTGCGGAAAACAGCGAATCGGACGCGGAAAAACAGCAGTATAAAATATTTTCGGGCATGATACCTACCGTGACTACGTTCGAGGAGCTGCCCGACAACTATAATTACGTTCTGTCGCAGTACGATATTGTCGCAACCTACAACGGCAAATCGGCAGACCTCACCGAGGAAGAGCTAAAGGATATTTTCTGTAAAAAAGACAGCCTGATTATGGTCATCAACAAACAGGCGACCACCGACCTCACTATGGGGCAGATGGGCTACTTCACGCAGGAAGAATTTTTAGCCTACGCCGAACGCGCCAAGGAACTCGTCGGCGACGAAATAACCGAAGAAGAGGCAAACGAAAAGTACGGAGAGCTCCTTTCGGAATATCTGAACGGCAAGGAGTACGACTATTTCTTAGATAACGACGGAAGCGAAACCAAGTTCAAGTGGTATCCCAACGATACGGTTTATTCCCCCGCGACCCCTGCGGACGGCGTGTTCATTCCCGTCGAAGTGGAAAACCCGAACGACCCTCCCATAAAGGCTGCTGAATTTAAATATAATGCGTATAAAGACGGTTTCGCCGCGGACAGGGATAAATCGGACGATATAGATTTAAAGGTCAAAGTTATTCTTCAAAAGAAAAAGGGCGTGTCTTACGGCTGCCTTAGTTCCGGTCTTTACTACACTAACGCGCTTTCCCGTCACGCTTTGGAAACGGGCAGAGAGAGCGAAATCGTCAAGTATATGAACGAACACGGCGGTTCTCTCGACGGCTTGCCCTACAAATACCACTATACATATAACGGCGTTCGTCAGGACCCCGCGCGCCCCGCGTACGTAATCGACAGCGCAGGCTCGTCAATGATGTCCTCAATGATGTCCTCAATGATGGGCGGCTCGTCAGGCGGCAGTCAGTACGATTCTTTAAAGGTCACGCCCTCGACGGTGGGCGGCGGCGACTTGCCCGTTGCTTTCGAGTTTTATCCCCTCGATTTTGAAAGTAAGGACTTAGTTACCGACTACCTCGATAAGTGGAACGACATGTGCGAGAGGGGAGAAACCTATGTTTGGACGGTTACGAAGGCGGACGGTACTGTTGAAGAGCGTTCTATACAGCTTAAAGAAGAACACAAAATTACTTATACGGACGCGGTCGGGCTTATTATTACGATGGTAAATACTATGATTGACATAATAACCATCGCGCTTATCGCGTTCACTGCGCTATCCCTCGTCGTGTCGACGGTTATGATAGGCATCATCACATACGTGTCCGTGGTTGAACGAATAAAAGAGATAGGTATCCTGCGTGCCGTGGGTGCAAGAAAGAAGGATATAAAGCGGCTTTTCAACGCCGAAACTTTTATGATAGGTCTTGCCGCGGGCTTGGTGGGAATAGTGGTAACATATTTGATTTCACTATTATTAAATCTTGTTTTAGGCGTTCTGTTCGGTATTTATACAATAGCTTCGCTGCCTATTTGGCAGGCGTTTATAATGGTTTTGATAAGCGTCGGGTTAACTCTCGTATCGGGTTTAATCCCCGCCTCGGCAGCCGCCAAGAAAGACCCCGTCGTCGCTCTCCGTACCGAGTAAACCCAAACTAAAACAGGCGTGCCTGCGGTGCGCCTGTTTTTATAATTTTAAGTAATAAATTATCAATAAACGGTTGACACTTTTTACCAAAAGTGTTAAACTTAAAAGGTAATAAGTTTCATAGGAGTTTTTTATGAAAAAGGTTTTTAAAGGATTATCGGTTTTAGTTGCTTCAACCGCACTTTGCGCAGGTATCGCTACCGCTTCGGCTTGCTCCGGCGGCTACAACGGCGAATATATCGGTCATTATTGCTATGCTAACCAATACAACGCTGTTTACGGTATGGTCGTAAAGGTTTCCGTTGAAAACAATATAATTACCAAAGTTGAGGATATAACCCATTCCTACGGCGACGGCGAAGCTTTTTCCTGCACGTATAACAAATTTGTAGTGGATTGGGCTGCGGGCGGTCCTCAGCGTGACGAACACGGCGCTTGGAAACATACAGATGAAGAGGTAACTACTTATAATAAAGATTGGCACGTCGTCAGTGACGCTCAGGGCGATTGGACTGAGGATGCCAGATTAAATTGGCTTAAAAAGGAAACTTGGCTTCTTCAACAGTATGAAGGCAAAGCTGTTGCCGACGTTTTGGATATAAAGGTTTACTATAACGAAGTTGGCGAACCTTATTCAAAGGACGATAACTCTGCATTAGTTTCAAGCGGTTTGCTCATTACAAACTCAACGCAGGGCAGCGGCAGAGTTTTGATTGCCGTACAAAACGCGCTTAAAAAATAAACAACTTAAAATCTTTAACCCGCCTTTTTAAGGCGGGTTTTTTCTTGCCATTTAAAAGAAATTAATGTTATAATTAAGCTATGAATTTACTTAAAAAAACCGTGCCTTTTCTTGCGGTCGTATGCGCCGCAGTCTGCGCGGCGGGCTGTAATAATAAAACTTACGGTTTATACACAAATATGCAGGACGGATTTAAAGTCGTGGACGGTAGCTTTAAAACCGAACTTATAGAAGGCTATACCCCGACGGAGCGTGGAGGGGAAGCCCCCGACTGTGCGGGCTACACCACGCAGGGCAGAACGTACTTTTCAATGTATACCGACGCCACCGTCGCCATATCCGCAAACTTTGAAGCGGAGGGCGCACAGGACAGGTTCAATTCGTTCCTCGCCGAATTTAAAACCACTATCGACGATATCGACAAGTCGCTTTCAACCTCGGTCGTAAACTCCGACGTATCGCGCTTCAACGCCGCCGCCGCGGGCGAAAAGGTACAAATTTCCAAAACCGCGTACGAGGTAATAAGCGAAGCCAAGCGCATTTACGAAGTGACCGAAGGCTACTACAACCCTGCGCTGTATTACAACGTGCTTGCCTACGGCTTCGGCGACAAGCACCGCGTAATGACTAAGGAAGATTTGCCCGCGGACGAGCTCGTTGCAAAATATACCGACCTTTCGTCGCACTTTGGCGAATTGCAGTTAATCCGCGATGGCGAAACGCACTACGCCGTAAAACCCGAATACACCGTTGAAGCGGCTGGCGAAACGCTGACCCTGCATATCGATTTGAGCGGCATAGGCAAGGGCTACGCCGTGGATAAGGTGGAAAAATTATTTAACGACTACGGTTACGAATTCGGATATTTCAGTTTCGGTTCAAGCAGTATGCTCGTAAAAAGGCACTTAGGCGGCGCGTATAAATTGGGCTTGTCCAACCCGCGTTCCTCGTCAAGAAAGCCGTACGTCGAAACCGAAATTTTAAACGAAAAGCTTTCCACAAGCGGCGATAACGAGCAGTTTTACACCATCGAAGGTGTCCGCTATTGCCACGTTATCGACCCCACGACGGGTAAACCCGTGCAAACGGGCATAATGTCGGTAACCGTAATAGGCGGCAGCGCAGCCGAGGACGATGCTCTCACTACGGCGATAATGGCAATGGGCAAGGAAAAGGCAATTTCGTTCGTAAAAGAAAAGCTGAACGACAGAAGAGTAATCTTCACCGTCGAATAAACATATGTCACTAAAAAAAGTAGAACAAGTCAAAGCCGATAAGGGCTTTAAAATATGGGATTTAATTATCTATGGCGTAATTGCGGTAACAGTCGCCGTGCTGTTTATCGTAATTTTCGCGACCAAGGACGAAAGCCCTCTCACGGGCGTAAGGGTATTCGTTGAAGGGCAGGCGGTGTTCGAATACGGGTTCGACGGCGGAGCGGTATATTCAGATACGGTAACGGCGGAAAACGTAAAAGAGGACGATAACGGTTTAACCGTCACCGTAAACGTTGCGGACGGCGTTAACGTAATTTATATAAATAAATCCGCAAAGACGGTAAAGGTTACCGAAGCGGACTGCAACGGCAAACAGTGCGTTTATTTCCCCGCGATAGACGACAACAACAAGATAATTTACTGCAACCCTCACAGGCTGAGAATAGAACCCCTTTCAAGAGATTACGACGACCCAAATTTAATTATGTAATAGCGTTCCGCTAAACGTGATAACAAAATAAAGCCCGCCCCTGCGCCGTTTGGCGCAGGGGCGGGCTTTATCGTTATAATAATTGCAATAAATACGCGGTTATCTCATTAATTTTATTCAGCCGCTTTTTCTTCCTGTGCGGGAGTTTCTTCCGCAACAACCTTACGGCTTATAATAATGTGTCTCGGGCACTTTGCAACGCAGGTTAAGCACCCGGTGCACTTTGAATAATCTATCTCGGGCAAATTGTCCTTCATAGTTATCGCGCCGTGCGGGCAAGATTTAGCGCAAATGCCGCAAGCTATACAGCCAACTTTGCAAACGCTTGTCACTTCCTTGCCGCGGCACTTTGAAGAGCAGGCAACGTATACGGGAGCGGAGGAAGGTATACGGTCAATAATTCCCTTAGGGCAAGCCGTCATACACGCACCGCAAGATATACACCTGTCGGGGTCGACTTTTGCAAGCCTGCCAGTAACCTCAATGGCGTTTTCGGGGCAAACCGCCTTACAGTCCCCGCAGCCCAGGCACGCGTAGGAGCAAGCCTTATTTCCGCCCAAAAGCGAAGCGTTCGCCGCGCAGGTGGGGTTACCCTTGTATTCATACTTGTCTGCGCAATTCTCTATTCCGCCGTTGCAGTGAACTACAGCAACCGTGGGTTCTTCTTCGGTGAGCTCTATGCCCAAAAGCTTTGCTATTTCCGCTTTCTTTTCGGGTGAAGTAACGTGGCAATCTGCAAGGTTTCCGCTGCCGTCCGCAAGCTTGGAAGCAAATCCGCTACAACCCGAACAGCCGCAACCGCCGCAGTTCGCACCCGCAAGATTGTCTAAAATCTTCGTAATCTTTTCGTCAACGTTGACTTTGAAAACCTTGCCTACTACGAGTATCAGTATTCCGATAAGAAGCGCTGTTCCCGCAAATATACCGGCAACTATGCCGACGGTAATCCAGGTTTGATTGGTAATTTCAAGTAAATTCATTATCGCGCCCTCCTTAACCCAAACTGATATAGCTGAACACGGTGAACGCCATACAGATAAAGCAAGCCGTTACCATAGCGATGGGGAAGCCTGCAAGCGCCTTAGCCGTCTTGTAGTAATTCAGCTTTTCGCGCATACCGCTCATTATTATCATAACGAGTGTGAAGCCGAGCCCCGCAAACAGCGCGTATAAAGCCGCCCAGCCGATATTCATAGACGCATCGCCGATGTACGCGGACATATCGCCTATGACGAGCTCGGTCACGCCGAGCACGGCGCAGTTCGTCGTAATAAGCGGAAGGTAAATACCCATAGCCCCGTAAAGCGAAGGGGAAATTTTCTGAATAATCTTTTCAAGCATCTGCACGAGAGAAGCTATTATAAAGATGAAGAAAATTATCTCCAAGAACTCGATACCGAGCGGCACCATAACGTAGGTGTAAATGGGATAGGTTACAAGGGTTGCAAGCACCATAACGAGGGTAACCGCAATTCCCATACCCGCCGCAGAGGACGTCTTTTTGGAAACGCCGAGGAAGGGGCAGATACCGTAAGTTTTAACCGTAATAAAGTTGTTGGTAAGAACCGCCGCAAGAACTATAGCAATAAAAGTACCCATAGTTTACGCCACCTCCCTTAAAAGGTTTTCTCGCGCAAGCTTGTTGGCTTTAACGCGTTTAGCACGCTCGATGCAATCGATAACGTAGGTAAAGACCGCAATGCTTAACCCGTAGACAAGGAACGCGCCCGCAGGCTTTGAAAGCATACCGATTGAGAAGCTCATAATCTCGTAGCCGAACAGCGAACCCTTGCCGAAGAACTCGCAGATAATACCCATAAGGGTAAGCGCAAGGGTGAAGCCCAAGCCCTGCATTACTCCGTCAACCGCCGCTTCGGGCACGGTGTGCTTGTTTGCAAACGCTTCCGCGCGACCAAGGATAATGCAGTTAACGACTATCAGCGCAAGGAAGCCGCCCAAGCTGTCGTATAAGTCGGGAACAAACTTTTCAAGGAACATTCTCGCAAAGGTTACAAGGGTTGCTATAATTACGATATAGCAGGGTATACGCACGGAGTTGGGTATAACCTTTCTCAAAGCAGAAATAAGAATATTGCTTAAAGTGAGAATAACAACAACCGTAAGACCCATACCCATTGCCGAAAAGGCGGAGGAGATAAGTCCGAGGGTGGGGCAGGTGCCGAGAACCAGCATAAAGGTGGGATTCTGATAAATAAGTCCGTCTAATGTAATCTTTTTGTACTTATTCATTATGAGTTGCCTCCTTCGCCGTTATCCCCGCCGTCGCCGTCGGGGTTTGTTTCGGGCGCTTCGAACGTTAAGGTCTTAACGTAAGTTATCGCGCCGTTCACCGCGTTTGCAATCGCCGTCGACGATTTGGTTGCGCCCGAAGATAAGAAATCACCCGAAGGCTCGAACGCAAATCCGTCGCCCGTAATGTCCTTACCGGAGTAGTTGCCCATATGCTTTATGTCGTTGATATAGGACTGCCCTACGTTTCCGATTATCGTTGCGTTGTAAATAGTGGTAGGCTTGCCGTTCGTTATAGCTATTGCCACGCGGCAGGTAACAGTACCGTCCTGATATCCGCCGTTACCGGTGGAAGTTATAAGATAATGCAATATTTCGCTTTCGCCCACCGTATACTTGACTTTGTAGTACTCGTTTACGGTTGCATTTCCGTGCTGCGCCTCAACCTTGAAGCCTGTCACGGTTTCGTCCTCTTTTGTTATCAGTTTTTCAACGCCCTTGTCGTCCGTACCGTAAACCGATATAACGTTTTCTCCGTAAGCCTTCTGAATTTCTTCAAGGAACCTTTCGCCCAACGCCCTAACCTTACCGAAGGAGTTGTTAACGAAGTCAAGCGCTCCGTTTACCGCGTTGCAGATAGCGGTCTTAGTTCCCTTTACGGTCGCGTTGGTTATCATATTTTCGGTGAAGCCTTTCTCGTTTATCTCGCTGTTGTACAGCTCGCCGAACTGATTCAACGCTTTATCGGTAACTCTGTCTATATAGCTTTGGTTTTTGTTGCTGTCTATTACGACTTTGCCTATGCCGCATACGGCGCCGTTGTTAAATTCGATAACCACCCAGCAGGTAACCGTTCCGTTTTCGTAACCGCCCTTGCCCGTGGATTTAACGAGGTAGTTTCCGTCCTCAACCCTGTAAGCTTCTTCGATAGTCGCGTTGCTGTTATAGTCCGCAACCGCAACCGCCGTAGTCGCCACGTTCTTGCCGTAAATTTTGCTTATCGCCCTTTGGAACTTTTCTTCGGGCGTTACCGCCAAAAGCGCGTTCATAATTGTAAGGAATATTCCGCTTATCAACAATACGCACAGAAGAGTTGCAAGGCATTTGAATACGTTGCTTTTGAAAAATCCTTTAACGGTCATTTTACGCTTCCTCCTTTGCGGATTTAACGTTGTCCGCGTTAACGCTTTGCACGCTTGCCGCAGGGCTCTTTTCCGTGTTTTCATTATCTTTCCCGTGGCTTATTTCAGCCGCGGCGTTCTCGTCTACTTTAAGCGCGTCTACCGCATCCGCAACTCTTTCGTCGGGGGTCTTTGCTTTCTTTTCTTTCTTAACCTTAACGTATCCGAAGGGTCGCCTGATAAGATATTTGTCGATGAGGGGCACGAACAAGTTCATAAGCATAATTACGAACGAGGTAACCTCCATATGCGTGAAATATCTCAAAACCGCAACCAATACGGCGGCTAAAACGTAGTAAAGAATTTGACCGTACACGCCTTTGGGCGAGGTTACGTAATCGGGGAACATAAACACCGCTCCGAACAGCACGCCACCCGAGAAGAGGTGGGGGAGGAACAGTTTAATATCGAAGATGTAACCGCCCGAAGCAATGAACCCGAACCCGCTCATAAACACTGCCGCAAACCCGAACACGACTATGAACAGAAGGGGTTGCCACCATTTGATTACGTTTCTTACGCAAAGGTAAATATAACCTACCAAAATTGCAAGCTTGCAGGTTTCGCCTATGCATCCCGCAACGCCAGTGCCGAGGAAAAGGTCCAAAACCGTAACCTTCGTTTCGGGATAAGCCGAAAGCAGCCATGAAAGGTTGGTTGAATCCGTAAATATTCCGCTTTCAAAATTAAGCGCGGGGATATTGGCTGCGGTGTAGGTAGAAACGGCTGCAAAGCTTATCGCCATAAACACGCGCCCCGCCGCCGCAGGGTTTACTAAGTTCTTGCCTGTGCCGCCGAAAAGCATCTTTACTATCGCTATCGAGAATATCCCGCCGATAAGCGCCGCGTACCAGGGCGTTGTTGCCGGAACTATAAGCGCAAGTATCAGTCCGGTGACCACGGAAGTGAAGTCAAACTGCTTCCACCACCTTACGCATACCTTGCCCGCGTCCTTGCACTTATTGGAAAAGCCCTTGTTGGCAATGAAGTAGTAAACGAATTCCGTCGCCACGCAGGAAACCACCGCAACCAGCTCAATCATAAGCGCAAGCCAGCCGAAAAACACTATGCCCGCAATCGCGCTTGGCAGGAGCGCTATGCACACGTCAAGCATAATGCCGCGCGTCGTCCTTCTCGATTTTACGTGGGGAGGAGTAGAAATTACGATACTGTTATCCATTTTTCATTCTCCTTAATTCTTTTTACGAAGCTCAGCCTTCGTCTTTCTTATAGCCTGAATCAAAGGTCGCTTAGCGGGGCAGATATATTCGCAAGCCCCGCACTCTATACAGGATAAAACGTTCCCGTACTTTTGCGCCGCTTCGAAGTCGCCCGCCGCCGAATAGAACGCCGTGTTCATCGGCATAAGATGCATCGGGCAAACGTCCGCGCACTTTCCGCAGTTAAGGCAGGGGGTAGGCTCTTCCGCCGCAGCCTCTTTCCCGGAAAGAAGCAATATTCCGGAAGTAGTCTTATGCGTGTAGTTATCGTAGCTTGCAAGCGCAACGCCCGTCATCGGTCCGCCAAGTACTGCTTTTTTGGGGTTTGACGCTTCCCCGCCGCAAAAGTCAACTATATCGCTTACGGAAGTTCCGACCTTAACCCATAAATTCTTCGGCTCTTTTACGGCGTTGCCAGAAACGGTTATAACCTTTTCGTATAGGGGCTTGCCCTGTTCAACCGCCTCGCACACCGCAAAGCAGGTCCCGACGTTATGCACTACCGCGCCGAATTCAGCAGGTATTTTGCCTTGTGGAATTCTTCTTCCCGTAACGGCGTATGCAAGCTGTCTCTCTCCGCCGAGCGGGTACTTCTTCCCAAGCTTAACAACCTTTATATCCTCGTACGGCTCGAACGCGGCTATCGCGTCGGGCTTATTCGCCTCTATGCCGATAGCGATATTTGAAACGCCTAACGCCTTTGCGATAAAGCGCGCGCCGCGCACGATTTCGTCCGTCTTTTCAACCATAAGTCGGTGGTCGCAGGTTAAATAAGGCTCGCACTCCGCGCCGTTCACTATAAGTATGTCAACGGGCGTTTCGGGCGCAACCTTAACTGCGGTGGGGAAGCCCGCTCCGCCAAGCCCGACTATACCGCAGTCCCTTATTCTCGCCTTAATTTCTTCCGCCGAAGGGGAAGAAAGGGGAGGGAAGCGGAACGTATCTGACCCTTCGGCTTTAATGACGATAAACGTCTCTCTAACGCCGCTTGCGCCAACTGCTTCCTTGATTTCGGTAACCGTTCCCGCAACGCTTGCAAACACGTCGGACGAAACCGCTCCGTCCGCCTTTGCTATAACTTCGCCTTCCTTGACCTTCTGCCCTACGGCAACCGCAACGGTCGCAGGCTTACCAAGCGACTGGGAAGTGGAAATCGCAACTCTTTCGGGCGTCGGCATAACCTCGGCGGGGAAAGACGCCGTAAGCTCTTTTTTGCCCTTCGGGTGGACTCCGCCGAAGAGGTATTTTCCATTTACTGCCTTCAAATTAAACCTCCGTTAAAATGCGTATAAACTTCGTTATGCGGTGTCAACCGTCAATCCGCCTTAGTCGTGTACGCAAAGTACACTCCTTGCGGTCGTCTTGCCGCTTTCCTTGCCTAACTCGTTTCTCCGCGTTTTATATTGATTTTTGTTTAGAGTTTTTTGTTTTTTTATTAATTTTTAAAATGCTTTAACTTAATTGTCATCGTCATTCCGCGCCCGCATTGTCATGCGTTAGCGTTAGCGATACTTTGCGCCCCTTATTGTCATTCTGAACGCAGTGAAGAATCTCATTCTTCCGCAACCGTCTCTTCCTTAGCCTTTTTCTTCCGCTCTGAAATAACCTTTTCAAACGCGGTTTCGGGTACGCCGCGGAATATAAGCATAATCGCGCCGCCCACTATCGCGCCCGACAAAACTCCCAAAAGCATCAGATAGGGCATATATCCGAACATCAACGCCGAACCCGACAGAAACACGAACACGACGTTCTGCGTAATATTGTGCGCCACTGCCGCCGCAACCGACGCCGCCATAACCGACACGCGCGGGTGTGCAAGATAAATAAGCAGAGAGGAAACCGCCATTGACACTATACCGCCGGTAAGGCTATATAAAACGGCGGAGAAGTTCCCCGCAAACACCGCGCCGAGGACCGTTCTTATAGCGACGACCGAAAAAGCCTCGATGGGGGAATACATAATAAGCGCGGCAAAGGAAAACACGTTTGCAAGCCCCATTTTAGCTCCGGGAATAATCAGGGGCGGGAACAGGTTTTCTATCAAAAACGTTATTAAACTCAACGCCGTAAGTATTGCAAGAACCGCAATCTTTTTGGCGGCATTCTTGCCTGCGCTCATAATGAGTTCATTATACACCAAATTATATAATTAGTAAATAGATAAAAGCATATTTATTTTTATTTTTTTAAATTTTTTTGTAAAACGAACCGCCCCCGCGTTTGAAACCGCGGGGGCGGTTTAAAGTACCGTTAAACCGAAAATACTTCTACTGCAAGCGCAAGCCCCAGCTTAAACCCTTCCTTGTAACTTTGCAACAGCTCCTCGGAGCTTTGCCCGCACTCGTATTCAAATAATTCTTCGTACAACCGTTTCTGTTCTTCCGTAAGGCTTTCCTCAAACTTTTCAAATATCTCCTTACTTTTTTCCCTCAATTTTTCCCATTTTTCCGTTTGCCCGAATAGTTGGTAGCAGCTTTCTCCGTAATATATCTTTTTTATCGCAGATTTCATAATTCACTCCTTTCGTATAATTATATTCCCACGCTTGTGGGAAGTCAAGCATTTTACCCACTTTTGTGGTTAAATATTTATATGGATAAGTTTACGGTACGATTAAAAGAATTAAGACAAGAAAAGGGTTTATCGCAGATACAGCTTGCAAAAGAAACGGGTATCAGCAAAAGTGCAATAGGCTTTTGGGAAACGGGCGAGAGGGTGCCTAGCGCGCTGGCCATCATAACGCTTGCAAAATATTTTAACGTATCGGCGGACTATCTTTTGGGGCTTGAAGATTGACAACGGATTGACAAACCTTGTTTGCAAAGTTATAATATAATTTGAAAAACAAAAAGGAGTAAATATTATGGATTTGAAATATAAACGTAAAAACGTTTACGAAGAAGCGGACGGCAACAAGCTCGAAGAAATTTATAATTTCGCAGAGGGCTACAAAGCCTTTTTGGATAATTCCAAGACCGAGCGCGACGCTTCCGTTACCGCGCAAAAACTCGCCGAAGAGAACGGCTTCAAGCCCTTCTCGTTTTCCGAAAAGTTAAAAGCGGGAGACAAGCGTTATTTTATTAACAGACACAAAAACGTGTTTTTAATCAAGGTCGGCACGGAGGACGTGGCAAAGGACGGCGTAAGAATAATGGTTGCGCACGTGGATTCGCCCCGTCTCGATTTAAAACCCAATCCCATGTATGAAGATTCTGGGTTGTGCTACTTCAAAACGCACTACTACGGCGGCATAAAAAAATACCAGTGGACGGCAATTCCCCTTGCGTTGCACGGCGTCGCGGTTTTACGCGGCGGCAAGCGCGTTGAAATTTGCGTCGGCGAGGACGATGGCGACCCCGTATTCTATATAACCGATATTCTTCCACATCTCGGCGCGGAGCAGGCGGCAAAAACCCTCGGCAAAGCGATTGACGGCGAAAGCCTGAACGCGGTTATCGGCGGGCTTCCCGTTGTCAGCGAGGACGAAGAGGATAAAAAAGACCCCGTCAAAACGGCGGTTTTGAACCTTTTAAACAGAAAGTACGGCTTGACCGAAGTTGACTTACAATGCTCCGAGCTTTGCTTCGTTCCCGCAGGTAAGGCGCGCGACGTGGGCTTTGACGGTGCGCTCATCTCGGCGTACGGTCACGACGACAAGGTTTGCGCGTATCCGGAAATGAAGGCTATTTTCGACTGCGATTCTCCCCATACGGTTCTTGCGGTATTCGCCGACAAGGAGGAGATAGGCAGCGTTGGCAATACGGGTATGCAGTCTAAGGTCATCTGCGACGTTATCGATACTATCGCTAACTCGTTCAAGGCTAACCCCATCGAAGTAAGATATAACTCGAAGTGCATTTCCGCAGACGTAACCGCAGCATACGACCCCGCTTATGCTTCCGTCTTTGAAAAGCGCAACACCACGTTTATAAACTGCGGCGCGGCGGTTTCCAAGTATACGGGCGCGCGCGGCAAGTCGTCAACTAACGACGCTTCGGCGGAATTTATGGGTTGGATACGCGATATTTTCGAGGATAACGGCGTTTACTGGCAGACGGGCGAGCTCGGCGCGGTCGATATGGGCGGCGGCGGCACGGTCGCGCAGTTTATATCGAACCTCGGCATAGACACGGTGGACGTAGGCGTTCCCGTGCTCTCGATGCACGCTCCTTACGAGCTGATTTCCAAGGCGGATATATACGCGTTGTATCAAGCCTGCCTCGCTTTCTGTAAGTAAAAACGCATATAAGCGGCGCGGTTCAAACGAACCGCGCCGCTTTTTTTTGAGAATATTTTTAAAACTTTTCGCTCTTTCTCGGGATAAAGCTGTACACGTTCTTCAATACCTGCCTTACGAAAGGGCTGTACTTCTTCGCGCCCGATTCAAACAACACGTAAACCCTGCCTTCAAGCGTGCAAAGTCCTTCGGACATCGAGGGGATAGAGTAGTCGTTCAGCATCGACGAACGGTCCAAATAATACACGTAGAGGGAAGAACTTCTGTCGTAATAGGGCGCCGTGCTGGTTTTGGTGGTCGCGCCGTCGTACTTAAAGCCCAACTTATCAATCTTATTATAGATTTCGTAGCTGTTCTCCGTGCGGGTGTTCCAATCGAACGAGTAATAATAAATATGCGAGTTTTTCAGTCCGTAGCTTCTCGATAAAACTATACCGTTTGCCGTTCTTGCAAAGCCCTGAATTTCGTCGGGCAGGGAGAAGATTCTCTTAATCTCGGGCACTGCAAGCTTGCTTTCCGCGCCAATTCCTTCGGAAGGGTAAAGTCCGTAAGCTTCGACCGAGTCGTCGGAAGTGCTGTTCGATACCCTGTATTCGTACGCAAACGCCCTGTTGGTTTCTCCGTTTTTGGTCGTAAGATGATGTTTTTCGGTGGTATCGTAATTGCCCGCGCGATAGAATTCGCCCACATACAGGTAATCGCTTGCCGAAGGCGTACCCGCCGCGCCGTTTTGGTCTGCGTCGTAGTAGTATAAAAACGCCGCGCCGCAGTTTGCTTTGAACGAATTCGTAAACTTAACCGAGCCGTGCTTTTCCGCTTTTTCGATAATATCAAGCGCAACGTTGTCGGAGTTGGTTTTTCCGTATCTTGCAACGTACACGGTGTCGTCGGAGCCCACCCAAAGGTAACGCCCGTTCGTCGCAATCCCGCCCACGTGTCCTATGTGGTCGCTTCCGTCGGTATTTAATAAAGTTACGTAACCTATTTCACCGCTTTCGCTTCCTATAACGTATATGCGGGAAGGTCCATTTTTAAAATAAGCGGATATAAAAAAGTAATCCTGTTTTTTAATTTCCGTCTTATTTCCGTCAGAGTCGGTTTTCGTAATGGTGTTCGTAACTCTGTAGTTGGTTATGCCCTGCGGGCAAGCCCCGTCGTTTAAACCTGGAATAGCCGATTCGGAACGGAAATCCTTAAAATCGTCGTACCTGTCGCCCCAGAACCAAATCATAAAAAATATGGTAAGCGCAACCAGTACCGAGAATATTACCGTAAAGGTTATGAATAATTTTTTGTGCTTCATCGTAAAACCTTTTTTTAAACGCAATAGTTATTGCGCCTTTAAATATTAGTTTACCTCATTTTAACAATAATTGACGGAAAAAGCAAATATCTTCATTGACTTTTGTCAATTTCCCGTTAAAACGCCCCGCCAAGCGGCGCAAAGTCGGTAAGGCGCGCTAATTTAATGGCGACAATGATTGACATTTTCGACTTACAGTGATAAAATATTGTTTGGACTGTACGCTTTGCAAAGTCTACGGGAAGAGTTATAGGCTTACCGATACGCTATTTAACGGAATGCTTAACCCCCGTTTCCTTGGAGAAATTAAATGATTGAAGTTAAAGAAATATCCCTTGACTCGAAGAAAGACAAGAAAAAGTTTTTCAAGTTTTTAATCGATTTATATGAGGGAAACCCTTATATATGCCCTAATTTATATACTGACGAATTTGCCGAATTCGACCCCGCCAAGAACGACGCGTTCCGCTTTGCAGACTGTAAAATGTTTTTGGCGTATAAGGACGGCAAGATAGCGGGAAGAATTGCCGGTATCTGGCACAGGGGCGCGAACGAAAAGTTCGGTTACAAGCAGCTCCGCTTCACCCGCTTTGACGTAATAGACGATTTTGAAGTTACAAAAGCTCTGTTTGCCGAACTGTACAAGTGGGCGCAGGAGCTGGGTATGGAAGAAATTATCGGACCTATGAGCTTTTCCGACCTCAACGAGGAGGGTATGCTCATCGACGGGTTCGACCGCGACAGTACTTATATTGAAATTTACAATCACCCGTATTACGTCGAACATATGCAAAAGCTCGGCGCGTACAAGGTCGTCGACTGGAACTGTTTGAGAATAGCCGTTCCCCCCGAAGGGGACAAGCAGCTTGAAAGGCTTGCGAAAGCCGTTCAGGAAAAGAACGGTTACAAGGTTCTGGACGTAAGATATTGGAGAAAGCATAATAAGAAAAAGCTTTCCGACTATATAATGCAGTGCCTTGACGTTCTTGACGAAGCCTACGCGCCTTTGTACGGCGTTTCGCCCATAAACGAAAAACAGAAGCGCCGTGAAATGGCGACTATATATCAGATTCTTATACCCGAGCTTGCCGCCGTTATCTTAAAGGACGACAAGGTTATAGCTTACGGCTTTATGATGCCGTCTATAAACGAAGTGTTGCGTAAGGGCAAGGGCAGCGTGTTCCCTCGCGGAATTATCCCCTATATCAAGGCGATGACAAACGTTGAAGTTGCCGATATGATGAGTATAGGCGTCACGCAGGAGCACAACAATAAGGGCGCGGTCGCAATGATTTTGCACCATTGCCTCGTCGGACTCAATAAGCTTGGCGTAAAATATCTCGAAACGGGACCTATGCTCGAAAACAACAAGCACATAAACAATTTGTGGAAGAGATACAATCCCGAGCTTGCAAAACGCCGTCGTTGCTGGGGACTCAGGGTAGACCCAGACAAGCCCGATATTATTTCCGCAAACGTTCCTGCCGCCGCACCCGCCGCTAAGGATGCCGAAGATAAGGACGAGGCTTAATTTAACTTAATAAATAAAAGCCGCAGAGCGACGCTCTGCGGCTTTTAAAATAATAAACGGCAGAGGCAAAAAACTTAGCTTTTTTGCCTCTGCACTCAAATAGCAAAGCATACGTGTGAATTTTTAAAATATTGCCTTTAAAATAAGACCGAATATAAACGTAGCAAACGCGCCGACGAACGCAAGAAAAATTTTAAAGGTTATATCGCGCTGTTTTTGTTTTGCTGTTCGTTTAAAGGCAAACCCGCTTTCCTTTAAATTTATAACGTACATTTTTTCGCCCTTTCTTTCGGAAGGTATCAAATCGAAGTACCCGTCGCACTTCAAAGCGGTTAAAATATCGTCCAGCTTGTCTAAGCTTATTTTCCGTTTCGCGGGTAGAATGGACAGTATGTCGATAGGGGAAACCAGGCAACCGTCCGTGCCGTCGCAAAGGCTGTACACGGCGGACATAACCTCGTTTTCATAGCGTGAAAGCATCTAAACGAACGCGAATATAAGGGAAACTATAAGGCTTCCCAACGCTCCACCCAAGAATGCCGGAAAGAAGATTGCCCCCGATATATGTTGCGGTTTCGGCGTTTTTTCTTCGATAATTAGCTCTTCTTTTTCAGGCGTTGGCGCGGGCTCGTACTTTTTTAAGGGTGCTATGCAGTACAAGTTTCCGCTTGAATACTTAAGGTCTATAAATCCATATTCCTTCATAGTTTTCAGCGCGCCATGTAAAACGGCTTCGTTTCTCTTTTCTCCGTCGGGGAACGCGTCGAAAAGTTCTTCCTCCGAAAACACGACGAACCTGCCGACCGCCGCAAGCGAACATATTTTTTCAAGTACTGCAAAGCAAATTCTGTCCATCACAATTAATAATGGCAAAATTTCTTGTTTTTTATACCGCAGCGGAGTAAATCAGCCCGCCTATAAACAGCAGACCGCTTAATGCAAGCAGAACGTATGCCGCAATAAACGCGATTTTAAGCGCGGGGAAGTTGTTCTTTTTTTTCTGCGTAACGCAAAAGGAGAGGGCGCAAAGCTCTAAAATAAGGCTTGCAATAAGCGCGTAAATCCCCATAAAACTGAAGCTCAGGCCGAACGCAACCGCGGAAAGTACGCATAGCGCGATCGCAATATAAAAATAGGTTTTCGAGGTGCTTTTAACTTCTGCTTCAGCAGCTTCTTTTTTCTCTTTCATAATTCCTGCCTCAATTCATCGTGCGCGTTGGGCGTGACCAAAACAGTCTTAAAATCCGTATAAATCACAAAGCCGGTATTTGACTTCGGCGGTTTTTTAACGAACGCCCTCTTGGTATAATCTACGGGGACTTTAACGCCCCCGCGCCCGTCCGAATAGTACGCGCAAATTTCCGCAGCAGCTTTCAGCGCTTCGTCGGGTACGGGCTTTCCCGCGCATAAAATTGCAACGTGGGAGGAGTGGTAGCCCTGCGTGTGCAGCCAGATGTCATCGCGGGAAATACTTTTTAAAAGACGGTCGTTCTGCACGTTGTTTCTTCCCGCCAAAATCTTCATTCCCCCCGATATATATGCCCGATAAGGCAAGTTTTGCTCCGTTTTTTTCTTGCTTGCTTTCTCCGCAGGCAAAAGCCCCAAACCTTTAAGCTCTTCTTCGGTTTCCGCAAGGTCACACAAGTTTTCCGCAAACCGCACGTGGGATTGAATGCTGTTTAAATATTCCAACCGTTCTTCGGTTTCCCGTTTCTGTTCAGTAACGCTTACGGCGGTACGCTTCAATTTTGCGTACCGTCTGTAGTATTTTTGCGCGTTATCGGCGGGAGAAAGCGACCTGTCCAGCGTAATTTTAATCTTTCCGCCGTTCTCGTCGTAATAATTCACCGCCTCGAATCCGTCCGTTCCGCGTTTTAGCGCGTACAGATTAGCGGTAATTAGCTCGCCCTTCAGCTTCACCGTTTCCATATCGCGGCAATCAAGCAGTTTTTGTTCCGCAACGGCAAGCCGCTTTTCCTGTTTTTTGATTGCGGAAGAGAGGGCGGAAGTTAATTTTCTAACCTTGTCGTCAAAGCCCTTTTTTTCGTTAACTGCGGCATAGTAGGCGGTCTGCGCCTCCAAAACCGTACAGTACGCCCGTTGCGCGGGGTAGGAAGAGCGCACCTTAAAGTCGCTCGGCTTTCCGTCCGCGTAGGTCACGCAAGGGGCGGTATTTTCGTCGTTCAAATAGCCGTAAACGTCCTTTCCCATAAGATTTTCCCCGTATTTTTCTACGATTTCAATCGCAGTGGCGAAGGAAACGCCCTTTACTTTATCCGAAATTATCTTTGCCCTGTCCCCGTCCGCGTTGTCGAAAATATGCGTTATTTGCGCCATATTACGGGGGGAATATTTATCTTGCGGTTCGGGAGGGGTATATTTTGCGCCTGTAAACAGCAGGCGTTTCGTGTTTTCGCCGATCGCCGTCGTTTTCAACGCGCCTACGATAACACCGTCCCGCACCAATACGGCGTTGGAGTATTTGCCCATAAGTTCGGCGTATAGCGTCATTTTCGTGAGCTCGAATTCGGACGTGCAGTCAAAGTCGAAATAAACTATCCTCTCGTCCTCGATTTGCCCGACTCGCGTTATCTCTGCGTTCTGCAAATGCTTTCTTAAAAGCATGCAAAAGCCGGGCGCAACCTTGGGCGCGGGTGCGTCCGCTTCGGTAAGGTTTATTCTGCAACCATTGGCGGAAAGGCAAATTTCAAGTTTAACCGTGCCCTTTCGGGTGTATATAATAAAAGTAAGCAAATCTTTGCTTTGCTGGGTTATTCTGGAAATTTTTCCGCCCGTAAGCAGGATTTCCAATTCTTTTGCTATAAATTTCATAGTGAACGCATCCTGCGGCATAAAGAAAACCTCCTTGGCGAAGATCGTAAAACATTATAACCCAAAAAATGCAGGGTGTCAATTAAGGTCGTCGGACCGTCGCAAATTTATTGAATTTGCCCATTAAATCGCTTTTCAAAATTATAAAGTTGTGTTAGAATGTGGTTTGCACTAATTTAAAAAATTACATATTTTAGGAGTAAAAAATGAAATACACACAGTCAGTCGGAGAAAAAAGCACGGTCAAACTTACCATCTCTTTCACGGAAGAGGAATGGAAGGAAGCAATTTCCAAAGCGTACTTGAAAACGCGCGGTAAATATACCGTTCCCGGGTTCAGAAAGGGCAAAGCTCCCCAACCCGTTCTTGAAAACTATTACGGCAAGGGACTGTTCTACGAAGAGGCGTTCAACCTCTTATATTCCCGGCACTATCCCGCGATTCTCGAAAAGGAGAAGTCAAACTTCACCGCCGTCGGCGAGCCCGACCTGTCGGTTGAGGATATGACGGACGGCAAGGGCGTAACCCTCGCGGCAATCGTTCCCGTCAAGCCCGACGTAACTATCGACGCTTATACGGGTTTAAAAATCAAAAAGTATGAGTATAATGTAACCGACGCGGACGTTGACGCCGAAGTCAAAAAGCTTTTGGAGCGCAACGCAACCGATATCGACGTTAAAGACCGCGCTTGCCGGAAAGGCGATACCGTAAACATCGACTTTTCGGGTTCTGTTGACGGCGAGAAGTTCGCGGGCGGCACCGCAGAGGACTACGATTTGGTTCTCGGCAGCGGCAGCTTCATTCCTGGCTTTGAAGAGCAGGTCGTCGGTATGAAAGTCGGCGATAACAAAGAAATCACCGTAACGTTCCCCGAAAATTATCAGGCTGACAATTTAAAGGGAAAGGAAGCCGTGTTTGCAATTAAGCTCAATAAGATTACCGGCAAGCAGCTTCCCGAGCTTACCGACGAGTACGTCAAGACTCACGCAGGCGCGGAGAACGTTGAAGGCTATAAGAACAAGACCCGCGAAAAGCTTTTAAAGCAGGCGGAAAACCGTTCCCGCGACGAAACCGAGAACAGCATCGTCGACGAAATTTCAAAGCACGCCAAGGCGGAAATTCCCCAGGCGATGATCGAAAGCGAAATCGACAGAATGGTTCAGGACTTTTCTTACCGCCTTATGTATCAGGGCATCAAGCTTGAAGATTACATCAAATACCTCGGTCAGACTATGCAGGAGTTCCGCGCGCAGTTCACGTCGCAGGCACAGCCCCGCGTTCTCCAACAGCTCGTTATCGAAAAGATTATAAAAAGCGAGAACATAACGGTTTCCGATAAAGAGGTCGACGCAAAGATTGCCGAACAGGCTAAATCGGTTGAAAAGACGGCGGAAGAATACAAAAAGACGATTGACCCCCGTCAACTTGATTATATTAAGAACGATTTGGTAATAACCAAACTGTTTGACTTCCTTTCGGCAAACAACGAGTTGTACTCGGACGAAAAGAAATCCGCCGCAAAGAAGCCCGCGGCTAAAACTGCGGCTAAATCCGCGGATGAAAAGCCTGCTGCAAAAACTGCGGCAAAGTCGTCTTCGGCTAAATCGGCAGCCGCAAAGAAGCCCGCGGCAAAGAAAGATTAATAAAAAAAGGAGCAATTTAAATGCTTAAAGAAAAAAACGCGTTAGTTCCTTATATCGTTGAACAGACCTCCCGCGGGGAGCGTTCTTACGACATTTACAGTCGTCTTTTAGAGGACAGAATAATATTTTTAAGCGGAGAGATTGACGACGCGGTTGCTAACACCGTTGTCGCGCAGCTCATCTATCTCGAAGCCAAGGACCCTTCCAAGGACATTTCTCTGTACATCAACAGTCCCGGCGGCTCGGTTTCCGCAGGGCTTGCGATTTACGATACGATGAACTATGTCAAGTGCGACGTTTCCACTATCTGTATAGGTATGGCGGCGTCTATGGGCGCGTTTCTCCTGTCAAGCGGTCAGAAGGGTAAACGCTATGCGCTACCCAACAGCGAGATTATGATTCATCAGCCCCTCGGCGGCGCGCAGGGTCAGGCAAGCGATATAAAAATCGCCGCGGAGCACATATTAAAAACGAGGCACAAGTTAAACACGATATTGTCCCGAAACTCCGGCAGACCCCTCGAACAGATTGAAAAGGATACCGACAGGGACAATTATCTGTCTGCGCAGGAAGCGCAGGAGTATGGGCTTATCGACAAAGTCTTCTACAAGCGTTAAAACGCATATATATGGCTTTCTACGGCGTTGCGCTGTGGCAACCCTCAGTTTTTTACGGTATAGTGAACTCCTTCGGGTTTCCCTCGCGCGCCTTGTATTGCACCATATCTCTGCGTTTTAGACGGGTAGCTCCCGCAATTTTAAATAATAAACGGCGCAAGCAAAAATCACACTTTTTGGTTAGCGCACTCAATTTGTGCGTAAGCGCCTCAGCGGTGTGAATTTGTGCGATTATACGCCTGTGTGTCCTTAAAAATCGTGCAAAGAGCGGCAGAGCCGCTAAAAATCACGAAGAACTTTATTCGCAGAATAGAATGAAGTTTTCGTGAAGGAGGAATTTTGAAAGAGCAAAAGCATTGTTCATTTTGCGGAAAAACTGAAGATTTGGTTAAAAGGCTCATACGCGGCAACGACGGCGCGCATATCTGCGACGAGTGTATTCTCATTTGCGGAGATATGATAAAGGAATCGGACGAAGAAGCGGACGTTCAGGTTCCCTTAAAGACTCCTGCCGAGATAAAAGAAGAGCTTGATAAATACATCGTCGGTCAGCACGAGGCGAAGAAAGTTCTTTCCGTTGCGGTGTACAACCACTATAAGCGCATAAACAACCTTTTAAAGGACGTGGGTGACAAGGACGTGGAAATCGAGAAATCGAACATTCTTCTTTTAGGCCCTACGGGCTGCGGCAAAACTTTGCTTGCAAGAACGCTTGCAAAGATTTTAAACGTACCTTTCGCGTCTTCGGACGCCACCACGTTGACCGAGGCGGGCTATGTAGGCGAGGACGTTGAAAACATCCTGTTAAAACTTATCCAGAACGCCGATTACGACATTCAGAAGGCGCAGCGCGGAATCATCTATATCGATGAAATCGATAAAATCGCAAGAAAGGGAGAAAATGTATCCATCACCCGCGACGTTTCGGGCGAGGGCGTTCAGCAGGCGTTATTGAAAATAATAGAGAGTACGGTTGCAAGCGTTCCTCCGCAGGGCGGAAGAAAGCATCCCCAGCAGGAGTGTCTCAGAATAGACACCACCAATATTCTGTTTATCTGCGGCGGCGCGTTCGTCGGGCTTGACAAGATAGTGCAAAAGCGCAAGGACAACACCTCTTTGGGCTTCGGCGGCACAGTAAAGACCACCGACGACAACGTTTACGATATGCTTTCGGACGTTAAGCCGCAGGATTTAACCAAGTTCGGTCTCATTCCCGAGTTTGTCGGCAGAATTCCCATCGTGGTAAGCTTGCACCCCTTGAACGAGGATGCGCTCGTAAACATTTTAACCCAGCCTAAAAACGCAATTATAAAGCAGTACCAAAAGCTTATTGCAATGGACGGGGTAAAGCTAACGGTAGAGGACGGCGCAGTGCGCGAGATTGCGAACACGGCAATCCGTTTAAAGACGGGCGCGCGCGGCTTGCGCACCATAATAGAAAGCTTTATGACTTCGGTTATGTATAAGCTTCCTTCGGAAAAGAATATAAAGGAAGTTATCGTCACGAGGGAATGCGTAACGGACAAAGCCGAACCGAAAATCGTCTATTCGGCGTAAATATGGTAATTAAAGATACTAACGGCGCGGGCAAAATTTAATTTTGCCCGCGCACTGAATATTAAGATTTATTAGCCGTAATTTTAAATAATAAACGGCGCAACCAAAAAACGCGTTTTTTGGTTAGCGCACTCAATTTGTGCGTAAGCGCCTCAGCGGTGTGAATTTACGCGATTATACGCCTGTGTGTCCTTAAAAATCGCGTAATGAGCGGCAGAGCCGCTAAAAATCACGAAAAACTTTATTCTCAGAATAGAATAAAGTTTTTATGAGGAGGAAAGTTATGTCAAGAAGTAAAACAGAAATCCTGCCCGTAGTGCCTTTACGGGGAAGAGTGGTGTTTCCCGATACGACCGTAAGCTTCGACGTGGGCAGAATAGTTTCTCTCACGGCGGTGAAAAAGGCGACGGAAGGCGACTCCCGTATGTTTCTTTGCGCGCAGAAAAACGCGGAACTTACCGAAGTATCTTTCGACGATATGTATACGGTGGGAACGGTCGCCCAGCTCAAGCAGGTCACGCGACTTCCCGCAAACAATATAAGAATAACCGTGCAGGGTTTGTACCGCGCGGCTGTCCGCGTCATCGACCTTAAAGACGGAGCGTTCTCCGCAGAGGTGGACGAGATAAAGCCCGTTCACGGCGAAGAAGCCTTGGAAGAGGCGTATTTCCGCACGGCTAAAAACGTTATGCGCGACATATCGATGACGGACTCGCGCATTTCAAAGGATGTTATATCCGCGCTCGATAAGTGCGGCGATACGGACGAATTCGTAAATATCGCGGCGCACAACCTCAATATAAAGCTTGAAACCAAGCAGCAGATTCTGGAGTGCGAGCGTGTGACGGACAGACTCCGCACGATAGACAAAATTTTAAACGACGAGCTTGAAATTTCCCGTTTGGAGCGCAAGATAAACTCAATGGTCCGCCAGAATATCGAGAAGAACCAAAGGGAGTATTACCTGAGGGAACAGCTCAGGGCTATCCATACCGAGCTCGGCGACGACGAGGAAGAAAAGGAAGAGCTTGAACGGCGCATAAAGGAAAAGGGTATGCCCGAAGAGGTGGAGAAGAAGGCTTTAAAGGAGCTTTCGAGAATGGACAAAATGCAGTCCTCTTCGCCTGACTACAACGTTTTAAGGACGTATTTGGATTGGCTTTTAGACCTCCCGTGGAAGGAAAAGACCGCCGATACCGAAAACTTACAGGACGCCGTTAAAATTCTGAACGAAGACCACTACGGTCTTGAAAAAATCAAGGAAAGGATAACCGAGTATCTCGCGGTACTTAAACTCACTGACGGGCTCAACGCGCCCATTTTGTGCCTCGTAGGTCCTCCTGGGGTGGGCAAAACCTCTATCGCAACATCGGTTGCGCGCGCCCTCGGCAGAAAGTTCGTAAGAATGAGTCTGGGCGGCGTAAAGGATGAATCGGAAATCCGCGGACACAGAAAGACGTATATAGGCGCAATGCCGGGAAGAATTATTAACGGCGTAAAGCAGGCGGAATCAACAAACCCCGTTTTCCTTTTGGACGAGATTGACAAGCTCTCTTCGGATATGCGCGGCGACCCCGCAAGCGCGCTTTTGGAGGTTTTGGACCCAGCCCAAAACGCCACCTTCCGAGACAGGTATCTGGAAGTTCCCTACGATTTAAGCAAGGTGCTTTTCATAACCACGGCTAACGGTCTTGACGGCATACCCCGTCCCCTCCTTGACAGAATGGAATTAATCGAGCTTTCGGGCTACACGCAGGAAGAAAAGCGCGAGATTGCAAAGCGCTATTTAATCCCTAAAAAAAGCGCGGCGAACGGACTTAAAGAGGGGCAAATTTCCTTTGACGACGACGCTTTGGACGATATAATTTCAGGCTACACTATGGAGGCGGGCGTAAGAAATTTAGAGCGCAAGATTGACGCCGTTTGCCGTAAAGCCGCCGTAAGATACGCCGAGGGCAGCGAAGATATTTTTAAAGTTACAAAATCCAACCTTCAAAATTATCTCGGCGCAAGGCGCTTTGAAGAGGATAAAAGCTTAGGCAGCGACGAGATAGGCGCGGCGACGGGGCTTGCCTGGACAGCGGTAGGTGGCACTACTCTCACGATAGAAGTCTCCGCAATGCAAGGTAAGGGCGACATTTTGCTTACCGGCAAGCTCGGCGACGTTATGAAGGAGAGCGCAAGAGCGGCGATAAGCTATATACGCTCCAACAGCGCAAGCTACGGTCTGGACAACGGTATTTTTGAAACCACCGACGTACACGTTCACGTTCCCGAGGGCGCAACCCCCAAGGACGGACCCAGCGCGGGCATAACCATGGCGACCGCCATACTTTCGGCGTTCACCAAAAAGCCCGTTAAAAAGTCGGTTGCAATGACTGGCGAAATCACGCTTCGCGGCAAAGTTCTGCCCATAGGCGGCTTAAAGGAAAAGGCGCTTGCCGCGTACAGAATAGGCGTAAAAGATATTATAATTCCCGCCGATAACCAAAAGGACTTGGAAGAGATACCCGAAAATATCCGTGAAAAGCTGAACTTCATTCCCGTAACGGAAGTGTCGGACGTATTCAAGACCGCCATTATAGGACTGTAATATGCTTAAAATTACTAATGCGGAATTTATCACGAGCGCGGCAAGCAAAGAACAGTTTATAAAAACCGATAAGCCCGTAATCGCCGTCTGCGGCAAATCCAACGTCGGCAAATCTTCCTTTATAAATATGCTTGCCAACCGCAAAAAACTTGCCAAGGTTTCAAAAGACCCCGGCAGGACGCGGCTTGTAAACTATTTCGACTACGGCGAATTTATCTTAGCCGACCTCCCCGGGTACGGTTTTGCAAGGGTTTCCAAAACTGAAAAGCAGAAATGGGCGCGCCTTTTAGACGATTTCTTTTCCGAAAAGGAGAGTATTGCCCACGTCTTTGCTCTCGCGGATATCCGCCACGATCCCACCGCCGACGACAGGCAAATGGTGGACTACCTATATTATCACCTCGTGCCGTTCACGGTAATCGCAACCAAGGCGGACAAGCTTTCAAAGGCGCAGCAGGCAAACGGCGTAACCAAAATCGCCGCAGTCTACAAGTGCGGCAAAGATAACGTTATAGCAACCTCCGCCCAGACGCGTCAGGGGCTTGAACAGGTACTCGAAGTTATAGAAAAAGTTTTACTGCACGGAGAAAAAGATGCTTGACGATTTTTTAAAGACCCCCGCGGGTCACGCCGTATTCGGCGTGGTTATCGCTGTTGCGGCAATAGTGATTATAGAACTGAATTACAGGCTGTTTTTCAAGTACGTGCTTGATTTCGTGTTTGCGCTAATCGCCGTTATCGTCACTTCGCCCGTTCTTATAGTCGGCGCGGCAATTTCCAAAAAACGCGCCGGTTTCGTCTTTGAGGAAACTCCGTACTTGGGCGCAAAGGGCAAAATAATTTACCTTAAATCTTTTGCGGGCGTAAGCCGCGGCATAAAGAACCTGCCTAAGATTTTGGATATTCTTGGCGGCAGGCTCAGCTTCGTGGGCGTCGCTCCTCTGCTCCTTTCCGACGGTGCGCTTTTGGAAGATAGCCAAATGGACAGGTTTGCAACCCGCGCAGGGCTTATAAACCACCTCGTATTGCGCGGGCACGAGGGTATGACCTGCGAGGAAGCCTTCGCTCTCGACGCGCGTTACTGCAAAAAGAGAGAGCTGTTCACCGATATTTTCATAGTAATTAAAAGACTTATCGCTTCAATCCGCGGCGACGGCAAAAGCTACCTCGGCGAAACGGCAGAGCTTTCATATGGCGAAACGCTGTTAAAACGCGGAACTATTACCGAAACCGATTTAGCCAACGCAAAAAGAAACGCAGAGGAAGCGCTCAAAAACGAGGAGATGCGCGCGGAACTTAAAAACCGCAAATAAAATACGGAATATTCGGACGATTATCGCACATACTTTTTTTCAAGGAGAGTAAAATGGTAATCGCAAATATTATTTCTTACGTGCTCGTTTTGCTGGGCGCGGTAAATTGGGGACTTTACGGAATGTTCGATTTCAACCTCGTCGGCTGGATATTCCAGGGACCGCGTTCGGTTGGTTCCATAATCGTCTACGTAATAATAACTCTTGCGGCAATCTGGCTTATCATTTCCCCTATCGTCTCTGGGCACGGACTCCGTCTTGCAATGAGGGATAAGAAGGAAAGGGAAGAAAGAAAAGAAGTTATTGAAACGACCAACGCAAATTAATTTAATATATGAGGGGGCGCGGACTTTTAAAGTCCGCGCTTTTGCATTCTATTGCATTTTTATTGCGTTTATGATAAGATAAATAAAAACGCCAAGGAGAAAGGTATGGACAGGAAAGAACTTCCGTTATTTGAATTTGACGGAAAAGAGGGCAAGGTCCGCCCCGACCATTACGTCAGCACGCCCAAAAATTTACCCGAACGGTGCGTTATCGCCTTTTCCAAATCGTCCGTTAAGGCAATCGCCGAAAAATACGGCGCGGCCGTAATTGCGGAAAAGCCCTCATGTACAGTCAACCTGCCCATATACGAAGTTAATATAGACGGCGTTAAAATTGCGCTTACGACGGGTTTTCTCGGTTCGGCGGGTTCGTCCAACCAAATTTACGAGCTTTGTGCGGCGGGCGTTAAAAAGATAATCGCCTGCGGAGCCGCAGGCACGCTCACCGACAAACCCCTCGGTGCGCTGGTAATTCCCGATTGCGCGGTGAGGGACGAGGGCGCAAGCTACCATTACGCGCCCCCTTCGTACGAAATAAAAGCGGACGCGTGGGTAGTGGAGCATATTGGCAACGTTTTGACAAAGCTCGGTTTGCCGCACGTTGCGGGCAAGACCTGGACTACGGACGCCTTTTACCGCGAAACCGAAGACAAAATTGCTCTCCGCCGCTCGCAGGGCTGCCTCACCGTAGAAATGGAATGCGCGGCTATGATTGCCGTATCGCGGTTTTTAAACGCGAAATTCGGGCAGATATTATATTGCGGCGACGATTTAAGCGGCACGGACTACGACACGCGTCACTTCGCCCACGCCGACGACGTTCGCCGTAACCTCGTTGAATACGCTTTGAAATGCGTAAAAGATTTGTAAGTATAATTAATTCGTGATATAATATGAATTGAAAAGAGATAAATAAGGAGAATTCTATGCAGGATATTTTTTACCCCTCCAAGGACGGCAAGAATACTGTTCACGCGTGCCTGTGGAAGCCCGAGGGCGAAGCTCGCGGCGTGGTGCAGATTATCCACGGAATGTGCGAGTATGCCGAGCGTTACGCGCCCTTTGCGAAATTTTTAAACGAAAACGGCTTTATTGTCTGCGCAGACGACCATTTGGGACACGGCAAGTCCGTCAAGTCTGCGGAGGATTTAGGTTATTTCAACGACCAAAGGGATTATAAAATCATAATAGAGGATATTCACGAATTAAAGCTCACGGTTCAAAAGGAAACGGGCGAGCTCCCTTGGTTCGTATTGGGGCACAGTATGGGCTCGTTCTTCTGCCGCAACTATATCGCAATTTACGGCAACGAATTTAAAGGCGCGATAATTATGGGTAGCGGCTTCAAGTCCAAGGCAACATTAAACACCGCGCTCTTCGCCGTAAAATTGAACGCCGCTTTCTGCGGCTGGCGCAACAGAAGCAAGACGATAAAAAAGCTCGCCTTCGGCTCGTATAACAAAAAATTCAAACCCAACAGAACTGCAAACGATTGGCTCTCAAAAGACCCCTCAAACGTCGACGCTTACGAAAACGACCCTCTTTGCGGCTTCGACTTCACGAACAACGGCTACTATATCCTGTTTTCCGTTATAAAGGCGGCTTGCTCCAAAAAGATTATTTCCGCCGTTCCCAAGGACTTACCCGTGTATTTCGTCGCGGGCGAGCTCGACCCCGTCGGCGACTACGGCGGCGGCGTTATAAAAGCTTGCAACAAGTTCCATAAGGCGGGCGTAAAGAACGTTTCCATAACGTTATACGACGGGTGTCGTCACGAAATTTTAAACGACGTCTGTAAAGAGCAGCTCCAAAACGATATTCTTGAATTTATTACGGACGAATTAAATGGTTGAAAGCTGGAATATAACCATACCTTCGCTCACTAAAAGGAAGGAGCGCAAAGCTTACGTATATCTCCCCGTCGACTACGACGAAAACGGCGGCTACCCCGTAATGTATATGTTCGACGGACATAACCTATTCGACGATAGCGAGGCGACGTTCGGCAGAAGCTGGCGGCTTGCCGACTATCTCGACTACACCCGCACGCAAATAATAATAGCGGCGGTGGAGTGCAACGGCGCGGGCAACGGCAGGCTTGAAGAATATACCCCTATAAGCTTTAAGGACGACGAATTCGGCTATATAAAGTCGCGCGGCAAGAAGTATATGGATTGGCTCGTGAAAAAGTTCAAGCCGTTTATCGACGAAAACTTCGCCACCCTGCCCGACAGGGCGAACACCGCGATAGCCGGCAGCTCTATGGGCGGGCTTATGACCCTTTTCGCTTTGTCAAAGTACGGCAAATACTTTTCACGCGGGGCGGCGCTTTCGCCTAGCCTCTGGGTTTCGGGCGGTGAAATGCCCGCGTTTTTAAAAGACGGCAAGCTCGGCAAGGATACGCTTTTATATACCGACTACGGCAGCGAGGAATTTTCCAACCACCCCGCACAGCGTAAGGTTTTCGCCCAAACGTGCGCGTACCTTATCGAGCGCGGCGTGAACGTCGCCGCCCGCGTCGTCAAGGGCGGCACGCACTGCGAAGCCTCTTGGGAAAAATCCGTTCCATATTTTATGAATGTTTTAGGTTTTGAACCTCAAAATTGAGTTTTTGCCCACTTGTCATTCCGCGCGCCAACCTTTTCATTCTGAGCGTTAGCGAAGAATCCAAAACCTTTTATAAGGAGGTCTTTTTTGAAAAACTTCATCTTTATTTCCCCCAATTTCCCCGCGAACTACTGGAAGTTTTGCCGCGAACTTAAAAACGACGGCTTCAACGTTTTGGGCATAGGCGACTGCCCTTACGATAATCTTTCATTAGAACTCAAAAATTCCCTAAACGAGTATTACAAGGTTTCAAGCCTTGAAGATTACGGTGCGGTTTTCCGCGCCGTCGCTTTCTTCACGTTCAAGTACGGCAAGATAGACTTCCTTGAAAGCAACAACGAGTATTGGCTCGAACGCGACGCCCGCCTTCGCACCGAGTTCAATATAACTACGGGCTTTCATATTAAGGATATGAAACGCGTCAAGTACAAGTCCGAAATGAAAAAGTCCTACAAAAAGGCGGGGATAAAGGTTGCAAGACACTATCTCGTCAAAACTCTTGCGGGTTGCAAAAAGTTCATTAAAGAGGTTGGCTACCCCGTAATCGTCAAACCTGACAACGGCGTTGGCGCGGAGGCAACTTATAAGCTCAAAAACGACACCGACCTTCTCGACTTCTTAGCAAAAAAGCCTCAGGGCTACATAATGGAAGAATACCTCAACGCCGTCGTCAACTCCTACGATGCGATAGTGGACTTCGAGGGCAACCCCGTATTTGAAACGGGGCTCGTCGAAATGGGCGACCTTATGGATATAGTCAACTCCAACGACAACAGTTGCTACTATTATCTCAACGAGCCGTTGGACGACGTGCGCGACGCGGGCAGAAGAACGCTGAAAGCTTTCGGCGTTAAAAACAGGTTCGTTCACTTCGAGTTTTTCCGTCTATTAAAGGACCAGCATATCGGCAGGAAGGGAGAGGTGGTCGCGTTAGAGGTGAATATGCGACCTGCAGGCGGCTGTTCGCCCGATATGATGAACTACGCCAACAGTACCGACGTGTACAAAATCTGGGCTGATACAATAGCTTACGGCAAGACGAACGTTAAACCGCAGGAAAAGTTTTACTGCGCCTACGCCGGCAGAAGAAACGGCAAACCTTTCCTGTATTCCGAGCAGAATATCGTGGACAGGTATAAGCCGTATATAAAGCAAATCTGGCACGTGCCGGACGCGCTTTCGGGTTGTATGGGCAATCTGAGTTTTATCGCCAACTTCAAAACAAAAAAAGAAATGACGGACTTCTTCGACGAAGTAACGAAAGAGATTTAACAAATAAAGTCGCCCGCGCGTACGATACGCGCGGGCGACTTTTATTCCCGCACCATAGAACCGCCCGTCCGTGCCATTCCGCGCGACCTTACCTGTCATTTTGAGACTTTCCGAAAAATCTTTTCCCCACTGCGCAAACCGCGACCCCGCCAAAAATTCTTAAAAATCCGTTCTAAAACCCAAAGTAGAAAAATAAGTTATTATACACATAGATTTTGCGGAGGCGGATATGCTGGATTATAACGTTTACGAGGACATCGCCGCACGGAACGGCGGAGATATTTATATAGGAGTGGTGGGACCCGTCAGAACGGGCAAGTCCACGCTTATAAAGAAATTTATGACTGAACTTGTCATTCCCAATGTGGAAAACGGCAACGATAAAGCCGTTATGGTGGACGAATTGCCGCAGTCCGCTTCGGGCAAATCGATAATGACTACCGAGCCTAAGTTCGTACCGGCAAAGGCGGTAAAGGTCAAAATCGAAAACGCGGTCGCAAACGTACGGTTTGCCGATTGCGTGGGCTTTATCACTAAGGGCGCCAACGGCTTTGAAGAGGACGGCAAGCCCCGTCTCGTCAATACTCCGTGGTCGGATAAACCCCTGCCCTTTGCGCAGGCGGCGGAGCTCGGCACGGATAAGGTTATATCCGAGCATTCAACCATAGGCGTGCTGGTAACTACGGACGGCTCTATCGCGGATATTCCCCGTTCGGGTTACGTCAACGCAGAGGAGCGCACGGTAGCGCGCTTGCAGGAGCTGGGCAAACCTTTCGTAATAGTTTTAAACTGCGTCGACCCCGAAAAGGCGTCTGCGCGCAGACTCCGCGACGAGCTTGAAAACAAGTACGGCGTTGCGGTAATCGCCGCCAACTGCGAAAAGCTGGACGCGGCAGGGCTCTTAAACGTCTTAAAGGCCGTTTTGTTCGAGTTCCCCGTCACGGGCTTCGATATAGACATTCCCGACTGGATGCGCTTCCTTCCTCAGGAAAGCTCTGCTTTATGCGAGCTTTTGGACAGAATAAAATCGGTTGCGTCAACCGTGAACAAAATGAAGGACTGCACGGCGTTCGACGGAATGCTCAAAGACTGCCGTTTCTGGAAGGGCGAGCCTTCGGTTGCGCTTAACCTGGCGGACGGCAAGGCAAGCGTTACTGCGTACGTTCAGGACGGAATTTTCTTTGAAATGCTGTCCGAAATCGCGGGCGACGAAATATCTGACGAGTTTACGCTTATGCGCTATATACGCGGCACCTCGGAAGCCAAGCGCGGCTACGACAAAATCAAGGACGCGCTTGACTGCGCAAAAATCAACGGCTACGGCATAGTTCATCCCGACGACGACGATATGAGCCTCGAAGCTCCCAAGCTCGTCCGTCAGGGCGGAAGCGTGGGCATAAAGCTCCGCGCAACCGCGCCCAGCTATCACATAGTCAAAATCGACGTAACGGGAGAGGTAAGTCCCATTATGGGCAGCGCCGCCCAAAGCGAAAGCATAGTTCAGGGAATGATGAACGGCTTTGAAACAAATCCCGATACCATGTGGGATACCAACGTGTTCGGTAAGTCGCTCCGCGGTATGGTCAAGGAAGGGCTTGCGGGCAAGGTCGGCTCCATGCAGGACAATACCAAGAATAAAATGCGCAAGGCGATAACCCGTATAGTTAACGAGGGGAAGGGCGGCGTAATCTGCATAATATTATAGTTCACAAATATTTCACGCTATTCTGCGCGTAAAATATTTCGTGAGTTTAGGGGCTTCTCTCTAAAACGGCGTAAGGTAAACACCGTTTTCGGTCACTGCGACTGCGCGTATAATGCGCAGCGCTCACCTCGGACGACAAAACAGCGCACCGTGCTGTGTTGAGAATTTCGTCCTCGCCCCTCAGTGTCATTCTGAGCCAACGGCGAATAATCTCAACCAAGTTTCACCTTATTTCTTATCCTCTTTCACTTATTTTTAACTTATACCGTATATTATAGTAGCAACAAACGTCGGCGGCGCTTTAAGGGTGCGGCTGACGGATTTGCGGAAAATATGACGGCGGAGCACATTATGCTCCGCCGTCAACGATTATTCTTATTAAATCCTTTTATTTTTCTTTGGTATTAAAAGGGGCAGGGACTATCATGTCCCCGTTCGCGTCGAACAATGCCGCGTCGTTTTTCAACCCCGCAATGTATGCGTAGTACTGTTCTTCGGTCAGTCTTGCAATCTTATTTTTCTTTTTACCCATAAAATAGCCTCCGCCTTTTTCTATTATTTATTATAGGTAAACGTGTCGGTGTTTATACGGACTAATTAATTCTAAGCTCCCTATGTCATTCTGAACGCAGTGGAGAATATCATTCAATTTTTTGTGAACACCTACCTATCAAAAAGTCCACGGTACAGCCCAAAGCTTCGGCAATTTTTACGACGTTTGCAATAGAAGGCGTCGTCTTGCCCTGCGTCCAATATCGCATAACGGACTCCGCTATACCCGTCGTCCGTACCAATCTGTACCGCGAAACCTTATAATATGTAAGAACCTCTTTAAACCGCTTCCCGAAAGGGGGGCAAGGGCTAAAGCTGTCGTAAGCATTTTCCGCGTCAAGTCCCAGAAGATAGTCGCAGGTAACGCCGAAGTAATCCGCAAGCCTTACCGTCATTTCAAGCGTGGGCAACGCCCTGCCCGTCGCGTAGCGGCTAAGCGTTGATTCCCCGCATTCCAATTCCTCGCTCACGTCGGTAAGGTTTGCAAGATTCTCAACCACAAGCTCTTTCAATATCTCGGGGAAGTTTTCAATTCCCATTCCGTTCTCCTTCGTAACCGTTTAACAGCTAAATCCGTATAATATACAAGTTTAGCTGTTATTTTGCCGATTTGTCAAATGGAAATATTACCCAAAACCGAAATTTTTCAAAATTTTGTGTATTTTCATTGTTTTTAAGGGTAAAATGAGCTTAAAAACGCTTCAAATGTGTTAAAAGTTAACAAAAACGGGCTCGTCGCGGTCTTCTTGCAAGTGGAGACCGAGAAGCTGCTAAACCAGTTTAGCCCCCATATATGCTTTAATTAACGCAAAAAAAAATGAAAATATATAAAAAAAATAGTGTTAAAAATTTTACTTTTTGCAAAAAAGGGTGTAAACTAAATATAGGCTTACCCTTTAAAGGTAACAAAATAAAGAAATTTTACTCAAACGAGGTGTGAATATGGCAGATAACAAAAACGTTCAGACGCCGAAGAAAGCAGACCTGATACTGCAAAGGCAACGTGAATTATCCGCTAAGCAGGAAGAGGCTCTTAACCAGACCAGAATTTCCAACGGCAGGCTCAACACTGCTTTAGAGCAGATTGCCGGCGCAAGGGACGAAGTTAACTTCGTTATCAATCAGGGACGTCAGCTTCAGGCTACTATCCAAACCGACTACGAAGCTTTAAAGCAAGAGTTCAGAATGATAGCGATGCAAAGCGAAAGCATTTTCACCGCGCTTTCGGATAAGGTGAGGGAGCTCAACGATATTTTGGCGGAGAGGGCAACTCCCGTCGCCTCGAACGGTACGCCCGTTTACGCCGCTACGCAGGACGTTGATTACGACTTGCTCGTCGATAAGCTTATCGCCCGCCTGCCCGTTCAGGACGTCGTGCCTCAGGCTATCGACTACGACCTTCTTGCCGACAAGCTCGCACAGCGTATGCCTGCGCAGGAGCTTGCCGCTACTACGGCATTGCCCGTCAATGTTTCGGTTGCGGATCGCGCTATCGATTACGAGTACCTCGCAGACAAGATAGTTTCCCGTTTGCCCGTTCAGGAATACGTTTCTCCCGATTATATAGCGTCGAAGGTTGCCGAGCAAATCGTCGTTCCTTCGGCGGAGGAATTGTCCGCCGACTATATCGCGGCAAAGGTTGCCGAGCAAATCAATGTTCCCGAAGTTACGGCTGAGGTTGACAGCGACGCAATAGCCGAGCTTGTTGCGGATAGGCTCGGTACCGCGCCTGCAGGCGAAATCGATTACGATTATCTTGCCGCAAAGGTTGCGCAACAGATTGAAATTCCCGAGGTACAGAACTATACTGCGGCAACTTACGCTGACGCTCCGGCTCATTATGAAATCAACGAGGACGAACTTGCGGACGCTATCGCGCTCAAAGTCGGTTCCCTTAAACCCGAAGACTTTGAAATTATCGTTGACGACGAAGGTTGCGAATCCATTTCCAGAGAGATTATCGACAGACTCGACTACGACGCAATAGCTACCGCCGTAGCGGAGAAGCTCAGCGAAGCGAACGCCTTGGAAGAGGAGGAAGAGCCCGACTACGAAGAAATGGCTGCCCGTATCAGCGAGAAGATTACTGTTGCGGGCGTCAACGAGGACGCCATCGCAGATAAAGCGGCTGCCGCCCTCTCCAACTATATACCCGAACTCGATACCGACGAAATAGCTGACAAGGTTGCAGAGCAGCTTATCAACGCGCAGCAGGATAGCGATTACGAAATCGTAATCGACGAGGACGGCGTTGACAGAATGTCCGACAGCGTAAGCGAAAAGGTTTACAGAACCAACGACGAACGCTTCACCGCAATCGACAACGAAATAGCCGAAATCAAGGAAATTCTTCAAAACCTACAAATCGTTCAAAACGTCGTGATTGAACGCGAAGAACCGGTCGAAGAAGTAGTTGAAGAACCCGCAGAGGAGCCCGTTGAAGAAGAGCTCGTTACGGTTACCGACGTTATTGAAGAAGCTGAAGAAGAGCCCGTATACGAAGAGGTTGTAGAAGAGGTTGTAGAAGAACCCGTTCAACCCGCACCCGTAGTAGTCGTTGCGGCGAAATCGGACGATGACGACGATGACGACGACGGCGAAGAGGACGAAAACGGCGTTGACTTCCTCAACATGATGCGCTATAACCGTAGCTTCATTGCAAGAATTATTCAAAGCTCTAACGAAACTAAAAATTATTACGGCAAAGTCAGAAACGCGCTGTTGAGCTACCGTAAAGTCAACTCCAACATCGCTTGGGGAGCAGAGCGTTTCCATAAAGGAAGGGAAACCATTGCCCGTTTCAAAATCCGCGGCAAGACGCTCGTCCTCTATATGGCGATAGATCCCAAAGAAATCGAGTATTCCGTATATCATCAAAAGGACGTGTCAAACAACAAATCGTTGCACGGTACGCCTACTATGATTAAGATAAAGAGCCCCCGCGGCGTAAAAAAGGCGGTCAGGCTCGTAGACCTTATGCTTGAAAAGCGCGACGGTATCAAGAGACCCGTTCCCGAGCGTGATTACGCTGCAATGTATCCTTACGAAACTATGGAAGAACTCATTGAAGACGGGCTTGTCAAGGACGTAAACAAGGATTAATAAAGTATTTAAAGACGGGGGTATACACATTAACCCCGTCTTTTAGTTTTAACCTTTTATTGTCCTCATTGTGCCCTTCTGTCATTCTGAGGAGATAGCCCGAAGAATCTCTTTGCGCGCCGCGCAGCTTTTAATCGCAATTTAGCCTTCCCGACAGGGGAAGGTGTCGCGCAGTGACGTATGATGGGTTATAACTTACAAAAAAAGTAAATAATTAAATGAATTAAATGCGCAACCCAAAACCGCGAAAGCGCAGAATAGCAAATAAAATTTGTGAATAGAACTAAATTAAAATATCGGAGTAATATATTGGAAAACGAAAAAGCAAAACCTTCCACAAGGTTAACAAGACGCCGCCCCGACAGGAACAAAGCGGGCGGCACGGCGGCAAAGCCCGCCCAAAACAAGTCAAACGAAAGACGGAACGCGGGCAAGCCTGCGGGCGCAAAACAGGCTAAAAAGAACGAACGGACAAAAAACGCAGACAACAAGCAGACCAAATCCAAGCAGTCTAAAAAACCCGTTCAAAACAACGCTGAGTTTAAAGGCAAGCGCGGCGGCAAACCCGTCAAAATCATATTCCTCGGCGGCGTAGGCGAAATAGGAAAAAATATGACCGCGTTGGAGTGCGGCGACGATATAATCATAATCGACGCGGGCGCAATTTTTCCTACGGATGAAACCCCCGGTTTCGACCTTATCGTTCCTGACATTACTTATCTTTTGGAAAATTCGAAAAAGATACGCGGACTTATATTGACCCACGGACACGAGGACCATATAGGCGGTGTTCCGTACCTTTTAAAGGAACTTAAAGTCCCCGTTATCGGCACCAAGCTTACGCTTGCGCTCGTAGACAACAAGCTCCGCGAGCACCGCTTGAACGACGTTAAGGAAATCACCGTAACGCCCGACCAGACTATACAGCTCGGCTGTTTCAAGGTCCGCACTATAAACGTAAACCATTCAATCGCGGGCTCTCTGGCGTTTGCAATCACCACCCCGCAGGGCGTTATTTTCCACAGCGGCGACTATAAAATCGACCTGACCCCCGTTGCGGGCGAGCCGATAGACCTTAAAACCATAAGCGAGATAGGTGCCGCGGGCGTGCTTCTCTATATGGGCGAAAGCACCAACATAGAACGCGCGGGTTATACTATGAGCGAAACGGTAGTAGGCTCCACCTTGGACAGGCTGTTTTCGGAAAACTCAAAAAGAAGAATTATCGTCGCAACGTTCGCTTCAAACGTCCACAGGCTTCAACAGATTATCGACCTTGCCGTCAAGTACGGGCGCAAGGTTGCGCTGTCGGGGCGGAGTATGCTAAACGTCGTGGAGGCGGCTGAAAAGATAGGCGAAATTACTATCCCCGACGACGTTTTAGTCGACGTATCAAAAATACGCAATATGCGCGATACCGAAATCGTCGTAGTGTCCACCGGCAGCCAAGGCGAACCGATGAGCGCGTTAACGCGTATGGCGAACGGCGACAACCAGTTCGTAACTGTAGGCGACAACGACACCGTAATAATTTCCGCTTCGCCTATCCCCGGCAACGAAAAGCTTGTGTACCGCGTAATAAACAACCTCTACAAGCTCGGAGCAAACGTCGTCTACGAAAGTCTTGAAAACGTCCACGTTTCGGGTCACGCTTGCCGTGAAGAACACAAGATAATGCACAGTCTTTTAAAGCCCAAATACTTTATTCCCGTCCACGGCGAGTACAGACACTTAAAAAAGCACGCACAGCTTGCCGAGGAATTGGGGCTTCCCGAAAGCAGAATTTTCATACCCGACATAGGCGACTGCATAGAAGTAACCTCAAAGGGCGTAAAAAGACTTAACAGGGTGCCCGCAGGCTCGCGCCTTATCGACGGCGAGGGCATAGAGGACGAAAAGCAGAGTATGGTAATCGAGGACAGGCGCCAGCTATCCGAAGAGGGCTTGTTCATCGTTTCGGTTGCGGTCAGCGGCGGCGAAGTCGTCGGCGAGCCCGCCGTAAATTCCCGCGGGTTCGTGTTCGATTTCCACCGCGATTACGACAGGGAAATCCGCGAGGTTATAAACCGCGCCATAGACAGCGTAAATATCTCCCGAAGCGGCGTTGACGAACTGAAAAAGACAATCAAGCGTTCGCTCCGCAATTACCTTTTAAAGAAGACGAAGCAATCTCCTATGGTTGTGCCCGTCGTTGTCGAACTATGACAGATTTTACTTATGCACACAAAAATACGCATGAAGGGGAGCGGGCGACTAAAACCGCGCCATTCAACAAGCCGCAGATAGAAGAAGAAATTCAGGCTCTGCGGCTGAATGCGTTTAAAAAAGAAATACCCGTATCCGACGACGAAACGCTTTGCTTTCTGCAAACCTTTTTAGCGGCGTTAAAGCCCGAAAACGTTTTAGAGCTCGGCACGGCGGTAGGTCTAAGCGGTGCGGTAATGCTTCAAACCTGCCCTTATGCGCATCTGACCACCGTTGAGCGCGACGGAAATTTTTATAAATCCGCAACCGAAAACTTTGAAAAGCTTGACCTTTCAGGCAGGGTAACGGCAATTTTGGGCGACGCGGGCGAAGAGATAGAAAAGCTTCCCGAAAACCAATTCGATTTTATATTTCTCGACTGCGCCAAGGTGCAGTATATAAAGTACCTGCCCCGCTTAAAAAAGCTTTTAAAACATGGCGGCGTGCTCGTCGCGGACGACGTGCTTTTGTTCGGCTACGTTACGGGTGAAGCCGAAGTCCCCAAAAAGCGCAGAATGCTCGTCACGCACGTAAAAGAATATCTCTCCGCCGTCACGACGGATAAAGAACTTTATACCTCCGTTTTAGACATCGGCAACGGCGTTGCAATGAGTGTGAAGAAATGAAAGCTCCATTGTATACTTTACAACACGACGAAGAGTCAAAGGCACTTGCCGACCTGATTTTAAGTATGAAAACGCCCGTGCATTATTCACGCACCCGCGTTACTCCCGTGATTTATTCGCGTACCCGCATTGGTAGCTACACGAGCTATCGGATTATTCCCGACAGCCTTGCAAGGGACGTTTTCTTAAACACCGATAAGGTATTTCATCTTGACGAGCTGTTTATTATATATGACAAAACGGGTGCGCCCCTTTGCGTTTCGGTAAGCGACAAAAAAGCGTGTATTCTGTACGGCGGCGAATACTTCGAAGTAACCGCAAAAAAGGTCAAACGCACGCAAAACCCGCGCACGGTCTATCTTGCGTACCTCGATATGTTCCCGCAGTCCGCGCTGAATATGTCCGACTACGTTCCCGAGCGCAAACAGTACTTTCTTGCACCCGAAAACACCTCCTACTACAACAGTGTTGACGCGGCGGTTTCAATTATCGGCGAAAAGACCTGCCTTTCGTTAAATGCGGGTAAAAGTGGCGTTGGGGTCTGGAAATTACATAAAATTTTATTTGAAATTGATAAGGCTTGTGCCGTAAGTACGGTGTATTCTTCGGCGGGCAAAACGCACACGAAATATATGACACGTGCGGAGCTTTGCGGCAGTACCTCTAAGGAAGAAATTCTTTTTGCGCTTGCAAAATTTCCCGCGGCGCAGGAAATAACAGACGGAATAATATGAACGTAGAACTTTTAGCCCCTGCGGGCAACTTCTCAAAACTTAAAACCGCGCTTTACTTCGGCGCGGATGCGGCGTATATCGGCGGCAAGGACTTTTCGCTCCGTTCCTTTGCCGATAATTTCACGCGCGACGAAATAGCGGAAGCGGTGCGCCTTGCCCATTCCTTAGGCAAGAAAATTTACGTAACCGCAAACATCTTCGCAAAGAACGCGGATATGGCACAAATGGAAGACTACTTCGCCTTTTTGCAGAGCGCGGGCGTTGACGCGGCTATAATTTCGGACAGCGGAGTTTTCTACGCCGCCAAAAAGTCCGCCCCCAAACTGCCTATACATATCTCTACGCAGGCGAACCTCACCAACAAGTACGCCGTAAAATTCTGGCGCGAACAGGGCGCAACCCGCGCCGTGCTCGCCCGCGAGTTATCCCTCGAAGAAATCGCGGAAATTCACGCCTTCGTTCCCGATATGGAGCTTGAAGCCTTCGTCCACGGCGCAATGTGTATATCCTATTCGGGCAGGTGCCTTTTATCCAACTACCTCGCAGGTCGGGAGAGCAACCGCGGCGAATGCGTTCAGGCGTGCCGCTGGAACTACCAAATCCGCAAGTCGGACGAAAAGTCGGACAGCGGCTGGCTCGATACCGAAGAGGACGGGCGGGGGACATACATTTTAAACAGCAAGGATTTGAATATGTCCGCTCACCTCGAAGAGCTTGAAAGGGCTGGCGTGTGCTCCTTTAAAATAGAGGGCAGAATGAAGTCCGAGTACTACCTTGCAACCGTCATAAACGCCTACCGCCGCTGTATGGACGGGGGCTATTCCGAGGCGGTAGAACGCGAGCTTTTAACCGCCGCCCACCGCGACTATACCGTGGCTTACGCTTTGGGCGAAAACAAGAATACCGTGAACTATACCGACAGCCAGACCAAGGGCGACTGCGACTATATCGCAAACGTCGCGGGCTTCAAAGACGGCTTTGCGCAAGTTGAAATGCGCGGCAGGTTCAAGGTAGGCGACGAGCTTGAAATTTTGAGCCCTACTGATAATTTCGGTAAGTCGTTCAAGGTGGAAAAGGCTTTCGCGGACGGGGAAGAGGTTACCGACTGCAAGCTCGTTCAGAAAATTTACGCCATAAGCTGTCCGTTCGCGCTTCAAAGCGGCGACGTTTTAAGAAGAAGAAAATAAACCTTATTATAGACTTCCCATCGATAAACGAGGGGGAAGCTGTCCCGCATAGCGGGGCCGATGAGGATGTATTATCAAGGTCGGAAAGTTATGAACTACAAAGTTAAAACCGTTTACGGCAAGACCAATCAAAACAAAATCGCGGTCAGCGTGCCCGGGTCAAAAAGCATAACGGCGCGGGCTTTGCTGCTTGCGGCTGTCGCCGAGGGAACGAGTACCCTTTTCAACGCGCAGTTTTCGGACGATTGTCAAACCTTTTTAAACTGCTTAAAGGATTTGGGTATCCCCGCCGAGGTTCACGGAACGACCGTAAAAATTACGGGCTGCGGAGGCAAGCTTGGGAAAAAAGAGGGCAGAATAAACGTGGGCAGCGCGGGCACGGCGGCAAGATTTCTGCCCGCATTTCTCGCGTTTCAAAGCGGCAAATATTATCTTGACTGTTCCGCTCAGATGAAGACGCGCCCCGTCGCCCCGCTCATCTCAGCGCTTAAAAGTTTAGGCGCAAAGTTTACGTTCCACGGCGAAGAAAATTGCTATCCCTTCACGATAGAGGGGACTTCAACCCCAGCCTCCGAAGTTACGGTTGATATAACCAAGAGCAGTCAGTTTTTATCTGCGCTTTTAATTTCAGCGGCGTGCTCGGGCAAGCCTCTCAAAATCAGACCCTGCGGCAGTCACGGGCTCGACTACGTAAATATGACTTTGGATATGATGTGGTCGTTCGGGATTACGGTAGAAGAAGACGACGGCTATACCATAAACGGCAAATATACCGCAAAAAAATACGATATAGAGCCCGATATTTCCGCCGCTTGCTACTTCTACGCGGCTAACAAAATTTTGGGCACGAACATTACGGTAAACGGCGTTCTGCCCCACAGTATGCAGGGCGATATAAAGTTTATAAAGCTGTTGGAAAGCTTCGACGGCGGCAAAGTCGATATGCATGAATTTTCCGACCAAGCCTTGACGCTTGCCGCAATCGCACCCTATCTTAAAGAACCTACCGAGATGTGCAACGTTGCGCATATAAGACGGCAGGAGTGCGACAGAATATCGGCTATGGTTTATAACCTTACCGCAATGGGAGTAAAGTGCGATGAGCGGGAGGACGGAGTTAAAATCTACCCCTCCCAACCCAAGCCGGCGTTGATTAAAACCTTCGGCGACCACCGCGTTGCAATGGCTTTTGCCTTGACGGGACTCCGCGCCGACGGCATAGAGATAGAAAACGCCGAGGTCTGCTCCAAGACCTTCAAAAACTACTTCGATGTCCTGACCTCCGCAATCTCATCCCTCACCGAATAACCGTAATACATAATGGAAAGAATAATCATTCACTCCGATTTGAATAATTTTTACGCGTCGGTGGAAAGAACGCTTCATCCCGAGCTTTCGGGTAAGCCCGTCGCGGTTTGCGGCAGCAAGGAAGAGAGGCACGGGATAGTGCTTGCCAAGTGCGAAATAGCAAAGCGCTACGGCGTAAAAACGGGCGATACCGTCTGGCAAGCCGAAAGGAAGTGCCCGGGTATTGTAATCGTGCCCCCGCACTTCGACGAGTATATGAAGTATTCCCGCAAAGTCAAGGCAATCTACGCGCGCTATACCGACCTCATCGAAAGTTACGGCATAGACGAGTGCTGGTTGGATTTGACACGCTCAACACGCGTGTTTCCGCCGTTCGCCGATATGAAAGTAACGGTTGACGGCGAAGAATACTTTACGGACGGATATCTTCGCTTTTTGGGCGATACCGTACGCACCGCAGTCAGGAAGGAATTAGGCTTAACGGTATCCTGCGGCGTGTCCTTCAACAAAGTCTTTGCAAAGCTCGGCTCGGACTTAAAGAATCCCGACGGCACGTCCGTCATTTCCAAGTTGAATTATAAGTCCGTTATAAATCCGTTACCCGTTGAAGATTTGCTTCTTGTCGGAAAGGCAACCAAGGAAAAGCTCCGCGGTATGGGGCTTACCACGATAGGCAGGTTGGCTACTGCGGACGACGATACGATAAAGCGTATTTTCGGCAAGTTCGGAGAAACCCTTTTAAAATACGCCCGCGGCGAGGATGAGGATGAAGTAAAGCATATGGACGATAAGCGCGAATACAAGTCCATAGGCAACTCCTGTACCTACCGCGAGGATATAACCGACTTAAAACGCATAGAGCGTTGCATCTACGTCCTTGCGGAAAGCGTAGCCGCCCGCCTCCGCGAAGCTGGACAGGGCGCGGCGGACACCGTTCATCTTTGGGTCAGATACGGCGATTTATCCGATTTCGCCGTTCAGAAGAAGGTGCGGCACACCGTCCTTTGCAGCGAAATAGCAAAGCACGCTTTCGCGCTTTTCAAGGCTAACGTTCTGCCGCCGTTCAAAGTCCGTTCGCTCGGCGTAACCGTGTCGGGCTTCGATAACGGCATTTCCCAGATGACCGTTGACGAAAGCTCGGGCAACTACAAAAAGCTTGAAGCCGTAGAACGCTGCGTGGACGAAATAAGAAAGAAACACGGTTACGACAAGGTCCAGCGCGGAATTATCGCGGAGGAACCCGAAGAAATGAAAAACGATGTAAAGAATACCCACCTGATAAAACCCGCCAACTTCGAGGACAGGGGAGAAGAGTAACCCGCAAGCTTTACTTGACATCAAACGTGAAATAATAATATAATTTAATTAAAATAAAAAATAAGTAAAAAACTGCGCAACCCAAAATCACACTTTTGGGTTAACGCACCCAATTTGTCGCGAAGAGGGCTGACCTAGGTGAATTTGCGCGATTAAATAACGGCGTGCGCATAAAATCGCGCAAAAGAGGGCGAGAAGCCCTCAAATCACGAAAAACTTTATTCGCAGAATAGAATAAAGTTTTTGCGAGGAGGTTATTATATGCGGCTTCCCGAAATGTTCGGCGAAAACGTCTTCAACGATTCCGTGCAGAAAGAGACTCTTCCCAGTGAGGTCTACAAGGCTTTAAGGGAAACTATTGAGGCGGGCAAACAGCTTGACGTATCCATCGCCGGCGCGGTTGCGTCAGCAATGAAAAAGTGGGCGGTGTCCAAGGGCGCTACTCATTACACGCATTGGTTTCAGCCCCTTACGGGTTTAACCGCCGAAAAGCACGACGCCTTTTTGGAACCCGAGGGCGACAAGGTAATAATGCGCCTTACGGGCAAAAGCCTTATAATAGGCGAGTCGGACGCGTCCAGCTTCCCGTCGGGCGGCTCCCGCGCAACCTATATGGCGCGCGGTTATACCGCGTGGGACCCGACTTCGCCCGCGTTCGTAAAGGAAGGCACTCTTTACATTCCGACCGTTTTCGTGTCCTACACGGGTGAAACTCTCGATAAAAAATCCCCCTTGCTCCGCTCAATGACTGCGATAGATAAGCAGGGCAAAAGACTTTTAAAATGCTTTAATATAGACTGCAAAAAGGTAAGCTGCGAAACGGGACCCGAGCAGGAATATTTTTTGATTTCCGAAGAGGAGTACTTTAAAAGAAAGGACTTACAGCTTACGGGCAGAACCCTTTTCGGCGCGCCCGTAACGCGCGGGCAGGAGCTTGAGGACCATTACTTCGGCGTATTAAAGACCCGAATCGCCGAATATATGCGCGACTTGGACGAAGAGCTGTGGAGCTACGGCGTACTGTCCAAAACCAAGCACAACGAGGTTGCGCCCGCTCAGCACGAAATGGCGCCCGTCTACACCAAAACCAACGTTGCCGTAGATACCAATATGCTCACTATGGAGATTATGAAGAAGGTCGCCCGCAAGCACGGGCTCGTGTGCCTTCTTCACGAAAAGCCCTTTAAGGGTATCAACGGCAGCGGCAAGCACAACAACTGGTCGATTTCAACCGATACGGGTATGAACCTTTTAAAGCCGGGCGAAACTCCCGAAAGCAACACGCTTTTTATGCTCGTTTTAACCGCCGTAATAAAGGCGGTTGACGACTATCAGGGCTTACTTCGCGCATCGGTTGCGTCGGCAGGCAACGACCACAGGCTCGGCGCGGACGAAGCTCCCCCCGCAATCATCTCAGTATACCTCGGCGACCAGCTCGGCGCGATAGTTGACAGTATAGTGAAGGGCGAAAACTACGTTGCGAGCAAGAAGTCGGAAGGCTCTATCGGCGTGCCCGAAAGCCCCATTTTCCCCAAGGACGCAACGGACAGAAACAGAACATCGCCTTTCGCGTTCACGGGCAATAAATTCGAGTTCCGTATGCTCGGCTCTCAGGCAAACGTCGCCGACGCAAATATCGGTTTAAACACCATAGTAGCCGACGCGTTCGATAAGTTTGCAACCGAGCTTGAAGGTAAAAAGGACGTTGAAAAGGCGGCAAACGCCATAATAAAGCGCGAGCTTAAAGCCCATTACCGCATAATTTTCAATCACGACGGCTACGGTCCCGAATGGGAGAAGGAGGCGGCAAAGCGCGGGCTGTTAAACAGCAAGAACACCGCCGACGCAACCGCCGTTTTATACGAAGACAAAAATATAGAGGTTTTCGTAAATCAGGGCGTTTATACCGAAGCGGAGGCAAAAGCAAGGGCGGACATTCGTCTTGAAAATTACACGAAGATAATCAATATCGAGGCTTTGACTATGGTTGAAATGGCAAGGCGCGATATTATTCCCGCCGTGTCTGACTTTATAGCGGAGCTCTGCCAAAACGTCGCGGCAAAGCAAGCCGTATGCGATAAAATTCCTTTTGAAACGGAAAAGAGCATAATCGGTCGCCTTGCCGTCCTCAACGATAAAACCAGCGCCGCGGTCTTAAAGCTTGAAGGCGACCTCAACGCTGTCGACAAAACTAAGGTTATAGAGTCGTCGCAGGCAATGGCGCACGTAATTATCCCCGATATGGAAGAGGTGCGGGCGTTGGTTGACGAAATGGAAACTTTGACCTCGTCCGATTATTGGCCGTATCCTACGTACTTTGATATTCTCTATTCAGTAAAATAACAAGGGCGGCGTATATAACGCACTCTGCGGCGTTGCGCTCCGTGCCGCCTTGCTCATTTACTTCAATGTCTTGATTGTAACGAAGTGAAGTCAAGACTGATGAGGGCATTTATTTCCCAAAACAAAAAACTACGGCGCGGGTCGTACGACCCGCGCCGCTTACGTTTATTTTAATAATTCGTTGGGCGTAACGTTGAAAATTTTACACAGTGCAATTAACTCTATATCCGTTATAAATCTTTGCCCGCTTTCCATTCTTTGTATGGCGTTTTTATCAACGTCCACGCCGTTAATCTGCAACGACTCGGCAAGCATTCTTTGCGACATTTTAGGCTTAGAATTATTCCTTAGCTCGTAAATTTTTTTGCCACATATGTTATTTTTCCCGTCTTTTGCTTTATTTTTAAACATATTTCCCCGATTTTGGCATTCAGTGCTTGACAATCTAAGTATAGTATGGTAGTTTTAAAATATGACATTCACTAAATGTCAATAATTTAAGGGAAACAAATAATATGGGGAATACGCAGTTTTATTCGGCAGACGATTGTATAAAGAAGATAATAGAAAAAATTGCTGCAAACGAACATAAAGACGCATATTTAGTATATGTGTATAATACCATAGAAATTTGCTATAACTTATGTGAAAACGGGGAAGAAATAAGCGTGTTAAACGAAATCAGATTTATGCTCGTCAATCTTATTGAGCAATTGGGTTTGTAAAATTTTTAAGTATAAAATCAAAAGCTCTCTTTTAAGAGGGCTTTTTTTAATGACAAATTTATACTCGGCGTGTTATAATTGCAGCGTGATGAAAAAGTATTCGAGACTCGTATGGGATAACGCCCTCAATATGGTGATAATGTCCGTGTTGACGGGGCTTTTCGCGGGCGTCGTCGTAACGTTCTATAATATTTTAATGTCGATAGGCGAAGGCAAGGCGGCCGACTTATATATTCTTTTGCTGGACAACCCCGCCTTTATTCCGCTTTTATTCGTCGGGCTTGCGGCGGGCGCGCTGGTTATCGGCACGCTCGTAAGGTTCGTCCCCATGATACGCGGAAGCGGCATTCCCCAGATAGAGGGGGCGGCGCGCGGCGTAGTCCGCTTTAAGTGGTATATAACTCTCACTTCGATGTTCGCGGCTTCCCTTGCCTGCGTGTTTATGGGTTATCCCGCAGGAGCGGAAGGACCCTCTCTTGAAATCGGCGGGTGCTGCGGCTCGGTAACGGGCACGCTTTTAAAGCGCAACCAAATGGTTAAAAGATTGCAAATTGCAAGCGGCGCAAGCGCGGGTCTTGCCGTAGCTTTCAACGCACCCATTACGGGCATAGTCTTTGCATTGGAAGAGGCCTTCCGCTCGTTTTCGCCGCAGGTGTTCATATGCGCGGCTATAAGCGTGGTAACGGCAGTCGTTACCCGCAACGCAATCCGTTTACCTATTCTCGGCGAAGGCAGCGTCGGCTTTGCTTTTGCGGGCTTCGTATATCCCGAAATCGGCTTCGGCGGTTCGGACCTCGTATTTTTCCTATGGGTCGCGCTTGCCGCGGTTATCGTTTCGCTTGCGGGCGTGGGGTTCTATTACCTTGTGTTCGCCTCTAAAAAGCTGTTCAAGAAAATCAAATTCTTTAAAGGCGCGGGCAAGTATATGATTCCCTTCGTGCTTGCGGGCGCGTTCGGGCTCATAACTCTTTATTCCACGGGCGGCGGTCACTCTTTTATCGACGCGCTCTCAACGGGCGGCGGCGCACACGCAATGGAACTTACCGAAGTTTTCGGTATCGGTCTTATCGCAAGTCTAATAGTAATAGTAGTCGTCCGCTTCATAACGGCGGTTATGACTATGGGGTGCGGCGTTCCCTGCGGCGTGTTTATTCCTATGCTCGCAATCGGCGCGGGTTTGGGCGCGGTTATGTCCCTTCTTTTCCAAATGGGAGGAATGGACGCAAAGTATTCCGACTATCTTATAATTATCTGCATGGCGGCGTTCTTCACCTGCATAGTCAAAGCTCCCATAACAGGCATAGTAATGGTCTTTGAACTCACTGGTCAGTTCCAGAACTTCCTGCCCGCAATGCTGGGTATAGCCATAGGCTATATCGTAGGTATGCTTTTTAAAACCGAAGCGATTTACGAAAAGAATTTGGAGCAGTATATTGCAGACGAAAAGCTTTATGAAAAGGTTAAAAAAGTGCGTTTGGAACTCAAAATTATGGCAAACTCCAAGGCGGACGGCTCGGCGGTAAGAAAGATAGTTTGGCCCACTAACGGGCTCGTTGTCGGCATTATCAAAGAGGACGGCAGCGCAACCGTCGCCGACGGCGAAACCGTTCTACGCGCGGGCGAAGTCATTATTTTCGAGTGCGAAACGGACGACGAAAAAGAGCTTTCGGAATATATGTATTCAATCGTCGGCAAACAGGATTTATAGCGGTTATTTTTGCCATATATCGGGGTCAACGCCTAAAAAGTTGACAAACCCGCCCTTTATACTTTAAAATAAATTACGCAACTTAAATAATAACGGGGGGTCGGACGGCGAACAGAGTCGACGAGCGGTGCGAACAGAACAAACACGCGAAGTTTCACTACGCGTCAAAGCGTATTTTCACCGAACTCAAAATAATAAAAGTCGTGCTCTACGTGCTTGCAATCGTTCCGGTCGTCCTTTCGCTTATACCGCAGGTCAAAACCGAACACAGCCTTATATGCTCGATAGTTTCGTTCGCTCTGTCCATAGTATCGGAGTGCGTAACTTCGTTCCTTACCAAGCATAAGGACGCGGCAATACATTCGCAACAACTGTTTGAAACGGGCGTTACGGGCTCTCCGTTCTCCAAAATAGAGTACGACAGGGAGATGACTAACGAGCTGAACGAGCTTGCAATCCGCAAGGGCTTGCCAACCGCGCAAGAGGTGGAGGAAAAGTATAAAATCTCCGTACCGAGCGACATGATAGACGATTACAGCTATCTGTACGTCTGCCGTATCAACGCGGCGACCAACAAATACCTTCTTAGCAGAATTTTCTACATATATTTCTTCTTCTTAATGGGTATCGTTGCGCTATGGAAACCTTGAAAAAGCTTGAAAAGAAGAAAAAGCTTTTAAAGGCGCAAAAGCAGCTTGCAGCAACCAATGCAAGCGCAAAAAAAGAGGATGCGAAAACCGCAAAGTCCGTAAAGAGCCGACCCGCAAACAAAAATAAACACACACCGCAAGTAAAAGGTAAAAAGAAAAAGTAAACCGCCTGACTAATCAGGCGGTTTTTATTGACTAAACGCGTCCCGTGTTTTATAATGTATAGCGTAATAAAAACCAAGGTGGGATAATATGTTAACGAGTATCTGCGGAATTAATTGGGGCGACGAAGGCAAGGGAAGAATGGTGGACCTTCTTTCCGAAAAGTTCGATATCGTCTGCCGCTATCAGGGCGGCAACAATGCAGGGCATACCGTCATCAACGAAAAGGGAAAATTCATACTGAATCTACTTCCGTCGGGTATTCTCCGTGACGACGTGGTAAACGTTCTCGGTTGCGGAATGGTAATAGATATTAAGCACCTCTGCGGCGAAATCGAAAGGCTGAGAGAGGGCGGAATAAAAATCACCCCCGAAAATCTTAAAATAAGCGACAAAGCCGTCATCACTATGCCCTACAACGTTTTGCAGGATATAATGGAAGAGGACAGACTCACAAAAGCAACGGGCAAGCCCTACGGCTCGACCCGTCGCGGCATCGCGCCCGTTTACGCCGACAAATACATGAAAAAGGCGTTCAGAATGGGCGAGCTTTTGAATACCGCTCTTTTGTATAAGCGTATTCCCGACGTCGTCGCCTGGAAAAATATGACGATAAAGGCTTACGGCTTCGACCCTGTAACCGTGGAAGAAATGATAGAATACTTTGAAATCTACGGCAAGCCCCTTGCAAAGTTCGTTTGCGACACGGGCTCCTACCTTAACGAAGCGAACAAAAACGGCAGGAATATTATGTTCGAAGCCCAGCTCGGCGCGCTCCGCGACATCGACTTCGGCATAGTTCCTTACACCTCGTCGTCGTCGACGATTGCGGCTTACGCACCCATCGGCGCGGGCGTGCCCAACCTTAAACTTGATAATTCCATAGGCATTATGAAAGCTTATTCAAGTTGCGTCGGCGCGGGTCCCTTCACCTGCGAATACTTCGGCGAAAAGGCTGAAAAGCTCCGTGAACTCGGCGGCGAGTACGGCGCGGCGACGGGCAGACCGAGAAGAGTAGGACCCTTCGACGTTGTCGCTTCCCGCTACGGCATACGCTGTCAGGGCGCGGACGAAATCGCCCTCACCAAGCTCGACGTTCTTGACGGATACGAAGAGATTGAAATCTGTACGCACTATCTGTTGAACGGAAAAGTCATTGACGAGTTCCCGTTCACAGACGTTCTGGACGATTGCATGCCCGTGTTTGAAAAGGTAAAGGGCTGGCACTGCGATATAACGAAGTGCAGGAGGAAAGAGGACCTGCCACAAGCGGCGCTTGACTATATCCGCCTGTTGGAAAAACTTTGCGGGTGCAAAATAAAATACGTTTCCGTCGGCGCGGAACGCGAAGCCTGCATAGAAATGTATTAGACTATTCACAGCAATTAAGCCTTCTCGCCCGCCCCTGTCATTTTGGCGTAGCCGAAGAATCTTATTTTATAAAACTCGAATCAACAAAAAAACACGCCGCTTGCGGGTAGTTCCCGCAAGCGGCGTTTCGTTTCTTTCTTTTTACTTAGCGGCGTAATAGTCTTTTTCCGACGCCTTGCCGACGAGCGACACAAACTCCTTCTTCAACGGGTCTGCGTTGATATATTCGGACATACCTTCAAGCCTCGTCAGCACGCCGTCGAGCGACGCGTTGCCCTTGTACTCCGATTTGCGCAGGATAAGCCCGAACTCCGCAACGCAAGATATAAATTTAAAATCGTCGTTGGGGGTAGAGGAGGCGTTAAGATAAGCTTCGCTTGTCACGCTGTCCGAAACTTCCTTAGAGGAACGCACGTCCTTATAACGCACCTCTATATCCGCGAGTTTGGCGTCCGCGCCTTCAACCGCGGGCATATTGAATTCTTTAAGTTTAATTTCGTACAGCGCGGCAACGCACAGGTTGCTTCCTATCTCGCCCGCGTCCGTCTTTTCATCGTTAAAGTCGTCCGCCGAAAGAATCTTAGTATCGTAACCTATAAGCCTGTACTTTTCAACCGTATCGGTAGAGAATGTAACGCCCGCCTTCGCGTCCTTCGCAACTGTTTTTAAAGTGCCGTTAAGCTCTTTTACTAGAACCTTTTCGGCCTCTAACTCGTTATCGAGGTATGCGTAGTTTCCGTTGCCGCAGGTCGCAAGCGTTTCCAAAATACTGTCCCGCGTGTTGCCCAAGCCCACGCCCAAAACGGAGAGGTACACGCCGCCGTCCGCCTTATTCTGTATGAACTCTTTCAGTTCGTTCTGCGAGGTCATTCCAACGTTAAAGTCGCCGTCGGAAATGAGTATAACGCGGTTGTTGCCGCCCGTAACGAAGTGCTCCTTCGCCAAAGCGTAAGCCCTTTCCAGTCCGTCGCCACCGTTCGTCGCACCGCGCGCGGTCAGTCCGTTTATCTTGTTTTTTATCGTTGTCTTGCCGCTTGCCGTGCACTCCACGCCGTCCAGATGCGTGTCTACGCCGCTTGCGTAAGTCACCAAAGACACTACGGAGTTATCGCTAAGATTATCCACTAGCTTGCATATTCCCTTTTTTGCAAGCCCAAGCCTGTCATCGCCCGACATCGAGCCCGACCTGTCTATTAAGAAAACGTAGTTGCACACGTCCGTTTCAAGCTTGTATTCCGAGGTTTTAATTCCCGCAAGCATAAGATAATTTTCGTCGTTCCAAGGGCAGGGCGCAAGATAAGATGATACCGCAACCGCTTTATCGGTAGGCGCGGTAAAGTCGTAGTCAAAATAGTTTATCATTTCCTCAACTCTCACGCTGTCCGGCGCAATGCTATGCCCGTCGTTCAACTGCCGCCTTATGAGCGAATAAGTCGCCGTGTTCCTATCGAGCGAAAAGTAAGAGGAGGCTTCGTCCGCCGTGTTTTTAAATCCGTTTTCTATTATCGAGTTATAGTCGTAATTCCCCGTGACGTAATGATCGGGCTGGGGATTATAGTTCCAGTCACCCCCGCCGCTCCAGCCGCCGTCCGCACTGCACGCGCCTAACCCCACGCAAGCCGCGCCTATCAAAGCTATTGCAATAAATAAGTGTTTCTTTTTCATTTTTCACCTCGTTTCGGTCTTTCTGCAATTACAACGAAGTTTCCCGCGCTTTTGTCCCGCTTTTTCAAAAATTAATTTCTGAGCAGCAGTTCAAGGCATTTTATATACGCGTTTTCGTCGGACGACTGCACGTTGAAGTAATATTTCACTCCGCCCTTCACGGCTAAAAGCTTGTTCACGGGTTCGCCGTTTTCGGCAATCTCTTTCGTGAGATAGTAAGAAATTCCGCGGTACGTTCCCGCCGCGCCGTCCGCATAAGTTTTAAGCGGCTCGAACGTCTTATCCGAGAACTCGACGAATATTTGCAAATCGTATCTTGTGCTTGCAACGTAAGTCGCTTCCGCGTACACGTGCGCCGTGTCCTCGTCGGCAAAGCGTGAGGTATACACCCTCTGTACGTCCGCGTTATTTAAATACGCAAGCTTTTCAATAAACTTCAAATTGCCGTCGACGGAGGAGAGTGCGTAGGCGTTCTCCTCGTCGTATCGGAGTTCGGAAACCCCGTAAGTCGGCAAAGCGGCAGAGCCGCCCAAAGACCCGTCCGCAGACCCGTCGGGGGCGTTTACCGAGAAGTCCGCCCGCGCAATAAGCACGGCGGCAACGGCAAAGACCAGCACGAACGAAGCCGCTATCGAGGCAATCTTTGCAAACCTCGGCAACCGCGTATCGCGCCGTTTAACCGACTTTTTAGCGTCGGCAACTATATTATTCGGGAGCTCGGGGGTGGTTACGCCCTCGAAATATCCCTTAAATTGTTCTTCTAACCGTTTGTCTTTCATTTACCTTCTCAAAATTATAACGAATTTATACGTTGTTTCGTCCCGCAGACAAATTAATTTTTAAATTATCCTCGGCTCTTTTTATAAGCCTGTCCGCCGCAGACTTGCTTATCTTCATCTCCGCAGCGATCTCGCGCACGGTCATATCCACGTAATATTTCAGGTACGTCGCGCGCCGTTCGTCGGGCGCAAGCTTGTTTATCGCCTGTTCAAGCATAATTGCGTCATCGCGCTTGTCGGGAGCATAGTCGGCGGAGGCGAGAGAGAAGAACTCCTCCGCGGAAGCGGTGGGGTGCGCCTTCTTCTTTCGTATAAGGTCAAGCGCGGTGTTCCTCACTATCTTCAATATCCAGCCGTACGGGTTTTCGTCCTGCCTGTATTTATAGGCAAAGCGCGCAATTTTTATAAGGCTGTCGTGAACCACGTCCTCGGCATAGTCCCGCCCGACAAGGCTTATCGCAACGGCAAACATTCTCTTGCCCGCAAACAAATAAATCCCGTCAAGATATTCGGCTTCGCCTCCGGCAACGCCCGATAAAAGCTTATTAAGTTGTTCGCTTTCTCTGTCGGGCATGCCGTCTGCCTCCGTTTTTCTTTTATTTTGCGGCTAAACTCGCGTTTTGTCAATATAAATTTTATTTTTTCTTGCGCTAACCCCGCATGTATTGTATAATATAATAAACGGCGCAAGCAAACGCCACGCTTTTTGCTTAGCACGCTCAATTTGTGGCTGCGCCGCCTTTGCGCAAAATTATTTGAATTTTTATATTGAGGTGTGCAAAGCGTCGCCATCGCTCGCGCAGCGGAGGAATGCCTGCGATTATATATGTGTGTGCTCCGAGAAATTGCGGGCAGGGAGGCGGCGCCTCCAAAAGTCGCAGAAAATTTTACGCGCAGAACAGCGTGAAATTTTTGTGAGAGAGGTTATTTATGAAATTTTACAAAATGCACGGTATAGGCAACGACTATATCTATTTCGACTGTATGAAGGAAGAGCTCCCCGACCCCGAAGCGGTGGCAATACGCCTTTCCGACAGACACTTCGGCATAGGCGGCGACGGAATAATTCTTCTTTGCCCCTCGAAGATAGCGGACTGCAAAATGCGTATGTTCAATGCGGACGGCTCCGAGGGCAAGATGTGCGGCAACGGGGTGCGTTGCGTGGGTAAGCTCGCGCATGATTTGGGCTATGTAAACGGCAATACCTGCCGTATCGAAACCCTTTCGGGTATAAAAACGCTTGAATTCACCCTTGACGGCGCGGGCAAGGTCGCAAGCGCAAAAGTCGATATGGGCGCGGCTATCCTCGACGGCGAAAAAATCCCCTCAACCTTTAAAGGCTCAAAAGTTGTAAACGCGCCTTTGACCGTGGACGGTGAAGAATACAAAGTCACCCTCGTTTCAATGGGCAACCCGCACTGCGTGGTTTTCAGAGACCCTGACAATCTGAACCTTGAAGAGCTCGGCAAAAAGTTTGAAAACAGTCCCGCCTTCCCCGAAAGGATAAACACGGAATTTGTAAAAGTTATAAAGCGTAACGAGCTGAAAATGCGCGTCTGGGAGAGGGGTAGCGGTGAAACGCTCGCCTGCGGCACGGGCGCGTGCGCCTCGGCTGTCGCCGCGGTCTTGAACGGCTTTTGCGATAAAGGCGAAGAAATAACGGTTCATCTTCTCGGCGGCGACCTTAAAATCCTTTACACCGACGAAACGGTGTATATGACGGGCGGCGCAACCTTAGTCTTTACGGGCGAAATCAATTTATAATATTTAAGGATAACCAATAAGCGGCGCGGGCTAAGATAGCCCGCGCCGCTTAGTTTCATTGTTCTCTGCCAAGTAAATAGTCAATTGAACAGTCGAAATAATCTGCAAGTTTTATATAATTAATTATGGTAGGGATTGATTTATCGTGTAGCCACTTGTATGTTAAAGAACTTGATATATTTAAATCATTTTGCAAGTCGGTTTCTTTTTTAGTGTTATCTTTTAAACACTTTCTCAAAATTTTACCAATGGGTTTTACTGTATCAAAGCTATAACTTTGCGGAATATCAATTCTTCCAAGAAGATAATCGGCGGAACAATTAAAGTACTCAACTAAAGCAATAAAAGCTTTGGTTGAAGGCATATGCGCTTCATTTACTATGTGTGATGCAGTTTCTCGGGTTACGCCTATATTTTTAGCAAGCGAAGTTACTGACAAATTATACTCTTTAATGTACTCTTTTAGCCTTTCGACAAATTCCGACATAATACCCCCAACAAAGACATTCTTTTTTAATAATTATCCTCGTTTTGTTTTACAGTTTGTTTGACTGTGAAATGAAACGAGGATATAATTATTATTGTTAACGTTAGCAAAAAAAATTATTAAGCTAAGGAGAATATTATGGAATCTAAATTAGATAAATTTTACGAATTTGAAGGTCTTTATGAAAATTGGATAGATATGGGGGAGAAGTATAAGGATGTTAAAGAGGACATAGCAGGTCGGGTTACCAAATTAAATGAAGTCCTGACGGAAGAGCAAAAAAAAGGAATTGCAATCGATATGTCTTCTTTATAACCAACAGGAGTACGAAGCGGGGAAAGCCACTTACAAAGCGGGTTTTAAAACGGGACTTGCTTTGCTACTTGAATCCATTTCAGATGAATTTTAGGTGGCTTTAACCCTTATCCACTGCAAGCGGTAGGTACGGATTGAGCTCGTATATATCCGTAACCCTTTTCTTGTATTAAAATTACTAATTTTTTGGCGGTATAATCTTGCAATTATACCGCCTTTATGTTACAATATCAATATTAAACATCATAATTAAGCTTTCCCCTCTTTTGAAGGGGGGGAAGGTGTCCCAACGGGTCGGATGAGGGGTTTCAAAAAATTTTCCACCTAAACTAAGCCTTCCCCGTGGTGGGGAAGGTGTCAACAAAGTTGACGGATGAGGGGTTTCAAATAACTTAGCTCCTCTTGTCATTCTGCGCGAGGGCGTAGCCCGCTGCTTTGCGCCTCTTATTGTAAAAACTTCTCGTAATAAGGCGCAAAGGCGCAGCCGAAGAATCTCAATCATTTTTAAAATAATTAACGGCACGTCACGAAAAACTTTATTCGCAGAATAGCGCGACGGATTTGTGAGGAGGCTATTTATGACCAAGTACATATTCGTTACGGGGGGAGTTGTTTCGGGTTTAGGCAAAGGCATTACCGCCGCGTCGCTCGGCAGACTTTTGAAGTGCAGAGGGTATAAGGTGGCTTCGCAAAAGCTCGACCCCTACATCAATATCGACCCCGGCACGATGAGCCCTTATCAGCACGGCGAAGTATTCGTAACCGACGACGGCGCTGAAACCGACCTCGACCTCGGACACTACGAAAGGTTCATTGACGAAAATTTAAATAAGTACTCCAACCTTACCACGGGCAAGGTCTATTGGAATGTTTTAAATAAAGAGCGCAACGGCGAATACTTAGGGCAGACCGTGCAGGTAATTCCACATATTACCAACGAGATTAAAACCTTTATCTACAACGTTGGCAAAACCAGTTCGGCGGAAGTTGTGATAACCGAAATCGGCGGTACGATAGGTGACATCGAAAGTCAGCCGTTTATCGAAGCTATCCGTCAGGTTGCGCGCGAAGTGGGCAGGGATAACTGCTGTTTTATCCACGTAACCTTAGTTCCCTATATTTCAGGCTCGGAAGAGTTCAAATCGAAGCCCACTCAGCACTCCGTAAAGGAATTGCAGGGTATGGGCATCAACCCCGATATAATCATCACCCGCGTGGACAGCCCTATGCCCGAGGATGTAAAAGCAAAAATTGCCATGTTCTGCAACGTCGAACCCGAGTGTTGCATAGAGAATATGACGCTGCCCGTCCTCTACGAGTGCCCTATAATGCTTGAAGAAAGCCGCTTTTCGGAAATCGTTTGCAAACGCTTGAAGCTCGACCCCCGCGTTATAGATTTAACCGAGTGGAACAAGATGCTTCAACGCATAGCCGCCCGCGATAAAAAGGTAAAAATCGCGCTTTGCGGCAAGTACGTTCAGCTTCACGACGCATATTTGTCCGTTGCCGAAGCTTTGGCGCACGCAGGATATGAAAACGCCGCAAAGATTGATATTCAGTGGATAGATACCGAGGTTATCGAAAAAGGCAACCTCAAAAAGATATTCGGCGGCGTGGACGGCATTTTAGTCCCCGGCGGCTTCGGCGGACGAGGAGTAGAGGGCAAAATTCTTGCCGCAAAGTACGCGCGTGAGAATAATATTCCTTATCTCGGCATATGTCTTGGTATGCAGACTGCGGTCATTGAGTTTGCAAGGAACGTTTTAGGCTTTAAGGACGCCAACTCCTCGGAGTTCAATCCTCGGTCTGAGCACTGCGTTATAGACTTAATGCCCGACCAGCACGGCGTAAAAATGGGCGGAACCATGCGCCTTGGCGCGTACCCCTGCAAGGTTACGGGCAAGCTTATGAAGGAAGCCTACGGCGCGGACGAAATCTCCGAACGTCACCGCCACAGATACGAGTTCAACAACGACTTCCGTGAAGAGCTTGAAAAGGCGGGTATGGTAATTGCGGGCTTATCGCCAGACGGAAGTCTCGTCGAAGCGGTTGAAATTCCCGCCAATGACTTCTATCTCGGCGTGCAGTACCATCCCGAATTCAAGTCACGCCCCCAAAGCGCACACCCCGTGTTCAGGGAATTTATCAAACACGCCGTCATCTACAGCAACAAAAAATAACTCCTTTCACTCCGCGCCCCCATGTCATTCGGGACATAGGCGAAGAATCTCTTTAATTTAAGCGTTTAACCAACAAAAAAATAAGGTAAATTATGAATTTTAATAAAAATTTCAACGACGTTGCGGATAGCTACCTGTTTGCGGAAGTCGCTTCAAGGGTAGCCGCGTTTTCCCGAACCCACACCGACAAAAAAATAATAAAGCTCGGCATTGGCGACGTAACCTTGCCCCTCGTTCCCGAAGTCATAAAGGCTATGCACGCGGGCGTTGAGGATATGTCAAAACAGGAAACCTTTAAAGGCTACGGTCCTTACGAGGGCTACGCCTTTTTGCGTGAGAGTATACAAAGCTATTATAAAGAAAGCGGAGTCAATTTAGGTTTAAGCGAAATCTTCGTGTCCGACGGCGCAAAGTCGGATTTGGGCAATATCCTCGATATTTTCTCTGCGGACAATACCGTCCTTGTTCCCGACCCCGTATATCCCGTCTACGTCGATACGAACTTAATGGCGGGAAGAAAAATTCTTTTCGCCGACGCAACCGAAGAAAACGGCTTTCTTCCTATGCCCGACTATTCCTTGGACGTAGATTTAATTTATATCTGCTCGCCCAACAATCCCACGGGCGCGGCGTATACAAAGGCTCAGCTCAAAGAATGGGTCGATTTCGCCAATGCAAAGCACGCGGTAATTTTATACGACGCCGCTTACGAATGCTTTGTATCCGACGGCAACCTTGCCCGTTCTATATTTCAGATAGAGGGCGCAAGAACCTGCGCAATCGAGTTCTGCTCGTTCTCCAAAATCGCGGGTTTCACGGGTACGCGTTGCGGCTATACCGTAGTTCCCGAAGAGCTTGAAAAGGACGGCTTCAACGCCAATAAAGCATGGCTCCGCCGTCAGTCTACCAAGTTCAACGGCGTTCCCTATATCGTCCAGAAGGGCGCGGCGGCGGTGTTCACTAAGCAAGGTATGCGGGAGATAAAGCAAAATCTCGCGTACTATATGGACAACGCAAAGTTAATTGCGGATTGTATGGACGACCTCGGCATTTGGTATACGGGCGGCAAAAATTCCCCCTACATCTGGCTGAAATGTCCACGCAATATGGGCAGTTGGGAGTTCTTCGACTATCTTTTGAACAACGCGCAGGTGGTGGGTACGCCCGGCGCAGGCTTCGGCAAGTGCGGCGAGGGTTACTTCCGTCTGACGGCGTTCGGCAGCAGGGAGGGGACTGAGGAAGCCGTTGCCCGCATTAAAAAACTATTAAAATAAAAACGCGGATATACGCCGTCCTTCTGCGTAGCGCTACGTTTTTCTAAGTCGTGTACGCCCAAGTACACTCCTGTCGAAAAGCCTCGCTCGCCTTGAATTACGACGCATCTGCGCGTTTTATAAAAACGTATAGATAATATTTTACAAACGGTGATAAAATGGAAAATCTTATTGAACGCGGAGCAGGCGTGCTTTGCCATATCTCGTCGCTGCACGGCAAGTACGGTATAGGCACGATAGGAAAGGAAGCTTACGAGTTCGCCGACTTTTTAAGGCGGGCGCACGTCAAGTATTGGCAAATTTTGCCCCTTGCGCAGACGGGCTACGGCGACAGCCCGTATTCGTCGGTTTGCTGTAATTCGGGCAATCCGTATTTTATCGACCTCGAAGCGCTGAAAGACGAAGGGCTTCTGGACGAAGAAGAGCTTGCAAGCTGCGAGATGCCTGCTGGCGACATCGACTACGGCGCGCTCTTTAATACGCGGTTCGATGTTTTAAGGCTTGCATACGCCCGCTTCGATATAACGAATGAAGAATTTGTCAGCTTCGTCGAAAGCGGCGAGTTTGACGATTACGCCGTGTTTATGTCCTTAAAGGCAAGATATTCGGGCTCCTTTAACGAGTTTCCCGACAGCTACAAATACGCTGAAAACTTAGCCATAAAGGAATTCAGGGAAACGAACTACAAAAGCGACTATTGCTTTTGGATATTCTTACAGTTCGTATTTAAAAAGCAGTGGGCAAAGCTCAAAGCCTACGTAAACGCCCTCGGCATTAAGATTATAGGCGACCTGCCCTTGTACGTCGCGTACGATTCCGCCGACGTTTGGGCGCGTCCCGAGCTTTTCTGCCTTGACGAGGATTTGAATCCAACGGAAGTCGCAGGCGTTCCGCCCGATTACTTTTCCCCCACGGGTCAGCTTTGGGGCAACCCCGTCTATAACTGGGACTTGCTTGAAAGCGAAAAATACGAGTGGTGGATTAACCGCATAAGAAAAATGCGCGAAACGGTGGACGTTATCCGTATAGACCATTTCAGAGGCTTTGACAGATATTACTCTATCCCCGCAGGCGCGGAAACCGCGGAAGTCGGCGAGTGGAAGCAGGGACCGGGATTGAAGTTTTTCCTGCAATTAAAAAAGAAGCTCGGCAACGTTCCCGTGATTGCGGAAGATTTGGGCGTCGTCGACTACGGCGTGGAAAAGTTGCGTCAAAGAACGGGCTACCCCGGTATGAAAATTATGCTCTTTGCCTTCGACGGCAAGCCGAGCAACCCGTATCTTCCCAAAAACATTCAGGAAAACGCAGTCGTTTACTCCGGCACACACGACAACGCAACCGCTTTGGGGCTTTTAAAGAGAATGACGGATTCCCAGTTTACCGTATTCAAAACGCGGCTTCGCGCCGCGCTCAGGGACGAGGGCGTCGCAGTTCCGTTCAAAACCAGAAGGGAGGCGGCGCGTGCGCTGTGCGTATGCGTGCTTGCGTCTAACGCCAATCTTGCAATTCTGCCCGTGCAGGATATATTGGGACTTGGCGACGAGGCGCGTATGAACACGCCATCGACCGCAACGGGTAACTGGAAGTTCCGCTTGACTCAAGCTCCTTCCCGTTACGATACGGCTATACTCCGTAAAATGGTAAAGGAATTTAACAGATAAATTAAAAAGTACGATAAATAGACGAAAGGCGGGGTCGCGTTACGCGCCCCCGCCTTTCGTTACGCCATTCCTGTCATTCTGAGCCAACGGCGAATAATCTCTTTATTAAAAGCCCGACACGCCGCGCCCTTACGTGTTGTCGAAAATTCTCGTGCACAGCACGGTCATATCGTCGGTTACCGCGCGGTTGGTTTTTTCAAGCGCGCCCGCAAGAATTTTATCGGCCAGATTCTGCGGGTTCAACGGCTTGAATCCCTGCAAAAATTCATACAAATCGGTGGCGGAGGGGAAAGCGGAAGTTATCCCGTCGCTCATAAAAATCACCGTGTCGCCGTCCCGCAACAGCTCGGTACTCACGGCGGGGTGCAGACTGTCCAAAATGCCGAGGGGAAGTGAGTTGCTCTCCAAAATCTTAATTTCTCCCTCGCGCAGAATTATCCCCGCGGGCGAGCCTATCTTTACGAAGTCCGCCCTGCCCGTATCAAGGTTTACGGCGGCAATATCTATGCAGGTAAACCGCTCGTCGCGGTTAAAGGATAGCAGCTTGTTTATAGTCTTTAACACGGTATCCGCCGGCATCTCCGCGCGGTAAAACGCTTCTATTAAGGAAATAGCCGACTCGGATACCTTCCGCGCATATTCTCCGCTGCCCATACCGTCGGATAACGCCATTAAAAAGGAGTGTTCGTTTATGCGTATAACCGAGTGCGTGTCGCCCGAAACCTTCTCGTCGCTTTTCACGGCGCAAGCAACGCCGAACGCCGCGTCAAGCCTCGGCGGGGCGGTGAATATAAGGCAGCTTTTTTCTTCGTCGTAAGCTATTTTGTCCTTTAAAACATACCTGCGTTTCAGGTTGTCGGAAATAATATCGGTCATTGCCTTTATGTCCGTCCTGCCGAGTATAACCGCGCACAGTTCGGTTGCGTCCTCGCCGTCAACGTAAACCTCGGGAGAGGAAATTCCGTGGGAAGAAAGCGCCTTTTTCACGCTTTCCGCCGCCCCTGTGAATTGTTGCGACTTGCTCAAATCCACTGCACAGCTTTTCATAACCTCGGCAACGCCCCGCGCCTGCTCCGCAAGCATTTTGCGCCCCGAACGCGCGTTTTCCGTTTCGGTCATAAATCTTCTGTACTCTGAAAGTATTGCGTTCAGCCCGTTTAAAACTTCGGCAGGGCGGGAGCAGTTCAACGTCATTTCGGAGGGTAGGTCAATCAGATTTACTTTGCCTTTGATACAGCCTGCGTCTATAAGCCTTTTAAAGCCCGTATAAACGCCCGACTTCTCGCACCGCGTCCGCCTTTCACAGTTTTTGCAACACCTTTCTTTCAGCTCCGCAAACATTCTCTCCCTTGCGGCGCTGTCGTTCGTGTTTTCGTCCAAAGCAATAAACGCGCACTCTATTTCGCGGAAAACCTCGGATATTCTGTAAAGCTTTTCGCCCGTCCACCTGCGGCTCCTCGTTACCGCGGTTTCGGGCAAAACCTCCTTAACTAACAGCCTGCGCTTTAGGGCGGCAAGCTTTTCGTCCTTGAAAAGCGAGGGGATAAAGCAGGCTAAAAACAGCAACAGCGCGTACACTACGATAAGCGGAACAGGGCAGTTGAAACATCCCGCCGCATACATATAATACGCCGTTACAGCGGCAGTTATCGCCCCTACGGCAAACCTTCCCGTCCCGCTGAAAAGCAGGGCGACGGTGGTTATTATAAGCATAACGGTAAGGGGGAGTAAAGTAAGGTTAGCCACCGCGGCGGGAACGGCGATGCAAAGCCCGACTATAATCGCCGCGGGCGAGCGTGCAAGACGGACGGAAAACACCGTTACAAACGCGCAGAAGCATATGTAAAAGGCTTGCCCCAAAAGCGAGTGCATTCCGACCCCGCACACGGCGTAGACCACGGCAAGGCACACGAGTTCGTCCTCTCTGAGGCGGCACCGCTGCAATCTGAAAAGTATTGCATAAACGCTCTTTAACGAAAAGTACGCAAAAATTATTATTACGCCTGCGGCAATCCCGCGCAGCGCGTAGCCGTTTGAAATTATGAACTCTCCGCCCAGCCATGGCGCAAAGGCGACGTAGGGTGCCAGCGCGATTAAAAGATAAGCTATTCCCTCGATGCGTATTTTCCTACCCGTTCTCCTATATAAAAAAGTTATAACGCCGAGAAAAAGTCCAGAAAAAAGGCTCGTTAAGCTCACCGTTAAATTCAGGCTCACTATTGAAGAAAGCGCAAAAAGCAGGGGCGTAACTATAACGTTAGTCCCGCAAAGAAGCGCCGCAAACAGTATGCCGAGGGAGAACGGCACGCCCCGCACCGCGCCGTTAGAGAATATAAAAGCCGCCAAAAAAACGGCGTATAAAAGTATGCTTTTGAAGTTTATTTTTAACGGCATGACTTTATTCTATAATAAAGAATTATAAAAAATTTGTCTTATAATAATTTAATTTGCCTTTTTGCGGGACAAAATAAAAATCCGTTTCGTTATAGTTTCAGAATTTGCAAAATTAAAATTTAATGTTATAATTGATTTGAGGAAGAATATGAGCAAAAAGAAACTTGTATTAAAATTTTTACTGATAGTCGCGATAATATCGAGCGCCTTCGCGTTTTCTTCGTGCTTCACCACGATAGGCTTGGTATCCTGTAAAAAAAGCTGTCAGGAATCCTGCAATTCATCGGAAATTTACGTAAGCGGGCACGAGTACGGAATTTATTATACTCTTGACGACAGCGGTGAATTTTATTGGGTTTCCGAAGTGGGTTATAAAGAAACCGATGTGAAAATTCCCGAAGCATACGAAGGTTATCCGGTAATGGGGATAAAACATCGCGCGTTTGAGCATTACAGACAAACGGGCAGCTGCGGAGGCGGTTATTACTTCGGTATGCACCTTTCTAGTCTTACCTTGCCTAAAACTGTCAAAATTATCGATATAGGCGTGTTTGGGGGCGGAATAGACCACAATTATCACACTGAAGTTGCAACCTGCGATAAGCTGATTTACGAAGGCACGATAGGGGACTGGTGTGATATGGAATTTCGTAGTAAGCCTTTTTATGACGGAACGAAATTATATATTGACGGTGAGCTTTTGACCGATTTGGTTATCCCCGAAGATGTAACTAAAATAAACGAAAACGCCTTTGCTTATTACAACTGGTTTGACAGCGTAACTCTGCACGAAAATTTTACGGAAATCGGAGAGAACGCTTTCGAAGGCAGTAATATTAAATCAATCACTTTCCCTTGCAAGGATTTGACTATATTGCAAGCTGCGTTTTTCGGATGTAATCAGTTAGAGGCAGTAACCTTTACGGGCGAAAATTTGGTTTTGGCGGACGACAGTATTTTTGCGTGGTGTTCAGCCCTTAAAGAGGTGGAGTGGAATACCGTTAGAATAACGGAAATAACGGAGTGCACTTTTGCCGGCTGTTATAGTTTGGAAAGTTTCGCTATTCCCTCTTCTGTCGAAGTGATTGAAAATCGGGCGTTCGACGGTTGTTATAATCTCGTCGAGGTCTATAACCTTTCAAAGCTCAACGTCCTCGCGGGTTCGACGACCCACGGCGGGGTAGCGCAATACGCGGGCGTAGTCCATACGGCGGAAGGTGAAGGCGGTTCAATTTTAACCGTCGGCGACTATAAGTTCGCCGTAAGCGACGCAGGCGTCACTCTGTTTAAATATACGGGCGACGGCGGTGCGCTCAATCTGCCCGTTTTGGAGAGCGGCGAAAACTACGGTATAAGAAGAGAAATATTTTCGGGTAATGACAATATTCTATCCGTAAATATCCCTGCTTGCGTAACGGATATAGGCGACAGAGCGTTTGCAAATTGTTTTAAGCTTAAAATAGTTTCGGGTTGCGAAGGGCTTGTAAATATAGGCGTTTGTGCGTTTGCAAATTGTAACAAACTTGAAAGTGTGACTTTAGTCGTCGTCGAAAATATAGAGTATGGGGCGTTTATAAATTGTCCCGCGCTTCATTCAATAAGTCTTCCCGAAACCTTAAAGCAGTTGGGCAGCGGCTCGCTCGGCGACGGCAACGCTAAGATTACCTACGCGGGTACGCTTGAAGAATGGCTTGCGGTGGAATTAAACGCGGGCGCGACTACTGACGTTACCGTAACCTGTTCGGACGGCGAAGTCTGGGAAGGCAAAATTTAATTATCGCCTCCGGTCATTCCGCGCCACCATGTCATTCCGACCAATGAGTAGTAATCTTTGCGCACCTCATAGTCATTCCGAGCCAACGGTGAAGAATCTATTTCAGATAATCACGGCGCAAAACGTAGCGAAGAATCTCCTGTAATATAATCATTAACAATGTAAAAAGCCTCCGCGCATTGAAGCGCGAGGGCTTTCTTTTTATTCTATTTTTTCATCATTGCAAGGTATACCATTAAAACGGTTATATCCGCAGGGTTCACGCCTGAAATTCTTCCAGCCTGCCCAAGAGTGAGGGGGCGTACGCGTTCAAGCTTTTCCCGCGCTTCCAGCCGCAAGCCCTGTATTTTCAAATAGTCAATGTCGGGCGGCAGCTTCTTTTCTTCAAGCTTCTTCGACCTTTCAATCTGCGCCCTGTTTTTTGAAATGTACCCCTCGTATTTTACGGTGGTTTCAGCCGTCTTAACGACCGACTTGTCCTTATCCCGCAAAATTCCGAAGTGCGCGCAAATATCCTTGATCTTCGCGCCGCGGCGGATAAGGTCTGCATACGTCGCGCCGTGCATATTGCCCGTAAGCGAATACTTTTCCCCAAACACCGCCGCGCTTTCAAAGTCCGCCCGTCCGTTCAAAACGTTCAGAACTTCCGCGTAATCAGCCTTTCTTTTTTCAAACCGCTCAGCCCGCTCTTTAGTTAAAAGCGGCGTGTTTTCTATCTTCGGCGTAAGGCGGAAGTCCGCCGTGTCCTGCCGCAAATTCAGCGCGTATTCCGCGCGGGACGTCATCATTCTGTACGGCTCTTCCGTGCCCTTCGTGCATAAATCGTCGATAAGTACGCCTATATACGCCTCATCCCTGCCGAGAATAAATGGCGGCTTGCCCGTAATCTTAAACGCCGCGTTAATTCCCGCGATAAGCCCCTGCGCCGCAGCTTCCTCGTAGCCCGAAGTTCCGTTTATCTGCCCCGCAGTGTAAAGTCCTTCGACTTTCTTAAATTCCAACGTTGGGTAAATATCGAGGGTGTCTATGCAGTCGTATTCGATTGCGTAGGCGTAACGCATAAATTCGCAGTTTTCAAGCCCTTTAACCGAGCGGTACATCTCCTTTTGCACGTCGTGCGGCATAGATGAGGACATACCTTGAACGTAAACCTCGTTCGTATCCGCGCCCTCGGGTTCAAGAAAAATCTGATGCCGCTCCTTGTCGGCAAACCGCACGACCTTCGTTTCTATCGAAGGGCAGTAGCGCGGTCCCGCCGAAGTTATGTCGCCGTTATAAAGAGGGGAGCGGTCAAGGTTATCAAGAATAATCCCGTGCGTCCGCCCGTTCGTATAGGTTATAAAGCATTCCAGCGCGTTTGAGGGCGGCGCGTCGTGCAAAAAGGAAAAGGGCGGAACGTTATCCTCGCCGTTTTGTCGTATGCAGGCGTCAAATTTCACCGTCCTTCCGTCAAGACGGGCGGGAGTGCCGGTCTTAAATCTTCTTACGTTAAACCCCAAATTTATAAGGCTTTCGGTCAGTTCGGTGGCGGGGGCAAAGCCGTTTGGTCCGTTCTTTTGGCGGTGTTCGCCCGTAACCGTTTCGGCATTCAGATATACGCCCGTTGCAAGAATAACGGCTTTTGCCTTAAATATCCCGCCGTACGTCGTTTCTATTCCGTTTACCTTGCCGTTTTCAACAAGCACTTTGGCGCATTCGCCCTGCATTATATGCAGGTTAGGCGTGTTTTCAAGCGTGCGCTTCATCTCGCGGTGATAGGCGTTCTTGTCGCACTGGCACCTCAACGATTGAACGGCTTCGCCCTTGCCCTCGTTCAACATTCTTATCTGTAAGGCTGTCTTGTCCGCGTTAACGCCCATTTCCCCGCCCAAAGCGTCTATCTCGCGGACGAGGTGCCCCTTTGCGGTTCCGCCTATGGAAGGGTTACATGCCATAAAAGCTATGCTGTCAAGGTTAAGCGTCAGCATAGCCGTATTCAATCCCAGCCGCGCCGCGGCAAGCGCGGCTTCACAACCCGCGTGTCCCGCTCCGACTACGACTATATCAAATTGTCCTTCTTCAAAAGTTTTCATAAAACGCTGTCGTCTTTTAAAATCAATACCTGGTCGTATTTGGGGGAATATAAAATATCAATTGATTTGCCGGCAAACTTCTTCCAAAACGAGCCGTATCCTCTATGTATACTTTCGTCGTTTTCACTTAACCGCGAATAGTGTTTACCGTTATATTTAAAGTTAACTTTAATTCTAATAATTTCAGTAGGTAGAATATTGGCGCAATCATTGTATGTTGCGGCACAGATGCAATTTGCCTTTAAATGAACGGCATCCTGCAACCAAGAATTGATAGTTCTTAATAGTACTATTGCCCGAAAAAGTTCGGGCAATATAGGTTTTATTTCGTATTGAATTAAGCTGACTCTTATTTCTTTAAGATAATATTTTTAATATCGTCAATGTCTTTGGCTATTTTGTCGTTTACGCGGCACATTTCTTCAACCTTGTCGCGGGAATACAAAACGGTGGTGTGGTCGCGCCCGCCAAGCTCTTTGCCTATGGAAACGAGCGGGAGCGACAATAGCTCGCACATCAAAAAGCAACAAATTTGTCTGGGAATAACTATTTCCTTTTTCTTGCTTTTGCCCAAAATGTCTTGCTTCGTAATATGATAATACCCCGTCACGCCCGAAATTATGCTTGCGGGGGTAATCTCTTCTTTACCGCCTTCTGAAATCGCTTCTGAAAGCGCGCTTCTTGCAAGCGCAATGCTTATGGGCTCTTCGTGCAGCTTAGAAGCAAAAATAACTTTCGTAAGCCTGCCTTCCAGCGTTCTTACGTCGTCTCCCGAATCCTGTGCAAGGAATGTCAGCACGTCCTCGGGAACTATGCACCGCTTTTCCAACGCTTTGCGCTTTAAAATTGCAATCTTAGTCTCGAAGTTGGGGGGGAGTATATCGAATAAAAGCCCGCCCGCAAACCTCGTTCTAAGCCTTTCTTCCAAAGCGTCAAGCTTCTGCGGCGGCTGGTCGGAGGTGATAACGATCTGTTTACCCTTCGATACCAGCTCGTTAAAGGTATGGAAGAACTCTTCCTGAACGGCTTTCTTGTTTTCTATTATCTGAATATCGTCTATAATCAGCACGTCCGCGTTGCGGTAGTACTGCCTCAGCTTATTGCTCTTTTCGCGTGCGTCGGGACCGCGCCCCGTAAACATTGTGTCGATAATTTCGTTTACGAACTGTTCGCTCGTCACGTAAACCACTTTAAGCTCGGGCTTTTCTTCAACTATCTTGTTTGCGATAGCCTGAATAAGGTGGGTCTTGCCCAAGCCCGTGCCGCCGTAAATGAACAGCGGGTTATACGTGCCTGCAGGGTCGTCCGCAACCGAACGCGCCGCCGCGTAAACGAACTCGTTATTCTTGCCGACTACAAAGCTGTCAAAGGTAAACTTTTTGTTAAGATTGGCGGGGGGCGCAAAATTTTCTTCCGTGGGAGCGTTAAACGCAAAGCCGTCGCTGCCCTCGACTTTAAGTCGGAAGTCGGAAATACCGACGTCGGCTTTTATAATCGCCTCGCGCATCTTCTCCGCAAGAGTGCCGGAAATGTATTTAGCAAAGCTTTCGGTAGGAGTTTCAAGCACTATAAATCTCCCGTCAATATCAACGGGCACTAACTTTTCGATGTAAGTAGTGTAGTTGATGTAGGAGATTATCTCATGCATTTTTTCTTTTATAGGGTTATAAATAAAGTCAAAGTTTGCTTTTTCTGCCATAACCTTACCGATTTTCCTTTGAATTTTACGTTAGCTTTGCTATAATATGTGTTGAAAAACATTATACTACAAAGATAGAATAAAATCAAAGTGTTTTGACCGAAAATGCGCATAAAAAATTTGAATTTGAAAAATTTCAGAAATTACGCCGAAGAAAGCGTTGGGTTTAAGGACGGGCTCAATGTTCTTTTCGGCAGGAACGCGCAGGGCAAAACCAACTGTGCGGAGGCGGTTTTTTACCTTTGTACGGGCGTTTCTCCCAGAACCAAACGCGATAAGCAGCTTATCCGCCAGGGCGAACAGCGGGCGGAGCTTTCCGCAACCGCCGAAGGCAGATACGGCAATATCGAAATAAACGCGGTTATAACCGAGAGCGGAAGAGAGTTCTATTTAAACGGCAATAAGATAACCAAAAGCGCGGATATTTTGGGTAACCTCTTTTCGGTTTTCTTTTCCCCGCACGAACTGCGACTAATTCAGGACGGACCCGATGAAAGAAGACGCTTTTTAAACGTCTCCATATCCCAGCTTTCACGACCGTACTACGTGGCTCTTTGCCGCTACAACAATGTTTTAGAGCAGAGAAACAACCTCTTAAAATTGCGCGACTTGGACGCCGTTTACGACAGCTTGCCCGTATGGGACGAACAACTGTGCAAGTATGCAGCGGTCGTCGCCCGCAAGCGCGCGGACTATATCGAAATGCTTGCGCCTCTCGCTGCTGCGGCGCACGCCTTCCTTACAGACGGCGCGGAGGAGTTGAAAATTTCCCCCGAAAAGAAATACAAGGGTAGCGAAGCCGAGCTTGAAAAGCGGCTTTTCGACGAGCTTTCAAACAACTACGACAGGGATATTCGCTTGGGCTACACTGCGTCTGGTCCCCACCGCGACGACATCGATATAGATATAAACGGTATCGACGCGAAGAACTTTGCCTCCCAAGGTCAGACGAGGACGGCTGCGCTGTCCATCAAGCTTGCCGAGGTCGAAATTTTCAAAGAGCTTTCGGGCGAATACCCGATACTCATTCTCGACGACGTAATGAGCGAACTCGACCTTCCCCGCCGCAAAAAGTTGGTCGAAAGAACGGCGGGCTTGCAAACCGTTTTAACCTGCACCCACGCCGAGCGCGTTTTGTACGGAAAGGAAGCGAACAGAATAAAAATCGAGGACGGTAAGATAAAAAAATAAAGCCCGCATATACTTCGCAATACCGTGTTGCACTTGCGTCTTGTTTTAGTTGTGTACGCAAAGTACACGCCCCACAGCAAATCCGCGTGCGCCTCGTCTTGCTTGCATCTTCGGGTTTTGTGCCGACAGTAAATCTGCTATGACGAAAATATTAACTGCCGATATGCATATTCACACCATCTGTTCGGACGGTACGCTAACCCCCGAGGACGTGGTGAACCTTGCCGAAAAAGCGGGGCTCGGGCTCATCGCCGTCACCGACCACGACACGGTAAGCGCCTGCGCCGACGTCGCCCGCCTTGCCGAAGGGAGGGGGATAAAGACGGTAACCGGGATTGAAGTTTCGGCATACGACAACCTTATCAAATTCCACACGTTGGGCTACGACGTTGACGAAGAGAAGTTCGCGCCATTTCAGCGCAGACTTTTCGAAAGCTCGCTCATTCGCGCGGAGGACATAATTTCAAAGCTTAAAGCCTGCGGCTTCGATATAACGCTTGAAGAGGTGTTTGCGGAAAGAAATTCATTCGCTGCGCCCGTTCACGGAATGCATATTGCGCGGGTTATGGTTAAGAAGGGCTACGTTTCGAGCTGCGACAAGTTTTTTAAAAAGTATCTTGCATACGGTAAGCCCGCATTTTCCTGCATACGCCGTCCATCGCCCGAAGAGGCGGTTGAAGCAATTTGCGCCGCAGGCGGTCTTGCGGCGGTTGCCCACCCTGCAAGAATTCAGATGGATGCCCGAACGTTGAAAAACAGGATAAATGACCTCGTCAGTTGCGGGCTCGGCGGTATAGAAGTTTATTACGCTACTCATACTAAAGAGCAGACGGCATACTATAAAAATCTTGCCGAAACGCTCGGGCTGTTGGCTACGGGCGGTTCGGATACGCACACGCAGGGCGGCAGCCGCGTTATCGGTCAGCCCGTATTCAAGCCGGGTGCGGAACTTATCGAGAGGCTTCATCTTGACTGAAAGAACTTTAAAATTTAATTTTGCAATATTTATGCTCGCCGTATTAGCGGGCATAATTTTTTTCTCGTGCGGGTTCACTCTTTCCGTACCGAAAGGGGTGGAGGTGAACGGAATTGCCGTGGGCGGAATGGCAAGGAGTCAAGCTGCTTCGCTTATCCGCCTTGATATAGAAAACGAATTGAAGGAAAAGACGCTCAAAGTGCGCGCGGGGGACAAACTTTACACATTTGCTTATCCCGAAATCTACTATAAGGATAACGTGTACGCCCTATTGAAAAACGCTAAAAAAGGGGATAAGCTTACGGCGCAAATAAGCTACTATTTATGCGGCTTAAATTCGATTGCCCCCAATATATGCCGCAATGAAAGCGTTTTAAAGGTAGAGCCTTACGCGCGATTTTCATCTTTTTCAACCCCGTTTACTTACTTCGAGGGTAACGACGGAAGGATTGCGGACGAGAAGAAACTGATAGACGATATTAAAAAATCCTTAAACGGCGGCTTTGAACCCGTAACGGTTAGCTTCAATACGGCAAAACGGCAAAAAACTCTTGCGGAAATCAAAAAAAATACCCGCCTTTTAAATAAGTTTACCACCAATTTCGACAGCTCCAATATCAACAGAACAAGCAATATCCGCCTCGCCGCAAACAAGCTGAACGGTACCGTTTTGGAAAGCGGTAAAACCCTTTCATTCAACAATATTGTGGGGGCAAGAGTAAAGGAGAGGGGTTTTCTGCCCGCAAAAATAATTGAAAAGGGCGAGTTTGTGGAGGGCGTCGGCGGCGGGGTTTGTCAGGTCAGCACAACCCTTTACAACGCGGCATTACTTTCGGGACTTGAAATCGAAGAGTATCACCCGCATTCACTTGCAGTGTCCTACGTTCCGCCCTCGCGCGACGCTATGGTAAGCGGAACTTATTTCGATTTGAAAATTTCAAACCCTTATCCTACGCCCGTGTATATCCGCGCAAGCGTTACTGGCGGCAGCGTCGCTTTCAGTATTTACGGATACGATGACGGAACGGCGTATTCGCTCTCGTCCGAAGTCACGGGCGCAATCCCCGCGCCGGAAGAGAGTTGCGCAAGTCCAGAAGAAGCAAGGGCGGGCAAGGACGGATTGACAAGCGAAAGCTACCTCACCGTGACGCGCGGCAGCTATGTGAAAACAGTACTTCTAAGAAAGGATAAGTACGCTCCCGTAAAGCGCGTAGTCTATTCCGACCCTACGCATGAAGAGGGCGAAAACGGGGACGAAACGGTTGAAAATACGGACGAAAATTAAATAAGTCAATTTATTTGTGTTTTTCAATTTATTGTGTTACAATAAATAGTGAATTCGGTTTGTATTTTCACGGAGGGATAAATGATAAAAATTTTACTGGACGCCATGGGTGGCGACGACGCCCCTGCGGCAACCTGTCAAGGCGCAGTTTTAGCGCTTGCAAACGATAAGGAACTTTATCTTATCCTAACGGGGAAAAAGGCGGAAATAGAAAACGAACTTGCAAAGTATAAATACGATAAATCCCGTCTTGAAATAGTCGACTGTCCCGACGTAATCGGGATGAACGACAGCCCCACCGAAGCGGTAAAGCGCAAGGAGTCTTCCTTGATGTCTGCGTATTGGATGCTCAAAAAAGAGGACGATATTGGCGCGTTCGTAACGGCGGGCTCTACGGGCGCGGCAATCGTCGGCGGACAACTGATTTTGGGAAGAATAAAAGGGATAAAGCGCCCCGCGCTCTGTCCGGCAATCCCCAATTCGCGCGGCGGCGTTACCCTTCTTTGCGATTGTGGCGCAAACGCGGAGTGCAAGCCCCTAATGCTTTGTCAATTTGCCGTGCTTGCTTCGGCTTATGCAGAGGTCGGTTTCGGCGCAAATACGCCCAAGGTCGGGCTTTTATCTAACGGAACGGAAGAACACAAGGGCGATCCCTTGCATCAAGAAACTTATACGTGTCTTTCTAAGATGAACGGTATAAACTTCGTCGGCAACGTGGAGGGCAGGGATATTATGCTGTCCGGGTGCGACGTGGTAGTCGCGGACGGTTTTTCGGGCAATATTGCGCTTAAATCCATAGAAGGTTGCGGCAAGCTCGTTCTCGGAGTTTTAAAGAAAGAGCTTTCCGCTACCGTTTCTTCCAAAATAGGATATCTTTTTATCCGTAAAGCGATTAAGCGTATGCGCTCGCAACTTGATTTTGAAAAGTTCGGCGGCGCGCTCCTTCTGGGGCTTAAAAAGGTAGTGGTCAAATCCCACGGCTCTTCAAAGCCTTCAACGATAGCCGCTTCTATTGCAAACGCGGCTTCTATTTACAGAAACGGGCTCGTGCCCGCCGTGGAAAAGAAGCTTGAAGCGGTTGATTTTTCCGCGCTCGTTCCGGAGGAGAGCTAATTGGACTTTTCGCAGATAGAAAAGAATTTGAATTATACCTTTAAGGACAAGGGGCTTTTGCGGCGCGCCTTGACGCTTGCTTCGGCAACCAACGCCGACAACAACCAGACGCTTGAATTTTTCGGCGACGCCATACTTGAATTCATTGTTTCGGAAAGAATTTTTTCCGAGGGCAAAAGCGAAGGGCAGCTTACAGAAAAGCGCAAAGCTCTTGTATCAGACAAGGCGCTTGCGCCCGTTTCGAAAAAGTTAGGGCTTGACGGCGCGCTCATCCGCGGAGAGGGCGATATAAGGAACAAAAAGGCGATACCTTCCGCCTACGAAGCGGTGATTGCCGCGATATTCATTGACGGCGGACTCGACGCAGCGAAAAGGGTGGTAAGCGAAACGCTTGACTTTGCCGTCGTCGCGCAGAAAAATTATAAAGGTTTATTGCAGGAGTTTTTACAAAAGCGCGGCGAAAGTTACCCCGATTACGAACGCGTATTGGGCGGAAGCGCACAAAGACCCCGCCATATAGCGCGTTTAAGGCTGTTCGGGCAGGTATTCGAGGGTGAAGCCGAAAAGCTTAAGGACGCCGAGCAGGAAGCTGCGAAAAAGGCTTTGACTTTTATAAAAACAGAAAAATAATAAACGGCGCAGGTAAAAACCACGCTTTTTACCTGCGCACCCAATTTGCGCACACTTGCGCCTCGGCGAGGGTGAAGTGCCGCAATTTTATATCTGTGTGCCCTTAAAGATTGCGGCACGAGGGGCGAGAAGCCCCTAAAATTCACGAAAAACTTTATTCGCTGAATAGAATAAAGTTTTTGTGAGGGGAGATGTTATGATTACTTTTAAACAAATTCAATTAGTGGGTTTCAAGTCCTTCGCGGACAAGACTACCGTCAATCTCGGCGAAGGCGTGACCTGTATAGTCGGACCTAACGGCTGCGGCAAATCGAACGTTGCCGACGCTATCCGCTGGGTTCTCGGTGAACAGTCGGCAAAGATGATGCGCGGCTCCCAGATGCTTGACGTTATTTTCAGCGGAACGGAAGCAAGGCGCAAAATGTCCATGTGCGAAGTTACGCTTACATTCGACAACACTAAGCGCATTTTCGATATCGACTGCGACGAAGTGGAGATGACAAGACGGCTGTACCGCGACGGCGAAAGCGAATATCTTTTAAACAAACAGCCTTCGAGAATGAAAGTCCTTACGGGGCTTTTGCACGGCGCGGGCGCGGCAAAGGAAGGTTATTCCATTATCGGACAGGGTCGTATCGAACAAATTATGAACGCCAAGCCCGAGGACAGGCGTTCCATTTTCGAGGAAGCGACGGGCATCGTCGTTTTCAAGGACAGAAAAGCCGATGCCGAGCGTAAATTAAACGCCGCAAAGGACAACCTTTTCGTACACGCCCAGCGTATGCAGGAAGTCGAAAGGCAGTTGAACCCCTTGAAGAAGGCGGCGGAAAACGCCATAAAATATCGTGAAATTTATTCGGAGCTGAGAAAGCACGAAACCAATTTGTACATAGTCCGTCACGACGGCGCCGAGGGCGAAAAGCAAAAGATAAACGACAAGAAAAAGTCTATCGACGACAGAGTCGAATACCTTGCAAAGCATATGGAAGAGCTGCTTGCCGAGTACCGTGAATGCAGAAAGAACCTTGACGAAGCCGACGTAACCTTGCAGGATCTGAACGACAGAATCCGCCGCTACGAAGTCGGCATCGAGCACAAGAGCGGGGAAGCAAAGCTGTACACAGAACGCGCTAAATCCGTAAAAGCAAAACTTGCAGCCGCGCAAGAGGATATAACCTATTCGATGAAGAGAATAGAGGAAATCGACCGCGACGTGAGAAGGACCGAAGCTTTAAGCGGCAAAAATACCGAAAGAATCGGTACTATGAAAGCTGAGTCCGAAGAGCTGCAAAAGCTGTCGGACGAGCTGTCAAAGAAGATTTCCGACTACGAATATATGACGGGTCAGCACCGCAAAAAGGTTCTCGACACGTTCAAGGATTTGTCTAACCTGCGCAAGAATATGGGTTCGCTTGAAGCGCAAAAGGACTTAATTAACGAGCGTATGGGCGCGATTGAGATGCGTATGACCCGCGTGCGCGACCGCCGCGACAAGGCGCGCGCAGAGTACGAACATAGCATTGAGCGCGGTAACGCAATAGCCCAGCTCCTCGGCAACGAGGACGCGCTTTTGTCCGAAGCGGAGGCTAAACTTGCCGCAAGCGAGGAAAAAATTCAACTGCTCGTAAAACAGATTTACGACACCGAAGCGCAGATAAGAAGTTTAAACGACAGTCTGACTACCGTCCGCGCCCTCCGCGACAGGTTCGACGGCTATATTTATTCGGTCAAAAAGCTGATGAACGATGCGAAAAACGATAGCTTGCTTTCAGGAAAAATCAAAGGACTTATAGCCGATATCGTAAGCTGCGATAAGGACTACGAGGTCGCAATTGAAACGGCTTTCGGCGGAGCTATGCAGAACGTCGTTACGGGCACGCGCGACGACGCGAGAGAGCTTATCGAATACTTAAAGCGCACTCGCGCGGGTCAGGTTACTTTCCTGCCTATCGACGCGATGCGCCCCAGATACGAAAACGAACAGATAAAAGCCGCCGCCCACGACAGGGGCGCGATAGGCTTCGCCATCGACCTCGTCAAATTCGATAAACAGTTTGAAAGCGTAATACATAATCTTTTGGGCAATACCTTAATCGTCGACAACATCCAGAACGCAACGCAGATTTCAAGGCGTTACCCCCGCGCGTTCAAAATAGTCACCCTCGACGGCGACCAAATTGCCGTATCGGGTTCGATGACGGGCGGTTCCAAAAGAGAGGTGGCAGGCAACCTTCTTGCAAACGAAAGGCGCGTAAAAGAGCTTGAAGAGGGCGTTGAAGCCAAGAAAGGCTTCCTTCTCCGCGCCGAGGGCAAGAGAACGGAATACGAAAATTCAAGGAACACCGCCGCGGACGAACTTACGCTTTTAAGAAATAAATTGCAGGACGCAAGGCTTGAACTTGCTACCGTAACCGAAAAACAAACGCTTTTAATGCAGTCCGTAACGGCGGCGGAAAGCGAATATTCGGCTTACAACCAGTCGGTCGAAGAATTAAAGCTCAGGCTTTCGGGTCTCGATACCGAATACACCGACGTAACGCAGGGCGAAAGCAACCTTTCGCAACAGACAAACCAAGCTTCCTCGGCGATGGACAATATGAGCGAAGAGTTCAATAAAATGCGCGAAGAGCGTATGGAAAAGCTGGACAAGCTTAACGGACTACGCGTCGAAATCGCCTCGCTTGAAAGCGCCGTCAAATCCTCGGCTGAAACAATCGCCCGCCTCGAAAGCGAAAAGCAGGGGCTGTATCAGAAGATTGAAAAGACTAACGCGGCTATCCCCGAAATCAAAAAGGAGATCGAAGCGTTGAACGCACAGGCTGAAAAGACCGCTTTGACCGAGGAAGAGCAAAGGGTCGTCAACGACCTGCGCAGACAGATTCAGGAAGTTACCGAGTCAAAGAACGCCTTGAACGAGCGTATCAAAAAGGGCGACATCGACAGGCTTGAAAGTATAGAAGAGCGTGAAAAACTCGTTGAAAAGTCGCATAACCTCGATATGGCGTTGACTAAGATTGACAGCGATTTGGAGTATCTCCGCCAGCGTATCGAAGAAGAATACGGCGAGGATTACGAGGGTTGCTTGAAGTACAAGGAAGAGGATTACGACGTTTCCACCGCAAACTCCCAGATTTCCAACTGTAAGCGCCAACTCACTATGCTCGGCGCAATCAACCATAACGCGGTTGAAGAATACGAAGAGTTGTCAACCCACTACGATAAAATGGTGACGGACAAGGACGATTTGGAGAAGGCGATTGCCGATTTGAACACCGCTCTCGACGACATTCGCGCGGAAATGCTCAAGATATTCGACGAGGGCTTCAACATAATCAACGAAAACTTCAAACGTACCTTCAAAGAACTGTTCGGAGGCGGCAAGGCGGAGCTTCAGCTCGACTATACCGACTGTGACGACCCCTTGAACGCAGGCGTTGAAATCGTTGCTTGTCCCCCCGGAAAGAAGCTCTCCAAAATCTCCCTTTTATCAGGCGGCGAGCGCGCGCTTACAGCAATAGCAATTCTGTTTGCGATTATAGGAATGCGCCCCATGCCGTTCTGCGTTCTCGACGAAATCGAAGCCGCGCTCGACGAAGCGAACGTTGCAAGATACGCAAAGTATTTGAAGAAGTTCGCGTCCGATACGCAGTTTATCGTCATCACTCACCGTAAGCCCACAATGGAAAGCGCGGATATACTTTTCGGCGTAACTATGGAGGAAAAGGGCGTATCAAAAGTCGTATCCGTCAAACTTTCCGAGGTTGCGGAGAAGCTCGGCGGCGACACGATAATGTAAGACGTTCACAAATGTTTTGCGCTATTCTGTGCGCAAAACATTTCGTGCGCGAGCGCAGTTAGGTGCAGGTATGCACAAATCGAGTGTGCTAATCCCAAAATGTGATATTGGGTCGCGCCGTTAATTATTTAAAAAATCAAGGTAATTTATGGGCATATTTTCAAAATTCAAAAACGCGCTTAAAAAGACGAGGGAGGGGCTTTCAAACGCCCTTTCGGGTCTGTTTTCAAGGAATAAAATCGGCAACGACTTTTACGACGGGCTTGAAGAAATTTTAATCGGCGCGGACATATCCGTGACGACGGCGGAGGAAATCGTAGACGAAATCCGCGCGGAAGCCAAGCACGATAAAATAAAGGATAAAGAGTTTGTAACCGACCTTTTAAAGGACGTTCTGGAAGAGAAGCTTACAGAAGCTGACGTGCCCGAAATCAAGTATCCCGCAGTCATAATGCTCGTGGGGGTTAACGGAGTGGGCAAGACGACGACCGTCGGCAAGCTTGCAAATTACTTCCTGTCCAAGGGCAAAACGGTCACGGTTGCAGCGGCGGATACCTTCCGTGCGGCTGCCGCCGACCAACTCACCGTTTGGGCGGAGCGCGCCAAGGTGAGAATAGTAAAGCACGAAGAAGGCAGCGACCCTTCCGCCGTGGTTTTCGACGCGCTGACTTCGGCAAAGGCTAAGGGGACGGACGTCGTTATAATAGATACGGCGGGCAGACTTCACGTCAAAGCGCACCTTATGGAAGAGCTTAAAAAGATGTCGCGCGTGGTCGCGCGGGAATGCCCGACCGCAAACTTCTACAAGCTTTTGATTCTTGACGCAACCACGGGCAACAACGCAATTTCGCAGGCTGAGATTTTTAACGAAGCGGTTGATTTGGACGGAATAGTCTTAACAAAGCTCGACAGCTCGGCAAAGGGCGGCTTCGTCATTTCTCTTTGCAGCGAACTTCAAATTCCCGTCGTTTTCGCGGGCGTCGGCGAAAAGATAGACGATTTGGAGCTTTTTAATCCTGAAGACTTTATCGACGCAATATTATAATCCGCTTCTCATTGTCATTCTGAGTGAAACGAAGAATCTTAGGGATATTTCTCTGTCGCTCAATATGACCGATAGTTTTCCCCGTGTCATTTCGTACCCCGTTATTTAAGCCATATTTGGGGGTCTACCTTAAAAACAAGCAAATAAGCAGCGCGGCGATAAATTATCGCCGCGCTGCCTTTTTAAAGAACTTATTAACTTCAAGCGCCCCGATTATAAATCGTCAACGTCCTGCACGGGCTTGCCGCCGTCAATAGGCGTACCCGTATAGCTGCCGTTGGGGTCGTAACAATCCTTAAAGTTATTTACTCGTTTTCGTGCTGTTTTTGCCACAACCCTTACCGCCGCAGTTCTTTACGCTCTTGCTTTCGCTCTGCTTACCGCAAGATTTGGTGTTAGTCTTGTTGTTTTCGTTGGTCTTTCTCATATTTTCTCCTTTTCAAACGGAATATGCAACTCAACGTAGCCTTGACTTGACTGGCAAAGCGGACACACGTTCCACGCTTTGGTAGAGGTATGCATATACCCGCACTCGCTACAAACGTAGAGAATAGGGGTCTCGTTACTGAACAGTACGCCTTTTTTGAAGGCTTCGTGCAAGTAACGGAAAACCATTTCATGCCTGACTTCTACTTGTGCAACAAGCTTGAAAAGGTTAGCAATATCCTTAAAACCTTCTTCTTCCGCATCTTTCTGGAACGCAGGATAAATAACCTGATGTTCTTTTCTTTCGTCGTCTGCCGCAAGCATCAAACTCTCGGCAATGTCGCCGCTGTGAAAGGGATAACCTGCATTCAGGTCGATGTTTTCAAGGTATTCGCCGCGTTTATTAAGTTCTTCAAAGAATCTTCTTGCGTGTTCCGTTTCGTTGTGTGCAAGAACCTTGATAGTGTCCGCAAGCGTGTAGTATCCCTGTGCCGTCGCAGCCTGTGCGATAAGCTGGTATCTCATTCCCGCTTGCGATTCGCCTGCAAAACTTCTTGCTAAATTATTGTAAGTCTTGGTTTTGTCAAATTGCATAACTTTCCTCCGTGTACAAATATCTTGCGCAAGACTGCGCCCGATATTCAAAAAGCCGCATACCATATTTTGTAAAACCCGTATTGACATTTCCAAATAAGAGTGTAAAATAAAAGTATGAACAAAATTATCACTGTATCCCGACAGTTCGGCAGCGGCGGAAGAACCATCGGCAAACTCACGGCAGAACGGCTGGGCATTCCCTGCTACGACCACGAATTTATCGAAGAAGTAGCAAAAAGCTGCGGCTTTGCGAAAGAATATATCGAAGCCCACGGCGAATACTCCGACAGCGGCAATTTGCTCGGTCGCATATTCAAAAGCGCTAACCGCTTTGATAATTTAAGTAATCAGGACAAAATCTGGATAGAACAGCGCAAGATTATTCTAAAAATTGCGGAAGAGCCATGCGTGATAGTCGGGCGTTGCGCCGACTATATTCTGAGAGATAGGGACGACGTTTTAAACGTTTTTATCCACGCCGACGATAAATTCCGCGCCGAACGCATCGTAAGTTTATACGGCGAAAAGCCCGATAAGCCCGAAAAAAGATTAAGAGATAAGGACAGAAGAAGGGCGGCGTATTATAAGGATTATACCGAAACGGAGTGGGGCGTGGCTTCCAATTACCACTTGGCGTTGGACAGCGGCAAGCTCGGTATCGATTCGTGCGTGAATATTCTCGTCGGCGTATACAATAATAAATAACCCTGTAATAAGCAAAAGCCGCCCGCGCTAAACCGCGCGGGCGGCTTTTCTTCACAACAATAAAGCCCTCCCCCTTATACGTGAGGGGGGGCAGGGGTGAGGGTGAACGGTGGATAAGGTCAATAAAACCGTAAGCCTATTTGTTTGCCTGTTTTTCCGTTCCCTATTCCATATCCCCCATACCCCCCTAAAAAAAGGCATAAAAAAAGCCCGCAAATCGGGCAAAAAAAAGTACACCTATTAATATATTAGGTGTATTTTTTTTGGCGTTTTTGGCAGTTTTTGGCTATATATGCATATATTAGTGTAAATAAAAATATTTAAAACACCCCGCAATATGCTTGACTTAACCGAAAATTAGTGATAGTATATGGGTAGAAAAAGTACATCAATTATATTAATAGGTGTATTTTTTCAATAAAATTTTTAGCCTTAAAAATCACGGTTTATAAGGAGAAAATGAAACTATGAAAAGGAAAGTAAATTCAAGAACTTTAACGCTTATTTTATTGATTGGTGCCCTGATATGTGCCGTTTTCGCGGGTTTGGCGTTTGCAAATCTGTTTGATTCTAAAAGCAAAAACGTAGATACTGCAAGCGCAGTATCTAGTTTAACTAGACCTTATTGGGATTCAAGTAATTCAAGTTTAGGAACTATTACTACCAGTACGTTCTCCAAAGATACGATTGTAATACCTAAATCGTCATCTGCTAGAACGCTTACTATTGGCGGTTGGAATGCACTACAGTATGCTGTAACTGTATCGGCGAGCGGTGGTATTTCTGTTAGCGGTGATACCGTAACAATTCCTGCAAATTTTAGTACGACTAGTGCTACTATTACTTTTACGATTAAGCAAACTTATAATTACAATTGGTCCTCAGGGGCTGGTACATCTCCCGCGTGGTTGTACATAAAACTTGAAACTCGTATTCCTGTGCCGACTTTACTGAGCACAAGTCGTGTTTGGTCGTCAAGGTCACAAACACTTTCGTTGTCATCTATAACGGGCATAATCGTTTCATCGCCTACTGGCTGGAACATCAGTAATACTACTGGTGTTATAACCATTCCGGCAAAGACGGCAGTCGGTTCTTATAGTATACTTGTGGGACCGGATGTGGATCAAGGATATAAATGGACTGATGGCACGACAACGGCTAAAACTCTTAAATTTTCTATAACAAAAGCCGGAGTTGCAACGCCGTGGCTTGAAACAAAAAAAGCTACTTGGTCAACAAGTGCTCAAACTTTTAAGCTTGGGGGCGATTTAACGTATGTGTCGGTAGGTTTGCCTGCCGGTTGGACGAGAAACGGAACAACGGTAACAATACCGGCAAATACGTCAGCCGGTAGCTACTCTATAATTTTTACCGCTGATTCAAACCATAACATTTATAACGGCAATAACCCAAATACGTTTATTTTTACAATTGAAAGGGCGGCAATAAGCACGCCTGCCTTATCGGCAAGCAGTAAAACCTGGTCGTCAAATTCGCAAACGGTTTCGCTTTCTACAGTAACTTACGTTTCTAATGTGGGGTTACCTTCGGGTTGGACGAGAAGCGGTTCAACTATTACCATACCCGCAAGCAAAGCCGTAGGCAGTTATAATATAGCTGTTACCCCCGACGGCAATCACTGTTGGTCGGGCGGAAGCATTTCGCCAAAAAATCTTTCAATTTCAATAACACGTGCGGCAATAAGCGTGCCTACGCTAAGTAATACAAGTCTAGCTTTTTCAACAAGTTCTCAGACTTTTACGCTATCGACTATGACTTACATAGCAAGCGTAGGCTTGCCTAATAGCAGTTGGTCAAGGAGCGGCACGACCGTTACGGTACCCGCTTCAACGCAAGTCGGTTCTTACAATTTAAGCGTAACGCCGGATAGCAATCACTGCTGGTCGGATAATTCTACTACTGCAAAAAATATAGCATTTGCGATAATCAAAGCCACGCCTACGGCAAATCCTACCGTGGCGGCAGGCACTTACGTTGCGGGCAATCCGCTGTCGTCGGTAGGAATATCAGGCACGGGCAGCGTGTCGGGCACGTTCTATTGGACGGACCCGTCAACTATACTTTCTTTGGGTTCGGCAAAATACGAGTGGACGTTCGAGCCTGCGGATACCCACAACTATAACAACGTAACGGGCAACGCAATTGTTGCCGCGGTGGGTATGGACTACATAACGGTAACGGGCGCAAAGGTCAAATATAAGGCTTACGAATCGTTTACGCAGACGGGAATGGTTGTAAACGCGGTAGCGGGCAGCACTTCGAGACCCGTAACGGGCTATACCTTGGATATACCGTATGCAGCGGACGACAGAAGCTATTTTCTCGTATCGGACAGCGGCTGCGAGGTGGTTATAACCTATTCGGAGGGCGGCAAGACCGCGACCGCAAAGCTCGTAATCACGGTAGAAAAAGCGGATTACGATATGTCGGGCGTAACCATGGCGGACGATACCGTAACCTATGACGGCAACGCGCATTCCATAACCTATTCTGGCGAACTGCCCTCGGGTGTGCATTTCTCCAAATATACGTATAACGGCGAAGCGGTGACCGAAGTCACCAAAGCGGGAACTTACGCGGTAGCCGCGCAGTTCACGATAGACGACGCGGCAAACTACAACGTACCCGAGCTTACGGCAAGCCTTGTTATAAACAAAGCCGCGCCCACGGCAACGGTAAACGTGTTAAGCGGAACCTACTACGTAGGCGACGGACTTTCGGGCGTAGTTATTTCCGTAGGTGAAAGCAGCGTCGGCGGCTCTGTAAGTTGGACTAACGCAAACGGAACTATAACGGGTTTATCGGACAGCTACGGCTGGACCTTCGTACCCGTGGATACGGACAACTATTTGACTGTAACTGGCGCGGCGCAGGTTATCGCCTGCTATAAGCTTACGGGCATAACCGTAACGGGCGCTAAAACTTCATATAAGGCTTACGAAAGCTTCGATGCTACGGGCATGGTTGTCACCGCAAGCTACGCGGCGGGCAAAGTCGATACCGCAGTCACGGGCTATACGGTTGCTTACCCTACCGAAGGCGCAACGCACTTCATAATTTCGGACGACGGCAAAAGCGTGACTATAACCTATACCGAAAACGGCAAGACGGCGACGGCGCAAATTACTATAACCGTTAACGCCAACGAGTACGATATGTCGGGCGTAAGTATGGACGATTTGACCGTAACCTACGATAAAGACTCGCATTCCATAACGGTAGAGGGAACTCTGCCCGACGGCGTAACTGTAACGGGCTACACTTATAACGGCGTAGCGGGTACGGGCGCGACTAACGCGGGAACGTACGAGGTTGTTGCGGTAATAGCTATTGCCGACCCCGACAATTACAAAATACCTTCTCTTTCGGCAACCCTGACAATAAACAAAGCAACGGCAACGCTTGATGTTTCCGGCGTTAAGACGGACTACGTTTATAACGGCAGTCAGCAAACCGTTGACAGCGGCGCAACCGTGGACAATGGCGAGCAGACGATAATCTACGCCGACAATACGTTCACTACCGTAGCGGAAGGCAACGGACTCACCGTAAATATTTCCGTTGCGGAAAGCGACAACTATCTTGCCGCAAGCGTAACCGTCACGATAACCGTTGCAAAAGCAACCCCCGTTTTGGACGTTTCCGGCGTTAAAACCGACTACGTTTATACGGGCGAAGAGCAAACGATTGACAGCGGCGCAACCGTCGACAACGACGAGCAGACGATAATCTACGCCGACAACACCTTCACCACTGTAGCGGAAGGCGACGGACTCACAGTTAAAATTTCGGTTGAAGAAAGCGACAACTACCTTGCCGACGAAAAAGAGGTTCAAATAACCGTTGACAAGGCGACGGTTGAAAACAGCGTAACCTTTACCGATAAAACCGTCACCTATAACGGCAAAACCCATACTCTTACGGTAGAGGGCAGCCTTGCGGACGATATAACCGTAACTTATTATTACTACGGCACGACTGACGAATTCACGGGCGAAACCAACGTTAAGTACGACGGCGCGGATGTTGCGGGCTATAAAGTAACGGTGCACTTCGAGTGTACTTCTGGCAACTACTACGACCCGACGGATATGAGCGCAACGCTCACCATTAATCCTTACGCCGTGCAAGCTGGGGAAGTGGGCAACGTTGAAAGCGAATACGCCTACAAGGGCGAAGCGTGGAAGCCCGAGCCTGAAGTAAAGGTAACGCTTGCGGACGGCGAAGTTACCCTTGAAGACAGTCTGTATACGGTAAGTTATTCCACCGAGGACTACGTAGCGGGCACTAACGTAACGGTAACGGTTGAGTTCGACGGCAATTATTCTGGCGTTATAGAAAAGGAATTTGAAATAACCAAAGCCGAGCTTGAAATAGAGTGGAACGAGAGCGCAAGCGGCTATACTTATAACGGTATGCGGCAGGGCGTATCCGTCGTAAGCGTTAAGGGCTTGGCGGCTAAGGACGCGGCTTTGGGCGTGGCTACAGTCAAATACGTCGGCAGGGGTTCAACCTCTTACGGGGAAAACGTCTTGAAGCCTACCAACGCGGGTCTTTATACCGTAACTGCTGAACTCGACGCGAGCCTTTTCGATAATTACGAATATTCTGCGGACAACGTTTTATCCAAGCAGTTTAGTATAAAGAAGGCGGACGTAACCGTCAGTGTTGATTTCAAAACGCCCGTAAGCGGAACGCTGTACGCGGGCGGCGGCTTGCCCGAAATTGAAATAAAGGGCGTCGCTTCGGCGGGCAGTCTTACGGTAACGGGCGCGGTGGTTTGGCAGCAGGCGGGCGACGAGCCCCCCGCGCTGGACTTGGGTGCAAACGACTACGTATGGATATTTACTCCCGACGACGATGACAACTTTAACGTTAAAACGGGTACTATAAATATCACTGCGGAACAGGCAACGGTTATAAGTCTTTCGGTTGCTTGGCGCGACGATATCGAAATCCCCGAAATCTACACCACAACCAAACTGTCCGAAATCAGGCAGTACTTAAAGGTAACCGGCGAGCTTGCGGGAAACCAAGGCACGGTAGATATAGTCGGTTACCAGATAACGGGTAGCTGGGGTAACGAGCAGAGCCCCGCGACCGATAAAGCTGGAACGTATTTCTACACCGTAGCGTTCAACGGTAAACGCGCAACCCTGTTAAACGTCGTCTACAACGCAATTTTAATCGTTGACTTGAAGGTCGAAGCTTCTTCGCCCGACGGCATAAAGAAGGTTTACGACGGATTGGACAGCTTCGACAGAAGCAGTATCAAGGTAACCGTAGTCTACAACGACGGCACGGAAGTAGAGGATGTTCAGGACTATAAAATCGTTTACCAAGACGACCGCGACAAGCTGTGGGCGGGTGATACGCAGGTAATAATTTCTTACAACAACGGCTCTCTCAGCGAGGATATGCAACGCGTAATCGACGGTCTTACCGTCAGAATGAAGGACTACGATACCTCCTCGATAACGGTCGAGGATTATACGACCGATTACGACGGTAGCGTTAAATCCTACGCAATAAAAGGTGAGTTCACCGTCGGTACGGTTACTTATACGTACGCCGTGCTCAATTCCGACGGCGAATGGCAAACCGTTTCCTCCGCGGCGGTAATAAACGCAGGTACGTACCGCGTTACCGTCAAGTTCACGTTGGAGGGAGAAGAGAATATTGCAAACTACTACGACGTGGCGACGAGGCAAATAACCCTGACCGTCAACAAAGTCGATTACTCGGGCGTAGAAAATATCACGCTCGGTTCGGACAGCGTCGACTACGACTTCGGCAATTCCGTTGCGTCTAAGATAACGCTTAAAAACGTTCCCGACGGCGTGGAATGTGTTTACGAATACAAAAATTCCGAAGGGCAAATTCTGACGGCGGAAGAAGTCGTCAACGCAGGCAGCTATACTGTAACGGTTAGTTTCGTGGTCGACGGAAACCATTATTCCATAGCGCCCGTCACCGCAGAGTTTACTATAAATAAACTTTCCCCCGCAATCAATCCCACCGTAGGCGGAAGCCTGTCGCAGGGCACGCGCTTATATCAGTTGACCTTCATCACCGACGACGGAGCCGTAGCGGGAACGTTTAAATGGGTAAACGACGAGCAGGAGCTTAAAGCGGGCATCAACAGATGCTATTACGTGTTCACTCCCGACGATAACGTCAACTTTGAAACGGTAAAGGACTATATCGATTTGAACGTCGGCGCGGTCGCCGAAGAAGGTAGTCAAGGCGGCAATGTTTCCGCGGGTCTTATAGCCGCAATTTCGATAGCGATAGCAGTAGCGTTTTTAATCTCCCTGTTCGCGCTCATCATTGCGGTAAAGTCAAGGAACAACGCAGTCCCTGCCGACGATGGCGGCTTCTATGAAAACGCCTCCGAAGACGATTTGAAGTGATAACGTGAGATACTTCCCCCGATGACAATCCCGTGCGAACGGGCGTCATACCGTAACCCGTATATTTGCGGCGTGTAAACGAAATAATGTGGTTCTTATTTGTTTTTGATTTCGCAAATAAATTTCGGGTTACGGATAATTTGTCAATAATTTTTATAATGCCGCACGCGCTGTATTTATGCGCCTACGGCATTATTTTTTTAAAAAGCACGTATTGACTAAACGTTGAAAAAAATGTTAAAATATAATACGTCCGTTCGTTAAACTTTAAGTTGAAAGAACGCTTCCACACAAGCCCCCAACCCGTTATTTGCGGCATATATGGGGGGCAATTTTAAAAAAATAAGTGCTCTAACGTATAAATAAGGCGGCGCGGCGATTAATATCGCCGCGCCGCCGCGTTTTCAATCATTTCAATAAAGTCTGCAAAAAATTTAAAATTTTGCGGTTTTTGTATTTACTTTATTTCAATAACTTATATGGAGGCACTTTATGAAATACAAACAATGGTTAACCGAATGGCTTGAAAATTACGTCAAACCCGTATCCAAGCATAAGACTTATTTAAGGTACAACGAAATTATCAAACAGCACATCACCGTCCAGCTCGGCAATTACGAGCTGACGAAATTAACCCCGCTCGTGCTCCAGCACTACACGATGCGTCTTTTAAACAGCGGCAATTTGAAGACGGGCGGCGGGCTTGCCGTAAACACCGTTAACTGCATAGTCACCGTTATCCAGAACTCCCTGCGTTCCGCATACAGCGTCGGGCAACTGCCTGAATACTTCGCGGATAAAATCAAACGTCCGCGTTCTGCGCAAAAGCAGATAATCAGCTTCACCGTCGCCGAACAGCGGAAAATTGAGAATTCTATTCTCTCCCAGCAAAAACCCAGAATGTTCGGCGTGGTTCTCAGCCTTTATACGGGTTTAAGAATAGGCGAGCTTTTAGCTTTGGAGTGGTGCGACGTCGACTTCCAAAAATGCACCGTCACCGTAAGCAAAAGCATGCACGACGGTCAGGATGAGTACGGCAGAAACGCTCGCATCATCGACGCGCCCAAGACCGAAACCTCAAAACGGGTTATACCCTTCCCCAAACAGCTTTTGCCTTATTTAAAGGATATAAAAAGCAGCTCTCTTTCAAGATTCGTCGTGTCGTCTACCAAAGGCACGGGCGTTTTCGTGCGCGCGTACCAGCGTAGCTTCGAGATATGCCTTAAAAACCTCGGTATTCCGCACAAGGGCTTCCATGCGCTAAGGCACACCTTCGCAACCCGCGCGATAGAGTGCGGAATGGACGTAAAAACGTTATCTGAAATTTTAGGTCACAAGAATGCCACCGTAACGCTCAACAAATACGTTCACTCGTTTATGGAGCACAAAAAGGAGATGATGAACAAGCTCGGCAGAATGTTGCCGTAAAGCGTATGACCGTAGCCCGACCCGCCGTGTCGCCGATTTTCTTCTTAAACGCGCCCTAACTTGTTGACAGTAATTCCGTCGGTTGTTAAAATAATTACAACCACATTATTACATTTCATACAGGAAAGCGTTTGCGTATGATAAAGCAAACTTTTGACGAAGTGTTCACCTTTGAAACGCTTTACAGGGCTCACCTTCGCGGCAGGCTGGCAAAGCGTGATAAGCTTCCGCTTGTCCGTTTTGAATCCTCTCTTTTGGAGAATATATATAAAATTTACCGTTCCCTCAAAGACGGTACTTTTAAAATCAGCAATTACAACCATTTTATCGTTTACGAGCCGAAAAAGCGTGAAATTCAAACCTTGCGCTATTGTGACAGGGTTGTCCAGCACGTCATTTGCGACGACGTCTTGCAACCCTATTTTTCCAAGCGCGCAATTCTCGATAACGCGGTTTGTCAGGTCGGTAAGGGTACCCATTTTGCGCTTGAACGCTTTGAAAATATGCTACGCGGCCACGTAAAGAAAAACGGCGTAACGGGCTATTTTTTAAGGTGCGATATTTTAAAATATTTTCCGAGTATTCCGCACGACCGTTTAATGAAAATCTTCTGCTCTGAGTTCGCTGATACGCGCTTAAAAAACTTGCTTTCGCAAGTCATCGACAGCTATCATACCGATATAGAATATCTTGAAAATTACGGCTACGACTGTTTAACGCCCGACCCCGCCCGCAGCGGCAGAGGGATACCGATAGGCAACCAGACGAGTCAGGTTTTCGGTATGTTTTACCTAAACTCTGTCGACCGTCTCGTCAAAGAACGGCTCCGCGTAAAAGTCTATTCAAGGTATATGGACGACTTCGTTTTGGTGCATTGCGATAAGGAATTTTTACGGTACGCACTGTCGGAAATTACGGAAAAAGTAACCGCGCTCGGCTTGAAGTTCAACTCCAAAACGCAGATATGCCCGTTAAAAAACGGCGTAACGTATCTCGGCTTCCGATACTTCGTAACCCCGCAAGGCAAGCTTGTCAAAACCGTGAAAAAGCAAACAAAAAAACGCCTTCGTTGGCGTGCCCGTCTCTTAAAAAAAGCTTCGCTTGACGGGATAATTACGCCGGAACGCGTCCGCCAATCGCTTGCCGCCTTCCACGGGCACTTAAAGCACGCAAAAGCGTACAAACTCGAAAAAGAACTTTTTCTGAAACTCAAATCCTATTCGTAACAAATTAGCACCGTTGCGCTGTCATTCTGAGAAACGGCGAAGAATCTTCAAGATATTTCGCTCACGCTCAATATGACGGGTAAGCTCCCGCAACGTACCAAAAGAGGAAACCGTATGACTGATAACGCCAAAGACGAAGAAAAGAAGAGCGATACTCAGCTTGAAATTCTCGAAAAAGAAATTTTGTACGAGCTGAACTCCCCCGAATACTACGGCTTTACCGCCCCGCCTGAGGACGTCGAAGCAACCGCCGCGGAGAAAAACGCCGCCCGTAAACCCTTCAGGGTAAACGATTTCGATACCCCGTCCGATAGGGAAATGGCGGTGTTCACGCACGCAAAAAAACTCAGCGAGTACGTATTCGTAATAACCGAAAAATCCCCGAAAAAATTCCGTTGGAGCATCGTTTCGCGCTTGCAGAACGTTTCTGTCGAGGTTATCGAAAACCTCTATCACGCCAATTTTGAAAGGGAAACGGCAGTAAGGCTAACATATCAGAAACGCGCCGCTGTCAGCTTAAAGCTTTTGGACTTTTACGCCGAAACCGCCCGTAAAAAGCAAGCGATAACCGTTCGCCAAATGGGTGTGCTCGCGCAGTACGTTTCTGAAACGGGCAAGCTTCTGAACGGCTGGATAAAAAGCACCAAAAGAAAATAATTCTCTATAGGAAAAGTCGGCGTTAAACCCTCGCGTTTAACTGCACCGTGCTTTTTAGGGCGGTAGTTCGCATCGGAATCTTGGCTGCGTTCCGGCAACAACAGTAATGCTAACAATGCTAACTATCTCAATACTTCGGGCAGCAACAACAATAACAATGTCAACAATACGTACGCTGTTCGGCCCGCGCTTCACTCGCTTACTAAAGATAAAGTAAGTTATTTCCCGTATCCGTACGATATAAGTATCTTCGGACAGAATCGATTTGGAGATGAAGGGGGCTACCGTCCTGCATGCGTCGCAAGCTCGGCGAATGCGAAACATACTCAACCTTGTGCTGACGGCGCTGATTAAATGCAGTCTCTTTCAGTTACATTAGCTTTTCCGTAAAGCGGTTGAGTACCTTTTAAAATAAAAGCCGCGGGCGAAAATCGCCCGCGGCTTTACGCACCTTATTGTAAAAACTTCTTGTAATAAGGCGCAAAACGCAGTGAAAAATCTCAAAAACCCCAATTCCCCGCCATATTCTGCCCGAAAAATACGGTTAATATGTATATATGTGCTGTTTTCTTGTAAAAAAGGCATAAAAAAACGCCCCAAAATGAGCGCTCAAAAAGTACACCTATTAGTATAATTGATGTACTTTTTACGCCTGTATAGTATCACTTGAAAAATGGAAAGTCAAGCATATATGGGGGTTTTTTAATATTTTTTATTTTTAATATATGTAAGAAATGGCTAAAATTGCCAAAAAAATACCAAAAAAATACACCTAATATACTAATAGGTGTATTTTTTGTATCGTCAAAAAACCCGCTTTTTCGCGGTATATTGCGCCACCAAAGTGCGTTTTATACTTTCACGCCCCTAAGCCTTCTCCGCGGTGGAGAAGGTGTCCCGTCCGTAGCGATAGCGAGAACGGGACGGATGAGGGGTTTCAAAAACTCTAATAACCCTCATCACCCGCTTACGCAAGCTCCGCGGGAGCTTCCCCCTTAAACCAAAGGGGAAGCCTATAAATCGGTAAAAACTCTTCACCATAATTTAGCCCTCCCCCTTATACCTGAGGGGGAGGGGCAGGGGTGAGGGTGGACGGATGAGGGACATCACAAAATCACTAAATGTTTTGCGCGCAGAATAGCGCGAAATGTTTGTGAACTCGTCATTAATATATCTCTTTTACGGAGGAATCTTATATGAAAATCAAAAAGTTTTTAAAAGGCAGGCTGGCAACTTTCGTTGCGCTGATAGCCGCTTTGATATGCGCCGGCATAGCGGCATTTGTCGGCGCATTCGGCGGCTTGGGCAGCGTTCAGACCGCAAGCGCAAACGCCAGCGGCACCTCTTACAGCTTGGGCACGGGCGGCAGTATAACCGGCTCGTCCCTTGCAAGCCTTATGGGCAAAATTATGGGCAGCTCGTCTGCAAAATCCTATAACGAGTTAAAGGCTTATATGGATAAGGACAGCGACCACGCGCGCAAGGGTAGTGAAATCGGCGCGCAGGTCTCTCTCGGCGGGCAAACCTGGAACGTAGCTTACGCTTCCCAGACCCGCGGCGGCGACGTCGTTGCAACCCTTTGGCTCGCTTCAAGCTCCGCAACCTCGCAGTGGAATAAGTGGTATGAAGACGACGGAACGTTGACTTACCCCTCGAATATGTACTCTACGAGCTTGATTCGTAGCTATCTGACGGGCTCTGCTTACATAAAAGCAAAAACCGATACCGCGTTGACGGCAGGCGCCCAAAACGCAACCTGGAATACTTTTGCTAAGCAGTACGATAAACTTATAGCAACCCCGTCGGAAATTGCTTATCAGGAAACTGAAAGTGTTATAAATTATCAGTCGGGCTGGACTTGTTGCCCTAACGACGCTTACGGCGTTCCCAACCCTGAAAAGTGGTACGATTATTCGTCAAATCCAAAATATAATTACAACTATATAACTAAACCTATTTACGACGCGTGGAAATCCGATAAACTGTGGCTTCCGAGTATAACGGAAACGGGCACAAGCGGCACTAACGGTTTGTGGGGCGTAGATAGAACAGTTTGTTCCAATTCCTCGGGCTCTTGGCTGCGTTCCGGCGACCTCAGTAGTGCTGACAATGCTTACTATCTCAATACTTCGGGCAGCGGCAGCAGTTACTATGTCTACGGTACGTACGCTGTTCGGCCCGCGCTTCATCTCAATCTGAAATCTGCCGCGTCAGCGGCGGGGCTGTTTGTGGATAAACCCACGCTGTCAAAGACAACGACGGCGTACTCCGCAAGCGCGCAAACCTTCACAATATCGTCCGTAACCAACCTTGCGATTACGCTCCCCACGGGCTGGACGAGGAGTGGCGGCACGGTAACCATCCCCGCAAACGCGCCCGTAGGCGGATATAATATAATAATAACCCCGTCCGCCGGCTATGCCTGGGCGGACGGCTCGGTCGGCGCGCTCAGCCTTCCTATAGCGGTTACGGGCACTACGATAGCCGCGCCTACGCTCAGCAAAACGCATACGGCGTATTCCGCAAGCGCGCAGACCTTCACGATATCGTCTTACACGGGTATGAATATCGCCCTTCCGAACGGTTGGAGTAGGGGCAACGGCACGATAACTATTCCCGCAGGGGCTCTGCCCGGCAATTACGAGGTAGTGGTAACGCCCTTGGCAGGCTACGTTTGGGCGGGCGGCGGCACGGGCTCAAAGGTTCTGCCCATCGCCGTAACCTCCGCAACGGCGTCAACACCAAGCTTGTCTAAAACAAGCACGGGCTTCTCGACCTCGTCGCAGACGTTTACGGTGGGTTCTTCTGCGCTCACGGGCGTAACCTTAACCCTTCCGAACGGCTGGTCGTTGAGCGCGGCAACCGTAACCATTCCCGCAAAAGCGGCTGTCGGCAACTATACTATAACGGCTTCCGCCAACAAAGGCTATGCCTTCCCGGACGGAACTACCGTCAAGAGCTATTCTATGACTATCACCCCCGCGACGATATCGGCAATCACTTGGTCTGACGGCGCAACTTCGTTTGCGTACACGGGTTCGCCGATAGTACTTAACGCTAGCGCAACGGGAGTAGGCGCTTTGCCCGTAGTCGTCACGGGCGATAACGTAAACGCAGGCACGTTCACCGTCACGGCGGTAAACGTCAACCCCAACTATGTGTTTGCGTCAAGCCTTTCTGCGACCAAAACCATAACCATAACTAAGCAGGCTATAACCGCCGTCAATTGGAGCGTAGCAAATAATTCCGGCTTCGAGTACGATACCCAAAACCACGCTCCCACGGCTTCTTTTACGGCTGCAAACGGACAGATTTATAACCTTCCCGTAACCCTTCAAAAGGGCGGCGCAAGCGTAAATGGCGCCGTTGACGCAGGCTCTTACACCGCAACGGTAGCCGCGGGAACGTACGCAACCAACTTCACTCTTGCGGCGGCAAGCACGGTAAATTTCACCGTCAACCCGCGCGAGGTGCAGATTGACTGGGGTACGGAAACCTTCACATATACGGGGGGCAATCTCGATACTTCCGTAAATTTGGGCGTAGCGTCCGGGCTTCTCGGCGGCGATACGTTGACCCTTACCGCAACGTATAAAAGCGGCGATAAAAAGAACGTAACCGACGCAGGTTTCGTAATGGAAGCCGCAATTTCTGGAACTTCGTCAAACTATAAACTTCCCTCGGTAAAAACGCATACCTACAAAATCGCGCCGCTCATTCTTGCGGGCGTTACGGCAAGCGTGCAGGGAACGTATACATACAACGGTTCAATTCTGACCCCCGAAATTAATCTTACGGGCGGCAACGTCGTCACGGGCGACACTGTAAAAGCTTTCGTGTCCGGCGGCGGCATAGACGCGGGTACGCATACCGCTACGGTGATAGGGGTGGCAAACCCCAACTATTCGCTGGACGGCACCGTAAGCGCAAGCTTCACCGTAAAGCCCCGCGATATCACGGCAAGCGATATTAAGTGGAATATAACCGACAATCAGGAATTCACCTACGACGGCTCTAACCGCGCGCCCGAAGCGACGTTCGTATATAACGGCGTAACGTACGCGCTTACAACCGATTTATCGGAAGCGTACAACGCAAGCGCAACCGCGTACACGGCAAACGTAGCGGCGGGCGTATTCCAGAACAACTTCAACTTGGTTGATTTGGATACATCGACGCCTACGGGCAACGCGGCTACCGTAAGCTTTAAAATCAATAAAGCGAAGATAACCGCAAACGACGTGGAGTGGAGTTTTACGGAAGGCTTTAAATTTCCTCCTGAGACCGACCCCGCAATGTACGCGTTATTCCGCTTTAACAATACGGCGTTCGTGCTGGGAATAAGCTATACGGACGAAAACGGCAACGCGGTTGCAACGGGCGGCGACGGCAGCCAGTGGAAAACGGGCGTATACACTGCGACCGTAGCCCTTGGCAGCGGCGCGGAGTTCGATAACTTCGTGCTGGACGGTACAATATCCAGAACGTTTAAAATTACGGAAAGCGCGGCGGGCACCTACACCGTAATATGGGAAGGTTTTAATTCTGTCGTGAACTATAACGGGGCAGACCAAAAGCCGAATGCGTACGTAATCGTGGACGGCGAAAAGCTTGACGTAACGGTATCCGTAGAAAAATGGGACGGTTCGGCGTGGGTTGCCGCAACTGCGGCGATGAACGCGGGCGCCTACCGCTTCACTGCAACCCGTACGAATTATCAGTTATCCAACGATAAGGTAGAGCTTAGAATCGACCCCCGCGTTATCTCGGTAGACTATAAGAACCTTACGGGCTTGACCCACGGCGCAACCGAAAACGTAACGGCAACCACTACCGACCCCGTAGCAAAGGCGGAGTTCGACGCAGGCAAGCTTAACTTTGCGGTGTCGGGCAGCGGACACGTAGCGGGCACGCACGTAGTCAGCGTCGTGCCGCAGGTAGAGGACGGACAGAGCGGCTGGATAGCAACGAACAACTATTCGATATCCAACGCAACCGCCGTTCAGACGATAGGCAAAAAAGTCCTTACGATAAACGACGTGGAGTGGAAGCTTGATTTCACTTACGACGGCAACGTAAAAATCCCCGAAGGCAAGGTAAAGATAAACTCGCTTACGCTTGCGGACCAGGCGGGCGGCGCGTACCTGATATTCGAGTTCGTCTACGCTGTAGACGCGGGTAGCTATCAGGTTAAAGTGCTCGGCGTATCCAACGACAACTACGCATACAACGGCGAAGTCGAGCTCATCGTCAACGAGCTTGAAGTGACCGACGTTAAGTGGGAAGGCGTTCAGACGGGCGGAAGCGTGACCTTCAACAAGCAGGACCAGGCTCCTAAGGCTTACTTCGAGGTAGGCGGCGAAAAGGTCTACCTTGAAAGCAAGCTTGAAAAATACGACGCGGCAAACGACGCGTGGAACGAGGTTGCTTACGCGCTTAACGCAGGTAGCTACCGTGTGACGGTAGAAGCAATTGCCCAGGGCACCGGCAACTGGTTTGTAGCTGAAACTGTCAATACTTTCACGGTTTCTAAGTTTGAAATTTCCGAGGTTTATCTCACAAAGAACGTATTTACCTACGACGGTAACACGCCTGCAATCGAGGTATACGCAATCGGCGCTAACAACGAAAGAATTATTATAACCAACGCAACCGTTTTGGACGGATTGGGTAACGCGGTAACCGCGTTCTCGGACGCAGGCACTTACGTGGTACAGGTACAGGCTGGCGTGCTCGGCTCGAATGCTAACTACACCGTAAAGAGCTTAGTAGCAACGGGCTTCGTAATCAATCCTCAGCTCGTAAACGTAACCTTTGAGATAACCGGCGGAAGCTGGAGCTGGAAAGTGGACGCCGTAGCGCCTACGGTAACCGTAAGAGCGAGTGTCGCTAACGCGGTGGAAGTCAAGTTCGGCAAGTTCGGCGCGGACACGATGAAGCCCTCGAGCTCAAACCACGGGCTTTCGTACAGCTTCAATATTACGGGAATGACGGGCGACGGCATCATAACGGCGACCGTAACCGATGCAAACTATCAGATTTCGGGCGCAAGCGTGCAGACCTTCAACGTTATCCCCGTTGACGGCACGGCGCAGGCAACGTTCCTCTACGACGGCAGCGCCTGGGGCAACGACAATATCGAAATTATTTACGATGAAACGAACGGAAAGATTATTTCCGTCACGGGCGACAACGACGTAGAAATAAAATTCTATAAGGACGGCGTTTTGCTTGCAAGTCCCATTACCTCGACGGCAGGGCTTGACGCGGGCACGTACCTTGTTACGGTAAGCTGTTCCACGCGTGAGCTTACTACGAACATAACCGCAACGACGCGAACCTTTAAAATTCTCCCCAAAGAAGTTGATTTTTCGGGCGTGAAGTGGGTAATAAACGGCGTTGAAGTAGCAAGCGGGAAAGTAACTTATAACGGACAGATTTACAATGCGACGCTCGCCCTCGGCGACCTTGCGGATAAGTTTGAAGCGTTCTACACCAACGGCAGCGTCAAGAACGTGGGCGCGGTAAACACGACGGTAACGGTAGTTTCCAAGAATAAGAACTACACTGCCGTAAACGTAACCGAAAGCTACTCGTGGGAAATCGAAGCGGTAGCAACGACGGTTGCCTGGAACGACGACGGTACGGTTGCGTCCGTTACGGGCGACAGCGCGCAAGCTACGGGCGGAAGTTTCTTTGAAAAGGACGGCTCGGCTTACAAAGTAGTTTACAAAAAAGGCGGCGCGGTGCTTGGCGGCGCACCCACCGAAGCGGGCGACTATACTGCGGAAGTGGTGCTTGCCCTCGGCAACGACGGCAACGTGGAAGTAACGGCGCAAAGCTTTAACTTCTCGATAGGTATCCCGCCTGTATCTCCCGACGGCAACAGCATTCAAAGCTGGTGGTGGATACTTCTTCTCGTTATCACCGTTATCTCGATATTCTTCGCTATAATCGCGCTTATCGTGGCAAGCAAAAAGAAAAAAGCCATGCAGGACGACGACGGTTTCTACGACGACGTCACCGAAGACGATTTGAAGTGGTAACGCCTGCGTCTGTCATTATGTGCGAGGGCGCAGCCCGCTGCTTTGCGCACATTATTGTAAAAAGTTCTTGTAATAAGGCGCAAAGTGACACGAAAAATCTCAAAGTTCTCAGAATACCCCTCAATGACAATCCCGTATAAACGGGCGTCATACCGTAGCCCGAATATTTGCGGCGTGTGAAATGAAATAATGTGGTTCTTATTTAGTTTTGGATTTCGCAGATTAATTTCGGGCTACGGATAATTTAATTACAATTTAAACGCCGCCCGCGCAAAGGTTGCGCGGGCGGCGCTTTTTAATAGCCTTGACACGTTGCAAAATACGTGTTAAAATTTTTATATTCAAAAATAAAAATACGGTGATTTTATGAAAAAATTTATCGCGGCGATACTTGCGCTATCTATGACAGTAACCGTTTTCTGCGCCTGCGTCGTTCCCGAAAACGGCAACGGCGACGGCAACGGTGGGAATTCGGGAATAACTCAACCCGAACCGAAGCCCGAAGATAAACTTTCCGCGCACCTTAAAACCAACCTTTCGGCGGACGGTTACGTCCGTGACGAAATCGCCGACTTTTCCGTCTACGAAAATACTTCCGCGTACCGTAAAGTAACCACCGCGGAGGAACTTTTTCAGGCAATCGCCGACGCAAAGTGTCACTATAAAAACGTGTGGGACGAGGGCACGGGAACTTACGCGCAAGTGCCGGCGGACGGCTATACGGAGGATAATTTTGAAGGAACTGTTCGCGTAATCGAAATTGCAAACGATTTGAATCTCGGTTATAAAGTTCTTTCGGACGAAGCTAAAAACAGCGGAGTCGTGGAAGACTTTTCAAGAAAAACGATGTCAAATCATGTAAACGACTTCAATTCCGCGACGGTTATCGAAAACGGTATTTCCCAGATAAAGGTCGAAAACGTTTCAAATCTTTTAATTTATTCAAAAACAGGCGTAAAGCTTACGCACTGCGGCTTTAAACTTACCAGCGATAACAACGTCGTTTTCAGAAATTTGGAAATGGACGAAATCTGGCAGTGGGAGGACACGCCGCTTAAAACCGCTTCGGCGATAGGCGATTACGATTTCCACGGCTGGGCGTACTTTAAAATCGCTTTCTGCGGCTATATTTGGATAGACCACTGCACCTTCGGTAAATCCTACGACGGACAGATAGACGTATCCAATCCCGAATACACTGCTAATGCCGGAGTCGCTTTCCGCGCGCCCTACGGCGCCGACGGCTCGTCCGCCGTGCATATAAGCTGGTGCAATTTCAACGCGGGCAGCGATGATAAGAACGGCTATCTGTATAAAATGATGCAAAAGATAGAGGAAAACTATCAAAGCGGCGGCACGGATTGCCTTTATTACAACGCGCTTCGCGACGGCGGCGTAACGTTTGAAGAAATTTTATACGGTCTTGCAATTCCTCAGAAGAAGGGCTTTTTATGCGGCGACAGCGGAGATAATTACGAATACAATTTAAAATTGCAAATCTCGTTTGCAAACTGCACGTTTAAGAACTTAGAGGACAGAATTCCCAAGCTCCGCGGCGGCAACGCATATATGTACAACTGCACGGTTGACAATTCGCAGTATTATTCTTACCGCTCTAAACTGAAAATGAAAAACGCCGCAGGGTTAGTGTCGGGAGCAAATAGCGGTTGGAAGTGCGCACTTGTCTCGCAGGGAATCGTCTGCGGCAACGGCGGCAGCGTAAAAGCGGAGAACTGCGTATTCAGGGGCATAGAGAGCTTTCTGAAAAACAACGACAGCAATTCTGCTGAAAATAAAGTGAACGGCGGTTACCAAATAGTAAATTGCAGCTATCAGTTAAGCGAAACCTCGGCGGTCTATACGGGGTCTTCGTCGGACTCCAACGCGGCGTTAAAATTTCCCAACAGCACTCCCGGCGTCTTAAAGCCGGACTTGTTCTCGTGGCATACTGAAAACGGCGAACAGCCGTTTACGCCTTCGGTTACGGGGCTTTCGGGGCTGAAAGACTACCTTGGGAACGCGGAGTTGGGCGCGGGAGCTAAGTCGGAATTTCCCCTTTCGCTTTTAAAAAGCAAATATTAATTGAAAACCCGTAAAAAAAAGGCGGTTGCAAACCTGTAACCGCCTTTTTATATTTTATATTTTAATTATTGACAACCTTAAATGCATATGTTATAATATTGCAGGTTTTGGTAAATTATTTCAAAAATTCTTTTTTGGCGGGTAATTTAAGATGGATAAGGGAAAGATAATCGAAAGCTTGACGTTGCGTCAGAAGGCAGACCTTTTGACGGGTAAGAATTTCTGGGAAACCAAGGACTATGAAGAACTCGGCGTGCCGTCGATATTCCTGTCCGACGGACCTCACGGCTTGCGCCGTCAGGCGGCAAAGGCGGACCATCTCGGCTTGAACGCAAGTATCCCCGCAACGTGCTTTCCCACGGCTGCGGCAATGGCAAACAGTTGGAACGAGGAACTCGGCGAAGAGATGGGCAAGGCTCTCGGGGAAGAGTCGGCGTCACTGAACGTAAACGTTTTATTGGGACCCGGAACGTGTATGAAACGCAATCCCCGTTGCGGCAGAAACTTCGAGTATTTCTCCGAAGACCCGTATCTTTCCGGCAAAATGGCGGCTGCGTATATAAGGGGCATACAGTCAAACGGAACCGCCGCGTGCGTAAAACATTTTGCGGGTAACAATCAGGAAGAGCGCAGAATGGCTTCGGACAGCGTCGTTGACGAAAGAACGTTAAGGGAAATTTATTTAACCGCCTTCGAGATTGCCGTAAAAGAGGGAAAAACAAAGGCTATTATGTCCTCGTACAACAAGGTCAACGGCTCGTACGCAGACGAAAGCGCGCATTTAATCCGCGAAATTCTCCGCGGCGAATGGGGTTTCGACGGCGTAGTGATTTCGGATTGGGCGGGCACGAACAACAAAGTTAAATCCACCGCATCGGGCAGCGATTTGGAAATGCCTTCATGTCGCTACGGCGCGGACGATATAGTTAAAGCCGTAGAGAGCGGCGAACTCGATATAAAGTACGTCAACGAAAGCGTCGAACGCATTTTAACGCTTATAGAGAGGACGACGGAGGGGGAAAAGGGTAAGCCCTTCGACGTCGAAGAACACGACCTAATCGCAAAAAAATGCGCGGACGAAAGCGTAGTTCTTTTAAAAAACGACGGAATACTTCCCTTAAACAACGAATTAAAGGTTGCAATAATCGGCGATTTTGCAAACAAACCCAGATATCAGGGCGCAGGTTCGTCCGTAGTCAATCCTACTAAGCTAACTTCGCTTTTGGACGTGAAAGATAACTTAAATTTCATAGGCTATGAAAAGGGCTTCGACCGCTACGGCAAGGATAAGCCGGGGCTTATTAGAAAAGCGGTAAAGCTCGCTAAGAAGGCGGACGTCGTTGTTCTGTGTCTCGGTTTGGACGAAGTAACCGAAGCCGAGGGCTTGGACAGAGAAAATATCAGGATACCCCAAAACCAGATAGAGCTTTTCAGGCAAGTACGCGTTTTCAGTAAACAAGTCGTTCTTGTACTGTCATGCGGCAGCGCGGTTGAAACGAATTGGTGCAGAAGCTCGAACGCAATAGTCTACGGCTGTCTGACTGGTCAGGCGGGCGCGTCGTCGGTTATGGACGTTATAACAGGCAGGGTCAACCCCAGCGGTAAGCTTGCCGAAACCTTCCCCGTAAAATACGAAGACTGTTCTTCGGCTTCGCGCTTCCCGGGCAAGCAGATGTCGGTGGAGTACCGCGAGGGCTTGTTCGTGGGTTACAGATACTACGATACCGCAAAGGTAAAGGTCGCTTACCCCTTCGGCTACGGGCTTTCCTACACTAAGTACGAATATTCCGACATATCCGTAACCGATAAGGGCGTTACCTTTAAAATTACGAACGCGGGCAACTATGACGGCGCGGAGATTGCACAGCTATATATCGGCAAAAAGGACGCGAAAGTATTCCGTCCCGCAAAGGAGCTTAAAGGCTTTAAAAAGGTATCTATAAAGAAGGGCGAAAGCGTAACTGTTACGATACCGTTCGACGATAAAACTTTCCGTTATTTCAACGTTCGCACGAATAAATGGGAAGTTGAAGGCGGAGCATACCGAATTTACATAGGCGCAAGCATAGACGATATAAGACTCGAAGCCGGTTTGGAAGTAGAGGGCACTACCGAAGTTTTTCCCTACGATAAAGAAACTTTGCCCTCGTATTACGGCGGCAAAGTCGCACGCGTCGGCGACGAAGAATTCAAAGCTTTGCTTGGAAGAGAAATCCCAAAATCGGGCTACGATTTCTACAAGAGAAACCGTACGGTTATCCACGAGAACAGCACTGTTGCCGATTTGAGGTATTCAAAACGCTGGGTTGGTAGAGCTTTCTCCGGCATTTTCCGTTTTGCTATTTCGTTTTTGAAAAAGATAGGTAAAAGAACCACGGCGAACACGCTCGTTATGGGCGTATGGCATCAGCCCGTAAGAGGGCTTGCCAAATTCGGCGGAATGAGCCGCAGACAGATGGAAGCGTTGCTTTTAATGTTCAACGGGCATTTCTTCAAAGGTGCCGGCAGGTTTTTAACTAAGGAAAAGGTAAAAAAGGGGGATAAATAGAATGAGCGATGAAGTAAAAGAATTGACCGTCGAAGATATCAAAGGGCAAATAAAGCCGCTATCCGAAAACGCGTTCGTAAGGTTTTTCCAAAAAATTTGGCGTTGGTGGCTGGGTGTATGGTACGGTTTTTGCGATAAAAAACCCAAGCTTTCCGCACTCGTCTACAAGGTGTTTTTCTTCGTGGTTTTCTCTATGAGCGTAACAATCTGGCAGTTTATTGTTATGACCTTCCTGCCTTACGCTTTTGCAAGTCTGAATAACGGCGCGGTGGGCTGGCCCATGATTCCTTTGGAAGCCGCAGGCGGCAAGAACTTCATAATTTTCGGCGACGAGCAGGGCTGGGGCTATTTTATAGCGTTTGAAATCGCCGTATTCACCGCACAGTGCATAAACTTTCCTTTGCAAAGAAATATCACGTACCGCTCCCACGGCAACCCTTGGTTTCAGGCTATGTGGTATTTCATAGGCTGGGTGCTCGTATCTGTCGCAACCAACGCTCTTTGGGGCGTGTGCAACGCATTTCTTCTCCATTGGGGCAGCCCCGACGTCGTAAACGGACTTTTAAAGACCGTGCTTACGGGTGGCGTATCAATGGTAATCTTCTTTTTTATCTTTTTGGTTATCTTCCCCGATAACGACAAAATGGCAAAAAGCGCAAGGAAGGAGTACGATAAGCTCGTTGCCGCAAACGCGCCCGCTGAAAAGGTCTCCAAGGCTGAAGCAAAAATGAAGCTTTGGGAAGACAAAGCGTTAAAATCCAACGCGGAAAAAGAATACGTAAAGGCAAAGTCGCAAGTAAATTCGAAGGCTATGAGTTACTTCGCTACGGTAAAGGCGTCCGAAGACCCCAAGCTTACCGAAGAGCAAAAAGCGGAATACGCTTTGAAGATTGAAAAGAAATTCGAAGAAGCGGTTGAAGCAATAAAAATAAAAGAAGAAAAGGAAGAAGCCTTCAACGCGGTAAAAGCAACCGCTTAACCAAATACGGCGGGAATATGAAATTAATAAGTTTTACGGTTCCCTGTTACAATTCGCAGGTATATATGAAAAAGTGTATCGACAGCCTGCTTGCAGGCGGTAGAGACGTTGAAATAATAATCGTCAACGACGGCTCGAAGGACGGTACGCTCAAGTTAGCAAACGAATACAAGGAAAATTACCCCGATACCGTGAAGGTCATCGACAAGGAAAACGGCGGACACGGTTCTGGCGTAAACGCAGGCTTAAAGGCGGCTGAGGGCTTGTATTTCAAGGTCGTAGACAGCGACGATTGGCTCGATACTGACGCATTAAATGAATTGCTCGGCGTAATAAAACTCCACCTTTCCGAAGGTCGGCTGCCCGATTTATACGTTACTAATTTTATTTACGACCGCGTATACGACGGTACGAAACACGTATCAAGCTATGAAAAGAAAATGCCGCAGGGTAAAATCTTCGGTTGGGACGGCGTGAAGAAATTCAGGTTTTCCCATATGATGCTTATGCATGCGCTCTTATATAAGCGCGAAAATCTTCTCAAAAGCGACACGCGTCTTCCCGAACACACCTTCTACGTCGATAATATCTTCGCGTATAAGCCCTTGCCGTTTATGCAGACGGTGTATTATCTCAACGTCGATTTATACCATTACTTTATCGGCAGGGCGGACCAGTCGGTAAACAGAAAAAACATAATCGCAAGGTACGAGCAGCAGCTTCTCGTTATGCGAGAAATGACGGACGCCTATTCTTGGGACGAAATAAACAAGATGCCCAAGGGTCTGAAAAATTATATGTGGCATTCGCTTGAAGTTATAATGATGACCACTCTGTTTTTCACCTGCGCCGAATATTCCAAGGAAAGAAAGGAAAATTTAAAAGCGCTTTGGCGGCATATAAAGGAACGGGATAAAAAGCTCTATAAAAAGCTCCGTCACGGTTCCTACGCCACGGCGGTAAACTATCTTAGCTGGCGGCTTCGCGGCTTCGTTATGTCAAAAGGCTACGATATCCTTTGCCGCAAAGTCAAATTAGGTTAATTTCAACGCATGAAATACGATTATCTTATAGTCGGCGCAGGGCTTTTCGGCGCCGTATTCGCTTGCGAAGCGACGGCGCGCGGCAAAAAGTGTCTCGTTATCGATAAACGCGGGCATATAGGCGGCAACGTTTATACCGAGGAGATAGAGGGGATTAACGTCCACTGCTACGGCGCACATATTTTCCACACCGCCAATAAGCGCGTTTGGGATTATATCTCCCGCTTCGCAAAGTTCAACAATTTTATAAATTCCCCCGTCGCCGTATACCGCGGCGAGGTTTACAATCTGCCCTTCAATATGAACACGTTCTCAAAGATGTGGGGCGTTGTAACTCCTGCGGAAGCAAGGGCGAAAATAGAAGAACAGATAAAAAAAGCCGGTATAGTAAACCCCGCCAACCTCGAGCAGCAGGCGATAAGTATGGTAGGTGAAGAGGTATATTTGAAGCTTGTAAAAGAATATACCGAAAAGCAGTGGGGCAGGGACTGCAAGGACTTGCCCGCGTTCATAATAAAACGGTTGCCGGTAAGGTTCACCTACGACAACAACTATTTCAGCGACCCCTATCAGGGTATTCCCGCGGGCGGCTATACTAAGATTATCGAAAAGCTGCTCTACGGCTGCGATATAAAGTTAAACTGCGATTTTTTGGAAAACAGAGCGGAGCTTGAAAAGCTTGCGGTAAAAACCGTCTATACGGGCGCAATCGACGCGCTTTTCGGTTACGGGTCGGGCAAGCTGGAATACAGAACGCTCAGATTTGAAACCGAGGTTCTGGACGTCGACAATTTTCAGGGTAACGCCGTTGTAAACTACACCTCGCACGAAGCGCCGTATACGCGGATAATAGAGCATAAGCATTTCGAGTTCGGCGGGCAGCCCAAAACCGTTATCACGCGCGAGTATTCCAAACCGTGGGAGGAAGGCGACGAGCCGTATTATCCCGTCAACGATGAAAAAAATAACGCCCTTGCCTCAAAGTACCGCGAGATGGCGGAACGCGCGGGTTATATCCTCGGCGGCAGGCTTGCGGATTACAGATATTACGATATGGATAAGGTTATCGAAAACGCCTTGTTGCTTGCGGAACGGATAATAAAATAAATTAAGGACGGAGGAATAAACCGTGAAATTCAGAAAAACGTTATCGGTGGCTTTCGCCGCGCTTATGCTTACGGGTATAACCGCCTGCACGGGCGACAACGATACGGACGACGACAAGGGCGACGATACGCCCGCGATCCTCACCGTCCGTTGGGATAAGTACGATGGCGCAACGGGCTACTCCGTCGAAAAGGCTTCTTCCCGTCACGGCAACTACGAATATATCGATTTCGTAAGCGCGGACGCCGCAACCGAGTACGTAACGGACGACGTAAATTCCTATTACAGGATAACCGCGCTCACTTCTACGGGCAGCGTGGAAATAGGCAAGTACAGTCTGGAAACCGAGCTTTTCGGCGAAAACACATATATTTATTCACCCTCGGACGACCCTGCAAAGATTCAGGAAGAGTTGGACGCGTTTTACGCCAAGACCGATGGTACTAAGGAAGGAGAGCAGGGGCGCGCACGCGGGGAGTTCACCGAAGAACGCCTCGCCGCTTTCTTTAAACCGGGTAATTACAACCTCAATATAAATATGGGCTACTACACTGCGCTTTCGGGGCTTGGGGTTTCGCCTGACGACGTAACCATTGCCAACGTCAGCGCAGATGCGCATATATCGCTTTGCAACTTCTGGCGCACTGCGGAAAATTTGACGGTTAACGGCAATATGCGTTGGGCTGTTTCGCAGGCAACCAGCCTTCGCCGTATGCACATAAAGGGCAACCTTAATCTTTCAAGCGAAATAGGCGACAGAACGACTTCGGGCGGATTTATCGCCGATACAAAGGTGGACGGCAAGGTCAATTCGGGCTCGCAACAGCAATGGCTTTCAAGGCATTCGTCGTTCGGCGGCTGGCAGGGTTGCGTGTGGAATACCGCATTCGTCGGCGTCGAGGGCACTCTTCCCCAAAACTCGTGGGCGGGCGTCGGCAACAATTACACCAATATAGAAAACGGCGGGGTCATCCGCGAAAAGCCCTATCTCACTTACGACGAGGCGGAGGGCTACCGCGTATTCGTTCCCGATACTGTAAACGCGACGCGCGGCACGGGCTGGAACGGCGCGGGCAAGTATTTACCGCTTAGCGGGTTCTACGTCGCCCGCAGCGACAGGGATAACGCCGCAACTATCAATGCCGCGCTAAAAGCGGGCAAAAACCTTATTCTCACGGCGGGCGTATACGAGCTTGAAGCCCCCTTGAAAATAGAGAATAAAAACACCGTCGTTCTCGGCTTGGGGCTTGCCACGCTCCGCCCTGCGGACGGCAATGCGGATAGTCTTATGAAGATTGCGGATACTGATAATATCTGTATCGGCGGTATACTCTTCGACGCGGGCAAACATACGGAAACCCTTCTGGAAGTAGGGGAGGTCGGCGCGAATAATTCCCGCTCCACAAACCCCGCAACTCTTTCGGATTTATTTTTCCGCGTAGGCGGCGCAAAGGACGCGGCTACTTCGGTTGACGTCTGCGTTGTAATCAACGGCAATAACGTCGTGGGCGACAACTTCTGGATTTGGCGCGCCGACCATTGGGACGGCGTAGGCTGGAATAAGAACGTCTGCGATACGGGAATTATCGTAAACGGCGATAACGCAGCCTTCTACGGGCTTTTCGTCGAGCACTTTCAAAAATACCAGACGGTGTGGAACGGCGAAGGCGGAACGACGTACTTCTATCAGTCTGAGCTTCCCTACGACGTTCCTAACCAAGCGAGTTGGTCTCCCGACGGCAATGTAAACGGCTACGCAAGCTATTACGTTGCGGATACCGTAACCGCCCACAAGGCGTATGCGCTCGGCGTTTACTCGTACCTGCGCGACGCGGCGGTCATGCTCGACAGTGCAATCCTCTGCCCTCAAACGGCGGGCGTGGAATTCAATCATATGGTTACCGTCTGGCTCAGCGGCAAATCCGCGAGTTCCGTAAACTCGGTTATAAACGGCGTAGGCGCTGCGGCAACGAACGAAAATACGGTCTCCGTTTTGAATAAGTATTCAAATAACTAATGATAAAAAATCACAATTTTTATTTAATTATTACAAATACCGCATTAAATCTCTTGAAATTTAAAAAGGACTGTGTTATATTATATAAGATGAAAGCAAATTATATCAGAAAAATAATCGTTGGAATTTTAACTACTTTAATTCTTACTTTCTCATTGAGTGGCTGTGAAATTTTCGGCATAGGCGGTGGCGGTAGCTCCGCAGAGCCTGCCGTATATATTTCCCAATCCGATATTTCGCTTGCGGTTGGCGATATCGTTCAACTTTCCGCAACCTCTACGGACGGTAGCGAGGTTACTTGGGAATCGAGCAACTCCGCCGTTGCAACCGTCGTTGACGGCTTGGTTACGGGCGTAGGTAAGGGCGACGTGATAATTATGGCTTCAACCGCTTCGGTTATGGCTGTATGTAATATTAAAGTAAATGACGCGCCTAACGGTAGTACTGCCGACCCTGAAACGTTAGTGTTGTCACTTGCAAGACTGAACTTAGAGGTAGGCAACTCCGTAACGCTTATCGCAACCTCCTCAATCGAAGGCGCACAGATTATCTGGGATTCCACCAACAAAACGGTTGCAACCGTTTCGGAAGGTAAGGTTACCGCTAAAACGGCGGGCAAAACCACAATTACAGTAACTACGGGTACCGCGATTGCAAGCTGCGAAATAATAGTTACGGAAGGTCTTCCCGAAAATTCGTACAAAGACGGATACGAACTTATCTGGTATGACGAGTTCAAGGGAACTTCCCTCGACACTACTAAGTGGAGTTACCAGACCGGTACGCGCGATATATATCATTCGTTCGATACCCAAAACTGGGATTGGGGCAATCAGGAGCTTCAATATTATACCGAGGATTCCGTCAAAGTATCAGGCGGCAACCTCGTAATAACTGCTACCAAACAAAGCACGGATACTAAAGAGTATAAGTCGGGCAGAATTTTAACGCGCGACAAGGCAAAATGGACTTTCGGCTATTTTGAAGCAAGAATGAAAACGCCTACCGGCAACGGTATGTGGCCCGCGTTCTGGATGCTTCCCCAACCCAGCAATTACTCAAATATAACCAATAAATACGGCGGTTGGCCGTATAACGGCGAAATCGACATAATGGAGGCGAAGGGTAGCCGTTACAACAAGGTTGATACGACCCTTCACTTCGGACCTTACGCGGATGGCGTGTGGGACAGTCAATTCGTTTCCAGGGAAACTACGCTTTCTTCTAATACAGACCAATGGCATACCTATGCAGTGGATTGGACGGCTGATAAAATCGTTTGGTACGTTGACGGCGCGGCCGTGCAAACCGTTACGAACGAAACGTGGTATTCACGTTCGCCGGCTGCGGCAGGCAATGCGTCGGCGCCCTTCGACCAGCCCTTCTATATTCTTTTAAATCTTGCCGTCGGCGGCAAATACGACAATGGCGTCGGACCCGACGCGTCGTTCACGTCAAAATCTATGTACGTCGACTACGTAAGGGTTTACAGGCACGTGTAAAACGCGCGTAAAATTATTCAAGGTGATTACTACTTAAAGTAGATTCATATAAAACAAGGAGGAATTTGAAATGATAAAAAAAGGCAAATTTGGGAAATTCCTTGCGCTTATCTGTTCGCTTATGGCGGGCGTAATGATTTTCTCTTTGGCAGCGTGTAACGATGACGGCGGCGAAACAAATTCGCTCAAACTCAATAAAGACACTCTGTCCGTAGCAGTGGGCGGAACGGAGCAGTTATCCGTAACCTCTTCCACGACCGAAAATATAGAGTGGACTATAGATAAAACCTCCGTCGCAACCGTTAAAGGCAGCGGCGCTGGCAACAAGCTCTGCACCGTAACGGGCGTTGCGGAAGGTACCGCAACGGTTACCGCTAAAGCAGGCGACCAAACGGCGACCTGCGCGGTTACCGTAACGGGGGGTACCTCACAGGGAGACGAAACCGTAACGATTAAACTCGGCGGCGAAGCAGTCGGCACCGACGCTTACAATTTATACGGCGAAGGTGACGCGCTTACTTTCACTGCAACGGCTTCAAAGGGCAGCGCTATCACTTGGGAAAGCAGCGACCCCGCAAAAGCAACAGTATCTAATGGTAAAGTAACCGCCGTAGCTGCCGGCGACGCAACCATCACCGCAAAGGTAAGCGACAGTGTAAAAGCCACCGTCAAGGTTAAAGTTCTGGAAGGAACTGAAATACAGTTTAACGACAATCCTGTTGAAGGCTGGTCATTCTGGGAAGGCAGCAAGTACGGCTATCCCAACGGTGACGGCGACGTAACTAAAGCGGTTAGCTATGCGGCTAATGCTGCAAGTATAACTTATACTGCAACCGAACACAGCGCAACTATTCCTTATACCGTTCAGCTTCGCTATAACAGCACGGAATACACGGGTACCTCGCACGACGTTACTCTTACCGTCGTTGCTCCCGTTGCAGGCAAAATGCATGTTAACGGTGAGGACGTTGAAGTCGTAGTCGGCGAAAATAAAATAACCGTTGAAGGCTTTGTAGAACAGGGCTTATACGTTCAGTTCGGTTCAAAAGCTGATAATACCATGATTATAGGTGAAAACCTTACCTTCATATTAAAGGACATCAAGTTCAAGTCCAACGTTACGGTTGAGCTCGTTGCTCCTGAGTTTTCGGTTGCTACCGATACTAACGTTATCACCATAACCGACGAAACCAACGACGCGGCGAACGTAGAAAAATACGAACTCGGCTTCTTTGCTGACGCAAATGCTACCGCTCCTGTTAAAATCGTAGCCGTAACTAACGGCACCGCCGTTGACGTTGCAAGCGTTGCGGGTGGCACTTACACCTTAAGAATCAGAGCGGTTAGCAACTCCGCAACGGTTCGCGGTTCGGCTTGGTCTACGGCAACGCAAAGCATTACGGTTGTGACCGATAAAACCATAATTGATAATACCACGACCGACGGTTGGTATTATTACAAGGAATGTGCGGTAGGCAACGTATATAAAGACGCTGAGGGTGTAATTCACGTAGAAAACCTCGGTTCACAGCCCAATTCTTTCAGCTTCCAACTTATGCTTAATTTGGATAAATCCGTGACGGGTATTAAAATGACTGTTCATTCGGAAGGCGCGGGCTGTTTGGCGTTTGGTCCTAAGTCGGGTAGCGTGAAAGAAGTTGAAGTTGCTGCTGATACCGACGTTGAAATCGATCTTACCGGTTTGAATATTTCAGAAACGTTGGTAATTTGCTTTGCGAATAATATCAGCTCGTGGTCTGGTAGTCCACTTGCAGCTTTAAGCGGAAACATCACCTTGAGCAATATCGAATTCACTTACGCTGACTAAGATAAAATTTCCGAATAGATAAAACGGGGCGGCGGTCTGTCGCCGCCCCGTTTACTTTTATTTTTTATTGTTTCTATTTTTAGAATAAGGAGACGAAGTATATATGTCTAATAAACATATTGACCGAATTTTCAAGAAAAGCAAAGCTAAACTGATTGCTTTACCTGTCGTTGCGGTGATTTGCGTCGCGCTTATCGTGGTCGTCAACGTTGTGCTTAATATGTTTGCCACTATTCTTCACAGAGTATTTGCGGGCGACGGCGTAGACGTATCAGGTTCTGCGGGCGTACTTGAAGAAGCGGACAAAGTCGTTCGCAACACTGCGGAAGAAAGTATGGTTCTTTTGTATAACGAAGATAAATATCTTCCGCAAAAGGACCTTGCAAAAGTCAACCTCTTCGGTTGGGGCGCAACCGATAACGGTTTCCTTTTAACGGGCGGCGGCAGCGGCGGCGCGACAGTGCTCGACAAGGACAGGAACGGCAACGACCGTATCAAAATTGACTTAACCGACGCCTTCACCGAAGCAGGTATCGAATACAATACCGAACTTACACAGGCTTACGTTGAAAATACCCAAGACGGCAACTTTGACGCCGATTACCGCAAAACGGGCACGACCAACGCTTACGTTGACGAAAGCCTTAAAAACCCCGGCGCAAGCTTTTACACCGCGGACAGAATGAATCAGGCAAAGAACTATTCAAATACTGCCGTTGCTGTTATAAGCCGTTGGGGCGCGGAGAACGTAGATTCAAGCACCGCGCAGGAATTAAAATCGGTCCGCAGCTATGCAGACGGTACTTTCCTTGAATTGACGGAAGAAGAAAAGGCGATGTTCACCGCGCTTGAACAACACGGTTTTGACGTAACCGTCGTCCTCAACGTCTGCAACAATATCGAGCTCGGTTTTCTTGAAGATTACAGCTGTATAAAAGCCTGCATTTTCGCGGGTATCCCCGGTCAGTCGGGCGCTATCGCTATCCCCGAAATTATCAAGGGCACGGTTAATCCCTCGGGCAGAACGAGCGACACCCTTCCTTACGATTATCAGACTTACAATCCCACTTACGCGAATACCGCAAAGGTTAACGGCAACCTCGTTTATCAGGAGGGCATATACTTCGGCTATAAGTGGTACGAAACTGCCGACGCCGAAAATTACTTCGACGCAGTAGACAATAAATACGGCAAGGGCTACGACGGCGTAGTTCAATTCCCGTTCGGTTACGGTCTTTCCTACACGACCTTTGAATGGGAACCCGATTTTTCCAAAGTGTTGAATATTACCGAAAACGGAGAGTATACCGTTACGGTCAAAGTCACCAACACGGGTACGGTTGCGGGCAAGGACGTAGTTCAGCTCTACGGTCGCGCACCCTACTCGGAAGGCGGCATTGAAAAGGCGGAGAGGGTGCTTCTCGACTTTGCCAAAACTCCGCTCATCGAACCGGGCAAGTCCGAAACGGTCACCCTTTCTTTTAAAGCGTACGACTTGGCTTCTTACGACGTTAACGGCAGCGGCGGCTTCAAGCTTGAAAACGGAAATTACAGAATTTCCGTAATGAAGAACGCTCACGAGTATATGAACTCCGTACCCGTACAGGGCGATAAGGGCGACTATAAGGAAGTAAACCTCGGCAAAACTATAGAATACGCTAACGACCCCGTAACGGGCAACGTTGTTGACAATCTGTTCACGGGCAACAACGCGTTTGCAAATTGCCCCATCGACGGCACTGCCTTAAAGGACGGCGATGGTAATCCCGTAACTTATCTCTCCCGTAAAAACGACTTTGAAAACTTCCCCAAAACGGCGGCGGTCCGTTCGGGCAGTATACCCAACGTGGAACAGATCAAGGCGGCAAGCAAAGCGAAGTACGATCAGGCAAAGGTCAACGCGGGCGTCCAGTACGGACAAAACGCGAATATGTATCTCGTTGGCGCAAAGAATGGCGACAATATCGACAGGGTTTCGCTTAAAGTGTTGCAAGGCGGCGATTCTTCCGTAACCCTTGCGTTCAACAGCTTTATTCTCGAATTCCTTATGGATGATTATAATTCCGTTTTATGGGATTCCCTTTTGAATCAGGTAACCCGCGAAGAAACGAAGGAACTTATCGGCAACGCGGGCTTCCATACCGTCGCAATGTACAGCGTGGGCAAGACCTTCTGCATAGATAAGGACGGTCCCGCTGGCTTCAACAACAGCGTTGACGACGCGTTGGAAGCAAAGAGCGACCAATACACGCTTTTCTGCAGTGAATCGTTAACGGGTTGCAGCTTCAGCAAAGAAATTGCTTATTCTATTGGCGAAGCGCAGGCGAAATTAGCCGGCTCTGTAGGTTTCAAAGGCTGGTACGGTCCGGGCGTCAACCTTCACCGTTCGGTATACAATTCCCGTAACTACGAATACTACAGCGAAGACGCAGTGCTTTCGGGCAAGCTTGCCGCAAACACCATAGCGGCAGCTTACGACAACAATATGTATTGCTACCTTAAACACTTTGCGGTAAGTGAAGCGGGCATTAATCCCAAGAACCTCCACACATGGCTTACGGAGCAGACTTTAAGGGAAACTTATCTCCGCCCGTTTGAAATTGCTGTAAAAGAAGGTAAGGCGAACGCTATAATGAGCGCGTTCAATAACGTCGGCGGCGTGCTTTCGGGTTATAACTACGCACTGCTTAACGGCGTGCTCCGCACCGAATGGGGCTTCAAGGGCAGCGTTATAACCGACTGGTTTATGCCCGGTGAAAGCTATATGAAGGATTATGAAGCGGGCGTGCTTGCGGGTAACGACCTGTGGCTAAGCGGCACTTCGGGCGGCGCGGCAAATATCAACCTTGACGACAAGCACGTTGCGTACGCGGCGCGTCAGTCGGTTAAAAACGTGTTGTACACCTATATAGATACCAACCGGACCGCAGGAGATGTTAAGGTCAACCCCGCGCCTCACTCGTCGCTCCTCGACGCATTGTGGATAGTTGCAAATATTATACTTGCTCTCGGTATCGTTGCGTGCGTAATATTCACGGTTTTACCGTTTTTCGGCGATAAAATATTAAAATCAAAAGCAAATAGAGATATTTGTGAGGAGGAAAATAAAGATGAAGAAATCTAAAGTGGGAAAATTATTCGCGTTCGTCTGCGCTCTGCTCTCGTTCGTAATGGTTTTCTCTGTGGCAGCCTGCAATAGTGGCGACGATACGGGCAACACAGGCGGTTTAAGCCTTAACTTAACCGCTTTGACGCTTGACGTCGGCACGAAGAACTCGCCTATACTCGTCACTTCAACTGTTACCGAGGACGTCGTTTGGACTTCTTCGGACAGTAGCAAAGTGTCGGTAGAAGGCAGCGGCAACGGCAAAAGAGCGGGTCTCGTTACCGCGCTTGCCGTGGGTGAAGCAACCGTAACCGCAACTTCGGGCGACAAGTCCGCAACCTGCACCGTCACGGTAGTTGAAGCCGAAAAAATCACTATCACCAAAGACGGCACTGCGGTTTCGTCAAACCTTACGCTCAGCGGCAAGGACGCAACCGTTCAGCTTGCGGCAAGCTCTTCAAGGGGTCACGACGTCGCTTGGGAAAGCGATAAGCCCCTTATCGCTACCGTATCCGAAAACGGCTTGGTAACGGCTGTCGCAACGAACGGTAGCGCGAATATTCTTGCAAAATGCGCCCAGCACTCGGACGTGGTCGCAAGCGTTAAAGTAGTAGTCGGCGACGGTAAGGACGCTTCCTACGAGCTTGAAAACACCTACTTGACGAACTCCGTTTCGGGCGAGCATCCGGGCGTATGGATGTATTGGAACGAATTCAGCAATATAACCGAAGCAACCTACGTTGAGGGCGAGGTAAGCCTCACCGCAATCAACCTTAAAGAGGGTGCAAACTGGTACAATATTCATATGCTCTACACCGCGAACGAAGCCGACAAGGACGAGGCGGGCAACGCTTTAACGGCGGGTCAGCATTACAAAACTACCTTTGACTTAGACTCCACCATGGCGGGCAAAGTCACAGTAAACGGCTATGTGCTCGACCTTGAAAAGGGCAAGCACACCTACACGGTATATTACGACCACTTAGATACGGCGTTCACGCTGTATTGGGGCGTAGACGGTCTGGGCAGCGACTTCGTAAACGACGAAGAGGAAAATCAGGAAATCACGATGAAGCTTTCCAACATCAAGTGGGAAACCTCCGAGAAAGTCCAACTCAAATCTCCTACGTTTGATATTACGGATAACACGCTGACTATTAACGATCCGAATACGGAAGGCGTCGGCAGCTACACGCTTAACCTTTACAGACCCGACGGCAAGTTCATTTTGGGTATCCCCGTCAAAGCCGGTAAAATCGACCCTGCAACCATTCCTGTGGGAACGTTCACCGGTAAACTTATAGCTTACGCGGCAAACGCGCACTATATCGATACGCCTGAAATAACTTCCGCTAACGCAACTATTACGGGTACGAACGAAAACTACATGTATACGATGAACCCGAGTAGCGGCAACGGCGCAGTAAAAGAACCCGGCACTTGGACTTACTATGTTTCAAGTTGGGTTATCTTTGAAGGTAAAGGCTCAATAGTCGACGATTCGGCGACGATATCCTTTAGCAATAACAAGGGTAACTGGACGGATACGCAGTTGTTCTATAAAGTCCCCGGCAAAAAGACGGGCGATACCTACAGCGTTAAGCTCCATATCGATAACGTTCCCAACGCCGGCAGAATTCAGATAGGCACGCAGGTTGTAACCCTTAAAGAGGGCAATAACGAAATTCCTCTGAGTATCACCGAAAGCGCGGGTGCGTCAATCACTATCGTATTCGGTGTATATCCCGAAGACGAGCAGCAAGAAATTCAATCGGTTGAAAACCTTAAAGTCCGCGTTGAATTAGTATAAACTTAATCCCAAACAAAGAAGCAAGGCTTTTTAAGCCTTGCTTCTTTTATTTTATTGTCACTCCGCGCGAGGGCGCAGCCCGCTGCTTTGCGCACATTATTGTAAAAAGTTCTTGTAATAAGGCGCAAAGTGAAACGAAGAATCTCAAGGAACCCGATTCCTCGCCATATTCTGTTCCCAAAAAGCGGTTAATATGCATATATGTGTCTTTTAACCGAAAAATCGCATAAAAAAACGCCCGCAAGCGGGCGCAAAAAAAGTACACCTATTAGTATAATAGGTGTACTTTTTACACGCTTATCATATCACTACCATATGTAAATGTCAACAAAAAATTGCTATTTTTCATAATTTACCAATTTTATACCCCACAATTTGCGCTTTTATAACAAAGTTTGACAATGTTTGTGAATTTTTGTCAAACTGTTTTCTTTTCTGCAAAAAAAAGTACACCTATTATACTATTAGATGTATTTTTCGGAACGCATAAAAGTGCGTTATACCCCCTGATATGTGGCGGATACCGCACTTTTTGCAAATCAAATGTAATTTTCTAACAGTTTACTGCAATTCAAGGAGTAAAAGTATGAAGAATTATAAAAATAAAACAATTTTTAAACCTATAACTCTGGCAATGCTGATTGCCGCCCTGATATGTGCCGTTTTAGCTATGGTTACATATTTATTTGTTGCTAATAACGATAATGTGCCTAATGTAGAAAGCGGCGCAAAAATCGAAGCTCCGGAATTGAGCGCTAAATCAACGGCGACGGGAGAACCTAGGTTTGATTTTCCTACCTCGGTTACAGTGGGTACTTCTTATTATTACTATAGAGGTATAAATACTTCCTTTACAATAAGTGGAATAGATTCATCCGATTATGAAATAACCGGTGGCGGCTATGACGGTATGCATGGTTCATCTACGGGTGCGTCAATTCAGTATGCTTATTTCAAGATTACAAGTACATATCAGCAACAATTTACAGTAACGGGAACGCAAGACGGCGTAACAAAAAGTCAGATTGTTAATGTTGTTGGATATAATACCTCGACGCCGTCAACTGAAATAAAATTTGATTTCCCGAGTACTGTTACCGTTGGGGAAAAATGTTATGTATCTATAACAAACGGCGCAAGTTTTAGTATAGTCGGAATAAGCAGTAGCGACTATGTGGTAGAATACTATGCCAATAACGGTCCTCACGGAAGTCAGGATTTGGCTACGACGTTGTATTATTACGTAACTATTAATAATGCCGGAAGCGGACATTTACAAGCTGTGGCAACAATGAGCGGCGCAAAGACCGTGACGAAATCTTTTTTAGTTAAGGGCGATGTAAAATCGGGTTTCAGTGTAAGTGCATACGGTGGCTATACGCCTGTTGTCGGTTCAACCGCGGCATTAATAATTAATACTACGTCATCGGGCTGCGATTGCGATGTTGAGTTTGCAGGGCTTAATACGGATCCGAGCAATTCAGGCGCTGTTACAACGGGTAGTTTTATTAGGAACCCTTCTTGGGGCAATAATTATGTGTTGTCTGTAACTCCGACAAGAGCCGGTATTTTCAATTTTCAAATTCAACTAAGAATTCCCAATCATTCGAATTCGATACGATACTCTGAAACAATAAATTGGACAATAGGGAAAGGCAACCAAACTCCTACGATAAGCGGTGGCTCCTCTGTCGCATATGGTAATACGTTGACGCTAACCGGCAGTGGCAAGGGCACGCTTTCTTGGAGTTCGTCGGATACTTCTGTTGCAACGATAAATTCCTCGGGCGTATTGACTCCTAAAAAGTTGGGTACCGTAACAATAACTTTAAGCGCTGCGGGTAATAGTGATTACTATTCCGGTACCGCGACCAAAAAGATTACGGTCAATAAAGGAAATCTCAATTTAGGTTTATCGTATTCTACCGTAACTTACGGCAGTAACTCCGCGGCTCCTACGGTAACGGGCAACAGCGGTGGAGGAACGCTAAGTTATTCCGTTGCGGCCGGTACAGGCGGAGCAACGATTAACGCTTCAACCGGTGTGCTTACACCCACAAAAGCAGGTACGGTAAAGGTAACCGTATCAAGTACTGCAACTACCAACTATAATGCCGGCAGTAAAGAAATAACCGTAACTATACAGCGCAAGGCGATAGCAATTCCCACGCTTGCAACGGGTAGCGGAGTACATAACGGCGCAACCGCAAGCAATCAAACGGGTACGACTACCTATAACGGCGGCGCGCAACACTTTACGATAAGTTCAACTACAAACATAACTTTCGGCACGCCTACGACGGGCGCGACCCGCAGCGGCACGGACTTCTATGCAACCAACGCGGGGACTTACACCGTTTCAATGACGATAGACGGCAACAAGTATTGTTGGGGGTCTACTAACGGCGGCACGGACACAGACGAAAAATCTTTGACGTTAAAAATAAACGCCCGCGATATTTCCAACGCGACGTTCGGAACGATAGACACGCAGTATTACAACAAAGGCGCGGCGATAACGCCCACGCCGACTATCACCGATACGAATATAAGCAAAACGCTTGTAGACGGTACCGATTTTACGTTCAGTTATTCAGACAATATAAACGCCGGCACTGCAACGATTACAATTACGGGCAAAGGCAATTATACGGGCACCAAGTCCACGACGTTTACTATAAGCGGGTCTTTGTTGTCCAACGCGACGATAGGCGAAATAACGAGCCAAACCTACGACGGAACGGAAAAGAAGCCCACGGCAACAGTAACGTTGGACGGCGTTACTCTTTCAAGCGAAACGGACTTTACTTTTAGTTGGTCTAATAACGTTAACGCCGGCGAAGCAACCCTTACTATAACGGGTAAGGGCAACTATGCGGGGACGAACAGTAAAACGTTTACCATAAGCGCACGCGATATTTCAAACGCAACGGCTTCGGAAATAGCTGCGCAAGGCTATACGGCAAGCGCAAAAACTCCGTTGCCTGCTTTGAGCGATTTATCCCGAACGCTGATTAAAGACGCGGATTATACGTTAAAATATGCGGATAACGTTAATGTCGGCACGGCTAAAATAATTATTACGGGCATTGGTAACTATTCGGGTACCAAGGAAGTAACGTTCACGATAACCGCCCGCAGTATATCGGGTGTAACCGTTGCGGCAATACCTGCGCAATCGTACACGGGCAGCGCGATAGAACCTTTACCCGAAATTACCGACCTGACGATTACGCTCGTAATCGGTACGGACTTTACCGTCGCGTATTTGAATAACGTAGACGTAGGTACGGCAACCTTGATTTTAACGGGTATGGGAAACTATACCGGCACGAAGGAGATAAGCTTCTCTATTCAGCCGCCCACGCTTGCCGATGCAACCGTAACGATTTCCGAAACCTCGTTTACATACGACGGCAGTGCAAAAGAGCCGCGAGTAACGCTTGTTCAAATAGGCGATTTAACTTTAAGAGCGGGCTCCGACTTCACGGTAAGCTATTCCGCTAACGTAAACGCGGGCACGGCAAAAGTTATAGTTACGGGCGCGGGTGATTACGTGGGTACTAAGGAAGTTACCTTCATAATAAATCCCGCAGATATTTCAGGCGCAACGTTAAACGGTTTACATCTTACTTATGTTTACACGGGCACTAAAATCGAACCCGAAATCACCGTAACCTTTGACGGCTTAACGCTTACCCTTAATACGGATTACCTCATTTCGTACGCCGAAAATATAAACGTAGGGAACGCAACCGTCTCTGTAACGGGTAGCAAAAACTATACGGGCACTTTAACCGATACTTTTGCCGTCATTACCGCGGATATTTCCAATGCAACCGTAAACGGGGTAAATGCAACCTACGAATACACGGGCGGCGCAATTACGCCCGAACCCACGGTAATGTGGAACGGGGTCGTACTTGTAAAAGATACCGATTATACCGTTTCTTATTCCGATAATATCGCTTTGGGTACGGCAACCTTAACTATAACGGGTTGCGGCAACTTCTCGGGTACCATAACCAAAACCTTTGAAATCGTGCCTGCGGATATTTCTACGGCTGAAATCGCGGGTGTAAACGAAAGCTACAACTTTACGGGCAGTGCAATCACTCCCGAACCTGCGGTAACTTTTAACGGCGCAACGCTCGTTTTCGGTACCGATTTCACCGTTACGTATGAAAACAACGTAAATAAAGGCACGGCAACCGTAACCGTAACCGGTTGCGGCAACTATACGGGCGTAACAACCAAAAACTTCGTTATAGAAGAAGCGGATATGGACGGCGTACAGGTAACGGGCATTGATTCTACTTACGAATACACAGGCAGCGCAATAGCTCCCGAACCCACGGTTATGTATAACGGTATAAATCTCGTTAAAGATACAGACTACACGGTTGCGTATTCAGAAAACGTGGAATTAGGTACGGTAACGGTGACTATAACCGGCGTCGGCAACTTCAATTCCGTAACAACGGTAACTTTTGAAATTGTAAAAGCAAATATCGCCAACGCAATCTTAAGCGGCGTGAACGACAGCTACGATTATACGGGCAGCGCAATCACCCCCGAGCCCGTCGTAACCTTAAACGGCGTCGTGCTTGAAAATGGTGCAGACTATTCGGTTTCTTATGTGAACAATACCGTCACGGGCGTTGCAGTTATAAACCTGACGGGTACGGGCAACTATACTGGCATTAATTCCGTTACGTTCAATATTGTCAGGGCGGATATAACCGACGCGGAAGTTACGGGCATAGCTGACGAATACGAGTGGACGGGTGCGGAAATAACGCCCGAGCCCACGGTAGTGCTGAACGGCGTTACGCTCGTGCAAAATACGGACTATGTATTAATTTGCGAGGACAACGTGGAAATCGGCACTGTAACCTATACGATAATGGCGGTGGGCTATTATACGGGCAGTATTGAAGGCGCGTTTGAAATAGTAAAGGCAACCCTGCAGGTGGAAGTAAACTATACCGACTATAACGGAATAGATACGTTGTTCGTCGGTGACGCACTGCCCGCAATCACTGCTACGGCAACCTACGGCGGTGTGACCGTTTCCGGTACCGTATCTTGGGACGCTAACGCAGACAGCGCAGTTCCTGCCTTAAAGTTTGGCGAAAATGTTTACGGTTGGACTTTTACTCCCGACGATATAGACCACTACGCAATGGTAACTGGTACTAAAACTTTGACCGCAGAAGAACCGACGTACGCGGATATACGTGTGGAATGGAAGGACGGCGTTCAGCCTAAGCTTTTCACTTCGACGTCCGTATCGGTTATATTGAAAAATCTCAAAGTGACTGGTATCTTCAACAACGGCACGGAAAACGAGATAATCGGTTCGTTTACGTTTGTGGGCAGTTGGGACGCCCATGGTGCGGAAAGCACGGCTACAATGCCTGCGACGGGCGGCGAGAATTATTACATAACCGTTAAATTCGGAAAGCATTCAAAACCGATTTACGATATAAAAATAGACGACGTCGTACTTGAAGAACTCACTTGCTCTGCGGCTGACGGCGGAGAGATAACCAAGGAATACACTGCGTTAGACGAGTTCGATACGGCAAGTTTAACCGTAACGGCAAAATATAACGACGGCAGTGAAAAGGTTTTGCCTTCGGGCGGTAAAGGTTATACCGTGACTTACGAAAACGGCGACAGCTTGCAGTACGGCGATACGAAAGTAACGCTTAGCTACACCGAATTCGGCATAACCGAAACTGTGGAAATCGACGGACTCAGTATTTCTAAAAAATCCTTTGACGAAACCGTTCTCACCTTTAACCCTGTCGACGTTAACTATGATTTCGGCAAACCTCTGACGGACGGAGTGGTCGTAGAAAATCTTCCGGATTGGCTTAAAGTAACGTATATTTACGAGGACGAAGCGGGAAATAAAATTGCAGCTTCCGACGTGAAGAACGCCGGTACCTATAAGGTCACTGCAAAGTTTACCGTCGATAAAAATCACGAGGAAATCAACGATATAACGGCAACCTTCACGATAAATAAAATTGATCCCGTAATTACGCCGGCAGTCGGCGGCAGCCTTGCGGCGGGCACGCAGCTTGGTAACCTTACTTTTTCGGCGGGCAACGGCGCAACGGCAGGTACGCTCGCCTGGGACGAAGCGGATTACAAGCTGAAAGAAGGAATGAATAGGTGCTATTATACGTTTACGCCTGACGATCTGGTTAACTTCAAAGTCGTTCACGGCTACGTTGACGTAATGGCGGAAGCGCCCTTACCCGAAAATTTATCGGGCGGCAATCTTGTCGGCTGGCAGATTGCGCTCATAGTCGTAAGTATAGCGGTTGCAGTTCTTGCTCTTATTGCACTAATTGTTGCACTAAAATCGCACCGTGCGCCCATCGATAACGACGGCTTCTACGACGACGTCACCGAAGCGGACTTGATGTAATACAAAGTTGGCTCACCCGCTAAAACGGGTTCCATATCCGCAGGCGGGCGGCAAAGTGCAAATTCGCGGCTACGTAAAGAAATAATGTGGTTCTTATGGATTTATTTATCCGCAATATCCTTTGCCCCGCCTGTGGAAAATAAAAAACGGCTTTCTTCCCGAAAGCCGTTTTTTAAAACTTTGCGCAGATTTTGAATATTTTAAGTGTCTGTCGACATAAAGTATATAAAAAAGGAGAATTTATCTTATGGATGAAACGTTTGATACAACGGAACACGTTGGAAAACAACTTACGGCAGAAGAAATTTGCGGTTCAACTAATATTCTTGACACCGTACACCTCAAAAATCTCGTAGAAGACCTTGCAAAACTTTACGGAACGTCCGTATGTACCAAGGTCGCCAAAGATTCCAAGACTGCAGCGGAAAAAAGGCTTATAGAAGCAATTCGCGCCAACCTTGACCGTTATAACGGTTAAAAAAAAATTTACATAAACGAAAGCCGCTGTACGTTTGCGTTCAGCGGCTTTCGTTTTTTGTATATAATTTAAATCAAAACGCTATTTTTATAGTTCATTACTTTTTCATAGCTTCTTCAACGGCAACCGCAACTGCAACGGTTGCGCCGACCATCGGGTTGTTGCCCGTTTGAGTTGCCAAAGATTTTTCATAATTTTATGTGCTTAGTTTTACCGTATTTTGCGTTAATAAATGATAAAAAATGATGAACAACCCTATGGTGGTGCGCCGAGATTTACCTATTCGTAATCAGCATTAATTAGCAATGTTTTATTTTTTGGTTGTCAAAATGTTGTCAACTTGGTGGAAATATTTATATAAAAAATTTATCTAAAATTGGTTGCGATATGAGTTTATATTGCAGTCAATTCCAATGAATAATCTTGCATAAATTTTAGGGTAAGTTTGAATTTTTTGCTTTCACAATTACTTACTTGTTGATTTAATAATTCAAATAAAGCTTAAACTGTTGAATTTTTAATAAATAAATGCTATAATAAAAATAATCATTAACGAAAATTTTTAATGGAGGACAAGATATGAATTACGAATTAAGACAATATGATAACGTTCTCTTAAAATTTTCACTTGAAAGAAAAAGTTTAGATGAATTCACTTACAACATAGCGTGGGTAAACGAAGAGTTAAAATATTTGTTGCCTATCGGTTTGCAACTTGATTCGAAAGGTCTGTCTAAATGGCTTTCTTCCCGAACGGTTCCTAAAAACAGAGAGTTTGTCGACCAAATTTTGTTTAAAAGCGGATTGTCGTATAACGATACGATAGGTATTATAAATCTTAGTAAAGGGCTTTCTCTTAACGACAGTTATTGGATAGTAGAAGAAGGTTTTAAGGGCAAATTTTCTAATTATAATTTATATGAAAATAGTTTTGCCCGTACTCTTGCTTTGATTGCTTATACGGGTTACGGAAGCAATACGAGAAAAGGTTTTACTTCGTCTCCGGAATATACTACAAACGGAATGCTTCGTAAATGCTGGAGAAGAATTAATAAAAAAATCTATCTTTATAAAGGCGGTACGTCAGGGGCGGCAAACGCAGGTAAAGAACCTTATTCTGAATTTTATGCGGCACAGATTGCTGATAAAATGGGTTTGAATCATGTTACTTACGGATTGGCGAAGTGGAAAGAAACGCTATGTTCAACTTGCGAATTGTTTACCGACATAAATACTTCTTACGTTCCGATTTATAATTTTTGGGAAGAGTGTACTTTGACAAGTACAGCAGAGTTTTTGAAAAGCCTCGGTAGCGAATATTATAATGAGTTCGTTGATATGTTGGTGTTTGATGCACTCATTTATAATACGGACAGACACTACGGTAATTTTGGCTTATTAGTTGATAATAAAACAAACAACCCGATAGGCTTTGCACCAATATTTGATAACGGACTGTCGTTGTTCAATTATGCTATGGACGATGATTTGCAAGACGTGGCAAATTATGCAAAAACAAGGCTGCCTGCATTTAAGAACGTCACGTTTGAGGAAATAGTTAAAGAATTTATATCTGACCGCCAAAGAGAAAAGCTGCGTAAGATGATAAATTTTAAATTTGCAAAGCATTCTAAATATAATCTATCGTCTTCAAGATTAAAAATGATAGAAGATTTTTTGCAATTCAGGGTAAGAGAACTCCTATCCATCAAAAAATAATAAATTAAGTATAATAAAAAACAAATAAAGCACTTGCCTACTTTTTTTTGCAAGTGCTTTTTGATTATTAATAACTATTGAAATAATCGTCGAAATATGGTAAAATTTGGTAAATAGCAATTAAATTAAAGGTAAATATTTATGATTGATACAGATAGAAAAATCACTTTTATTACGGATTATCTCAATGAATATCTTAAAAAAGTTGAGATTTTAAATAAACAAGGACTATTTGATTCGGCAAAACATTTTGAGTTATTTGCAATAGAGTTAGCTCGAATCTGGTTCGGTACTGATTTTAATAATTGTAATGACAAAAAATTCAATGCTGCATATATAGATTTAATTTCGACTGATAAAAAAATATTTGTCCAAGTTAGCACAACTAAAAGTATCGATGCAAAAATCAATAAGACTATTAAAAATGTTAAGGAATCTGATTTCAAAGATAAAATTGAACGATTGTTGTTTATCTTTCTAGATAATGGTGAGGTGTCACAAATATCGCAGACAGAGAAATTTGAAAAGTTTAATAAAGATAAAGATATAATAAATATACAAGGAATATTATCTAAAGCGGGAAGTGACAAAACGTTCTGCGAAAACTTATATAATCTTGTTAAAAAAAGTTTTCCTAATCTTGAAGAAGAATTAGTGAAATTTTCTCAAGCACTTGATCTAAGCAGACATAATATAGAACAAATTAATTCTACTATTGGCGGTGCATATGAAATTGATAGGGGCGAGTATGTAAAAGCAATTCAAGTAAAAGATAGTAAAATCAATCTAATTTTGGGACGCGCCGGGAGCGGTAAAACAGTTTTGGGCAAACTACTTTTAAAGGATACGGTAACTTTATTTGCCAGATCAGAACTATTTGCATCTTTGGGCAGTCTCAATGAAATTTGGCATTTTAATTTTGAATTTATCTTACAATTTTTAGGTACTAAAAAATTAAATATTTTCATTGATTCCTTGGAATTTATTGCTGACAATAGTCACAGGGATACATTATTGACCTATTTGCTTGAAAAGACGTTACACTATAAAAATGTAAAAATTTATATGACGTGCAGAACTTCAGACAGTAGGGCGTTTCTTAAAATTAATAATCACTTTAATGTTCAAACTTTTGAAATAGCCGATTTATCTGATAAGCAGATTAAAGAAATCAAAGAAAAATTTCAAATCTTAAAATCGCTTTCAACGGAGAATGCGTATGCTTCTTTGCTAAATAATCCTTGGTATTTAAATGTAATTGTTGAAAACGTCTCAGATGTGAATTCTATTGGCGATGAGAATGAATTGCGCAATGTTATTTGGGAGCAGGTTGTTTGTAAGGATAAGAAACAAGTTTGTGATACTACTTTAAGAAGAAATACAATTTCTGCAATTATCCACGATAGAGCAAAGATAAAGAGCCTATATGTTCTAAAAGATCATTATAATATTTCTGTAGTCAATTCTCTTATATCGGACGGAATATTAATAGAAAATCCTAATGAAAAAAATGAGATTAGGGCTAAATTCGACATTTTTGAAGATATATACTTTGAAAGATATATTGATGGAAAATTTAAAGAAGCAAGAGGCGATTATTATGTGTTCTTCTCTTCTATAGGCGATTTAGGTAATTGTATTTATAGACGATATCAGATTTGGGTTTCTAATAAATTGTGGATTAAAAAGAATAGAGATGAGTTTATTTTTAAAATAATATTTAATGATAATGTTCCCGACCACTGGAATAATCAAACTATTATAGGTATAGTCAAAGCAAGACATTCACTGCCATTCTTTTCGGAATACGCAGATAGGTTGGTCGCAAATAATTGTTTCTACTTGATAAAGTTTATAGATTGCGTAAACTTATACGCTTTTGAAATAGATTACACCAATAGTACGACATTAAAACTTAAACCTACTGGAGAATCGCGTAATAATATAATGCAAATTGTATGCGAAACTAATGTCTATAAAGACTGCAAAGAAATAGTTTCATCTATTGTAAAACTTATTAGCGATTGGTGCACTAATCTTAATTGTATGGAAGGCTTACCTACAAATGCGCAATTTGCGAAAGAAATTCTTTCATACGTGATTTGCAATGAGTTAAATAAAGTAAATAACGATGATTTTAATGAGGATTTAGTTATCTCAAGTGTTAAGTTGCTCTATGCTTTAGCAGAGATATCAAAGGAGACTATATGCTCATTGTGGACCAATATGCGCAAGTGGTTAAAAAATGGGACAAGAGATGAGGAACGGGTTGCGGATAAGATAATAAAGGCAGGCTTATCATTTGGTAATTATTCGTTAACTAAAAACATTGCTGTTGAATTATGTGAATTAGCTAATTTTTATTGGCGATTCGATTACTTCAATCCTAAGTTAAAAAGATACATATCTTATGCAAACAATGAAGTTAATGTGCAAAGGTTTCACTGTTGGGGACTTAATGGTCAATTTGAAGATCACAGTTATGATTGTCATGAAAAAGTTTTTTATCTAAAAAGCTTTATTTATCCCTTGTTACAAACTAATTTTGTTGTTGGGTTGAAATTTATTATTTCTTTTATTAATCAATCTGTAGATATATTTAACAAAACTTATCCCAATGAATTAAATACTTTTAATTTAGTAATTAATGACGAGAAGAAACAATTCTATGGCAACGCTGATTTGTGGGGTGCTTATAGGGGTATAGGTAATGCTCCTGAGCTTATTGAAGATCTGTTACTGTGTTTGGAAGCATTTCTTCTTAGAGAGTTCCATAACACAAAAGATAAAAGAGCGATAAAACGTGTTGCAATAATTGTGCGCGAAATTATACTTGCTGAAAGTAATAATATAGCTCTTTTACCAATTATTTTGTCGTTAGGAATAGAATTTTACGATATACTTAAAGAGTATGCTCTTGACTTGGCAAGTAATATTGATATAGTGTTGTTAGATTTAAACAGGCTCGTACAAGAGTCACAGGTATCTATTAACTATATTGGTATGCTCGCAGATTGGGAAAAAGAAGAGTTAAAAAAACACCATGAACAAAATTTTAGAAAATTGACATTGCAGGATTATATTATAAGATTGCAAGCTGAGCCTGAACTTTCGGATAAAGTATATGCATTACTTGATAATTTGTATAGAGAAATTCCAAATGATAAAGAACACTCTATCCAGTATTTAAATATTCAGAAAATGGATTTTCGATATGTTGAGGCGATTCAAGAAGGTAATGTAATCAAGATAAAGCCCAAAGTGGATGGTGAGGCTAAAAAAGTAACTGAAGATAATGAAGGATATACAAAACCGCTATATAATTGTCTTGAAAGATTTAATACTTTTTGTCAGAATTTTAATGCGGAGAATTATGATATAAATTCTATTATAAACTTGGCAGAAGATTTTCTTTCTGTAGATAGAAGATTAATCTATACCTATAGATTAAATAAAACGGTAGCCGAATTAGTATTAGTTATATTAGGAAATAACGATATTAATAATGAAGTAAGGGAGAAATATATTGGTATAATGATAGATGGCCTTACTTCATTAATGGGTGAAGCAAGAATTGCTTTACCGGGGTTGAATGAAATATTTAAAAGAGTTAGATTATTTGAAAATAAAGATTACTTTATTTTATGGAAACAATTTGATTTTAATTTGTCTGACGAGTGTTTTCTAAGTTTAACTAAATTGATTGTTTCTATTTTAATTTATAATCAAGGTGCGCAAGAGCTTATTGAAACTATAAGAAATTACCTATCAACCAATAAATCATTGGAAAAATATTTTGTTAATCTTTTGTTGATGCTAATGCAGGAGGAGATGGAAAGGAGAGAGGAATACTACAAAAGCTTACGGGCGGACTCTTTTGATAGTTTTCAATTTGATGTTAATAAAGCTATTGCAACTATTTATAAAAATGTAAAAGAAGATATAAATATTGATTTTATTAACGAGAGTAAAATTTCTCCGCATTATTTATACTCTGTATGTAATTTAGATTTATCAACGGAAGAATATTATGACCTTATATCAAAGATTTTAAATAATTTTATTCATTGTGCAGAGGAGGGAGATATATATCAAAAAATTGACTTTTATGAAAGAGACGCTTTTAGTAATTGTTTAAGAAGGAATATGCTTTCTGGGTTTAAACAGGCAGATATGATAATTAATATGATGTTCAAAAAAAAGGTGATAGAAAATTTATCTCATAATGCGGAAGAGTTTTATGAGGATGTTTTAGGGCTTCTTGTAGCTGACTATTTTGATGCATATAAAAATCTGGAAAGAAGAAAGCTAATATGTCATATTTGGGATAGTATTGAGGGTAGAGTTAAAGAAAGCGAAGAAGCTGTTAGGCGATTAAATAATTGCTTGATATTTACTCGGCACCGTAATCGATATGGTTCATGGGAAAAATTCACTACGCATTATTCTTATGAGGATAAGGTATATATTAATAATAAATTTATTAAATATGGGCATTACGATATAATACAATCAATTAGAAATATATACATTTTAAAGGCCGATGAATTATTACCTGAGATATTGATAAGTTTAAGCAAATTATTGACAGAAAGTGAAAGCATAAGAAGATGGCTTTATGAAGTGAAATTTGAATTGGTATCTATTATATCAAAAGCATTTTTTAATCATCAGGAAAGTATTAAAACTGATGCATAATTAACTGATGCGTTCGAAAAAACTCTTGAGAGCCTAGTAAAAATATCTTTTCAAGAAGCAGCATTGCTTTTGGATGAATTTAGAGTTCATTAAGACTAAAAGAAAAAACAAATTTAGTTATATCATGCAAAAAACCATCAGATTGCAATGAGTACTGAATCCCCAGCAAATTTTAGCTGGGGATATTTTTTGTTAAACTTTTTAAAACCAAATTATTAAATAAAACTATTATTGCAATCAAAGTTAAAATATGGTAAAATTTGGTAAATAACAAGCGATTTTTAAGGAAAATAGATGTACGACGAGAAAAAGTATTTAATTTTGCAATACAATCAAAAATTTGATAAATTTGAAGATAAAACTACTGAAATTGAGTGGTTGCGGAACGATAATAATGCTTGCGAGATTAAATATATCAAAAATTCAAAATATTATCATAAGAGTTGGAGAGATATTAAGGTTTTTGATAATCCTAAATTAATTGAAACAGAAAATTTGCTAATATATCATTCGGAAAAGCAACTTACCGATATTACAACTTTATTGCAATTTGGCGAATGGTTCAAAGCTTTTTATAAGAACGGAAGCGTCAAAGTATATCATACTGAAAGTTTGAAAATTATCAAAGATAAAAAAAATGATAAACAAATTAAAAACTTTCTGGATTATTTAAAATGTATTGCAACGATAATAGAAAAACTTGATGGTAATAATTTTTTATTAAATCAACTTGACAAACTTATTATTCAAGAAAACAGTTGTCTATATAAATTTCTGAATGGCAATTTAAATAAAGTTAAAGATAACAGAGCTGTAATATTGCCGTTTTCTTCAAATCAGTCGCAAAAACTCGCAGTTAAAACTGCAATAGAACATGATTTATCTATAATACAAGGACCTCCGGGAACGGGAAAAACTCAAACGATATTAAATATTGTAGCAAATTGTATTATGCGAGGGCAGACAGTTGCCGTTGTTTCAGGTAATAATTCGGCAACTCAAAATGTCTACGATAAATTTGTAAAAGAGGGGTATGGATATCTAAATGCTTTTTTGGGTAACGATGAAAATGTAAAAGACTTTTTTGCAGGCGAACAGCAAGATATAAAATTAATTGATTCCAATAAATCTGGTAAGCAATTAGAGAATGTTTTGATACAACGGGAAGGGCTCATAAATAAGTGCTTATCTGGTGAGGTGGATGTTGCAAGAAAGAATCAACTTATTGAAGAGTTTTTAGTAGAAAAGGAAATAAATGATGCTGAATATTTAATTAAGGAGCATATTATTCCAAAGACAATATTGAAAAAGAAATATACGAGTTCCAAACTTTTAGAACTCGCTGCTTTTTTAGAAGTGTTGCCACCGGACAAAATTACCAAGTTTTTTAATAGAGTTAGATTGCTTTTTCGCTATGGGATCATTAAAGCTAAGCAGGTTGCCGAACATCAAAATGATATAGTCGAATATTTGAAAAATAAATATTATGATAAAAAAATAGAAGGGCTTATCGAAGAAAAATTACCGCTCGAACATTTTTTAAAGGAATATAGTTCCGAACAATTAATTCCAAAATACGAATCATTATCGCTTGAAATCTTTAATCAGGCATTAAATAGTAAATACAGTGATGTAAATTTTAGTAAATTTACAAAAGAAAATTATAAAGACTGCTTCTACGAGTTTGTAAAACGATATCCTATAATTTATAGTACTACGCACGCTTTGCGTAGTTGCTCTGAAAAAAGTTATCTATATGACTGCGTGATAATAGACGAATCTAGTCAAGTTGATTTAATTACGGCAGCAATTGCTCTTTCTTGTGCAAGAAAAGTAGTTTTAGTCGGTGATGAAATGCAGATTACTCATGTGGTTTCTTCTAAACTCGAAAATCAAATAAAGCAATTGTATTTAAAATATAATTTGCCTGAATGTTTTGATTATGTTACCAACAATATTTTGAAAACAGTAAAAACTGGGGCGCATAATATTCCGTCCACATTGTTATGTGAACATTATAGGTGTGATCCGCAAATAATAGGTTTTTGTAACAAGCGATTTTATAATAATCAATTGGTAATTAGGAAACAACACGAAAAAGGCTATGGTGTTACTATATGCTCGCATCGTGGACATTCAGAGAATAATAGAACGAATGAAACTGAGTTGGAATCCATAGATAATGAAATTATTCCTATGATAGAAAATGCAGATATAGGAATAATGGCGCCTTACAATAATCAAATAGACTTATTAAAAAGTAAATTTGCAGATAAAAATTATAAAATTGAAACTGTACATAAATTTCAGGGTAAAGAATGTGATTACGTTATTTTATCGGTAGTTGCTGACAAAATAAATTTTTATGATGATGACGATAGCAAAATAGATTTTATGAACAGTCCAAATTTGATTAACGTGGCTATTTCAAGAGCGAAAAAACGATTATTTATATCGGTCAGTGAAGAAATTTTGAAACAAGACGGAACGATATTGAGAGATTTATCTAAGTATTATGAATTTTATTGTAGTGAGACAAAGATAGTTAAATCTAAAATTTATTCCGTATTTGATTTGATGTATGATGATTATTCACCGATTCTAGAGGAGATGAATCAACGTTTAAAAAATATATCAGATTTTAAAAGTGAGAATATTATTGCCACTGTAATTGATGATGTTCTCAATGACATAGCTGAAATTTGTAATGATAACAGATACGGAGCATTGTCTTTTAAACATAATTATCCTTTAAAGTTTGTTTTGAAAACTGACGAAATTACAGACAATGAAGATTTGAAATTTGTAAGAAATACACATACTCACTGTGATTTTGTCATTTATAATACGCTTGATAAATCTATAGAATTAGTTGTAGAGGTGGATGGAAAATATAATCATGCAAAGCCCGAGCAAGTTGCTCGAGATAGGCGTAAGGATAGACTGTTAAAAAATGCCGGAATAAAGTTATTACGTTTACCGACAACCTCGATTAAATGTAAAGAGAAAATAATAGAGAAGCTTAAGGAGAATAATTTAAACTGATATTATAAAAAATAGCTAAAATTAAACGAGTTACGGCACAATATCATTGTGCCGCTACTCGTTATTTATTAAGATTAAATTTGCGTTCTTCAATTTTATCATGCGTATAACAAAGCGAATACATATCAAAATTCGGATAATTAAATGTTTTGTGTATTATTGTAGCTGTATTGTGCATAGTTCTGGGATTTATAAACGTTCCGTTTTCTCTAACGCATACTAAATTGATTTTTCTTCCTACGCCGTCAGAATTAAGCTGATCTTTATCATTCACGAATGATAGGTGTAGTGTTTATCATAATATTCTTCACTTAAAATTTGTTTATTTCTTGCTCTTGTCAATATTTCTATTAGTTCATCGTCCAGCTTCAAGCACCTTTTATATTTTGTTTTAGGACGCCTAAATGTCCATGTTTTTGTTTGTTCATCCCATATAATTTGACGTTTTATTATAATAGTTTTATTGCAGAAATCTATGTCTTCCCATATAATAGCGAAACTCTCACCGGGTCGGGTTCCAAGTTTATAGGCAAACATCATTGGCAGATAGGTACTTGAACCTTCGGGGAATCTTTCGAAAATCTTTTCAATCAACCATTGTGGTAATTCAGTATGCACTTTTTTAATACGTGTTGTATGTTTAGCAGGTTTAATATAATCTATTTTAACACCGTTAAGTGGATTACTAATTATTAAATTTGAAGTAATGGCATAATTAAATGCTCTATTTAATAATAATCTTGTTTTAGTAGCCGTAGTTTTAGGATATTTGTCTTTCAGACAGTTATCAAAGAAATCTTGAATTATGGAAGGAGTGATTGACTTTATTTTAAATTTTCTGAATTTAGGTTTAATTATTTTATTAATTATATTTGTATATGATTTAATTGTGTCGGCTGCCAGATTTTTTTTGCAGTCGTTTTCCATCCATATATTTAAAAATTCAATGAGCGCAATTTTAGAAGGTTTAAATAGTTTACCTGCTTTTTGATATTCATAATATTTTACTTTTCCTGCTTCTAAGGCTTGTGATTGCGTTAAATAACCGCTTTTAAATATTCTGATTCTTTTTCCATTTTGTTTTGGACATTCAAAATAATATTCCCAAGTTGTACCGTGTTTCCTGGTTCCTATATGTTCCATAGTGTTTTCACCTCGCTATTAAATACGAACAAAATTTGATAATCTAACCAATAGAAACTAAGTTTATCACGCTAATAAAAAATTGCCACCCAAATTGAGACAAAAATTTGACAACATTTAAATTTTTGGGTGTCAAAATGGTGTCAAAGAGGCGGGTAAAGAAAATTCAGGGACTTTTGCAAATCGCAAAAGTCCCTGAAAATTTATTAAATTCGTCAAAAGACGGCTGTTTTTTCGCTATTTTTCGTCAAAATTACTTCGTCATAGCTTCCTGAACGGCAACCGCAACTGCAACCGTAGCGCCGACCATAGGGTTGTTGCCCTGCAAAAATGGTTGTTATCATCTGTTCTAAAATGTATCAAAAAATGCGTATTTTTACTCAAAAAATGCCCGTTTTTGCGTATGGTACACACCAAATCGTATCAATTTATCTTAATCTGTTTTTATCAGTTTTTTACCAAAATGTGGACACAGCGTGGACACAGAAGCGTTTTCTACCCTATGGTAACAATCAAGTAAATATCAACCCTATGGGTAAGTTTAAAACAAAATAGTATCATCAAAATCATGATTAGTATATAGAAAAATATAGTGAATAATGATTAAGATATTTGCTTTTTTGTATTGGTGCTGGTATAATAGTTTTAAGGAGTAATTTGCAATGGATAATTATATTCCGCCTTTTGAAATTACTAATAAAATGTTTGAGCTTGCCGCGCAAATAATGGAGCAGCTCGGAAAACTGTCTAACGTAAACGAATTGGAGAGATTACCTAGATTAAGAAAAGTATCTAGGATTAAAAGTATTCATTCTTCGCTTGCTATAGAAAATAATACTTTATCAATCAAGCAAGTAACAGACGTTATAGAAGGGAAAAGGGTTCTCGGTCCGGCTGACGATATTTTAGCTGTAAAAAATGCATTTGCTGCTTATAAAGAACTTGAAAATATAGATGCATTCAGTTTGGCTGATTTGCAAAAAGTCCATGGCATAATGATGAATGGACTTGTAATAGAAAGCGGAATGTTGAGAACGGGTGACGTCGGCGTTTTTGATTCAAACGGGAAAGTAATTCATGTCGCTCCGCCGGCTTATATGGCAAGAGAGCAAATTACTCAGTTATTTAATTGGATAAAAAATTCGGATGTTCAAATGTTAATACGCTCAAGTGTATTTCATTACGAGTTTGAATTTATTCATCCGTTCCGTGACGGTAACGGTAGGATGGGTAGATTCTGGCAGACAGCATTGCTCGCAAGTTGGAAACCGATTTTTAAGTTTATTCCTATCGAAAGTGTGATTAAGGATAACCAAGAAGAGTATTACAAAGTAATTAAAACTTCAACTAGTCAAGGGAAGTCAAACATATTTATAGAATTTATGCTTGAAGTGATTTTAAAAGCTATTATCGATATAGTAAACGATACGACCGAGCATTATAATCATTTAAGCGTGCAGATAAATAAGCTAATGCACGTTTTAGAAACTTATCCGCAATCAGCACAAATGCTTATGGACAAGTTGGGATTAAAATCACGCGTTGGCTTTCGAAAAAACTATTTGAATCCTGCAATAGAAGCAGGGCTTGTCGGTATGACTATTCCCGATAAACCCACAAGCAAAAGCCAGATGTATTTTAAAGTATAGTTTTGAGCTTAATACTATATTTTTAAGAACGTATGTTTAAATATCAAAAATATAAGTTAAATATGAGTGAGGATATAAAATGTCAGAAAAAAATCCCGGAATCATTTTTGATGCGTCAAATAGTTGGAATGGTTATAATCACCAAGGTAAAGTAGCTTTATTCGTGGCTATAAAAACCATATGTGAGTTGTGGGATAAAACGGCATCCGAAGCTGATAACAAAAAAAATCTAGCGCAATATTTTTTAGAAGTAGAATATTATGAAGATTTTTCCATAGGTAAAATACTTGATAATGGAAAAATTCAATATATTTCGGTCCATCAGGTAAAAGATAAGGAGGACGTCAGCTTGTCTTCTTATGACAGTGCGTTTCTTGGACTTGTTCAGCATTTTATTGAAAGGTCAGATATAGAAAAAGCATATCTTCACGTAACTACCGACCTTAGAATTTTACAGAAAGACCTTTCGGAATATATAAGTAATTTAACCAAAACACCAAAATTTATTGAAGACCAGTTAAAAACAATTGATAGCAAACGCGACGATTTAAATTTCCGTAGCGATTTAATAAAAAAGAAACGGGGCAGAAGGTCGGAATTCAAACAGAATTTACTCTCGGTTTTAGAGAATAAGCGAGCGGCACAAATCGAACTTAACGAAAGCAATCTTGATGAAGCGTTCGATTTATATAAATTGTTGCTAAACAAAAGAAAGACGGAAATTGCATTTATAGATAAAAAAGCTATCAATAAAATTGAAATTTTCTATTATCCCGTTGCAGGGGGACAAGCTTATTGCGCTGTAAATGAGATAAAAGACATTTTAATAAAGTTTATTGCAAACTACTATTATGCAAATCCTAAATATTCAGGCTCGTATAAACGTACTGATAATAAGTTTATCGAAAAATGTTATTATTTCATTACCGATAAACTTAACGAGCATATTGTAGACAGAGATTTGAATTATCATGATTATAATAACGGTGACAAGGATAGGAAAATTCTGTTGAGTGAGCTCGTCGAATGGCTTGATTCTGATGAGATAGAATCGATGGGTGAAGATTATTACTTGTATTATGCCAGAGAAAACATGTTCGATTTTATAGCCGAATATTGTTGTAAATGCAAGAAAACCTATAACACAGAATGCGAAGACACATGCGGGGTAGAGGAATTTAAAGATAAGCTGGCCAAGATGGAAAATGAGCAATTGCGCGAATTAGTCTATCATTCAAATCCGCAGGTTTCGAAAAATTTAGGAATGCGCAGCTATTCACGCTTTGTTCCTGAAGACACTATAGCCGGTCATTTTTCGGAAGGGTTAAAGAGTATTGAAAGAAATTTTTTACCTGATAAATCTGCTGTTACATATCTTGATAATGAGAGCAAGGACTGTGTTTTAACTACTATACGGGCAGGCGCTCTTGACGAGGAAAGTATATGTTCCGAGATATTAAAGAACAAAAATATCTACGAAATGATGATGGACTGTGATTTTTTAATAAGCAAGGATATTGACGTTAATTCAATAGAAAGTAAATCTGTCACGCCGTGTGGTACGGAAAGTGCAAAAAATAGCGCACATATCGCCAGATGTAAAGCTGTGCAGATAATTAACCTTGAAAAATTTAAAAATAAAATCAAAGGAGCAGAATAAATGAATATACTTTTTGAAGTTCTAAACGAGTTAAAATACAAGGCGGAGATTCAATTTACGTTTAAACCAGACAATGAAAACGAATTTGAAGTTTCTCCGTTCGTTTCAACCTGTTATCCGAGCCAGGTTTTTCTTGTTGTAAATTTGGATTATGGTAAATTATCGTTGATACGCAACGGCGAATTCTTGTCAGAATTGACCACCGCATTTTGCAGACAGGCATTTCATACGGGACAGATGGATAAAAATACAGCATTGATTATTAAAAGTATCGGTTCCGACGAGGAGTTGAAAGACACATCCGAAAAAATTAAAATAGAGGACGACCCCTATTACTTTAAGAAGTATGTTTTTTCCTGTACCGAACAGATGGAAAATAAGGCTATAGCCTATTTTAAAGACAGAAAAGATAATGATAAAGATAATTTTTCCTACATCACGGAGATACAGCAATATTTATTAAAATTAGATATGTTTGAAAAATATAAAGCAAATCCGGGAAATGAAGAAGTGTATTCTTACATAGCTGAATTAACTACAAAAATACCAGTATTGCCATTGCAGGTTAAAAGCGCAAAGCAGATTAAAACTGTTAAAAACTATTTTGATGAATATTTGAACGATACGGGCAAGTTGCTGAACGTAGAGGCGATTGAGAATTTGTTATCGCACGAAGAAGTTCTCAATAATCCTGAAACAGAAAATCTTTTGAGCGTTTGGAATAGTTGCTTGGAAGTAAAAGGAAAATAATTGAATTATGAGTATACAAATTAAGAAAATTTACATGCAAAATTATAAACTCTTTGCGGAAAAAGAAATATCGTTTTCTAACGGGCTCTCGATATTCGACGGACCGAACGGATACGGCAAAACAAGTACGTTTGACGCCATTGAGTTTTTGATAACGGGAAGAATTAGGCGCGTTGAGGACAATGAAGTTGTATCTGGCAACAAAGGTTTCAGTAGTAATTTTCTGGCCAAAGACTCAAAAAGAGACGTGATTATTAAGGGCGAATTTGTTAAATCCGAGCAGGAAAGCCTTATAATTGCGTTGCTTATTCCAGCTGTAAATGCTACGTCAAAAAAGAAATATAACCCTAAAAATATATGCGATTTAGCACATACGTACATTTTGAGTAAATTTGATTTGCCACAAGCTGAATGGGGCAGGACTCTTGATGCGGAAACAATAAAAGGTGTACGCAACGAATATTTCGGCTTGCAGAATTTAGAGTATTATTCAAAATTTCATTATGTGCAACAAGAAGACCGTTTAGCGTATTTCAAAAAAACTGAAAAAGACAGAATAGCTGAAATACACAAGCTCTTTGGTATAGAAAAAGAAAAAAGCAATTTAGATAAAGCTGAATCGCTCTGCAGACAATTATCTTCTAAAATAAATAAAATAGATTTACAAATTCCGCAACTTCAAAATGAAGTCATTTTAGCGCGCAAGGATGAGCAGGAAGAAATCGAATATGTTGAATTGTTAGGTGGTAAGCAGTCTTGGGATAAGCGCAATCTGGCGTTTAACGGAGCAAAGAGTAAAGAGCTGTATGAAAAATACTTAAGTGAATTAGATGCATTGAGGGTGCTTGCTGAAAATAAAAAGGTTTTTATAAAAGACAGAGAACTTAAGCTTTACGAACAAATTCCCGAGAAGCTAAGAAAAACCGTAATAAAAGCCTGGGCTTTGGAGTCACATGATGTAGATGCCTTAAACAATTGTTATGCGTTATATGAGAATGTAAACTTTTTAAGAGAACAGCTAAATTTAGCTAATCATCTTAAATATACCGAGCTTAGTTATGATAAAATATGTGATATTTTGGATTTAAAAGCTGAAAAAGAAATATTTAAAAACATTTTAACAAGCTTAAATATAGCTAGCAAAAACCAAACCGGCTTACAAAAGTCTATTTCCAATATTATTGATTTAAGAAACAGAATTCATAGACAAACCCGCGAAGTTGAAGGGTGGAAAGGTGGGCAGTGCCCGTATTGCGGGCAGATATGGGGCAGTGAAGACGAGTTGGATATGCAGTTTGCGGAAACGGAGAAACTCATTTCTGAAACTATCGGGCGAGAGAATGCTGAGGTGAAAAAATATAAAGATGATTTGAAAGAAGTTTTCAATCAAATATGCTGTGAACGTATTAAGGAATATATAGATAAGGGCAGCAAAATTAAATATCTTAAAATTTTTAATGAGGTTGACAGTTTAGAACAGCTTCGGGTATTGATTTTAAATTGTATCCCGCTTTTTACTCGTTTAAATTTTAACGAGGGTATTCAGTCGGTGCATTTTGAAGTCGATGATTTTCTTAATGAATATGCCGAAAGCATATTTCTAGAAATTGAAGAAATTCAAAAAACTATACCAATAAATTATATAAATACACGCAATCAGTTTAACTTAGAAAAAATATATAGTAGCTACTATGAAGGTAATAACTTTTTTTCCTTGTTAAGTGTTGATAAGGTTGACTTAAAGAAACAATATGTAAAGTATCAGTACAACGTTTCTTTTGATGGGACAGTCAAAAAATTGAACGAGCTATGCGAGCAGCGTAAAAGATTAGATGAGTTAAAAACAAATCTGAATGACTATAAAAAGGCTTTAAAAGAGGCACTAAACAGTTATAGGGACAAAGTGGTAAAACATATTGAAATTCCGTTTTTCTTGTATAGTTCAAGGCTTTTACAGTCATATCAGTCGGGGCAAGGGGTTATGATTCAATCGGATGGAGAATCGATAAGATTCACAGTACCCGGAGGTGAGCACGACGTTTTATATACAATGAGCTCGGGGCAGCTTTCTGCCGTTCTTTTGAGTTTTTCTCTGGCACTGAATAAAATTTATGCGGGAGATAATTTTAATACGTTATTGATTGACGACCCCATACAGTGTATGGACGATATAAATATGGTTTCTTTTGTTGAATTGTTGCGTCAGGAGTTTGCTGATACGCAGGTAATTATGTCAACACATGAAGAAACTTTTTCAAATTTTATTCAATATAAATTTAATAAATTCCGTCAAGATAGCAAAGCGATAAGCCTTCATGATTAAGAGTACGATTAATTTGAAGCCGTTATTATGGATTTGTTATGGTTTACGTGTCTGTGCCTAAAGGGATATGCGTGGATACTTGGATCAAGATTACCATTGGCAAGATAAAAGCAAGCCAATGATAATCTTTATATGAAATAGAAGCATTGTCGTAACTACTTTATAATTTCATAATTTATTTCTATAATTAAATTTTTTTAAAACCTGCTTTTTGCGGGCTGTTGTAACTTCGGTGTAAATCTGAGTGGTGGCAACAGAGGCGTGCCCTAAAATTTCCTGTACGGAGCGCAAGTCCGCGCCGTTTGCAAGTAAATTGGTGGCAAAAGTATGGCGCAGATAGTGCGGAGTAGACTTCGTGGTTATCTGCGCCTTTTTAACGTATTTTTTGTATATATCTTCTATTCCGTGAATGGATAGCGGCTGTCCGTAGCGGTTGACGAATAGATGATTGTCGTCATTGTTCTTCCTTTCCTTTATTAATGTTTTTAATCGTTCCCAAGTTATTGGCGACGATATGTAGATAAGCCGTTGCTTTCGTCCTTTTCCATGAATTAGCAAGGTGTGGTCGGGCTTTATTACGTCGTCTAATGTAATTGCCGCAGCTTCACCGATTCTAATGCCGGTGCTTATAAGTAAATCGATTAATGCGGAATCACGGATATATTCTTTCTGAGAGAATGGAGAGAGGGTGGAGGGGTCTATATCGAAGCATTTAAGTATTTTGCTGATTTCATTAACGGTTAAGGTTTTAGGTAGCTTTTTTTCTTGCTTAAACCTGAATTTAAGCTTTCTAAAGGGAGAAGAGTCAATAATTTCATTATCAATAAGATAATTATAATAATTTTTAAGGGTAATAATTTTTCTTCGGATAGAGGTGTCTTTAAGTTTTAACTGCCCGCTTAAATACGAAATAAAAGCGCAAATGTCGGGACGAAGAACGTCTTTTTCATATCCGAAAAATTGTTTCAAATCGCTTTTATATGCTTTTAAAGTTTTTTCAGATAAGTTTTTTGTCGCTTGCAAATAGTTGATAAAATTCGATAAATAGTCCATAAAATCTCCAATATTCTTTATTTTAGTATTGAAAATTATATCAGAATATGGTAAAATATGGATAAAATAACTAAGAATTATTGT
>CAJTYL010000003.1 GCA_910583855.1 uncultured Christensenella sp.
GCTTTACGGCTCATTGAACACGGTGTTCAACCCATTATTATAGAGCGCGGCGAATGCGTGGAAGAGCGGCGGAAAACCATCGGGGAATTCTTTGCAACCAATGTTTTGAACGTAAACTCCAACGTACAGTTCGGCGAAGGCGGGGCCGGCACTTTTTCGGACGGGAAGCTTAATACGCAGACGCGTGACGGGTTCAATAAAGACGTTCTTGAAACTTTTAAAAGGTTCGGCGCACCCGAAGAAATTACTTATTTAAACAAGCCGCATATCGGTAGCGATAAACTGTTCTCGGTGCTCAAAAACGTCAGAAAATATATTGAAAATCGGGGCGGCAAATATCTATTCCATCAACTTTTTACTGGTTTCGAGCAAAAAAACGGCGAAATTTGCACGGTTTTACATAAAGATTTGCATGGCGGCAAAGAATTTCAAACGCCCGTTGACTGCGCGGTTATTGCGCTGGGGCATTCTGCAAGGGACACTTTTAAAAAGCTTGCGTCAAGCGGAGTTGAAATGGAAGCCCGCGACTTTGCGATAGGCATACGCATAGAGCATCTTGCCGAAAAAATAAGCTTCGTGCAGTACGGAAAGAACTTTCGCCTGTTACCGACCGCCGATTATAAGCTCGTTTCCCACGCACACGAAAGAACGGTTTTCACTTTCTGTATGTGTCCGGGCGGCGTGGTAATTCCCGCCGCAAGCGAAGAGGACGGTGTGGTGACGAACGGAATGAGTTTATACTCCCGCAACGGGATAAACTCCAATTCCGCGCTCATGGTGCAGATGAAGCGAGAGGACTTCGGCGGCGGGCTGTTTGACGGAATGGAGTTTCAGCGTGAAATAGAACGCCGCGCGTTTTATGCGGGTGGAGAAAGCTATAAAGCTCCCGTACAGCTTTATAAAGATTTTGCAAAAGACAGAGTTTCTTGCGCGTTCGGCGAGGTTAATCCGACGTACGGTGCGGGTACGGCATTTGCGCCGCTTAACTTGGTTTTACCCAAAGTTGCAACGGCAGCTTTGAAAGCGGCAATTCCCGATATGGACAGGCGGCTTAAAGGTTTTGCCGACCCTTCCGCCCTTTTAACGGGGGTGGAGAGTAGGTTTTCTTCGCCTGTAAGAATTTTGCGCGGCTTAGACGGTGAAAGCGTTTCGGTAAAAGGTCTGTATCCCTGCGGCGAAGGCAGCGGCTATTCGGGCGGAATAACCAGTTCTGCTGCGGACGGAATAAAAATTGCCGAAATTATTTTTGAAAAATGGAAAAATCACTGAATTTTCATATTCCTGACACAAACGCCCGTTATAATTACAATCGTTAAAGACGCATACACTCAACTTTTTTTCATATTCTCTCTAAGAAAAACCGAGTCGGATTTCCGGCTCGGTTTTTCTTTTGGGATAAGCGTTTAAATTTTGCATAAATGTATAAATTCACAATTTTTAAAAATTGAAAAAATTGTAAATTATTGCGTAATTTATAAGTAAAGCTTAACGATTTATAAAAATATTCAATTTATATATAAGCATAATTTATGGTTAACATTATAATTTCATCATAAATCTATAAAAATTCGTCAAAATCAGTTGCGTTTTTATTTTATTATATTGTATAATAACAATGTATCAATTTGCGGATTTTTTGCGCAACCTAAATATGTTGAGATTTTTGCGTGTAAATTCGTTTGAATAATTTAGAGGGGAAAAGTGGGGCTCACTTTTCTTTTGTATGCTTTTTTTGAGGTTTAATATGAAGTTGAAAAAAATTTTATTGATTATATTTGCGGCTGTATCCTGCATGTGTCTGGGATTAGCTTTGGGCTGTCAAAATGATCCGAATTCAAATGATAAGTTTACAGTTAACTTTGCCGTATCGGAACACGTCAAATACGTTATCGAAGGCGCAACGGTTGAAGAGTATCAATTATCGGTTGATAAAGATAAGATGGTGAATTTTTCCGTTGAGGTAGAAGAAGGTTGGCTTCCCGAAACGGTAAGCGTTTTGGCTAACGGTGCAAAATTGGCGGCGGTAGACGGCGTATATTCTTACCGTGTAACCTGCGATGCAACAATATCTGCAACCGTGGACGAAGATTTGCTTGAAGGTTCGGGTACGAAGGATAGCCCGTTTCTTGTCTCAAGCGTTAAAGATTTGCATACCGTTGCGAAAATGGTAAATGCGGGTAATCCTAACTACGTGCTTGGCTATTACAAATTACAGAATGACATTGATTGCGGCGGCGCTGCGCTTGACGTCATCGGACATTACGATAATTCATATTCTTTCTTTGCCGGCGTTTTCGACGGTGACGGCAAGACGATTTCAAACTATAAAATTGAAACTTCAGGCAAGGCATACGTCGGATTTTTCGGTTGTGTGCAGGTAAGTACTACCCGTAACGTTGCAATGATACTTAATCTTAATTTGAAAGATTTTACTATTGAAGCGACTGCTGCAGACGACGGCAACGTTTTCGTAGGGGCAATTGCGGGTATGTCTGCGGGTGCAAACGTAGTTGCGTGCAGCGCGGTTGGCGGTGAAATACGCGTTTACGGCAGCGGCTATTTTTCGTACGCCGGCGGTGCCTTAGGCGTTCAGCAGTCAATTACTGTCGATCAGTCGGACGGTTTGCTTTATCATTTCTACGGCACTACGGAATATGTTCATACTGACGTTGCAATTTCTGCCGCAAACGGTTATATAGCCGCCGCTGGCGGTATCGTCGGGTATTCGATTTCGTCACACGAAAGAGGAGCTTCCATGATACTGAACAGCTATGCGGAAGGCCTCGTCTACGGAGCTATGAGCTCCGGCGGCGTAGTAGGCAGGCTTGGCGACTATTCTTCGGTGGCAAACTGTTATTCAACGGGCCTTGTTAATGCGACGGTAAGCTTCCCTGATAAGGTGGAGGACAGGGATTATTTTGCTTATGCCGGCGGAATAGTGGGCTATGCGGGAGTTGAAACGGTTATTACCGACAGCTTCACCACGAGCGAAACGTTTACCGTAGCGGAAAACGTTGATATGGCCACGGGTGATTTATATGCGTATGCTTCACCTAAAACCGCATTTGCACACGATATTATCGTATGGAATTGCCATTCTGGTAACGACGTCGACGCTACAAGCGCGAATTTCGTTAAAAACGTTCTTCACTGGAATGAAGCCGACTGGGTAATTGCCGATGGAAAATATCCCTCTATCAATTACGAGCAGGGCGAAAATTCTTTTACAGTTACGTTTAGTTACGTTGGTAATACCGTTCAAGGCAATTCGGCTAAATCGGTTGCCGTAGAAGTAAATGACGACGGATATTTCACTTTCGGCTCTTATCTTGACGCTCAGATTCCCGAATTTATCGTTGCCGATAAAAAAGGATATACCTCGTACGGGTTCTTCTTTGACGAGGAATGCAAGCAGCAGATTCCTTACGGCTATGTGCCGACGAGGGATATAACCGTTTACGTAGGGTTTGCAGATTATTCAAAAGTTGCAGGTACTTACGTTTTTGAAGAAAAATCCGGCAGAACGGTTAAGCTGATTCTGAATACCGACGCGACTTATCAATATGTAGACGTTAGGTCGTTTGATGGCACGAAGTACGTTTACGACGGCGAAAATATCGTTTTCAACGACGCGTTGTTTGCAAGGCTTTCGGGCAACGTAACGGTTGGCGACATAGATTTTACGGACGGTACCGTCAAACAGGACGTAGCCCAGCCGTGGCTCAACTATCAACCCTATAAATTCGTGGGTACGGTTTCCGACGGAAAACTTTTATTGTACGACGGTACCTATTTTACTAACGATATCATAGGAGACAAGGACAACCGTCTCGTATTTGTCAAGCCAAACGCACAAAGCAATCAAAACGTTTTCATTGGCACGTGGGAGCGTTCTGCATCCATTAAAGAAAAATACGCTTTTACCGATTCTACTTGGACATACACTTGGAAAAATCAAACTAAAACCGGTAGTTATTCGATCTCGGACGGCGTTGCAAGAATGACGGGCGATATTACTGCGACGGCAACGATCGACGAAAGCGGACTTCTTTTAATAAAGGAGTCTGGCAAAGACGATAAATATTATAAACTTGAAAACAGCTTTAACGGCAACTGGTATTCGGAGGAAACGGGGTCTTATCTGGTCCTTAACGGATTTGGCTCAGACCTTGCGGGCAATGCAAGCGCTATAATTGACGGCACCGTATATAACAGTCTTGCATACGTTAACGACGGGTTTTTTGACGGAGTTACTTCCAAACCTTACACTTATACGCTTATAAGTGGTTACGCGTTATTCGGTTACTTCACTTATGATGCGGCTTCAAGAACGATTACAGCTATGCTGTACGAAGAATCAAGCGCTGACTTTATCGAGTTTAAATTCGTTCTTCTTGATTACTATCTCGGAGAATGGATAGGTGAAGAGAACGTGGGTAACGATAAGCCTTTCACAATTATAGATTTCAACGGGTTAGGCTCTTATAAGGTTGAAGGCGATACGGCGAATCTCGGTTATATCGTTATTAACGGTGAAGAGGTAGAATACGAATGTTCGATTGAAAACGGACTTAACGGTTCGTTTACGTATAACGGCGTTGAATACGCGTTAACTACCGACGGCGAGGGCGTAGTCACTATAAAGTACGGAGCAAACAACGAAAACGTTGCAAACTTCTACCGCAAAGACGAAATGGCAAACACGCCTCTTTACAGAAAGTCCGGCAGAACGGAAACCGTTTATGAATTCAACGGCGGCGGCAATCTTTCCAAAGGCGGAATAATGACCGTAAAGGTTAACGGCGAAAAAACTGACGAATACGTTTACAAAATCGACAAAGGCACGGTTGCGGGCAGAGATATAGAGATCAGCCTATATAGGGATTCCGTGATCGGCGAAAAGGTTGGAACGATAACCGTTAACTCCCCTAAGTTCGTTTTAAAACTTAACGGAGCAAGCGACGTAAAACTTGACTTGTACTTTACGTTCGGCGACGAATATTGGGCTGTAAGCGGAATGTCAAACAGTTTCTATATCGGCAGTTTCGATTTAACTCCCGACGAGAGATTTGAAGGCGAAATTTATTATAGGGCTACTGGCACTTTCAACGGTGATCAGGACGTTCCTTTCGTTTATTTCCCTGAATACAACTATATTTATATCAATTATACGTCGTATGCCGACAGTGAATCTATGAGCGGTCAGGTCGTTCAAATTTATCTGCTTGTGTTAAGCGACGGAAACATCGCGGTATCAAGCTATCCTTATCTTGTAAACGGCGATTATGCTTACGCCGCTTTGAGAGACGAGTTGTTCGGCAAATGGACCAATACTGTAAACGGAAGTATTATCGACTTCAACGGACTGGCAGACAGTATGTATGCTTACGGCTTAGCTATCGATATGTCCAGCGGAGCTAATTATTATTACACCAGAGGTTTCGGAACGGTTTACATGTGGGTGTTCGACGACAGAAACGTAGCGTATTCGATTGAAATGCTTTACGACGATATTGACGGCGAGGATATCTACAAAAAAACGACGGGTTCCAATCTTAACAGAATGCGCATTAAAAAGATAGATATAGTTAATTCGCCGATATTCAGCGCAACTGATGACGACGGTACTTCGTACGAGTTCTATATGGACGGCGCCGTTAAAGTCGGTAACGTAAACGGAGATTTCGCGACGTCTTCCGTTGACGGTAACGTAACTTGCGGCATAATAACGATTGACGGGAAAGAACTTTCCGTAGAAGTTAATCACGACGACCATAGCGTAAAAGTAGTTAAGATTGTAGAAAACAACTAAAGATTTCTAAAAAATTGAGTTTCAGAGGAACGAGAATGAGTTTATCTAAAAGAAAAATCAAAAATTCAGCGCTTGCCGTCTTGTCGGTTTCGCTTTGCGCAACGCTAACCGCAGGCTTGGTGCTTTCTAATTTCGACGTAAAAAAGACTGTCGGTGCAAATTCAAACGTTAGTCTCAAGTTTACCGACGTAACGCGTGATTACGATACTTCGGATTTGGTAGCGCAAAACTTCAATTCGTCCGTTCTTGCGGCGCCTCAGACTTCCTATGAAAAGAGAACGGTTATAGTTTCCTTAGAGGGGGAAAGCCTTCTTGCGGCAAAAAGCACGGGTGAAACGGTTGCGGAATATATGAATTCCTCCGTGGGCTTTAAGCACATGCGCGAGCTTAGCGCCGAGCAGAAGAACTTCCTTAACAGACTCGATTCCAAAAATATATCTTATAAGCTTAAAAACAGTTATACGGCAATTGCCAATGCGGTTGCGATAGAGGTCGATACTTCTTACGTTTCCGAGATGAAGAAAATGTCCGGCGTTACGGGAGTTGAAATCGGCAGAACTTATCTCGCGCCTCAGACCGTTGAAGCGCGAGACGGTGCAACCGTTGCGGTTTCCAACGATTCGTTCGTGTACAAAACAGGTATTTACGATTCACATGCGTATAACGACCTTACAAAGTATCCTTGGGGAACGGGCGCCGGTACGGTAGTCGCCGTAATCGATACGGGGCTTGACTACACTCACGACGCGTTCCAGAAGATGCCTGAAGTTCAGCGCTTTAAAAAGAGTTATTCTACCGATAAAGAAGAAAATACAACCTATATTACCGATAAGTTGCAAAATACGACGGCTTTTAAAAGGGTAGCCGCACTTGGCGGTTCTTTGTCCGTCGACGACGTTTATATTAATCAAAAGATTCCGTTTGCGTTTGACTACGCAGATACTGACACGGACGTCTATCCCTCGTATTCGAATCACGGTACGCACGTTGCGGGCATTATAGGCGGATATAACGAAGCTGGTTATTCGGACAAGGACGGAAACGTTCCCAAGGCTGAAGCGGGCGACTCATTGATTGGCTATCCTCTTGAAAACGGAGCGGTAGAGGAAGGTGATCCGTTGCCGTTCTTAGGCGTTGCGCCCGACTGTCAGCTCGTTATCTGCAAAGCCTTTACCGATAATCTTGACGATCCCGGTCTCGGCGGCGCTGAAGCGGAGTCCGTTATGGGAGCTCTTGAGGACTGCGTAGTTCTCGGCGTTGACGTTATAAATATGTCACTCGGCACGACGGCGGGCTTTACTTCGACCGATGACGGCGACGAAGAGGGTACTATCTTTAACAAAATTTATAACGATATACAAAACAGCGGCATAAGCCTTATTTGTGCTGCAAGTAACGACTATTCAGCGGGTTTCGGTTCGGTTTACGGTACTAACCTTGCTTCTAACCCTGACTCTGCAACGGTAGGGTCGCCTTCAACGTATTACGCGGCTCTATCCGTAGCAAGCGTAAGCGGACAGAAGTCCGAATATATGCTTGACGCTAAAGGTAACGCTATTTACTTTGAAAATTCCAGCGACGGCAACTCGGTTGCTTACGACTTTATTGACTTAATGCTCGGCAACCTTGGCAATAACAGTGAAACTGGACAGCCGTACGACGAGTTTGATTTCACTTACGTAACGGTAGGTACCGGACAGGCAACGGATTATATCGGTATGTCAAGCCTTGTAAGGGGGAATATCGTTCTCATTCAGCGCGGTGGCAATACCTTCCAGCAAAAAGTTGAGCTTGCAAGGGCAAACGGTGCAAGGGGCGTAATAGTTTATAACAACGTTTCAGGTACGATAAGAATGTCGTTGGGTGACGTCGCTCCCGAAAAATTCGTCCCCGCTGTTTCTATAACGATGGATGCGGGTAAGTTGCTTAAAGCTAATGCCGATTATAGGGGAGTCGGAAAAATTAAGATAAGCAGAAATCTTTCCGCAGGTCCTTTCATGAGTCCGTTCTCTTCTTGGGGACCTACGCCGGATTTGAAAATCAAACCCGAAATTACCGCGCACGGCGGGGAAATTACTTCCACCGTTCCCGGCGGATTTGCCGAGCAGAGCGGTACCTCGATGGCTTCGCCCAATATGGCGGGACTTACCGCGCTCGTAAGGAATTACGTAAAGAAGTTGCCGATGACGGCAGATTATACGCCCAGCCAGATTACGCAACTTACCAATCAACTTATAATGAGTACTGCGACAACGGCTTATGACGAGGAAAATCTTGCATATTCTCCCCGTAAACAGGGCGCAGGCCTTGCTAACTTGGATAATATAGTTTCCACGGGTGCCTATATCTTTACGGATGAAGCAAGCGACGGCGAATATTATTACGCCGAAAAAGACGGCAGACCCAAGATGGAACTTGGCGACGACAAGGAAAAGAAAGGGGTTTACACGTTCAGTTTTAACGTCAGAAACTTTGGCGACGGCGACTTGAATTTTACACCTAAGGTTCTGTTTATGACGGAAACTTTGGCAAGCGACGGTATTGCAGTAGCGGAAAAAGCGCATATGCTCGGCGACCCTGAAAAAGGCGGCATAGCTCCCGTTATCACCGTTGACGGAAATCAGGTGAGTACGGTTACCGTACCTCAGGGAGCGTCTAAAACAGTAACCGTTACTTTGAAGCTTTCAGACAGCGAAAAGAAGTATATTGACGACAGCTTCTCAAACGGCATGTTCGTCGAAGGATTCGTTAAGCTTTTAGGCAACGATGAAGGACAGTGCGATTTAACGCTTCCTTTCCTCGGCTTCTACGGCGACTGGCAGAAAGCGCCCATGCTTGATATGGACGCTTACGAGCTTGCCAAACTTCAACAGGACACTTCTAAAGATGAAGAAGAAAAGCCTTCGGCAACGGTTTTTGCAACTCAGGCGTACGCTTCGTACTGGAACGACGATTTTATAATTCCTCTTGGTTCGTATGTATATAACCAAGACCCCGATCCTACGAAGGAAGAAATTTATCCTACTATGGAGCACAACGCTATTTCCCGTTATAATGAATATTATAACGAAGAGGGAATAGGCAACTACCTTACGACTTACAATTTCAGGTGCGTATACGCAGGTCTGTTAAGAAACGCGCGCCGCGTTAACTATTTCTTGTACGAAGAAGCGACGGGCGAGCTTGTAAAAGACGGTCATGTTGACAGAGTAAGCAAAGCGTATGCAAACGGCGGTTCGGCTCGTCCCGGATACGTTGAGTTGAAACTTTCTCCTGACGATTTAGGGCTTCTTGCAAACGGTAAATACAGGTTTGACTTTGAGTTCCTCTTTGATAAGGATTCCGAGCCTACTGAAAACAACACTTTCTCGTTTGACTTCTACGTCGACTATGAAGCGCCTGTTTTACAGGATGCAAGGCTCAGATATTATAATTATAAGCAGGGAAACAAGGATAAGCAGAAAATTTATCTTGATTTAGATGTGTTCGATAACCATTACGCGCAATCGGTAATGCTTTGCTATAGGGACAATTCTGACGGTGAAGTTAAGTTCAATCTTGCAACCGATTACTTTACACCCGTAATGAATGCAAACAGAAACGGCGTAACAACCGTTTCTATAGAGGTCACCGATTTCTGGGATGAATATAAGAACAGCTTAGTTGTTCAGCTTGACGATTATGCGCTAAATCATTCTATTTATCAGTTAAGCGCCGTCAACAATTCCTCGATTTTGGATACGACCACTGCTGTTAACAAGAACGTTCTCCCCGATACTTTTGAGCTTGCCGAAGGTGAAAACAACGTTACCGTAAATATCAACGAAGCGCACAAAATCGGTTTGGTTTACGAAGGTAACGCAGATCCGTCTAACTTCATAATGACGATAGGCGGCGTAGGCATAACCAACAACGGATATTTTGCCGTTAAAAACGGCGAAGTAGTCGGATTAAAGTCAACGGGCGGCAGAAGAATGCCCTTGACGATAAGTAACGGCAAAGGAACGAATAAGACCGTTTGGGTTACGGTTACCAACGAAGTGAGCCCCGTAAGCAGTCCTGAATTCAGTTTTAACGTAATAAGGTCTGACACCGAATCGCTTATCAAGGCTGTTAATTCGGGCTCCGTAAAAGTGAACGCAGGCGAAGATATTCAGCTTGAAGTTATGCCCGACCCTTGGTATTACCCGATGGACGACGTTGAAATTACTTGGTCAAAAACGGGTAGCGCCGTAGACGTAGACGCAAAAACCGGAAAGGTTCATACGAAAGAAAAGGGGTCTTCCGTCGTTACGGCTACGATTTGGGCGGCAGGCATAAGGTATACCGTCAACTTTACCTTCGTGGTAAACGACCCGTTCACTATAGATAATTTGGCTTTGACGCATTATCACGGCGACGGTGAAACCGTTGTAAACGCTAACGGTAGCATTGAAGAGGGCGTAGTAAGAATTCCCGAAGGCAAAAACATTATGTCTATCGGGGAGGAAGCGTTCAAAGACAACACGAAAATAACTAAAGTCATAATTCCCAAAACGGTAACCCAGATAGGCAAAAGGGCATTTGAAGGCTGTACTAACCTGAGGGGCGTATACTTCGTTGACGATAAAAAGGTCGATTATGGCGACCCTGCGTTTGTTTCGGAATCCGCCTTGACGCTTATCGACAGAAATGCATTCGAGGGCTGTACCGCGCTTGAAAAGTTAGACCTTAGCAACGTAAAAGTTATAACCGTTGCACGAGAAGCCTTCAAAGACTGTGAAAATCTTAAAGAAGTAGTCAAGTCGAGGGCTATTGGTACGGCGCACGACAGGGCATTTCTCGGTTGCAAGTCCTTGGTTTCAATCGATATTACCGGACTTCACACGGCTGGCGCCAACGTGTTCAGCGGTTGCGAGCAGCTCAGCGAAGTTATAACGGGCAGATATTCGGCAATCGGCGCGGGCATGTTCACGAATTTGCATTACGAATATCAGATATATGATTACGACCTAAGCAATATCGGTTGGAAAGATATGGTTACGGATTATTCCGCTTGCAACCTTTTGAAGTCAATCGAAATTAAAGCAAAGTCCGTCGGCGCGAATGCGTTTGCGAACTGCGCTGAATTGGCGAGCGTTAAGTTTACCGACGTTTCTGCGGAAAGTAATCTTGAATTCACCGTCGCGGACCAAGCGTTCTACAACTGTAAAAAGCTTACGTCGGTAAATTTCGGAAACTGCAAGGTAAAAAGCATAGGTTCACGGGCGTTTGCAAACACGGGACTTACGGATAGCGGTTTTAACCTTCCCGGTGGACTTGAAATTATCGGTGCCGGCGCTTTCAGCGGTACGAGCTTGACATTCAACGGTCAAAGCGGTTATACTGTAAGTGATAATGCCGTCATAAGCGGCGATACGCTGTTGTATTATTTCGGGAACGGAAATTACACCGTGCCTGCAAACGTAACAAAGATAGGTAATTATGCGTTTGCTAACAGCGGAGTGGAAAGCATAAACATTCAAAACGTAACGGAAATAGGCAATTACGCATTTGCCGACAGTAAACTTTCAAGTATAACTATACCTTCAACCGTGACTACGATAGGCGAAGGAGCGTTTGCCGGCAGCGCTTTGGCTTCGGTGCAAATCAACGCCAATCTGACGGAAATCCCCGCTTACGCATTCTATAACACGAAACTTCAAAATATAACGTTGCCTGCAACGGTGACGGAAGTTGGCGATTACGCTTTAGCTAATAACGCAGAGTTGACAGGATTTAATTTTGCTCCTACGAATAAGGCAATGATCGGCAGTTTCGTGTTCAGCGGCTGTACTGCTCTTACTTCGATTGAGTTTAACGGAAATGTCGAAAGTCTTGGCGACAGAACCTTTATGGGTTGTACCGCTTTGGTAAGCGTAAAATTACCTTCAATCGTAAATATTTACGGCGCGGACGGTAGCTTAACTTTTAAAGCTATTGGCGATTATACCTTCTGGAATACTCCTAAGCTTGAAAGCGTTGAGTTCGGTTCAAATTCTAATACCGTCGGTAACTATACTTTTGCGGCAAACGACGCAATCGGCAGGGAAAACCTTAAAACGGTTAAACTCGGCAACGCCGTTAAAGAAATAGGCGATTTTGCATTCTATAATTGCGGTGCGCTAACGGAAATTAATCTCGGCGGCGCAACAAAGATAGGCACTAGCGCGTTTATGGGTTGCGGCAAGCTTGCAACCGTAACTGGACTTAACGGAGTTACGGAAGTAGGCGCATACGCTTTCGGCGATTGTACCGCGTTGACCTCGCTTGAAATAAGTTCAGTAAAAACCGTTGGCGACTTCGCGTTTGCGGGTACGGGTGAAACTACGGTTGAAATCCCTGCAAGTCTTACCAAAATAGGTTACGGCGCGTTTGCGGCTTCTCCTAAACTTAATAGCTTTACAGTGGCAAGCGGCAACGATACGTTCATGTCGATAGACGGCGTTTTGTTTGAATACGTCAAAAACGTTGAAAACGGTACGTTCGTAAAGACAGGCAAGTTTACTCTCGTTGCATTCCCCTCGGCAAAGAACGTTGCGGAAGCGGACGGCGAAAAGGTTTACGTTTTACCCGATGAAACGGTTAAAGTTGCGGGTTCTGCGTTCAGAGGACTTGAAGGCGGGGTTGACAAGGTAGTGCTTCCTTACGGTCTTAAAGTAATCGGCGTTGCGGCGTTCTACGACAGCGGAATCACCAAGTACGAGTTTAAGGGCGCAACGGCGCCGTTACTCGAAACGCAATATTCACCTGTGATAGACGAGATTATGGACGATTCCACTTCGTACAGAGGTTTCTATTACGCTAATTTTGAAGGAGATTTTATCTTCTATGCAAATATGGCAAGCGGCAACGTCGCGCCTCTTACGATTTGCCGTCCAGACAACGGTGTAGGCTACGATAATTATATCTTTACGAATTACTTCGGAAATTGTGTTCTTACGGGCGTTACGAAGAGCGAAGCAACAAACGCGTTTATCGAACTCGTTGAAGGCTTCGTAACGGCGGATGAAGTCAGAAGCTGGAAAGAGCCCGATATGCCCAAGTCGAAGGTCGAAAAGTTCTCCGAACAGGTCAAGGCGGCGCACGGATATTACAACACCTTCTCGAACAACGAATATCAGATGTCGTTTGTCGACGCATCGCTTATAACGAAATTTAACGATATAGAGACGGCTTTGCGTCAGATAAAGAAAAATTACAATATTCCCGTCACTATTTCCAGCCTTAGCTACACCGGTAATTTTAAATCGGATTACAAGGTTGGAGAAAAGTTTGATATCACGGGACTTCAGGTTATAATCGAATATGACGATTATTCCACCGAATACGCAGATATGAGCAAAGTAACTTACGACTTGCACGACGATTTGACAGAAATGAATAACGTCGTACAGCTTACTTACGAAGGCATTCCGCTTTACGTTCGTATCAACGTATCGGCAGAAAATCCCGACGACGACGGCGGTTGCGGCGGCGGTTGCGGAAGCGTAACATCAATAGGCGGACCTATGACGTTATCGATTACAGCCATAGGTTTAATGTTCGTGGTTTATACTTTAAGTCGCAGAAAAAACAGAGGTAACAGATGACAAAAAAGTTAAAAATCCTGTTAATATCGGTTTTATTCTTAGTCGCTACGGTATGCGTTTGCGCCTTTGCCGGATGTAAAGTTAAGTTTACCGTAGACGAGCTTAAAGATAAATACGGTTTATCTGCGCAAATAACGTATTTTCTGAACAGCGACGGCGGCAAGTTCAACGATAGCTCGTACGTTAAGGACCTTTATTACTCAGCGGGACAAAAACCTATGAATATAGGTGCGAGTACGCTTGTCAGCGGAAGCTCAAGTTTGGAAATAGGCAAAGGCTTTAACTTTACGGGATGGTACTACGTAGAAACCGACAGCGCAGGCAAGCCGTTGTATGCAGACGGTAGCGCTTACTCCGAAGACGACGAATACGACGTTGGTAAGGGAATGAAGATGTCCGACGAGGAGTTCAACTTTGAAGAACCCCTTAAGGCAGGAGAGCATATTTATTTGTGCGGCGACTTCTATAAAGACGTAAGATTAGTAGAGAAACTTCTTTGTATCGATTACGTCGGCAACGGCTCGTTCAATCAGATTAGCTATACCGAGGGCAATAATACCGTAACGGTTAAAGACGGAGAGGAAATTGCTTACGGTAGTCAGAATATCCCCAAAGCAGGCAACGGACTTGACGATAATACAGCGGCATTGCAAAACAGATTTAAAGGTTATACGGTCGAAGGCTTCTATCAGAAAGTCGGGGAGGAATATGTTCCGTTCACAGGCTGGCCCGTAAAGTATCCTACGAAGCCCAACGAAGAGGGCAAATACGACGACGTAGTGCTTTACGTCAAAATGCTTCAAGGCGAATGGGATATAGTAAGTACGCCCGACCAGGTCGCAATGATGTTCGCCGTCGGCTCTCATGACTACTATATCAAGCAGGACATCGACGGCAACGGAAGAGAAATTTCAAATATCAGAAATTTATCGGGAACTATTTGGGGCACGGCTGAAGGGCACACCTTAAAGAATTTCGTCGTAAAATCTTCAGTCGGACAGCGTGAGAAGGCTTCGGTATTCGGAAATATAACGGCAACCGCGGCAATTAAAAACGTCACGTTTGAAAACTTTACCGCAAACTTTACAGTTGCAAGCGGTATAGGGCTTAATACTAACGACGTCGATATAAACTTCGTTGCGAATACGATAGCGGAAGGGGCGACGTTTGAAAACGTAAGTATTAGCGGTAGTCTGAATATTACGCTTTCTGACAGAAGCGACGTTACAGCAACAACCGAAAGCAGTTGGCTGTTCGGCAATCAGGACGATAAAACTTACGATAAAATTAAAGTTCTTTATGCAACTTGTACGGTTAGAGATAAAGACGGTAATATAAAGGACGGTAAAGATTTTACGGTAGGAACTAACAACGATAACCAAACGGAGGACTTAAAATGAAAAAAGCCATAAGAAATATAGTAATAGGCGCAACCTGTGCAACCGTTATTTTTGCTATGACGGGCTGCAATCCGGATCCCGAACATTTCGATGCGGAAACCCGCCCCGTAGCGATAGCAATAGGCGCGCCTGACCAGAACTTTAATCCGTTCTTCTATACGTCGGGTAACGACGGCGAAATTATCGGTTTAACGCAGATATCTATGCTTACCGCTGATGCAAACGGGAAAATAGTTTGCGGTGAAGATCAGGCTACGATGGCGCTGGATTACAGCGTAACTTCGTACGACAAAAATAATCAGGTAGCAACTGGTACCAATATCGACCATACCACGTACGAGTTCATAATCAAGAACGGCGTAAAGGACAGTATGGGTTACGATATGGGTATACTCGACGTGCTTTTCAATCTTTACGTGTATCTTGACCCTATGTATACCGGTTCTTCAACCATATACTCTACAAACATCAAAGGACTTAAAGCGTACAGGGCACAACAGGAAATTGACGACGGTTCGTCAATTGACCCTGAAGATCAATACAGGGCTGCCGCTCAGCAAAGGTTAAGCAACATAATAGCGTACGATACTCCGGGTTCTACAATATCTTGGGACTCCGTCAAGGACGATGTTCAGCTCGTTGCAAAGAAATTTAAGGAAAGCCTTGAAAAGGATTGGAACAGCGTAGTGGGTACCGTTAGCTCCTATACGGAATACAGATTTACCGAGGACTGGGAAGTCTATTTATGGAACGAAGGTTTATTGGATTATCAGTATCAGTATAACGATCTCAACAACAAAGAAAGAATAAAAGATGAAAACGGCAAATTCTATACTACTATCGATAAACCCGTAGACGTAGCTAAGCCTGCTCCTAACGGCGGAGATATGTCAGGTTTGCGTACCAGAGTTATGGAGCCTGCATTGGAAGGCAAGACCGGTACGGAAAGAGCCGAGGCAATGAAAAAGGCAGCTATAGGCATTGTATTCGATACCTATTTTATGGAAAGTTTAACCGAAGAAGGAATATACGAAGGCAACAGCGGTATGCTTTCCGCTCTTCTCGGTAGCTCCGTGAGCGCCGATATTTTAAACGCGTTTATCAGGGACGAAATGAGCAACGGTTCATCAAGCTCCGACGGCGAACTTAAAATAAAGAGTATTTCAGGCATTACCACCGATAAGGTAAAAGAAGTTAACGGCGTAATTAAGTCCGTGGAGGCAGATAAAGAGTTCAAGGGAACTATGAACGCCAATCTTAAAGGCGAAGAGCACGACCTTCTCAGAATAACTATAGATAAGGTTGACCCCGCTGCAATATATAATTTTGCATTTACCGTTGCGCCTATGCACTATTATTCGGGTACGTTTAAGGATAAGGACTACGTTAAGTTTGCGCAGGAAAACTGGAAAAATCCAAATGCGTCTAACAGATTCGGCGTTTGCTTTATGAATTCCGACTTTATGGACGGTATAGTAGGCGGTCAGTCCGTTGAAGGCGGTAAGAAAGTACCCGTCGGCGCAGGCGCTTATAAAATGAGCGAAAGTGCAAGTCAATTCTATGACGGCAGTATGGCGCGTTACCAGAGAAATGAGTATTTCACGACGTTGGGTAGCGGAATCGAGAATGCGAAGATAAAGTATTTAAACTACGTATATACCACGGACGACCAAATTCTCAACTCCCTTACCAATAAAGACATCGATTACGGTGAACCTAACTGTACTCCGAGGAATATCGAACAGATTTCGCCTGTAGATCACCTCAATATGCGTAACTATCCCGCAAACGGTTTCGGCTACGTCGGCATTAACCCCACGTACGTTCCTGACAGAGAAGTCAGAGTTGCGATTATGCTTGCTTTGAACCCTCAGAACTATATAGTAAACAACTACTATACGACTCAGTATTCGGAACCCATTTTCAGACCCACTTCTAAAACCAACTTTCTTTCCGATAACGACCGCGACGGATATCTTTCCAAAGCTTACGAGTTTAAAACCGGCGACGTATACGGAGTTACCCAAAGTCCTATGCTCAGCGGGCTTAAGTTAGAGTGGACCGACCAGTCGAGAAAAATTACCGACCTTGTAGAGTCGGCAGGCTGGACCAAGCCGACGGCAAACGGCAAATATGAAAAGGGCGGCAAAACGCTTTCATTGACGTTCACGATTGCGGGCGAAGACCAAAACCACCCTGCGCGTCAGATGTTTGACGAGGCGGCTAAACAGCTCAACCAGTTAGGTTTCGATATTACGGTTAAAAACGATCTGAATGCGCTCATATCGCTTGCAACCGGTAAGCTTGCAGTCTGGGCGGCAGCTTGGTCAACTGGTATCGACCCTGATATGTATCAGATTTATCATAAGGACAGTAATGCTTCCAGTACGAGGAACTGGGGTTATGCAACCATAATGAGCAATACGTCCCTTTATCCCGAAGAGAACGCGATTTTGACTCACCTCAGCAACGAAATCGATTTGGCAAGATCCTTCACGCAGGAAAGTTACAGGTCCGAGCATTACATTAACGCGCTTAACGACGTAATGGAACTTGCGGTAGAACTTCCTACCTATCAGAGGCACGACTTGGGCGTTTACAACAACAAGGTTATTAAGTTTGAATCGCTCAACCAGAACCCCAGCGCCAACGCAGGACTTTTGTTCAAAATTTGGGAACTTGATTACAATTAATCGAATATCGGAGCAAATTATACAAAATGTTTAAATACGTAGTAAAAAGGTTGCTTCTTGCACTGTTTATACTCGTGGCGGTATCCATAATTCTGTACGGACTTATAAGACTGATGCCTTCTAACGTCATCGTGGATAAATATTGGAGTACGCACAAGGAAACGGGCGGAAGCGAAGAAGAGTTACAAGCTATACTTGACAGGTACAATTTGGGCGATAACTCTTTCGGAGGCATTATTAAGGGCTGGTGGAAATGGATAACCGCTTTCTTTGCGGGCGATTTCGGCACTTGCCTTACGAACGGAGACAAGGTCGGTGACGTCATTTTCCAAAATATGGGCGTATCCTTTGCAATCGCGTTGATTTCTCTCGTTCTTGAGCTGATAATTGCAATTCCCCTCGGCATAAAGTGCGCTTGCAACCAGTACGGAAAACTTGACTATACCGTAACGGTACTTACGATGATAGGAATATCGTTCCCGTCATTCTTCTTTGCAAGTATCTTAATCAAGATATTTGCGGTTGATTTGGGTTGGTTTCCTATAGGTTCGTTGAATACGCCTACGGCAAACTATACCGGGTTTATGAAGTTTATAGATACCTCGTGGCATCTGGTATTGCCTATTCTCGTGCTTACGATACTTTCGATAGGCTCTATGATGAGGTATACCAGAACCAACACGTTAGAGGTGTTGAACGCCGATTACATCCGTACCGCACGGGCGAAAGGGCTTTCCGAAGGTAAAGTCATTTATAAGCACGTTTTCAGGAATACGCTTATTCCGCTAGTAACGACCCTTGCGGGTATCCTGCCGACGCTTTTCGGCGGTTCGATGATCGTCGAACAGGTTTTCGCAATTCAAGGTATCGGTAGCGTAGCGTATACTATGACCCGTACCGGAGACGTACCGTTTATAATGGGTTACGATATGTTTATTTCGGTTTTGACCGTTATAGGTATATTGCTTACCGATATTATGTACGCAATTGTAGACCCTCGTGTTAAATTAGGAAAGTAAGGGGGAGCAAATGGAAGAAGAGATGAAACCGCCCGTAGAAACAGCGGAAGCTGTGAACGCAGAAGCGGGCGAAGAAACTAAATATAACGATTTGCACGGTGAAGTCCTCGGGGATAGGGTTAAGGTTCTTTCCCCTGGCAGAACCGTTGCCAAAAGATTTTTCCGTTCTAAACTCTCGGTTGTCGGTTTAGTTATTATAGTCGCACTGTTTTTGATTTCGTTTTTCGGTCCCCTGTTTTCGCCTTGGGGTGAAAATGAGATTGATACGACGCCGAATATCAACGTAAGTTACAGTCAGACGAGGTTTGTAGACGCGTCTGGGAACCAGTCGATTTGTTGGGATATTTCCGTAAGCGAAAGCAATATAAACAAGGAAGCGGAGCTTTCCGCGCAGCATTGGCTCGGCACTGACGAAAACGGCTGGGATATCTTTACGCGCCTTATGTACGGCGGAAGAATTTCGCTTACGATAGGCTTTGTCGTCGTAATTTTAGAAACCTTGATAGGCGTAATTTTAGGCGGGCTTGCAGGTTATTTCGGCGGAAAGGTAGACAATTTCATAATGCGAATAACGGATATCTTATACTGCATTCCCACGTTGCCTATAATGCTTATTTTCTACGCCGTATTCGACGCACAAGGTATCGTCACCAACGTTCGACTATATTATATGATGGGTATATTAACCTTGATTGGTTGGGCGGGCACGGCTCGGCTCGTGCGCGGGCAAATTCTGTCGCTTAGGGAACAGGACTTTATGCTTGCTGCAAAATGTTCGGGGCTGTCCGTTAAAAGGAAAATTTTTAAACACCTTATACCCAACGTTTTACCTCAGCTAATCGTTTCTATGACCCTCGGTCTCGGCAGCATAATTTTGACTGAGGCAACGCTCGGCTACCTCGGCATAGGAGCGATACCCGGTACTGCAACTTGGGGTTCTATGATAAACTCTGCGGCAAACAGTACGCGGCTTAGCCTTTATCCGAATTTCTGGATACCCCCCGGCATATGCATTACGCTTGCAATACTTGCATTTAACTTTGTCGGCGACGGTTTAAGGGACGCATTTGATCCTAAAATGAAGAGGTAAAAAATGTCCGAAGAAACTAATTCAAAAAAATCGCATTATATATCGGGTAAAGAGTCCCGCCGTATTGCCAAAGAAAACGCAAAGCAGACGAAGTACTTTGAAAAGCGCAAGAAAAGAAGAGTAAAAGAGGAAGAGTTCGTTACCGAAATGAAGGACGCCTCCAACATTCTCGAAATTGAGGATTTGCACACGTTTTTCTTTACCGACGCAGGCGTGGTGAAAGCAGTTAACGGCGTTTCTTTCGCTATACCCGAAGGTTCTACCGTGGGCGTCGTCGGTGAAAGCGGTTGCGGTAAATCGGTAACGTCGCTTTCGACTATGCAGCTCGTTCAAGGTCCTGCGGGACAAATCGTCGACGGCTGCATAAGGTTCAAGTCCAACACCTACAAGCGCGACGAAAAGGGTCGTAAAATTCCCGTTTACGAAACCGTAAAGGACCAGGACGGTGAAAAACCCGTTTTGGATAAACGTGGCAAGCCCGTTATAAAAAAGAACGAGCTCGGCGGCAATATGTACGAGCGCGAAGAGCGCGTAGTCGATATTGCAAAAATGCCTCTTGAAGCTATGCGCACAATCCGCGGCAGTGAAATTGCCATGATTTTTCAGGAGCCTATGACCTCTTTGAACCCCGTTTTCACGGTTGGCAATCAGCTTGACGAAGTAGCGCTGTTGCACCTTGAAGGCATCTCGAAGTCAAAGGCTAAAGAGCGCAGCCTTGAAATGCTGCGTCTTGTAGGTATGGCAGACGCGGAAAGCGTTTATAAAAAGTACCCGCACGAGCTTTCCGGCGGTATGCGTCAAAGGGTAATGATTGCAATGGCGCTTTTATGCAATCCCCGACTTATAATTGCGGACGAGCCCACGACTGCGCTTGACGTTACCATACAGGCGCAGATTCTTGATCTTTTAAAGGATATTAAGAAGAAAATTAACGGAAGTATAATGCTTATAACGCATGATTTGGGCGTTGTTGCGGAAATGGCAGACTTTGTCGTCGTTATGTACGCAGGCAAAGTTATAGAAATGGGTACGGCGGAGGATATTTTCGATAATCCTATGCATCCGTATACTATAGGTTTGCAGAAGAGTAAGCCTACCGTCGACGGAAACGTAGATTCGCTGTACTGTATCCCAGGATTCGTTCCCAATCCCGTAGACATGCCCAATTATTGTTACTTCCGCGACAGATGCGATAAATGTCGCGCTGAGTGTGCGGGCGAATATCCCAAACTCGTTAAGGTATCGCCCACGCACAGCGTGTCCTGTTATTTATATAAATCTAAAGAAGACGTGAAGGAGGTTTAATATGGCTGAAAATGCAATAAGCGAAGAACAGCTTTCAGAGCAACCTCTTTTGGAAGTTAAAGATTTAAAACAATATTTCGTGGTGGATACCACGCTTTTGGGGCGACCTACTAAATATCTTAAAGCCGTTGACGGCGTATCGTTTAAAATATCCAAGGGCAAAACCCTCGGAATAGTGGGCGAAAGCGGTTGCGGCAAAACCACGATGGGCAGAACGGTTCTCCGTCTTTACGACGTAACGGGCGGTGAAATTTGGTTCAAAGGGCAGGAAGTTTCAAAGATAAAGAATAGCGAGTTCAACAAGCTTCGTCCCAATATGCAGATGATATTCCAAGACCCGTACGCAAGCCTTTCACCGAGGCTTACCGTCGGCGAAATTATCGGCGAAGCAGTGCGTGAACACAAAATCGTACCCAAAGAAGAATATCACGATTATATTTTAAGCGTAATGAAGATGTGCGGACTTCAACCGCATTACTACGAAAGATACCCGCACGAATTTTCAGGCGGACAAAGACAAAGAATTTGTATAGCCCGCGCATTAGCGTTAAAGCCCGACCTCGTTATCTGCGACGAGCCGGTGTCCGCACTTGACGTTTCGATTCAGGCGCAGATAATAAATATGCTTAAAGAATTACAGCAAAAGCTGCAGCTTACCTACGTGTTCATTTCGCACGATCTGTCGGTTGTAAAGCATATTTCCGACGAAGTCGGCGTTATGTACCTCGGCAGTATGGTGGAGTACGGAACAAAAGAACGTATTTTCTCGAATACGCTTCATCCGTACACCAAGGCGCTTTTTTCGGCTGTTCCCGTGCCTAATCCGCATGTAAAAATGAACAGGATAATTTTAAAAGGCGATATTCCTTCACCCGTCAATCCTCCAAAGGGCTGTAAATTCCACGCCCGTTGCGAGCATTGTATGGATATTTGCGAACACGTTCGCCCCGTCTATAAAGAGGTTGAAGAAGGGCATTTCTGTGCTTGTCACCTATATAATACGCCTGAGGAAAACGAGCAGTGTAAGGTAGAACTTCAAAAGCTGAAAGAGCTTGATAGAATTACCAAGATTGCCAAGGAAGATATGAAGGTATTCAAGAAAGATAAAAAGAACAAAGACGAAGCGGCGGAACCCGCTGAGGACGAAAAGGAGAGCAATGGCGAAGAAAAAGCCTGACGACGACCTTGATATGACTACCAGTTTTGCGGATATGAATGTGGACGGGTTCAAATGGTACAACCCGAAAGCTAAAAAGCAAAATGATATGAAAAAAGTCAAAACCAAGGTTACGAGAAAGGAATACTGGGCTATGGTAAGGGGCGCGTTTGCCGCGATTGCTCCGTTCATAATTATTTCTGTAGTAGTATTCGGACTCGTCTTTTTGCTCGCCTACTTCTGGTTAAAATAAAATTCATCCCCTGCGCAAGTTTGCGCGGGGGATTCGTCTATTTTTTTGTTAATTTAACGGCAAGCTTGATGCGGGGAACTCGTCGCGGTTGTGGTATAAGAAGCACTCAACCAAATTATTATTTTCTTTGTAATACATTCTGCCCAATTCGTCCGAATAGAAATATTCGTTTTGTTCGTTGACAGTTATTACAAAGCTGTATGCACAAACTGATAAAACTTCATTTTCGTCATTAACTATAAATGTTAACGTTTTAATTCTATCAGATACGTTTTCGCTACTTATTAATTCGATTTTTTGCAGATTCGAGCCGATATATAAATTAAATACGACGTCTTTAATTTCAAAGCCTTTCGAAATATCGTAATATCGTTCCAACTGCGCTTTTACGTCGGCAATAACTTCTTCCTGCGTATTGCTATTAATTTTACAATTAATATAGAGCCAAGTGCCGTCAACGTCCCCGAATAATTCTTTTTCTAAATCGTCCGTTCCTATAAAGTGAATTTGAAAGGGTGTGGGTACGCCTAAACCGCAATAACCGCCTAATGCCGTTACGGGCGCGCTGTTATAAGTATCTGGCAGAACGATATCCATATCTTCACCTATATGACCGTGCCAAAAGTATTCACCCAAAAAGGCGTCGTTAATTTTTTTACAGTAGCCAATCTCGAAGTTGTCTTGCTCCTGCCAATCGTATTCTGCGCACGCTGTAAGTGAGAACAGCGTGCAGAAAATAAGCGAAAGCGCCGTTAGCGTAGCAAGTATTTTTACAAAACGTTTTTTCTTAGCCATAACGGATAAGTTCCTTTTTATTTTTACAACGAATTAAACCGTTATTTCGTTCCGCTTTTGCAAAAAAATGTGCAATTTATTAAACGGTTTCAACGTTTATCAGGTTGGAGTTACCGCTTTTACCGTTCGGCGTGCCGCCCGTAAGAACAATTTTATCGCCTTTTTGAACTATTCCCGAGTCAAGCGCCGCGCGTTTTGCATAGTGGAAGAGGACGTCAACCGAATAAAACTCTTCGCTCATTACCGGAATTACTCCCCAGCTTAATGAAAGTTTTCTATAAGCTCTCTCGTCGGTCGTCATACCGATAATATCAATCATAGGGCGGAAGCGTGAAACCGTTCTTGCCGTTCCGCCCGTTCTCGTACAAACCACTATAACTTTAGCTCCGATATCGTGCGCCAAAGTGCAGGCGGAGTGAGCAAGAGCTTCCGAAAGCTTGGTTATGTTGTAATCTTTTTCGTTAATGTGCGCGATGTATGAGGTATTCGCCTCGGCTTGCGCCGCAATCTTTGCCATAGCTTTTACGGCTTCGACGGGGTACGCTCCCGCGGCAGTTTCACCCGAAAGCATTATGGCGGAGGAGCCGTCGTAAACGGCGTTTGCAACGTCGGAAATTTCTGCACGGGTGGGGCGGGGCTGTTTAATCATCGATTCCAGCATTTCTGTTGCGGTAATGGAACGCTTGCCGCAGATACGGCACTTTTTGATTATTGTTTTTTGGATGCTGGGCAGTTCTTCAAACGGAACTTCAACGCCGAGGTCGCCGCGGGCAACCATTATACCGTCGCATACTTTTAAAATTTCGTCAAGGTTGTTTACGCCCGCGCGGCTTTCGATTTTAGCTATAATTTCTATTTCTTTGTCGGGCGAACCGCACGCGTTAAGCCAGTTTCTTACGTCGATAACGTCCTGCGCTTTCGATACGAAAGACGCCGCGACGAAGTCTACACCCTGCTCGACGCCGAATTTAAGGTCGGACTTGTCCTGCTCGGAGAGATATTCCATCTCAAGCTCTTTATCGGGGAAAAACATCGACTTTCTGTCCGAAAGCACGCCTCCAACGAGCGTTTTGCAAATCACGTTGGGCTTTTCGACTTTTACTACTTCAAAAATCATAAGCCCGTTGTTCAAAAGAATTTTATCCCCGGGGAACATCTGGTCGCAAATGCCCGCAAAGGAAACGGCAACTCTCGTCTTATCGCCGACGATATCGTCGGTAGTAAACGTAAAGGTGTCTCCGTCTTTTAATGTGATTTTGCCTTTTTCAAACGTTTTAATTCTGAATTCGGGACCTTTGGTGTCCAATAAAATAGCAATGGGAGCCTTTTTTTCAGCTCTTAACTTTTTAATCATTGCAATTTTCTTCGCATGGTCTTCGTGCGTTCCGTGCGAAAAGTTAAGGCGGGCAACATTCATTCCCGCGTCAATCAGATCCGATAAAACCGCCTCGGTGTCGCTTGCGGGACCCAAAGTGCAGATAATCTTAGTTTTCTTCATATAATACCTCTGTTAATGCTAAAAATATTGTAAAATAAATTATGGTAAAAAGCAACTTAAACAATAAAACAGTTGCTCATATTTATAAAAATGTGTTATAATAACAAAAGTTTGAGTTAATTATACGGTTGCGGGCTACTATACGTAGCGTGAGGAAAGTCCGAGCATCGCAGGGCAAGGGTGCTTGCTAACGGCAAGAGAAGGCGACTTCAAGGAAAGTGAACAGAAATATACCGCGGAGATTCTCCGTAAGGTTGGAATGGCGAGGTAAGAGCTCACCGTCCCTCCGGCGACGGAGGGAGCCAATTAAACCCCACCCGATGCAAGATTGGGTTGTAGCTTGCTTAAATGCAAAGGCTGCCCGTCTGCTTACAGCCGTAAACATCGCTTGAGCTTGCAGGCGACTGCAAGATTAGATAGATAACCGTACACGACAGAACTCGGCTTACAGATTAATCTCAAACTAAAATTCATAGCCCCCTTGGCGTAAATCCGCCAAGGGGGTTCACTATTAATTAAAAATTGCTTCTTCCTATAAGCCCGTCGACGGTGCAGTTAAAATAATCCGCTAAAAACCACAAGCTCGTTATGCTGGGTTCTTTTTTATTTGATAGCCACGCGCTTATTGCGCTTTGTGGAATTTTAATATCTTTCGCAAGCTTTACCTGATTTACACCGTATTCCTTCATTAAAAGATGCAAATTTTCAGAAAAATTTATATTCATCATATTGACAGCGCGGGTTAATTATGATAAAATAACAACCGTTATTGATAACTAATGTTATTAATGAGGTGAAATATTGCCTGCAAAGAAAGTAATTGCAAAAGAGGATATTTTAAACGCGGCGCTTGAAATCGTGAGGGAGAGGGGAATAGAGGCGTTGAATATGCGCACGCTTGCAAAGAGATGCAACTGTTCAACTCAGCCGATATATCTTTCGTTTAACGGAATAGAAGATTTAAAAAAGCAAATCGACGCAGAAGTTTTAAACGTATTTAAAAAGTATATGGACGACGAGGTGGCAAGCGGCAGGTATCCTAAATACAAAGCTGTGGGTATGGGGTATATCCGCTTCGCCAAAGAGGAAAAAGAGCTGTTCAAATACGTAATGATGCATCGCGGTATGGTTCGTGACGGTACGGAGAAAATTTTCGACGACACCGTTTTTATGCTTATGAAAAATTACGGGCTGTACCAAGACGAGGCAAGTAAGCTGCATATGCATATGTGGATATTCGTTCACGGCATTGCAAGCATTTTCGCGACGAAATATATAGACATCGATTGGGAAAACGTAAGCCAAATGGTGACGGACGCTTATATGGGCATTATAAAACAGATTAAAGGAGAGAAAAATGATAATTGAAATTGAAAACCTTGAAAAATCTTTTAAAGAGGTAAAAGCAGTCGACGGGGTATCGTTTAAAGTTAAAGAAGGCGAGCTGTTCGCCTTCCTCGGCATAAACGGCGCGGGCAAGTCAACGACGATAAACATTATCTGCGGAACGCTTAAAAAAGACGGCGGCACCGTTAAAGTTTGCGGCTACGACATTGACGAAAATTCAGACAGCATCAAAGGAAATATAGGCATTGTTTTTCAAAACTCCGTTCTCGATAAAAAACTGTCCGTTTACGATAATTTAAAGTCGCGCGCGGGACTTTACGGTATCTTCGGAAAAGAATTTAAAGCAAGGCTTGAACAAATATCCAATCTTCTCGATTTGAAAGAAATTTTAAAACGTCCGATTTCCAAGCTTTCGGGCGGTCAGAAAAGAAGGATAGATATTGCAAGAGCGCTTTTACATAATCCCAAGCTTTTAATTTTGGACGAACCCACCACCGGGCTTGACCCTAAAACCCGTAAAACCGTGTGGAGCGTTATAGATAGATTGCGCAAAGAGAGCGGCTTAACCGTTTTCCTCACCACGCACTATATGGAGGAAGCGGCGGAAGCCGATTACGTCGTAATCTTGGATAGCGGCAAAAAGGTTGCGGAGGGCACGCCTCACGAGCTTAAAAATACTTATGCAAACGACTACGTAAGAATTTACTCGGAAATCGAAGAAGCCGAAAAGACGCTCGCGCCATTGGGCTACGTATTGAAAAAGGAGCGCGATTTTCTTGAAATCGAATTGAAAAAGACAAACGAGGCAACCGAACTCATAAAAAAATATCCCAAGCTTTTTACCGATTTCGAGGTACTGAAGGGCAATATGGACAACGTATTTTTAAAGGTCACAGGCAAAGATTTGGAGGGTATGTAGAATGACGGCTACGGTTGAATGTAAAAAGCTCGTAACTTTGGTTGCGCGCAATACCAAGTGTTATTTTAAAGATAAATTTCTGTTTTTCGTATCGATGATAACGCCGCTAATACTGTTGGTGCTGTTTGCCACGTTTTTAAGAAACGTTTATATTGACAGCTTCAAATCGGCTTTCCCCGAAGGCTTTACCGCTCAGGACAGAGTTTTAGAGGGTATAACGGGTGCGTGGCTTATGTCGTCTATCCTTTCGGTCAGCTCTGTAACCGTGGCTTTTTGCTCCAACGTAGTTATGATTAACGACAAAATAGAAGGCAATCTGAACGATTTTCGCGTATCGCCCGTAAAAGGCGTAACGACGTCTATCGCCTACTTCATTTCTAATTTTTTCGTAACGCTCATAGTTATGCTATGTCTTATGCTGATAGGGCATATCTATCTTGCCGCTGTCGGTTGGTATATACCTGTCGGCGACGTATTTATGATTTTAGTCGACATAATTTGCAGCGTGCTTTTCGGAACGCTTTTAGCGGGAGTAGTTGAAAGTTTTATTTCTTCGCAAGGCGGGCTTTCAGCGGTTTCAACGCTAGTTTCTTCAATGTACGGATTCATTTGCGGCGCGTATATGCCGTTTTCACAGTTCTCCGAAGGGCTTAGAAACGTGCTTTGCTGTCTGCCCGGAACGTACGGCGTTGGAATTATGCGCAACCATTACATGGGCGGATATCTTTCCGCCTTGGCTGACGAAGGAGTGCCGCAGGAAGCATTGAGCGCTATTAAAGAAAATTTCGATATAAGTATAAAGGTTTTCGGAACGGAAATTCCTCTAGGAGCAATGTACGGTATACTTTTGGGCGCGTGCGCGCTTCTTATAGCCGCATACGTTGCCATCGTTATAATAAAAAACAAAAAGAAATAAGGAGATTTTAATAATGAAAAAATATGAATTCGTAACGGTTAAAGTGAAAAACAACCCCGTAATGAACGCAAACCTTTACGAACACAGGGAAGTTATCGAAAAGTACGCTGCAAAGGGCTATGCATATAAAGGTTATATACCTACGGTGTAAGGACCCAGCGGTAAAATAGTAGAAATGGATTTGATTTTTGAAACAGAAGAGTAATTTATTGCTAAACGCCGATAAAAATGTTATAATTAGCCTAAATTAACTTTTAAGGTGAAATTATGAAAAAATCGAGATTAAAAAAATATGCCAAACTTATAGTCAAATGCGGCTTAAACGTGCAGAAAGGACAGCTTGTTTTTATCGACTGCGGACTTGATCAGCCCGAATTCGTCGCTATGGTAGTGGAAGAGTGCTACAAAAGCGGTGCAAAGAAGGTTAAAGTAAATTGGTCATATACGCCCGTAACCAAGCTTAATTATAATTACAGAAGCTTGGAAACCCTTTCCGAAGTCACCGAGGTTGAAAAGGCTGAGCTTCAGGAAAAGGTTGACACGCTTGCCTGCAAGCTGTGGATAGAGTCCGAAGACCCCGACGGATTAAACGGAACAGATAGCGAAAAGATTGCGAAGGCGAGTATGGCGCGTTATCCCGTTATAAAGCCCTACCGCGACGCTATGGAGAACAAATATCAGTGGTGTATCGCCGCAGTTCCGGGGAAGGAGTGGGCGAAGAAGGTTTTCCCCGATTTGCCCGAAAAAAAGGCTATCGAAAAGCTGTGGGAAGCTATTTTGTACACTGCCCGTGTTGACGAAAATCCCATTGCCGCATGGAAGGAGCATAACGTAAACCTTGCAAAGCGCTGCAAATTCTTAAACGATTACAAATTTGACAGACTTGAATACAAAAGCCTGAATGGCACCGACTTCACCGTCGGGCTTAACCCTGTCGGCAGATTCTGCGGAGGCGGCGAGTATACGATAGGCAGAAAACGCATCTATTTCAATCCCAATATTCCCAGTGAAGAGGTGTTTACGTCGCCCGTCCGCGGCGTTGCCGAGGGCAAAGTGGTTGCCACCAAGCCTTTATCGTATCAGGGCAAGCTCATTGAAAATTTTTGGATGAGATTTGAAAAGGGTAAAGTCGTTGAAGTATACGCAGAAAAGAACCAAGACCTTTTGGAAAAAATGATTTCTATGGACGAGGGAGCGGCATACCTTGGCGAATGCGCTTTAATAGCTTACGATTCGCCTATAAACAATACGGGTATTCTGTTCTATAACACACTTTTTGACGAAAATGCAAGCTGCCATTTGGCGGTTGGCAGGGGTTTTAACGACTGTATTGAAAACTATGAAAAGCTGACCGTCGAGGAGTGCGAACGGCTGGGTGTAAACAGCTCTATGATTCACGTTGACTTTATGATAGGAAGTGCCGATATGTCAATCGTCGGCATAACCAATGACGGCAAGCGTGTTCAAATTTTCAAAGACGGTAACTGGGCAATTTAATTTAAACGAAAAAAGCGCGGCTTTCAACGCCGCGCTTTTTATATTACTTGCAAAACTATAAATTTTAAATATTGCGTTTCTTCCGCAGACAGAAGGGCGGGGTGGTCGGGAGCTTGCGTTTTTATTTCAACGCAGCGCACCCTTCTGCCGCTTTCTTTTGCGGCTTCGATAAGCATTTTTTCAAATAAAGTAGCCGTCATATAGTGCGAACAGGAGCAAGTGATTAAAAATCCTCCGCTTTTGACTATTTTCATTGCGGTTAAATTAATATCCTTATACCCGCGATAGGCGTCTTTCACCTCGTCCGATGTCTTGCAGAAAGCGGGAGGGTCAAGTATAACCGTATCAAACTGCCGTTTCATCTTTCTGAAATTCCTTAAAACTTCAAAAACGTCGCCGCAAAGGGTTTCAATATTGGTTATTCCGTTTAAGTTTGCGTTATCGCTTACGTTTTTAAGCGCAAGAGGGGAAATATCGCAGGAGATAACCCTATCGGCAACGGTAGAAGCGTTTAACGAAAACCCGCCGCTGTTGCAAAAACAGTCCAGAACCTCGCCCCTGCAATACTTTCTTGCGGCATAACGGTTTTCCTTTTGGTCCAAAAAATAACCGGTTTTCTGCCCGTTTATAATATCGACGAGCATCTTCAATCCGTTTTCGGTAATTTCAACATAATCGGGTACTTTGCCGTATAAAACCTGTTTAACTTCGGGCAAGCCCTCTTTTTTTCTTACTGGAACGTCGCTCCGTTCAAAAATTCCTTTTGGCGCAAACAGTTTTACAAGGCAGTCGCAGATAAGTTTTTTGCGCATATCTATGCCGAGCGACAGGTACTGTACGGCAAGATAATCGCCGTACTTATCGACGATAAGAGCGGGGAGGTCGTCTGCTTCGGCAAATACCGCACGATAGCAGTCTCTATACCCCAATCGAAAACGGTAGTCGTTTGCCGCTTTCAGGCGTTGCATATAAAAATTTTCATCATCGGTTTCGTCGTTGCGGATAAATACGCGCACTAATATTTTTGAAGCGTGGTTAATATAGCCCTTTCCGATAAATCTGCCGTCAAATGAGTAGACCTCGGCAAGAGAGCCGTTCTTGTCCTTGCCGTCTATTTTTGCAACCTCATTGGCGTAAACCCAACTGTGCCCCGCAACGATTCTTTTTTCTTCGCCTTTTTTTAAATAAACTTTGTAAGCCATACTCAAAGTTTAGCAAATTGCGATAATAATTGCAATAAAAATTGATTTTTATTTCCATATTTGGTATAATTAGATTCGTATGCGCAAACTTTTGAAATATCTCAAAAATTATAGGGTGCAATCGGCGTTGGCTCCGCTTTTCAAACTTTTGGAAGCGAGCTTCGAGCTGTTTGTGCCAATGGTCGTTTCGGCTATAATAAACGAGATTGACGCAGGGAGTGGAAGCGTTTCCTACGTGATTTATGCGTGTCTTATTTTGGTTGCGCTCGGCGTAATAGGACTTATAAGTGCAGTTGCCGCGCAGTACTTTGCGGCAAAAGCAGCGGTCGGCTTTTCAAAAGAGCTTAGGCACGACTTATTCAATAAGATTCAGTCGCTTTCGTATTCTGAAATCGATACTCTCGGCACGGGCAAAATGATTACGCGGATGACCAGCGACGTAAATCAGGTGCAGTCGGGCGTGAACTTGGTTTTAAGGCTGTTTATGCGCTCGCCTTTCATAGTTTTCGGCGCAATGGTAATGGCGTTTTTAATCGATTCATTTGCGGGCGGAGTGTTCGCAATTGCAATAGCTGTTCTTTGCGTAGTGGTTTTCGGAATAATGCTTATAAGCATTCCTTTATATAAACGGGTGCAGGGCAACCTCGATAAAGTAACCGTTGCCACGAGGGAGACTTTGACCGGTAGCCGCGTTTTGCGTGCGTTCTGCAAAGAAGAGGATGAAATTAATTCCTATAACCAAAAGAACGCAGAGCTTGCCAAATCACAGCGATTCGTGGGAAAAGTTTCGGCTTTAATGAACCCGTTGACCTACGCTATAATTAACGCGGCGATTATCGCCTTGATGTACGCAGGCGTTATTAAGTTTAATGCAGGCAGTCTGGACAGGGGGCAGGTAGTTGCGCTTTACAATTATATGTCTCAGATTTTGATTGAGCTTATAAAGCTTGCAAATCTGATTATAACCGTCACCAAGTCCTTTGCTTGCGCGGGCAGAATAACGGAAATTTTAGACATGCAGCCGTCCCTGAAAAAGGGAGAAGCCTATGTCAAGGCGGGCGGTTGCTTTATAGAATTCAAAAACGTCAGCGTGAACTACGGTAATGCTTCAGTAAACGCCTTGGACGGTATTAATTTCACCGTTGAACGCGGGCAGACGGTGGGCATTATAGGCGGAACGGGTGCGGGCAAAACCACGCTCGTCAATATGTTGCCTCATTTTTACGACGCTAAAGACGGGGAAATACTTATCGATGGCGTAAACGTAAACGCCATAAGCGATGAAGTCCTTCGCGATAAGTGCGGGATAGTTCCTCAGCGCGCAGTTCTGTTTGAGGGCACGGTCCGTGAAAATATGCAGTGGGGTTTGAATACCGCCACAGATGAAGAGATATTTGCCGCAATCGAAACAGCTCAGGCTTCCGACGTCATAAAATCAAAGGACGGCGGACTTGACGAAAAGGTAGAGCAGGGCGGTAAAAACTTTTCGGGCGGACAGCGTCAACGGCTTACCATTGCCCGTGCGCTCGTGAAAAAGCCCGAAATTTTAATTCTTGACGACAGTGCGTCGGCACTTGATTACGCCACCGATGCAAGGCTCCGTCAATCGATTAAAAGCCTTGATTATAATCCTACCGTGTTTATAGTATCTCAGCGCACGTCTTCGATACGGCATGCCGATAAAATTATAGTTTTGGACGGTGGCAAAATGGTTGGCTTAGGTACGCACGAGGAGCTTTTGAAATCCTGCGACTTATATTGCGAGATACATTATTCGCAGTTTGAAAAGGAGGGTGCGTAAATGGCTACATCCTCCCACAAGTCCGTGCTTAAACGCGTATTTAAGCAGCTTAAAAAATATAAATTGCTCATTGCGGCAACGGTATTATTTGCGCTTGTATCGGTTGCGGGCAACTTGCTTGCGCCGATTTTCGTGGGACAGATAATCGACCTTCTTATTTTAGGCGAACAGGTTCAGCTTGCAAAGGTGTTTGAAAAGGTCGTTGCCATAGGAGTAACGGTCGGAATAACCTGCCTTGCGCAGTGGCTTACGAGCGTAATTAACAACCACATTACCTTCAACGTAGTGAAAGATATCCGTGAAAATGCGTTTACACATCTGCAAAAGTTGCCGTTAAAGTTCATAGACGCGCACTCTTACGGCGATATAGTCGGTCGCGCCATAGCCGACGTGGACACGTTTGCCGACGGACTCTTGATGGGGTTTACTCAGCTTTTCACGGGCGTACTTACCATCATCGGCGTACTTATCATTATGTTTGCAATGAACTGGATAATTGCGCTAATCGTGTTCATTTTAACGCCTTTATCTCTGTTCGTTGCAAAATTTATCGCTTCAAGAACATATTCTCTGTTCAAAAAGACTTCGCAAATTCGCGGTGAACAGACTGCGTTCATCGACGAAATGATAGGCAATTTAAAGGTAGTGCAGGCGTTCGGACACGAGGATGAAAATCTTAAAAAGTTTGACGAAATAAACGACCGCCTGACTACCGCATCGTTGAAATCGATTTTTTACTCGTCGCTTACTAATCCGACTACCCGCTTCGTCAACGCGTTAGTGTACGCGGCGGTCGCGCTTGCGGGTGCGCTTATGCTCATTTTTGCGGTTCCGTTGCCTATAATTTTCACCGTCGGCAAGCTTTCAAATCTGCTTTCGTATGCAAACCAGTACACAAAACCTTTTAACGAAATTTCGGGCGTCGTGACCGAGCTTCAAAACGCAATTGCCTGTGCGGGAAGAATTTACGAGATTATCGACGAAGAACCCCAAACGCCCGATAAAGCTGGGGCGACCGTTCTTGAAAACGTAGAGGGGGCGGTAGAGTTCAAACACGTTTCTTTTTCCTACGAAAAAAATAAAAAACTTATAGAGGACTTGAACGTTTCCGCAAGCGCAGGGCAAAGAATAGCAATCGTCGGGCCTACGGGTTGCGGCAAAACCACGCTCATAAATCTTTTAATGCGTTTTTACGACCCCGACGGCGGTAAAATTTCCGTCGACGGTAACGATATTTTAGAGGTTACGCGCAAGTCTTTGCGTAAAAATTACGGTATGGTTTTGCAGGATACTTGGCTCAAAAGCGGTACCGTACTTGAAAATATTGCAATGGGCAACCTGCAAGCCACGCGCGAAGAGATTGAAAACGCCGCCAAAGCCGCCCACGCGCACAACTTCATTATGCAGATGCCCGACGGCTACGACACGGTGATATCCGAAGACGGCGGCAACCTTTCGCAGGGGCAGAAACAGCTTTTGTGTATTTCGCGCATAATGCTTTGCCTGCCGCCGATGCTTATTTTGGACGAAGCGACGTCGTCTATCGATACCCGTACGGAACAGAAAATCCAGCAGGCTTTTGCGAGTCTTATGAACGGCAGAACGAGCTTTATCGTCGCTCACAGACTTTCGACCATACGCGAAGCCGACCTCATTCTCGTTATGAACGAAGGCAACATAGTAGAGCAAGGCACGCACGAACAGCTTTTAGCTAAGAACGGTTTCTATGCAAAACTTTACAACAGTCAATTCGCCGTTTGATAGCGGCGCACCTATAAATTAATCATTAAGGAGAACAAAATGCTTCAAGTCAACAACGTTTCGCTTCAATACGGCAGCAAAAAGCTGTTTGAGGACGTCAATTTGAAATTTACTAAGGGCAATTGTTACGGCATTATCGGTGCTAACGGCGCGGGTAAGTCCACTTTTTTAAAGGTTTTAAGCGGCGAGGTAGAGCCCAACAAGGGCGACGTTACGCTCGATAAGACTGAAAGAATGTCCGTACTGCAACAGAATCAGAACGCCTATGATAACGTGACCGTTCTCCGCGCGGTTATGCTCGGGCATAAACGCCTCGTCGATATCATGGATGAAAAGGACGTGCTTTACGCCAAGACTGACTTCACCGAAGAGGACGGCGTGCGCGCAAGCGAGCTTGAAAGCGAGTTTGCCGAGCTCGGCGGTTGGGATGCCGAGTACGAAGCGCAAACCCTTTTAAACGCGCTTGATATAACCGAAGACTGCTATGAGACGCTTATGGCGGATCTTGATGCAAAGCGCAAAGTCAAAGTTTTGCTTGCGCAGGCGCTTTTCGGCAACCCCGACGTGCTTTTATTGGACGAGCCCACGAATAACCTAGATATTAAAACTGTGCGCTGGCTTGAAAATTACCTTCTTGATTTCGAGAATACTATAATAATCGTATCCCATAACAGGCACTTTTTGAACAAGGTCTGCACGCACATTTGCGACGTCGACTACGGCAAAATCAATATGATGTTGGGCAACTACGATTTTTGGTACGAAACCAGTCAACTCCTTGCCCGCCAGCAGCGCGACCAGAACAAGAAGAACGAGCAGCGCGCAAAGGAGTTGCAGGACTTTATCGCCCGCTTTGCAGCGAACGCGTCGAAGTCCCGTCAGGCAACGTCGAGAAAAAAAGAGCTTGAAAAGCTTACTATTGCAGACTTTAAGCCGTCGTTGCGCAAGTATCCGTTTATTGATTTCAAATACGAGAAAGAAATCGGCAACGATATTTTAATGGTAGAAGGACTCACGAAAAAAGGCTATTTTGAAAACGTATCCTTCACGGTGCAAAGAGACGAAAAGATAGGTATCGTCAGCGATAAATCCACGACCCTTTCAATGCTTTACGACGTTTTGACGGGCAAAGTTCAGCCCGATAGCGGCACGGTGCGTTGGGGTAAGACGATTTCAGTTTCGTATTTTCCCGAAAACAACAACGAATATTTTCAGGGCTGCGACTTGAACCTCGTCCAGTGGCTAAGCCAATATTCAAAGGACCATTACGAGGAATATCTCCGCGGTTGGCTTGGCAGAATGTTATTCTCAGGCGAAGAAGCGCTTAAAGAGGCAAAAGTTCTGTCGGGTGGCGAAAAAGTCCGCTGTATGCTTGCGAAAATGATGCTTGAAGGCAGCAATTTTTTGATCATGGACGAGCCTACGAACCATTTAGACCTTGAAAGTATCACCGCATTGAACAACGGAATGAAAAATTTCAAAGGCTGTATGCTGTTTACTTCGCACGACCAAGAGCTTATGAATACCGTTGCGAACAGAATCATAGAAATCAATCAAACCAAAAAATTTGACAAATGCGTCAATTATGACGAATATTTGGACATCATAACACAGTAAAATCAGCTTAACGACCTTTTTCGACTTAATTATTTACAAAATTACAATATTTTTGTAAAAAATTCCGTCATTTTTTTACAAAATTACTTTACAAATTCAAAATTGTGTAATATAATTTTTCCACAGACCAAAACCTATGGAGAAATTTTTTATGAAACAAGAAAGAATCGCAATCTTTTCAAACAATGACGAGTTTGTACTGGAGCTTACGGACTATCTTAACTCGGTGGAGGGGTTCACGGTTTGCGCAAGCTCGTCTAACGGCAATACGGCAACGGAGCTTATAAAACACAATTCGCCCACCGTAGCGGTGGTTGACTTGGTTCTTACCGGACTTGACGGCTTCGGCGTACTTGACTTTGTTAAAGAAAATTGTGCCGATTGTCTTACGATAGCTGTGGGTGGATTCGTAGACGATAAAATCGTAGACCAGGCTATTGAGCACGGCGCAGTGTATTATCTTGCAAAGCCCGTCAAGGTTGAAACTCTTGCGGACAGAATAACCGAGCTTCAAAGCGGCAGAACAGTCAATTATAAGGTTGCAACCGAAATAAGGGACAAGCGTAGGGCTGGCTCCCTTGACGAAAAGATAAGCAATATTTTTATAACGATAGGCATTCCGCCTCACATAAAAGGCTTTTCATACCTCAGGGAAGGTATCAAACTTGCCGTTGAAGACCCTAGTATAATTAATAAAGTGACGAAGGAGCTTTACCCTAAAATCAGTGAAAAGTTCGTGACCAGTCCAAGCAAGGTAGAAAGGGCAATCCGCCACGCAATAGAAGTCGCTTGGAACAGGGGTAGAACGGACGCAATAAGCTCTATTTTCGGCGCAAGAGTGTACATAGGCAACGAACGCCCCACCAATAGCGAGTTCATAGCTCTCGTCGCTGACAAATTAATTTTAGAAAGCCTTTAATACTAAGCCTTCCCCGCGGTGGGGAAGGTGTCACGCAGTGACGGATGAGGGGCAGGGGTGAGGGCATGTGGAATGAGTGGTTAAAAAACTTATACCGCACTCAAAGCCCTCGGGCAAAATGCCCCCTCAAAACCCGATTTTCCTTAAAATTCCTGTTCTTCCTAATATTAGCGTCAAAAAACGAAAATAATTAAAATAAAAAGATAAATTTTTTCATAAATTACTTGAAATTGTGCCCGCCTTAGTTGTATAATAAATTAGGTGGATAATTTATTTTGTCAATCGTATTATAAAATTGTTTAGGCGCTTAGCCTTAGGAGGAAAGAATGAGAAAATCCAAATTAATGAAAGCCCTTTTGGTTTTCGGGATGAGTGTTGTAACCGCAACCTCAATGGTCGGTATCGCCGCTTGTAACAACAACCCCGGCGACGGCGGCGACGATAACGGAAACGGCAACGGCAACGGACACCAGCACTCGTATGACGGTTGGAATATTTCTCCAACCCAGCATTGGCACGAGTGCCTTGAATGCAGTGAAGAAGCTGACCGCGGCGACCACAAGGACTTGAAGAATAATAAGACTGGTGCGGACGGCAAGGATAACTATTGTGACGACTGCGGCTATGAATTGGCGCATACGTATGCTGATACTTGGTCGAATGGCCCTGACGGACACTGGCATCAGGCAGTTTGTGCCCATACCACGGAAATTGATGAATTAAAACCCCACGTTGACAACGGAGAGGCAACGGGTTCTACTGCTAACGATGCTGTTTGCGACGTTTGCGGCTACGTTGGTGAAACCTCGCAGGGCTATAAGGACTTCGTCGCTAATAAATTGACGGAAAAAGCAACTAAGGTTCTTGACGAAACCTTCTTCGTTGCAAAAGAGCTTCCTCTGTTCGATAAATGGGGCGCCGCAGGTCTTTACGCTTCGGATAACAGCGAAACCCACAAGGTTACCGTTTCGGGCGGCAAGGCAAACCTTATTACGCCTGCAAGTAATCCCGCAACCTGTTTATATGTTGACTTTGGCGACGCGGCGGGTACCACGGTTGAAGGCTCCTTCAGGATTAGCAACGTAACTGGTAGCAACAGCTATACAGCTGTCCAGTTCACTACCAGCGACGGCACTAATGACAGCGAATTGTTCGGTTTGAGAACCAACAAGGGTAACGCTATCAAATATCGTTTGAACGGCGGCGGCTCCGACATTGAAGTTGCGGGCGCTCCCGCTTGGTCGAGCGGCGCAACAGACGAGGGCAATATCTCAGTATACTACAAATATAACACGGCTACTAATAAGATTACGCTCACCATTAACAATACGGCGTTCGTAACCGATTTACAGCTTAACGGTACTATGTTGAAAGGTATTAAGTTTAGCTCCGGTTCTGGCAATGCGGACACTTATTCGGTTGACGATATTATCGTGATTAAAACCCCCGTTGACCTTACCGAGTATAAGACTGCTATACAGAATAACGCCGCGGCTGAAAAGGCTAAAGTAACGGCTGCAGGTTTTAACGTTGATTCTGTAATCAGTTCGGCAGAACAGGCTCTCGCAAGCGCGGCTGAAAGCGCTACGACGACCGTCGAGTTGACCGAAGCGTACAATACTTATTTTGCAGCGTTGCTTAACGCTTACGGTGACGCCGTTAAGAATAAGATTTCTAGTGATTACCCTGCTACCGATTACGACGACGCTGCTAATGAAGATGCAGCCGATTACACTGCCGCAGTTAATAAATTAGCCGCCGACGTTACCGCTGCAAAGACCGTTGAGAATATAACCGCTGCGTATAAGACTGCGGACGGTGCACTCAAAGAGCTTCATAACGACGCTTATTGGAACAAAGCAGATGTTGTTGTAACTGTTGTCAACGGCAAAACCGATGCAAACACCATTACTGTAAAAGAAGGCGATCAAATAACCAGAGCGCAACTTGATGCGCTTGTTGAAGTGCCTAACGGTCAGGCGATTTCGGGATATACTGTAGACGGTTCTTCTATTAGTTTCCCTTATACCGTAACCAGTAGCGTAAACGTTACAGTAGTGTTTGAAGTGGCTTCTACCGACAGAGGCGTTTATACCTATACTGTTGCAAATAGTTTGGCAGTATCGACAACGGGAGAAGGTTCTCTTGGTAATGCTGCTAATATAATAACTGCCGCGACAAGCTATAATAAAACAGACTTTAAATTTGCGAGCAATACTGAAAATATCACATTAACTTTCAAAGTTGCTGTAGGTCAAACAGTAAGTTTGAAATTAACTGGTTTTACTGGTTCAACGGGTAATGCTTCTGGCGTTAAGGTTGAAGCTACAGGACTTGCAACGACCGATGCTACGACTGTGAATTTGCCGGCAGACTCTAAGGTTGATAATCAAGCTACTGGAACTATTAATTATACCGTTTCGGCAAGTGGAGAGGTTAAGATAGTTATAAAAAGAAGCGTTTCAAAAACCGCAAGACTTACTGAAGTTGTATTGACAGTTGCAGATGTGTCGTAATCAAATAAATATCATAACCTAAAAGAATAAATTAAATCTTTTCCCCGACGGGCGCAACGCCCCGTCGGGGCTTTTCTTTTTGCCCGCTCTAAGCCTTCCCCGTGGTGGGACGAACCGCCTAAAGCCTTCCCTGTGGTGGGGAAGGTGTCACGCAGTGACGGATGAGGGGAAAATCCTAGACATAATTCCACAAGCTAATACCGTCTTGACGAAAAACCGTATTAATGCTAAAATTGCTTTATGGAATATCTACATAACAAAAATTTGAAATCTAATTCTCAGAATTTGCGCAAGAATATGACAAAGGAAGAGCGGCGTTTATGGTATGAATTTTTAAAAACTTTGCCCGTAACTTTTAACAGACAAAAAATAATTAATAATTATATCGTTGATTTTTATTGCGCAACTTCAAAATTGATAATAGAGTTAGACGGCTCTCAGCACTATGAGGAGGAAAAAGCAATTGCGGATAAAGAACGCGACCTTACATTAAATAAATTAGGTTTTGGTGTTCTTCGGTTTACCAATAGGGATATTAACGAACGTTTTAATTTCGTCTGTGAAGAAATTTATAGATATTTAAATCTTGAATAAGTAATATAAAAAACCTCATCAGTCTTTGCCTTATGGCAAATCCAGCTTCCCCGTCGGGGAAGCCTACAATGAGGTTAAAAACGTGCTCTCAATCCTTCCCCGCACACCTACTAAGCCTTCCCCGTGGTGGGACGAAACGCCTAAAGCCTTCCCCGTGGTGGGGAAGGTGTCACGCAGTGACGGATGAGGGGGAATTCTAAAATAAACACATACGCAATAAAAAAATCACGGCTATTCGCCGTGATTTTTTGTTTAACAATAATTTAATTATGCCGCAGAAGTAAGTGTAGCGTAGTACAGAGCAATAGACGTATTGTTTTTGGTAATCGTGTGCGTTCCTGCATCTAACTCGACTTGTATTGTTATATCTCCGTTACTGTCGTTTACGGTAGTATAATCTTTATCGTTTATTTTAACTTTCTTACCTGCAACGTTAAAGTAGAGAGTCAGCGTCATTTTTGACGATGTTGAGAATGTAACCGAGGTTGAACTTTCCATTTTCAGACCTTGTGAAAGTTCCAGCCCAAAAGCTTTTATTGTAAAATTCCCTGATTTATAATTTCCTTTTACCGTCCAGTCGTTATTGCTGGGCGCGCCCTCGAATTTACATGTAACCGTTTGCTGTGCAATTTCTTCAAAAGCCGCTTTAATTTCTTCAAACTTGGTTTTTTCTTCAGCGGTAAGCTTGCCTTTCTGCGCTTCGGTTAAACCGTTGTAGAGGGATACGATTTTTCCTCCGATTTTCGTTGCATCCTCAACTTTTGCGGCGTCCAGCGTTTCTTTGAACGATAGGAACGCTTCTATATTTTTAAGTTCCGTTAATCCGTCCGTGAGTTTTTTAAGCGAAGTTGCGGGAACTTCCCCGCGCTTATCGTTGTCGTCGCCGTTCAAATCTTCATAAGCGTTCTGTACCGCGTTGAACCAGTCGTAAAGCTTTTCAACCGTTGCGCTTGATTTGACGTTGACGTCGCTTGCCGATAAATCGGGCAGGTCGTTTAGTCTGTTTATTACGTTTGTTACTGCAAATCCCTCAAACGTCGCCCACGCGGCGTTAAGGGTGGAAAGGTTTGTTACTTTTGATTGATTTTCCGCCGATAGCTTGTTGTATGCAGTTTGCGCCGCATTAATTCTGACGTAGGAGTCTGCTGTAACCTCACCGATATATTCGATACGTTTTACAACGTATTCGGCAAGCAAATCTTCGTACGCAGCAAAAGCCTTGTAATAACGCTCAATAAGCACTGCGTCGATTTTGCTTGTTTCTGCTTCGCCTATAAGTGCGGCGTAAGCTGCTTTTGCTTCATGTAAAATGCTTTCAACGTTTAACGTCACGGTGGAGGGAATAGCCGCCAAAGCCGCCTTTGCCGCGTCTACTCTTGCGTCGGAATTGCCTTCGCCTTCAACAAATTTGATATCGTTTAAATATCCTTCCTTATCTTTTTGTGCGCTTGCAACTATATAAATACCTTTAGGAAGAATAAGTGTTTTCGTGCCCGAGTAAGCCGAGAAGTAAACCCTACCGTAATTATCGAATAAATCGGCTGTTGTGGTAGTAAACGTAACTTCCGTAGAGCTAACTAACGAGAATACGAGAATTTCGCCCTTAGCCTTGCCGTCTTTAGGCAGCGTTACGTTTGAAGGAATTTGAGGGGTGGATTTGGTTTTTTGATGCGAAACGCGTGGAGTGAAACCCAACGCTCCGGCTTCGTATAAAACCCTCGTCCTTGCTGCTACGGGTCCGTCGAGAAGCGCGTCGGTCTTGTCGTCTTTGTAATAGAACAGCGAAGGGTCGGTATCGAACGAGGTATAATCCGTGCTTTGGTACTTGCAGTTGTTACTTACTTTCTGGTCTCGTGTGGTCGCTTCAACCATGGTGTTGGTGCCGAAACATTGCGTAATTAAGTCGTTCCAACTCTTTGCCATGCCGCCGGACTTTCCGTCGGTTATCGCCTTACTGCCCTCGTAGTAGTTTGCTTCGCTGAACATATAGCTGTTTGCGCGGAGGGAGTGAACGTAGCTTAACGCCGGTTTTGCAATGTGCGAATAAGGAGTGGTTTTCTCGGTTTGGTCGCCGCAAACGTAGTTGTTATAGAAATGGCAGTTTGCCTGTCTTAAAAGAGGGATACGCGAACCGCACTGATACCACATATTATGGTGCATTGAAATATTGTATTGGAGCGAATCGTCCGAAGAACCTATAAGGTTCGTCTTATGGCAATACTCAAAGTAGTTATAAGAGCAGGTGTAGTATTCGCCGCGCTTGAAGTCGCAGCTTCCGTCGCCTTCCTTCTTGTCGCTTTCAGCGGGATTGTCGCAGCGTCCGGGGAGGAAGGTGTTATTGTGAATCCAACATCTCGATACCGCAGCGGTTATTTTTCCGCCTGCCTGTTGACCTTCCATACCTACCGCGTCCTCGGGGTATTCGTTAAAAGTAAGATTTCTTACTTCAAAACTCGTGCCTTGACCGTTGGTTGCGTCGGTACCAATAACATAGTGGAAGCCCCAACCCTGAATCGTTGCGTCTTCGCCAACACCCTCAAGCGTAATGTTTTTAAGATTTTTTAAACGCGCCATATGTCCGTTATCACCAACGCCGCCGCCTTCTTTGGTATCGTTAAAGGCTGTGCAGCCTTCGGGCGTAGATACGGTGCCGATAAATCTGACGACTATGGGGCGGTCGATTGACTTGAAAGATAACTTGCCACCGTTAGCAGAGTCATAAGTATTGCTTGGAACTTTATTTTTCTTACTGCCTGCGTTGCTTGACGTGTATTGATTATTGTTTAACCACCAGCCGATGCCGTCCGCGTTCTTGCCGCCCCAGTCGCTGCCGGGGATTTTGAACATTGCTTTTGCAACGTCTGAATCGGTTGCCGCTAAGTCGCGCATAACCGTGTCTTTATTGCTGTCGGTAACGTAGATAACGAGTGCATTGTCTTTTAGCGTGCCGTCGTCGTTATATGCGCCGACGCCGGTATAGGCGGGTTCTGACGACGTTCTGTTAAAGTGCGCGTAGCCCGAACGGTCGTAAGCGTTAACGGTAACGGGAGCGGGAAGCTCGGTTGAACCTATTTTAACGTTGTATTCGCCTGCCGCCAGACCGAGTATATCAACCCTCGCGGTATTTGCGTCAAGCGCGCGCACAAGTTCTTTATCGACTGACATCCAATTTTCGTTTGTCGCCTTTTTATATTGTACGGTTGTAGCGGCGTTGCCTGAGAAGGTTACCGCCAGGCTTTCAAAGTTGCCCTCAACGCTGTTTATATTTGAAGGCAAATCAACCCATTTGGCGTAGAGTGGAAGGTTAGTTTTTACTGGGGTCGAAAAGTCGTAGGCGTTGCTGAAACCGGAATCCGTATACCAGTTCACGAACATTTTGTCACCGTTTTCAGGGGTGTTGGGCTTCACCGCTAAGCCGCCGTACGTAACCGACTGCGCAGGCACGCCGTCCGTAAACGTTATTATGCAGGGTTCGCCTTCTTTTACGGGGGTGATAACAGGGCTGTAATCGCCCGTCAAAGTGCCGATATCTTTTGAACCTGAGAATTTGAAATTATCACTTGAAGAGCCTACAGTGCTGACGCCGTCCCAATATTTAGACCAATCGATACCTTCACTGCCGTCGTTGGGAGGAGTGAAGATAGGGCTATCGTAACCGCTATCGCCTAAGTCACCATTGTCGCCCGTGCCGTCATCGTTATTGTCCGTACTGCAGGCAGTTGCGGAAATACCTAACGAAAGAACGAGTGAAGCGCATAACAGCGTTTTTAACGCTCTTTTAAAAAATTTCATTTTTCCTCCTTAAAGCTTGCGCTTATATTAATTTTTATTTTATCAATTTCCTTTGCAATAGTCAATGAAACGCGGTTCTTTTCTGAAAAGAATTTTCATAAGCTGTAAACTATTTACAATAATATATGCAATTAACGTATTGACTTTTACGATTGAAAATAATAGAATATAATTATAATATGGAAAAGAAAAAACAAGGGGAGTCAATCCCGTCGGAAAAAATAAATAATAGCGAAAAAGCATTAGTTCCCGCAGTCGAATCTGAGGATAAGTCAAGTGGTAAGCTAACAATTTACGAGTATGAGCAAAAGTATACGAAACGACAGAACGTGCGCGGTGCAAAGCTAATTTTAAAATTAATTTGCGCGGTAGTGGGGCTGTTCCTGTTTGCGTGCCTTTTCTTCGTTTCGCTCAGAATTTACGAAATTAACGAATACGCAGGTTACGCTGCCGGTGCGGTGTGCCTGATACTTTATATCGTTCTTTTTATCGTGCCAATGGTCAAAATTTTGAAATCGCCTTATTTCATAGTCAACGTTAACGTACATACGGCGGGCGCGGCAAAAAGGCACAACAGAAAGGTTAGGCGTGAAATTGCCGGTAAGATGATTGATTTGACGGCTAAGGTGGACGGCGTAGGTTGGTACGACTCTAAAATCGTAGGAGAACTAGCTATTGCCTTAAAAGCTGGTGACGATAAGGGAATAATGAAGTCGCTTACCGCGCTCTATACCGGAAGCGTGAAAAAATCTGCAAAAGATATGATTTTTAAAAGCTCGATGAAGTCGGCGATGTATTCCGCGCTGTCTCAAACGAGCAAGGTAGACGCCGCTTTGGTCGTATTTTTGAACTTGCAACTCGTTAAGGATTTAGTATTTTTATACGGGTTCAGACCTTCGGACGCCAAGCTTGTAAAAATTTTCGGCAGAGTATTGCAAAATTCGCTTATAGCATACGGTTTGGGCGGTATGAAGATAGGAAACAGTATTGTTAAAACTATGGGCGACGCAGTAAGGGGAATACCTCTTCTCGGTTCTGCTATTTCCGCAATAGTCGATTCTTCCGTGCAGGGGCTAACAAACGGCGTTTTGACGGCAGTTATCGGTTATCAGACTATTAAATATTTAAGTCAGGAATACAAGTTGCAACAGATTTTGGACGGCGTCGAGCTTGTTGAAACGGAAGAAGAGATACAGGAAACTTGCCAAAAAATCGAAAAAGAACTAAAAAGCAATAAAAAACCTCAGGCAGCCTAATTAAATGTTTTATAAAAGCAGCCCCCGCGGCGTATGCCGCGGGGGCTGCTTTTATTTGTTTCCGCGCGTTTTATTGTAACCCGAAGAAAACGAGCCGTAGGTTAATATGGTATTTCTTTCCAAATCGTTTAAAGAAGAAAAGCCGCTGCCTTTTAATCCTATCATTTTTATAGTAAACTTATCTCCGTACTTATAATCGGCGTATACGTCTCCGTTTCCCTTGCCGGTAAAATGCGCGTTAACGCGGTTCAGAATTTCTTTTCCCTGACCTACGTAATATTTATTTTGGGTTGAATTGAAAAGAATGTAAACGCCTGCAAAGTTCATCTGCAATGCGTACGAAGGGCTGCCCTTTCCGCCAAAGCTCTTATTCCGCATAGTGAAGAATTCTTCGGGTGTCAATTCTAAGGTATTGTTGGCAAGCCCGCGTATTTGTCGCTTTATGCGCGCTTTTTGCTTGTGTCTGTAATGAAGAATGCTTATAAGCACGGTTAAGCATATAAATATTGCGGTAATTACTATTATAGCGATAAGCCAGCCGTCCATTTAAGCATTATCCTTTGTAATTAATCGCTTGTATTCTACTACTAAGAAACAAAAAAGTCAAACATAAGTTTGCATCATGGTGCAAGAAAGAAAAAACGCGCTGATTGTTTACTCAATCAGCGCGTTTGGTGCCGGTGGTGGGGGTCGAACCCACACGGTATCACTACCACGGGATTTTGAGTCCCGCGCGTCTGCCAATTCCACCACACCGGCACGGCTTATTTATTATATTATAACGGACACTAAAAATCAAGCGTTTTTAATTAAACGTATTGATTTTATTTGCGGAAAGTGCTAAACTGAAATATATGGAAAAACTTGTATTAATCGACGGCAACAGCCTTTTAAACCGTGCGTTTTACGCAACGCCCGTGTTTACCACTTCAAGCGGAGCGCCTACGAACGCGATATTCGGCTTTATAAAACTTTTATTCAAAATTCAAACGGACTTAAAGCCCGAATATATAGTGGTTGCCTTTGATATGAAGGCGCCCACTTTCCGTCATAATATGTACGACGGGTACAAGGCAACGAGAAAGCCTATGCCCGACGATTTAGCCGTGCAGGTTGAGCCCTTAAAGAACCTTTTGAAGGCTATGAATATTGCAATTTGCCAGAAAGAAGGTATAGAAGCGGACGATATTTTGGGTACGCTTTCAAAAAAATTCAACGTTCACAGCTATCTTTATACGGGCGACAGGGACAGCTACCAGCTCGTTGACGAAAAGACCGACGTACACTTCACAAAACGCGGCGTTTCCGACCTTTTAAAGCTGAATAAAGACAATTTTAAGGCTGAAATAGGCATAAATCCCGCCCAAGTGGTTGATTTAAAGGCGCTTATGGGCGACAGCTCTGACAATATTCCGGGCGTTCCGGGTATAGGAGAAAAAACGGCGTTAAGCCTCCTTGAAAAATACGGCACTCTTGACGGAATTTACGACCACCTTGACGAGTTGAAGGGCGCGGTTCTCACCAAGATTTCCTCCAATAAAGAGCTCGCTTATCTTTCGTATAAGCTTGCGACTATCAATAGAGATTGTGAACTTGATATTCAACTTTCGGACTGCGCAACGCCAAAAAAGTACGGCGCTAACGTAAAAAAAATGTTTGCAGAATTTGAATTCAAAAGCTTGCTTTCTTTGAGAATTTTTGAAGAAGCGGAGGGCGAACTTTCAACGGAAATTAATTATCCGGAAAAGATAATTTGTAAGTCTTTTGAAGAAATTTACTCTGTTTTAGAGGAAAATAACGAGTTTTCCGTGATATTAAACGACGGTAGCGCGGGAATTTACGTTGGCGGTAAAGAATATTCCATCGTCGTGTCAACTGACCTTTTGGCGCAGGACAACGTAAATGCAGACGATTTTAACCGCGTTTTAACTGCGATTTTTTCTAAATCAAAAAACAAATTAATAACCTACGACTGCAAGCGCCAAATGCATTATTTACACGAATTAGGTATCGAATTTGCCTGCAAATTTGACGACTTATTGCTTATAAATTATCTTTGCAACCACGAAACCGCTTCGTTATCATTTAAAGATTTGTGCGCATATTACGCATACGATTACGCTTTTTCGGCGTTTTCAGTGTCGGAAATCTTCAAAATAGCAAGCGCAAAGCTTGAATCCGAAAAAATGCTCGGATTATATGAAGAAATTGAAAAGCCGCTTTTAGATGTTCTCTACGATATGGAGAGAACAGGCGTAAAAGTAAGCGTAAACGATATGAACGAGCTTGCAAAACAGTTCCGTGACCGTGCGGAAGACTATAAATGGAAGATTTACAAGGCTTGCGACAAGGAATTCAACTTAAATTCCCCTATGCAGCTCGGAGAAGTTCTCTATAATAACCTCGGAATAACCGAAGTTAAGAAGAAAAAGAACGAAAACAAGTATTCAACAAGCGCCGACGTGCTTGAAAAACTCGTTGACAGGCACCCTGTAATTTCCGATATTTTAAAATACAGATTCTACCAAAAGATTACTTCAACCTATTTGGAGGGCTTTAAACCGCTCATCGGCAAGGACGGGCTAATTCATACCACGTTCCATCAAACCGTAACGACGACGGGCAGGCTTTCAAGTTCAAATCCCAATTTGCAGAATATTCCCATAAGGGACGAGGAGGGCAGAGAACTGAGAAAAATTTTCGTCGCGCGTGAAGGCAACGTCTTTATTGACGCAGATTATTCCCAGATTGAACTGCGTCTTTTGGCGCATTTTTCGGGCTGCAAAGAGCTGATTGCCGCGTATAAAGAAGGTAAGGATATTCACAGCACTACGGCGTCTCAAGTTTTTGGCGTGCCGTTTGAGGGGGTCACGTCCAAAATGCGCAGGGCGGCAAAGGCTGTAAATTTCGGAATTATATACGGAATAAGCGATTTCGGACTTGCGCGCAACTTAAACGTGTCGAACGCAACCGCAAAAGAGTATATTGAAAAATATTTTGCAACGTACAGCTCTGTAAAAGACTATATGAACGAAAACGTTGAGTTTGCTAAAAAACACGGCTATATCTGTACTTTGACGGGCAGAAAGCGCATAATTCCCGAAATAAATTCGGCAAATTACAATTTAAGGCAATTCGGCGAGCGCGCTGCTATGAATATGCCGTTGCAGGGTTCAAGCGCGGATATAATAAAAATCGCTATGGTCAACGTTGCAAACGCGCTCAAGGAAGAGGGATTAAAGACTAAGCTCATTTTACAGGTCCACGACGAACTCGTTTTGGAAGCGCCTGAAGAAGAGGCTGAACGCGCTTCGGCAATATTGAAAGATAAAATGGAAAATGCTGTAAGTTTGAAGGTTCCCATGACTGTTGAAGTGCATACGGGTAAGAATTGGTATGACGCGAAGTAGTTTTAAGTTTGCAATAACGGGAGGAATAGGCAGCGGTAAGTCTACCGTTGCCGGGATTATAAGGCGGCGGGGCTACGCCATCTTTTCCTGTGACGAAATTTACAAGGAGCTTTTATGCCGCAAAGAATTTTTAAATAAAATTGCAAACGAATTTGACGGTGTAATAAAAGATGATGGAGCGCTTGACAAGGTAAAGCTTTCAAAAATCGTCTTTGAAGATGAGACTGCTTTGGAGAAGCTGAACTCAATTACACACCCCGCCATAATGGAGGAAGTTTTTAAAAGAAGTAACGGATTAAAGATATCTTTCACCGAGGTGCCTTTACTGTTTGAAAACGGTTTTGAAAGGTATTTTGACGGCGTTTTGGTGATTTTGCGTAACCTTAACGATAGAATAGCATCTGTTGCCCAAAGAGATAAAATTGATGCAAAAACTGTATACTTGCGTATAAAATCGCAGTTTAAATACGATAATTGCGATTTTGCGAAGTACTACGTTATACAAAATAACGGCGATTATGATGATTTGGAGCAAAAAGTTCTGCAAATTCTTGAAAATATAGAAGCAAAGTATTTATAAAAATTTCTTGACTGAGTTTGATTTTAGCTTGACAACGTAATTAAAATATTATAAAATTTATCTTGTTTTTTAATTAAGCACTCGTGGCGGAATTGGCAGACGCGCAAGACTAAGGATCTTGTGGTTAACCCCATGCAGGTTCAACTCCTGTCGAGTGCACCAACTATAACGCAAGTTGAACCGAGAGTTTAACTTGCTTTATTTTTTATTTATAAATTATTTAAATTAATTTCTTACATTGTTTAATGTTATATTAATTGTAGGATTACTAATCAAATTTTTTCTTGTTATCTTTACTATAAAGCTATTGTCGTTCATTGTTGTTGTAAGCGTGGCATTGAACCATTTAAACCAACTAAATAACATCTTATCTTTTTCTTCTTCGTCAACAAATAATTTAACGACGTAATTTTTTGTAATTATCTCAATTTTATGAGTTTGAATTGTGTAACAGAATTTTTTTCGTATTTTGGAAATTGTTATAAATGTTATTTAGCACTGTGGCGGCTACTTGATGAAATGGGTGCGACACTAAGCGGCGTATGTTGTTAATTTACTTAAAAGTTTACAAAATAACAAATTTCGGCAACAGTGAAAAATTTTTTTCATAACGTTGCCATTATTTCTTTAATTTGATAATATTATATCGATTTAAAAATATCTAATTAATAGTCGATTGATTTCACATAATAAAAATATTCAAGGAGTACGAAATGGATTTTAAGTTGAACTATGAAATTTGCGACGGCGTTGAGAAGCTTGAGAGCGAAATCGCAAGGGTAAGAAAAGCCCAATCGGAGTTTGCCAAGTTTTCGCAAGAGCAGGTTGACAAAATCTTTCTTGCCTGCGCTACCGCAGCGAATAAAGAACGAATTCCCCTTGCTAAGCTTGCGGTAAGCGAGACGGGAATGGGCGTGGTAGAGGATAAGGTTATAAAGAACCACTATGCCGCAGAGTACATCTACAACAAATACAGAAATGTTAAGACTTGCGGAATAATAGAAGAGGATAATGTGTACGGGCTTACAAAGATAGCCGAACCTATCGGAGTTATCGGCGCGGTTATCCCCACGACCAACCCGACTTCAACCGCTATTTTTAAAACGCTTTTATGCTTAAAGACAAGGAACGGTTGCATTATCAGCCCTCACCCCCGCGCAAAGAACTCCACCATTGCGGCGGCTAAGGTCGTTTACGAAGCCGCAGTTGCTTCCGGCGCGCCTGAGGGAATAATTAGCTGGATTGACGTTCCCAGCCTTGATATGACTAACCTTTTAATGAAAGAGGTCGACACCATTCTTGCGACGGGCGGCCCGGGTATGGTCAGGGCGGCTTATTCGAGCGGCAAGCCCGCCATAGGCGTAGGCGCGGGCAACACCCCCGCAGTTATTACCGAAAGCGCGGATATTCTTCTTGCCGTAAACTCTATAATTCACTCCAAAACTTTTGATAACGGTATGATTTGCGCGTCCGAGCAGTCGGTTATCGTTGCGGATAAAATTTACAATAAGGTTAAAAAGGAGTTTGCTATCCGCGGTTGTTACTTCCTTGAAGGCGAAGAGCTTGACAAGGTCAGAAAGACCATAATCATCAACGGATCGCTCAACGCTAAAATCGTCGGTCAGCCCGCACACAAAATAGCAAAGATTGCGGGAGTGGACGTTCCCGAAACGACTAAAATTTTAATAGGCGAAGTGGAAAGCGTAGATATTTCCGAAGAATTCGCACACGAAAAGCTTTCGCCCGTGCTTGCAATGTACAGAGCAAAGGACTTCACCGACGCTTTGAATAAAGCGGAAAAGTTAGTTAACGACGGCGGTATCGGTCATACATCTTCGCTGTATGTAAACGTGATTACGGGTCAAAACGAAATACACGAGTTTTCCGAGAGAATGAAAACCTGTCGTATTCTTTTGAATACTCCTTCGTCGCAGGGCGGCATAGGCGATTTGTACAACTTTAAGCTTGCGCCTTCATTGACCCTCGGTTGTGGAAGCTGGGGCGGAAACTCCGTTTCTGAAAACGTAGGGGTAAAGCACTTATTAAATATTAAAACCGTTGCGGAAAGGAGAGAGAATATGTTGTGGTTCAGAGCGCCCCAAAAGGTTTATATTAAAAAAGGCTGTCTGCCCGTTGCGCTTGACGAGCTTAAAACCGTTATGAACAAGAAAAAGGCGTTTATCGTAACCGACACGTTCCTTTACGAAAACGGTTTTACTAAATGCATAACCGACAAGCTTGACGAAATGGGCATAGCGCACAGCACGTTCTTTGACGTTGCACCCGACCCCACGCTTGCTTGCGCGATAGAGGGCACCAAGCAAATGCAGGCGTTCAAGCCCGATACTATAATTGCTCTCGGCGGCGGCAGCGCAATGGATGCGGCAAAGATTATGTGGGTTATGTACGAACACCCCGAAGTTGACTTTATGGATATGGCAATGCGCTTCGTAGATATAAGAAAGCGTATCTATACCTTCCCGAAAATGGGTGAAAAGGCTTACTTTATCGCAATTCCCACTTCGGCGGGTACGGGTTCCGAGGTTACGCCCTTTGCCGTAATAACCGACGAAAAGACGGGCATAAAATATCCCCTTGCAGATTACGAGCTTATGCCTAACATGGCGATAATCGATACCGACCTGCATATGTCCGCGCCCAAGGGTTTGACGGCGGCTTCGGGCATTGACGCTGTAACTCACGCGTTGGAAGCTTACGCTTCGGTTATGGCGACCGACTATACTGACGGACTTGCAATTCAGGCGTTGAAGGTAATTTTCAAATATCTTCCCGAAGCTTACGAAAACGGGAGTACGGCGGTAGAGGCAAGGGAGAAAATGGCAAATGCCGCAACAATGGCGGGTATGGCTTTTGCAAACGCCTTCCTCGGCGTGTGCCACTCAATGGCGCACAAGCTCGGCGCGTTCCATCACCTGCCCCACGGCGTGGCAAACGCGCTTATGATGGACGAGGTTATAAGATTTAACTCTTCGGAAGCCCCCGCAAAGATGGGCACGTTCAGCCAATACGCTTACCCAAAAACCCTTGCAAGATACGCCGAGGTTGCCGATGCGTTGGGCTTGGGCGGCAAGAACGATACCGAAAAGGTGAATAACCTTATCAAGGCAATCGATAATTTAAAGGGAAAAATAGGTATTAAAAAGACGGTAAAGGACTACGGAGTCGAGGAAAAAGATTTCTTAGACAGGCTTGATGAAATGGTTGAACAGGCTTTCGACGACCAGTGCACGGGCGCAAATCCCCGTTATCCTTTAATGAGCGAAATAAAAGAAATGTATCTTAAAGCGTACTACGGAAAATAAGGAGGAAATTATGAGTAAACAGATTATCTTTTCAAGGGCGGACAAAGAGATTTTCCGCGACGGCGCTAAGCTTATTAAAGAGTTTAACGCAAATTATTCCAAAGCCGAAATTTTGAACGAAGCTTTAAACCACGCAAGGGTGGAGGAAACGGGCTTAAACGTTCCCAAGCTTCGGGCGGTGCAGGTTGTTGACGGCAAATGGGCGATAGTCCTTGACCACGTAGAGGGTAAAACCTTGCAGGGACTTATGGACGAAAACCCCGAAAAAGAGGACGAGTATTTAAATTTTTTCGTCGATTTGCAGAGAATGGTTTTTTCAAACAAGGTTCCCAACCTTAATAAACTAAAAGACAAGATGCAGGCAAGAATTTCTTTAACCAATCCCATATTGGAAGCCACTACCCGCTACGATTTGCACACCCGTCTTGATTCAATGCCAAAGCATACCAATCTTTTACACGGCGACTTCAACCCCACCAATATCATTATCACCAGTGACGGTACGCCCTATATAATCGACTGGGCGCACGCAACGCAGGGCAATTCTTCCGCGGACGTCGCGCAAAGCTATCTTCTTTTCTACCTTTCGGGTAAAAAGGAATTGGGCGATAAATACTTAAAGCTTTACTGCAAGAAAAGCGACACCGCAATTCAGTACGTTCAGCGCTGGATACCCATTGTCGCGGCAGCCCGTCTTGTAAAGGCAAAGGCAGAAGAAAAAGAGTTTTTGTTAAGCTGGATTGACGTAGTGGATTACGAATAACACATAACTTGCCCTCACCCTTAGCTAAGGGTGAGGGCAAGTTATGACACGCCTCTCACTGACATTTCGAGCATAGCCGAGGAATCTTTGCGCTTTGCGCAACTTTTCACCTTATCGTCATTATGAGCGAAGCGTTAGCCCAGTGAAGAATCTCAATTTTCTGAGATATTTCGCATACGCTCAACATGACAATGTTGTGCAACTCCTTAATATTGCGCAACTTTTTTCTTGCTTTTTTTACAAATAATTATATAATTTATCTTATGAGTAATTTATGTTGTTTCGTTGCGGTGGAGTTCCCCGACGACCAAAACGTTAAAGGTTACAACTTTTGGTATTACTGCCCTATTGAAGGCGCGGAGGAGGGCGACAGAGTACTTGCGCCGCTTGGCAGACACGACCGCGTGCAAGAGGGGGTAATAAGGCTTGTTAGATACGCCGAAGAGGAAAACGCGCCATATCCAATGCATGGCATAAAGAGAATAAGAAGCTTAAAAAAGGCGGATAGCGATGTATAAAATAGTAAATAAGCGCGTTTTAAACCCCACCGTTACTTCAATGGATATTTACGCGCCACTTGTCGCAAAGAAAGCGGAGGCGGGACAGTTTATAATTTTAAGAGTAAACAAGGACGGAGAAAGAATACCCTTAACCGTTGCAGGCTATGACAGAGCGGCGGGCACGGTAAAAATAATTTTTCAGATAGTCGGCGGAACGACTATGCTTTTAAACGCCAAACGAGAGGGCGATTATATCGAGGACTTCGTAGGGCCTTTGGGTTGCGCTACAAAAACAGACGGAATTAAAAAAGTATGCATAGTCGGCGGTGGCGTCGGCTGTGCGATTGCGTTGCCCGTTGCGCAGAAATTCCACAGACTTGGCTGTGAAGTTCATTCTATTATCGGTTTCCGCAACAAGGATTTGGTTATTTTGAAAGAAGAGTTCAAGGCTTGTTCCGATAAACTCACGGTAATGACGGACGACGGAAGCTACGGAAGGCAGGGCGTCGTTACAGCGCCTTTAAAAGATGCTATTGAAGCGGGCGAAAACTACGATGAAGTTATCGCAATAGGACCGCTTATTATGATGAAATTCGTGGTCGCAACCACTAAACCGTACGGGTTGCCTACTACCGTTTCAATGAATCCGATAATGATTGACGGAACGGGAATGTGCGGCGGGTGCCGCTTAACCGTAGGCGGCAAAACGAAGTTCGCCTGCGTTGACGGCCCGGACTTCGACGGCTTTGAAGTGGATTTTGACGAGGCTATGGCGCGTTCAGGCGCATACGCAGAATTTGAAGCTAAGGCAAGAGAAAAGAATTGCAATCTCTTTAAGGGGGCAAAATAAATGGCTATTCAACCCAAAAAGCACGAAATGCCGGTTCAGCCCGCCTTGGAGCGTGCGCGCAATTTTGAAGAGGTAGCTCTCGGGTATCCCGAAGAAATCGCCGTTGCCGAAGCACGGCGTTGCCTAAATTGCAAAAATAAACCATGCGTTGAAGGGTGCCCCGTGAACGTAGCGATACCCGATTTTATTTCAAAAGTCAAAGTCGGCGATTTTGAAGGGGCGTACGGTATAATTTCTGAAAGCTCTTCGCTGCCAGCGGTTTGCGGCAGGGTTTGCCCGCAGGAAACGCAGTGCGAAAGCAAGTGCACGGTGGGTATTAAGTTTGAGCCGATAGGTATCGGCAGGCTTGAACGCTTCGTCGCCGACTGGCGCAACACGCATTTTAAAGGCGAGCCTGCTTTGCCCGAGCCCAACGGGCATAAGGTTGCGGTGGTGGGGGCTGGCCCTTCGGGCTTGACCTGCGCGGGCGATTTGGCAAAAAAGGGCTATAAAGTTACGGTTTTTGAAGCGTTGCATCTTGCGGGTGGCGTTTTGGTCTATGGAATACCGGAATTCAGACTTCCCAAGAATATAGTTGAAAAGGAAGTTGAAACGTTGAAAAAGTACGGTGTGGACGTTGAAACCAATGTAGTTATAGGCAAGACCCTCACCGTTGAAGAACTGTTTTGGGACGGATATGAAGCTGTGTTTATCGGCTCGGGCGCGGGGTTGCCGCGTTTTATGGGCATTAAAGGCGAGGGGCTGAAAGGCGTATATTCTGCTAACGAATTTTTGACCCGCGCAAACCTTATGAAGGCGTACAAAGACGACGCGCATACGCCTATTTTACGCGCTAAATCGGTTGCGGTGGTGGGCGGCGGAAACGTTGCAATGGACGCCGCAAGAACGGCTTTAAGACTTGGTGCGGACAGTGTGCGCATAATTTACCGCCGCTCTATGGAAGAATTGCCCGCCAGAAAGGAAGAAGTCGAACACGCCGAGGAAGAGGGCGTGATATTCGATATTTTAAGAAATCCCGTTGAAATTATAGGTTATCATAATCCTGACGACCGCCGCGACCCTAAGAACGGAACGGTTACGGGCGTAAAAGTCATAAAGTGCGAGCTTGGCGAACCCGACGAAAAGGGCAGGCGCAGACCTGTAGAAGTTGCAGGCAGTGAGTACGTTATCGCCGTGGACTGCATTATTATGGCGATAGGCACAAGTCCTAACCCGCTAATTAAAAATACCACGGACGGACTTGAAGTGAACAGGCACGGCGGAATTATTGTTGAAGAGTCCACGGGTAAAACATCGAAAGAGGGAGTATACGCGGGCGGTGACGCTGTCACGGGAGCAGCGACTGTTATCCTTGCAATGGGCGCGGGTAAAACTGCGGCAAAGGCAATCGATACATATCTTTCGGCAAAATAAAAATAATAATGGTATGGTAATGGAAATTTTTGAAGTATTTGACGAAGCTGAAATTATAAACGTATACGACGTCGGCATAAAAACAGCGTATTCTGCAGGAGAAGGAAAGTATAATGAAATTCTTGCAAGCTGGAATAAAATGATTGACGGCGCGCACGATATGCCTGCTTACGGAGTAAGCCTCGATAACCTTACGAGGAACGAGTTGAAGAGCGGACTTTGGGTTGAGTTCGAATTTGGAAGAGCGTTGGAGTGCAATGGAATGCCATTTGAAAAGCTGCTAATACAGGTTGACAAAGAGTTTCAGGGCTTCAATTTAATTCGTTACAATACCTGTTACGGATATGATGGTAGATGTTTCTATTTTGACTTAAACGGCAAAAATATGGGCAATTTCCATGACTTATTGTTAAATTTATAGTGTTTAAATAGTACTCTGTCACACATAATTACTACCAAACATATAAAACAGCGCGAAAAAAGCGGGTCTTATCGACCCGCTTAGATTTTTGATTTTATTTTACGGATTTTTTGTAAGCCGCGATTGCTTTTGAAAGTTGATCCGGACAGGAAGTGCCGTTTCTGCAAAGTACGCCGGATAAAAGATTTTCGATTTCGTCTATGTTTTTACCCTCGCATAGACGGGCAACGCCTTGCAGATTGCCGTTACAGCCGCCTATAAATTTCAGATTATGCAAGTTATTTTCCTCATCAACGTCGAATATAATTTGGCGCGAGCAAGTGCCGCTTGTTGAGTAAGTAAACATTTTTACCTCCTAATCGCAAAGGTTTTCATAAATTACGGAGTAGACGTCCGCCGCTTTTTCTTCCCACTTTTTATATATGGCTTTTGCGGTCTTTTTATCAGGCACTACGAATTTTAGCTCTAAAAGGGGCTGAACGGGTGCAAGTATCTTCAATGATACCGTAAAAGTGCCGTCAACGTTTTGGTAATAATCCGAACGGCATTCCTGCCTGTTGCGGTATCTTGCGCTGTTCTTCTTTACGAATTGTGAAATTTCTTCCCTTACGCTTTTGGGTATATTTATGTAGAAGTTTGCAAGCGATTCTCTTCCGTCGGGGGTTATGGTGTAAAGAATATCGTCGTCTTCGTTTACGACGCAAATAAAATTGTCGTCTTTAAGCTTGTGAATTATATTGACACAGTCCATGTACCCCATCCAACTGTTTGAGGTGGAGCACATGTCCACGATAGTCCGCTCGGATAGTGCGCTTTCCATTTTATCGAAAACGAAAAGAATTATTAACTTGTTTGTGGAAGTTTCGCCTATGTTCAACATAATAAATCAATTAATCTTAAAAAGTGCTTTTTAATTATACATAATAAATAAAATAAAATCAAGATTATTTGTTTAAAAATAATACAATTTTACAATAAACTGTGATATAATAAAAAAAACGCTTTACGCATAGTTTAAAAAATTTACGAGAGGCGAATAAATGTCAGATACGAAAGAGCAAGTTTTATCCTTTTTGGATAAGTGCGAAGAGCTGAAAAGTTGCAAATTTATTATGGCAACAACGAAAATCAAGGATTTATTGAAATGCATCGTCAACTGTCCCGATTTGTACAGACTTTTTGAAACCGTGACAAGCGGATTTAATTATCTTGAGGCTAAGAGTCGGTGTCTCGTTACCGTTAACGACGGCATTTTCGTAAGAAATTACGTAGTTCTTCCTCAAACAGTGGGTCAAAGACTTGCGTTTATTTTTTGCCTTTTGGTTGAATTTGATAAGGATAATATCAATTTAAACGACTTTTTGAGGCAATATTTCCCCGAAGACGGCAGCTATTTTGCGAGTTATCAGGCGTTTTGCAATACGATAATTAAAGGATTGCAGGACTGTATTTCTCAGGTTTTCAGGGAAGAAATAACTTTAATAGAACAAGATAAGGCAAAATCTTCCGCAAAAGGCGAAATTTCTTCCTCGTTAAGCGTATCTCTTTCACAGGAAGTTGATTTTATATCTAAATGTTTAATTTCCGAAGAGGAGAAAGAAAACGGACTAAAAATTCTTGCCGCTCTTACGAAAAACCTGAAAGCGGGAAACGTTGAGAATATCGACGCTTTGCTTTGCGGGTACAGTTATTTCGTTTTAAATAATAAATGCGTTTCCGACGGCATAGCGGAACTTATCGAACTAATCGAGGCATACGAAAAAACTTTATGACTTTTTTTGAAAAGAAATTGCAGAGTGAAACCGTATACGACGGTAAAATTTTAAAGCTTCAGGTCGATACGGTTGAATTGCCGGACGGGAACAAGTCCGTAAGGGAATGCGTACGGCATTCTGGTGGAGTGGCAATTTTATGCGTGGATAGCGATAAGATTCTGCTCGTCAGGCAATTCCGTTATTTATACGGTAAGGAGCTTTATGAAATTCCTGCCGGCAAGCTTGAAGAAGGAGAGTTACCCGAGGTTGCCGCCGTGCGCGAACTTAAAGAAGAAACGGGGATTTCCGCTGAGCTTGTACCTTATTTAAAGTTATATCCTTCACCGGGGTATACGGACGAAGTAATTCATATTTATCTTGCAAAAAGTTTTCAAAAAACAGGAAAACAAAATCTTGACGACGGGGAATTTTTATCCGTATGCTTTAAGCATTTAACCGATGTCTTAGTAATGATTGAAAACGGTGAAATTTGCGATGGTAAAACTATAGCCGCAATTTATAAGTATGTCTCTGAAAACTGGCGGTAGCTTTAATTAAACGGGTGGCTTGCGCAATTTGGAATGAATTGATAAAAAATAAAAGGGTTTGCCGAAAGGCAAACCCTTTTAAAACTTAGTTACAACCGCATCCGCAGCCGCAATTGTTGCCGCCGCCGCAGAGCAGGCTGGACAGCGTACCGTTCTTCCACATACTGTATATAAGAGCAATGAGTATGGGGGTGCAGCTACCTGAAAGAACGCCTTCAAGACCGTTACCGCTGCAGCTTGCCGCAAGCAATAAAAGTATCAAAATCCAAAGGCAGCTATTGTTACCGCAGTTAGAGAATAAGTTCATAAGTACCTCCTTAACTTTCCTGCGTGGCGGTATGTAAAGTTTATTTTTAATCCACGCAGTCCTTGCAGTAAAGGTTTCAAGCCTTTAACAAGTTTCGTATATTAAATAATATTTAAATTTTCTTAAAAGTGTTACTGCCCTTTTCATTTGCTTGAAAAATAAAATCGGACGTGGTAAAATTAATATAAATCAAGGTACTTACAGCCGCTATAATTTACTTAAATTAAACGGACTGTTTATGAGTATAATATTTTTAACTGCCGATATTCTTATACGGAAATCGGACGGAGGTTTTTATGAAGAAGGACAAAGCGCATTTTATTGCTTTTGTCGGCGTAATGTTTGCGCTCATTTTCGTGCTGTTTATGCTGGAAGGCGCAGTCCTATCAGGGCTTGGTATGACGGCTTGTATTTTATCACTTCCCGTCTCCATTGCATTGAGTATTTACGACGATTGGAAGAAGAGTTTTATCGGTGGAACGCTTTTAGGACTTGCAAGCTGTTTATTTTGCCTGATTTTTGCTTCTTTATTTATAGTTTACGCCAATCCTCTTATCAGCGTTTTGCCGAGATGTTTTATAGGTATAACGTCGTATTGGACGTACTTCGGACTATCTAAGCTTTTCAGAAAGGCAAAAATCGCATTCGTGCGTGAAAGTATTCCCGCTGCAATAGCGGGTGTAGTAGGCTCGATAACGAACACGGTTTTATATCTTCTTGCGGTAAATATTTGGAGTGGGGATTTTATGGGCTCGTTTACGGCAATAATGAACGTTGCGGTATCCGTTTATTTCCCGATTGAACTAGTTGCCTGTCTCGTATTGGTGCCTGCGTACGTAGCCGTCCTTAAGAAAGTAAACCACACGTTGATTAATAAAACTAAACCTATTGTTGAAAATGCGGAGAGCGTTTCGGAAAATGATAATTTGTCTTGACGTTGGAAATACCAACATAAAATTTGCCGTTTACGATGGGGATACGCTGAAATTAAGTTTCCGCGTCGCAACGGAGCATAAAAAGACTTCCGACGAGTACGGCGGTCAGCTTTTGAGCATTCTTTCAAATAACGGTATCAAACCCGAAGATATTTCCGGCGGTATAATTTCGTCGGTAGTTCCTCAACTTGACTATACTTTGGGCCGGGCGTGCACGACGTATCTTAAAATTAAGCCGAAGATGCTTGCTCCGGGGCTCAAAACGGGGCTGAACCTGAAAGTAGATAACGCAAAGGAAGTCGGCGCGGACAGAGTAGTAAACAACGTTGCGGCGGTAAAAAAATACGGTTATCCGTTAATCGTTATTGATTTTGGTACGGCAACGACTTTTAATGCCATAAATGAAAAGGGCGACTTCATCGGCGGGGTAATAGCTCCGGGAATAAAAGGTTCTTTGGATAGCTTGGTTAACGGTACGGCAAAGCTTCCTAGGGTGGAGATAGAACGTCCTTCTACCGTAATAGGTAAAAACACCGTAACGAATATGCAATCGGGTATATTTTACGGATTTGCGGGACTGGTTGAGTTTTTAGTAAGGAAAATTAAGCGTGAAATGAAATGTGAAAATGTTACCGTGGTTGCAACGGGCGGGTTTTCAGAGATAATAGCAAAAGAAATAAAGTGCATTGACAAGGTAGATAAGCTGTTGACGCTTGACGGCTTGAAGTATCTTTATCGGCTTAACCGTGCGGAGGAGTAAAATGAAGAAGGTAGGCGTGGCAATTCTCGGTTTAGGCGTCGTCGGCGGTGGAACGTATAAGATTTTGACCGAGCATAGAGAATTTTACAAAAAAAACCACGGTGTGGATATCATTGTAGAAGGCGTACTTGAGAAAAACCGCGAACGTGCAATCTCTCTCGGAATAGACGAGGGCAAGATTGCTTCCAATATAGCAGAAATTTGTTCTAATTCGGATATTGATATAGTCGTTGAAGCAATGGGGGGAATAGAACCCGCAAAGGCGTTCGTGCTTGCCGCGCTCAATTCGGGCAAGTCCGTTGTTACCTCTAATAAAGAGCTTTTCTGTAAATACAGCTACGAGCTTGAAAAGGTGGCAAAAAAGAACTGCTGCGGACTGTATTACGAAGCGACTTGCGTGGGCGGCGTACCTGTTATACGCGCTCTTTTGGATAATTTACAAGGCAACGAAATTTTGTCGTTAACAGGTATAATTAACGGCACGACAAACTATATCCTGTCTAAAATGGCGGACTGCGGAGCTTCTTACGGCGATGTTTTAAAGGAGGCTCAGAAGCTCGGCTATGCGGAAGCCGACCCTACTTCGGACGTGGAAGGGTACGACTCGGTTTATAAACTTTCAATACTGTCAAGTATTTGTTTTCATACGAAAGTACCGTATACCGAAATTTACCGCGAAGGGATTACGGACGTTGACATCGTAGATATAAGATACGGCAAGCAACTCGGTTATGCTTTGAAACTTTTGGCAATCGGCAAAAACGGCGATAACGGGATAGAAGTGCGCGTTCACCCCGCATTAATTAAGTCAAGTCATCCGCTTGCAAGCGTTGACGACAGCTATAACGCCGTATATATAACAGGCGACGGCGTTGAAAACGTTATGCTTTACGGCAGAGGAGCGGGTGCGTTGCCTACGGGTAGCGCGATAGTCGGCGATATTATTTATTGTGCAACACATAACGGAAATAATTATTCTACTTTTATAAATACGGAAAAGGCTGACCCTGCCGTAAAATTTATAAAGAATTTTGAAAGCGAATATTATTTGAGATTATCCGTAAAAGATAAAGCGGGGGTGCTTACAAAAATCACTTCTCATTTTTCTAAACACAGTATAAGCATTTCACAGGTTATTCAGGAAAAATCCGAGAACGGACAAGTGCCTTTGATAATATTGACGCATACAACATCTGAGTGTGAGGTTAAGAAAACGGTAGACGAATTGAACGCGTTGGGTGTTGCCGACGTCGTTTCGATAATCAGAGTAATTTCATAAGTCAACAAATAAAGAGAGCCCCCGAAAAAATCGGGGGCTCTCTTTATTATTCTTCAACTTTCTTAAATCCTTTTTTCGGTTTATGTTTTATAAACAGCTTATATCTGAATCCGTACAGAACAGACGCTATTGCAATAAATCCAATAATTCCGCATATAATTCCGATAACGACGGGCGAAATATCCGTAACGTCCAAACATCTCACGTCGATCCACATTTGGTTTATATCCGTAAGATTGTCGCCGAAGTCAAGCATTACCACACTACGGCTCTTCACGTTTTCTGGCGGGTATTGTGCAAAAAGCTGTCTGCCGCGGTTCGCTGTAACGGTGTCGTTTTCATCTTCAAATTCAAATTCTTCCCGATACGCCGAAATGTAAGCGTCTTTTCCAAAGAAGTAACTTACGTCGTAAGGAAAAATCTCGTTTTCGTCAGCACCTTCTTCCGCGCCGTAGTTCCAATTCAAATATTTGAGAACGGTTTCACCTGCGATAGCGGAGGTATAACCTATATAATACATATTTCTTATGGCGTTGTCAGGACGGGATAGAAAGTTGACGAATGCTTCCGCCGCCGTCTGCCGATCTGCGTTGCCGTCGATTCCGTCTTTTAGCATTATCCAACCGTCAAACCAGAGGTTTGCGCACTCATCGGGGACTGAATACCAAAGCTCGGTGCCGTCCGCGTCAGCTTCGTCCAATATAGTTATTGCGTCACCCGACCATTGATAGTTTGCAACCACCTTGCCCGTTACCATATCGGCTTTGCCGGAGTCGGTTTCAAACGAATATACGTTATCTTTAATCTTTTTTAAAACTTCCTCGGCTTTTGCTATTGTTTCACCGTCCGTTGCGTTCATCAATTCTGTTAAGTTGCTTTTATCGTATTGTGGATCGGTAAGTAAATCGTGGTTGATTATTCCCAAAGCGGCAAAATAGGCGTCGCGTACGTTGTCCTTTACCGTAACTTGCCGCTTATATTTCTCGTTCAGTAGTATATCCCAGCTCGCAACATCTTTTACGTCGACCTTTTCCTGGTTGTAAACGATACCTGTCGTTCCCCACATATAACACGCAGCGTATTTGTCCCAACCGTATTGACTGAAAATGCCGTTGATGTACGGTGAAACGCAATTGGCGTATTCGCCGTTTTTCATAAAATCTTCAGAATACTCTTCAACTTTATTCTCTGCTAACAGTTTCATTATCATATAGTCTGAGGGGCAAACGAGGTCGTAAACGTCTCCCAAGCTCAAACGGTTATATAAGTCCTCGTTCGTGCCGAAAGTGGAATATTCGACTTTAACTTTAAAATCGTGCGTTTCGTTGAACCATTCAGTGAAGTCGTCGTAAATTGCGTTTTCGCCGAAAATTTCTTCGCCGCCGTTAAGAATTATGCGTTCTTCTTCGTCCCAATCGCCGAGGTCGATGTATTCTTCCCAATTGCATATGCGTAAGGTGATAACGTCTTCCTTATCGTTACAGCCTGCAAACGACAAAGCTGATGCGCCGAAAATTCCGATTGCGGCGGCAATCGATAAAAACTTACTAAACTTTTTCACGCTTTGCCTCCTTTTTTCTGCTTGCAAGAACGTTCATAACGACTACGATTATGATAACTATTAAGAAGATGAGAGTTGACAGTGCCCAAAGCGCGGTTTTAATTTCTGTCTGGCTACCCTTAGTTGCGTTCACTACGTACGTACTGATTGTGTCGAACGTGGAGGGTTTTGTGTACGTCGTAACGAAGTAATCGTCCAAAGATAAGGTTACTGCTAGCATAAAGCCTGAAAGTATCCCGGGGATAAGTTGAGGTAGCACGACTTTAAAAAGAGCTTGCGCAGGCGTTGCGCCCAAATCCAAAGCTGCTTCGTATAAGCTGTTGTCCATTTGTTTTAATTTCGGCAAAATGGAGAGGTATACGAAAGGCGCGGTTAAAACCACGTGCCCTATTCCCAAAGGGATAAAGGTATCTTTGCCTATTCTCAGCATCACAATGAGCAGAATACAAAGCGAGAATCCTGTTACTATGTCCGCGTTTACGACGGGGATTTGGTTTGCCGAATTTATCATGGTTTTGGGTAGCTTTTTTGAGTAGAAAGTACCTATTGCTCCCAAGGTTGCAAGAACGGTAGAAATACACGCGCAGACAAGCGCAAGCAGTACCGTGCCGAAGATCATACTTCTGAGTTCGTCGTTTTTGAATAAGTTTATATAGTTTTCAAACGAAAATCCGCCCATTCCGCCGCCGACCACCGTAGCTTCGGTAAAGCTGTAAACGGCAAGTACGAGTATAGGTATATAGATAAATAAAAGCACGAGGGCAAGCCATAATATGTGTAAATACTTTTTCATAAAATAACCCCCTTGTTGTTTGCTTCTTTATCGCTGAAACGGTTTGTAACGAGCGTAACGATAAAAATTATAATCAGAAGCACCAGAGAAATAAGCGAACCGTTATGCCAGTCGTACGCGCTGAAGTAGCTGCCTATAAGACTACCGGGAATATAAGTGCTGTTGTTCAGCATATCCAAAACGACGTAGTTCGTCATAGAGGGAAGAAGAACCATCGTTATTCCCGAAACTATCCCGGGGACGGATAGTGGCAAGGTCACCCGCAAAAATACCGTTGCCTTGTTTGCGCCCAAGTCGGAAGCCGCTTCCAAAAGACTGTTGTCAAGCTTTTGCAGCGAGGTATATAACGGCAAAATCATAAACGGCAGGAAATCGTAAGTCATGCCTATCACGGAATTTAAGAAGGGATAAATGGAAATATTGCCCTCCAGAACGGATAAAACTTCTTTAAGCGCGGTAATTCTCAGCGTGAAGTTTATCCACATAGGAAGGATAAATAACAGCAGAAGAACGTATTTTTTCTTTATGGGACTTCTTGCAAGAATATAAGCGGTGGGATAGGCAATTACAAGACATACGGCGGTAGTCACGATAGACACGGCAAATCCGTATAAAAGCGTACCCAAGGTTTTAGTGCTCGTGAAAAAGTTAACGAAGTTATCAAACGTGAAATGCCCTTGTCCGTTTGTAAATGCGTAATAAACTATTACGATTAACGGGGCAATAACGAATAAAATCAAAAACACCGCGTAAGGAATGCACAGGTGCTTTCTGTTGAAACGCAATCCTTTCATTCTATTTATTCTCCCCCGTAGGCTTTAAAGTAAGCTTGATTTTATCTTTCGAAATGATTACGCCGACAAGGTCGCCTGTGTTCCAGGTGTCGGGGCAGGATAACACGTAATCTTCTTCGTTTTCTTCGGTTCTGACGATATAGCGGTAGTGGTCGCCCTTGTAAATCATTGAAATGATGTTGCCCTGTGCGCCGCCGGCGTCCTTGTCGTCGCTCATCTGAATATCGCGTGGCTCAACTTCAACGTTTACTTCAACGCCGTTAAGATCAACTTTTTCTCCCGTTGCCGTGATAAGATAGCCGCCCTCGTCCAAATGCGAGGAGGGGTAAAGTTGTGTAACGTCGCAATCAAATTCGCCGTCGCCGAAGCGCACCGTGTTGTCGTCGGTAATTACGCCGTCGTAGCGGTTTACGGTGTAGACCTTTTCCATAAGGTGAATGCCGTCGGGTTCAATCCTAAGCCCTATAACGCTGCCGACGGGAGCGGTAGAAGTGCTTTGAATTACGATTTCAAACTTGCCGATAGCAACCGTAATTTCGTAATGAACACCCTTAAAGACCGATGAAATGACGGTGCCTTTAAGCTGTCCTTCACCCGGTTTGCAAATTTTTATGTCTTCGGGACGAACTACGACGTCCACGAGCTGGTTAATTTCGTAATCGTCAAGGCAATCGAACGTTGCGCCGCAGAACTTGACTTTAAGCTTTCCTACAACGGCGCCGTTAAAAATATTGCTTTCGCCTATGAAGTCCGCAACGAAGGTGTTTACAGGTTCGTTGTAAATTTCAGTAGGAGTGCCCGTCTGTTGAATATCGCCGTCGTTAATAACCACTATTTTATCGGACATGGTAAGCGCTTCTTCCTGATCGTGAGTTACGTAAATAAAGGTAATGCCGAGCTTTTTGTGCATATTTTTAAGCTCAATTTGCATTTCCTTTCTCATTTTCAAATCAAGCGCGCCCAAAGGCTCGTCCAAAAGAAGAATTTCAGGCTCGTTTACTATGGCTCGGGCAATTGCTATACGTTGCTGTTGCCCGCCGGACAGAGTTGCAACGCTACGTTTTTCAAAACCTTCAAGGTCAACTATTTCAAGCGCCTTTTTAACTTTTTTATCGATTTCAGCTTTGGTAAGTCTTTCTTTTTTTGTGTATTTTTCGCCCTTGTCGTTGGCGTAGGTGTTTTCCGTTCTTTTAAGGCGCAACCCGAACGCTATATTTTCATAAACGTTCAAGTGAGGAAAGAGGGCGTACTTCTGGAAAACAGTATTTACGGGTCTTTTGTTGGGCGGAAGCCTGCTTATATCTTCGCCGTTCAACAGTATTTTGCCGGAAGTAGGCAACTCAAAGCCCGCAATCATTCTTAAAGTGGTCGTTTTGCCGCAGCCCGAAGGTCCTAAAAACGTGACGAATTCACCTTTTTTAACTTCAAGATTGAAATTATCAACCGCTATAGTATCATCGTCGAATACCTTTCTTACGTCGATAAGCTCAATAATGTTTTCGCTTTTGCTCATTTACGGTTCTCCTTACAAAAAAAATAAAGACGACCTGAAAAGTCGTCTAACCGAAAAATGCATATATGCGCATTTTTTAACCGTATATCGTGTTTTGGATTTTTAGAGTCTATATAGCAAATACTTTTACTACTCTTATTGACCGTTTCACAAGTGACGCCTTCCAAGGCTTTGATTATAAAGTAATCAACTTATAAAATTTGAGCTTTTAACTCAATCAATAATGCGGCTGAAACCGCGCGGGTATTTGCACGAACTCTAAAAGTTCTATACCATATGTTGAGTATAAGGTAAAAAAAAACGATTGTCAAATAAATTTTAATAATAATTTCATTAAATAAGTTGATTTTTTATGCGCAATCGTTTAAAATCAATAAGGTACTGCGGAGATGGCTGAGCGGTTTAAGGCGCACGATTGGAAATCGTGTGACGGCTAATACCCGTCCGGAGGTTCAAATCCTCTTCTCCGCGCCAGAACAAACGGAAAGGTAAACCTTGCCGTTTGTTTTATTTTTTATATGTATTGTGTTTTTTTGCGTTGCGTGCTATAATGAATTCATTAATAGTAATAAGAATATTGCAAAGGTATAGCTCTATCATAACTATTTGATAAACAAAGTTAAGTTCAGTGGATTGGTGTCTCCCGTAAAAGTTGCCAAAGCTACAAAAGCGGTGCAAAGAGGGGAAAAGATAATTAGGTGTGTACTGCGCATGTAAAATATCGATATCTGAACGTAAAGCTGATGCCACAGAAATTAACGATGAAGATTTTGGTAAAAAATATTAAAAAATATTTGTAACGATACGGATTATTATGGAAGACTTGGAATTTACAATTAAAAATAAACAGATATTGTTTAAATTTGCAATTTTGTTTACCGTCGCTTCGGTTGCGCTGTGCTTAATGGTGATGTTGATTATTATCGCCTGCCGAATATACGTCAAGGCGCCGTTTATTTGGTTTATAGAGGTTATACCTGCGGTAGCTTTGGCGGGTTCGGTACTTTGGCTATATGCCTATTACAAAGAGGGTTTTTTCTTAAAAAACGGGGAATTCAGATACGTTAAACTTTTTAACAAAGACGTAGTTATAAAAGTCGATACGATTTCCTGCGTGTATATGCGCCGTTTGGGGTATAGTTATAAAATTGAATTTATGAATAAGGAAGGCAAAATTATCGAAACGATTATTGATGGCGATGTTATGACGCGTGACGGGAAATTTTTGGAAATGCTTGAAAAGCTTAATATTGAGGTGAAAAAGAGCGATTATGGCGACGAGTAAAGATTTTATTGGTTATATTTCGGAACGGTTTAACGGCAACGAACTTACTTTCCGCCCGATGATGGGGGAATATCTCGTATACTATAAAGGTAAGTTGGTGGGGGATGTTTGCGATAACCGACTTTTAATTAAACCCGTTGAAAGTGTAAAAGCGTTTTTACCAGACGCCGAATATCAACCGCCGTATGACGGAGCTCGGCCGTTAATTTTAGTGGAAAATATAGACGACGGGGAGTTTTTAAGAGAACTTTTTGAAAAGATGTATCCCGAGCTTCCCGAACCCAAGACCAAAAAGAAGGTAAATAAAAAATGAAGATTATAGACGCGCACGCGCACGTTGCGCAATACGTTGCAGGCTTCACCTCGCGCGGGGAGCTAAGAGCGGTCGGCGGCGGTAAAGCCCAATACTCAACTGGTGAAATTTTTCAGTTGTTTCCGCCCGAAATGGGTGGCGTAGGCGTTACTCCCGAAGCTCTTGTAAAGGTGATGGACGCGAACGGAGTTGAAAAGGCAGTGCTGCTGCAGGGCAACTGGTTTGGATTTCAGAACCAATACACTTACGAGGCAGTAAAAAAGTACCCCGACCGTTTCGTCGGTGCGGCAACGTACGACCCGTTTTGCATAAATATAAAAGAAATCAGAAAACGGTTGTTTGACGATTTGGGTTTTAAAATAGTTAAATTCGAACTATCGACGGGCTCGGGGCTTATGGCGAACCGTCCGCCCGTTGACCTTGATGGCGAAGTTATGAACGGTTGTTATGTACACGCGGCGGAAAAGGGCTTAACAGTCGTCCTCGATATTGGCAGACCGAATAACCCCTGCTGGCAGGTTGACGCAGTTGCTTCCGTAGCAAAAAAATACCCGCAACTGACATTCGTAATTTGCCACTTGCTTGCCCCGCAAATAGGTGATAATGAGTTGTTGAAAAAATCGCTAAAAAAACTGATTGCCCCCAATATATACTTTGATTACGCTGCTTTGTCGTTAAATCAAAAGCCTGAAATTTATCCCTATCCGACTGCTGCCCTCCATCTGAAAACCGCAAAAGAAATAGTAGGCGCGGACAGACTTATGTTCGGTAGCGATATGCCGTCCGCGCTTGCGAAAGACAGTTATGAAAATTTAAAAAATTACGTTATTGAAAGCGGCGTATTTAGTAAAAAAGAGCTTGAAGATATATTCTATAACACTGCTCAAAAGATATACTTTAAAAACTGAAATCAAATAGGACGGGGTAATGCCCCGTTTTATTTTATAATTTTTACTTATACCGGTATTAAGCAATTGTTTGTGTAAATGAATAATTATACAGTGTTAATTATTTGAATATGAATAAATGCTGTGATATACTTGAATAGAAATAAAAATATTTTCTGAATTGTTTTTATAAGGAGAACCATGAATTACGTTGAAAAAGTTTTGAAAAATCTAAAAAAACAGAACCCCAACGAGCCCGAATTTCATCAGGCGGCAACCGAAATTTTAACTACGCTTGCGCCAGTGGTCGCAAAGCATCCCGAGTACGAAGCGGCGGGGTTGTTAGAAAGATTTGTCGAGCCTGAAAGAGTAATTATGTTCCGCGTTCCCTGGGTGGACGATAAGGGTAAGGTAAGAGTAAATAAGGGCTACCGCGTACAGTTCAATAGCGCAATAGGACCTTACAAGGGCGGACTCAGATTTCACCCTTCCGTAAACCTTTCAATTATTAAATTTTTGGGTTTGGAGCAGATATTAAAGAACAGTTTGACCGGCTTGCCCATAGGCGGCGGCAAGGGTGGCTCCGACTTTGATCCGAAAGGTAAATCAGACAGAGAAATTATGACTTTCTGCCAAAGCTTTATGACCGAGCTTTACAGGCATATAGGCGCGGATACCGACGTTCCTGCGGGCGATATCGGCGTCGGCGGCAGAGAAATAGGTTATCTCTTCGGGCAATATAAGAGAATACGCGACGAGCACGTCGGCGTACTTACGGGCAGGGGGCTTTCCTACGGCGGAAGTCTTGCAAGAACCGAAGCGACCGGTTATGGGCTCGTATATATTACGGAAGAAGCTATGAAGGCGCGCAGCGACAGCTTCAAAGGAAAAACCGTAGTAATTTCGGGGTCGGGTAACGTTGCCATTTACGCCTGTGAAAAGGCGCAAAGTCTTGGAGCAAACGTTGTTGCTATGTACGATAGCAACGGTTACGTGTACGACCCTAACGGAATCAAGCTTGACGTAATTAAGGACATAAAAGAAGTTAAGCGCGGGCGCATTAAAGAATATGCCGAAAGAGTGGCAGGCGCAACCTATAAAGAGGGGTGTAGCGGTATTTGGACTATTCCTTGCGACGTTGCGCTACCTTGTGCGACTCAAAACGAAATTGACGGTAATTCAGCAAGGGCACTCGTTAAAAACGGCGTTAAGTACGTGGCGGAGGGCGCAAATATGCCCTCAACCTTGGAGGCAATCGGCGTATTTCAGGATAGCGGTGTAGTATTCTTGCCCGCAAAGGCGGCGAACGCAGGCGGTGTTGCAACTTCCGCACTGGAAATGGCGCAGTCGTCTGGCAGAATGTACTGGACGTTTGAAGAGGTAGACGGCAAACTTAAAAATATTATGATAAACATTTATCATAATATCGACGATGCGGCGAAGGAATACGGTTATGAAGGCAACTACGTAATGGGCGCAAATATAGCGGGCTTTATCAAGGTTGCAACTGCAATGATGGCTCACGGAATAGTATAAACTTTACAACACAAGAGGGGTTTGAAAAATGGAAAAAATAAAATGTCCTATTTGTGGAACTTTAATTGATGACGATGATTATGTTCCTTGTCCTTATTGTGCGTGGGCTTATGTGGGCATAGAAGAAATATTAGACCCGAATGAAAGAGAAGCGTTTAATTTAATGTCTGTAAACGAGGCGAAGAAACTTCTTGCCGAGGGCAAAGATAAATGGGGGAACCCGTCGCAAAAAAATAAATAATCTATTTTAAAGCACTTTATATACATTGATAAAATACCCGCATAGTTTTGCGGGTATTTTAATATTTGACAATTATATGCATTTTTGTTAAACTTATCATAAAGTGGTGAAATTATGTTAGACGTTCTTGTAACTTCCATAAACGCCGTGTTGCCTATAATTTTGTTAATTCTTTTAGGCTACCTTTTAAAGCGTTTTAAAGTTCTTAACGATAACTTCGTAAAAATTGGAAACAAGTTCGTCTTTAAAATCTGTCTGCCGTGTATGCTTTTTATTAATATCTACGACGGGATGGACGGCTTTGCGGACATTCGTTGGGACGTGGTGATATATTCGGTAACGGCAATCTGTGTGATTTTCGGGTTGGGGCTAGTTACTGCAATTTTAACTACGAAAAAGCAGAGCAGACGCGGCGTAATTTTACAGTGTACTTTCAGAAGCAATTTCGCAATCATAGGGCTTGCACTCGTTGAAAGCCTCGGTGGAGACAAAGGGCTTGCAAGTATAATTTCGGCGTTTTCTATTCCGATATTCAATATCTTGGCGGTAATTTCGTTAACTGTCTTTGCGGAAGCAGAGCCAATCGCAGGAGATGCGGTGGGTTGGACGGATGCAGTTAACGCAGGACAGACTGGGACAGAGCAACCATATTTGGAAGTAAAGACGGTTAAACCGAAGCACGGTATTAAAATTATTCTTCTTAATATCGTTAAAAACCCTTTGATTATAGGCGTGTTTATAGGATTGGTTTTCGTAGGTATACGCGAAATCGAACGTGCTTGTTGCAACGGGGAAGTGATTTTCAGTTTTAAAGAACATCTGAAATTTCTGTACACCTGCACGGGTAGTCTGAAAGCGATAGCGTCGCCTTTAGCATTGATAGTTCTGGGCGGGCAGTTCCGTTTTGATGCCGTGAAAGGAATGACGAAGGAAATAGTCGTAGGAACGGTATGGCGCGTTCTGCTTGCGCCGCTTATCGGTATAGGCGTTGCCGTTTTATTGAGTATGTATACTGATTTATTCACTTTCGGCGCGGACGTTTATCCCACGCTAATCGCCCTGTTCGGAACGCCCGTCGCTGTGTCAAGCGCAATTATGGCGGGAGAGATGAAGAGCGACGAACAGCTTGCAACGCAGCTCGTCGTGTGGACGAGCTTATATTCGATCGCAACGATTTTCGTTACTGTGTTTATAGTCGGATTATTAACGGTGTGATTTATGAAAATTCTTGCAATTACTTCAAAAAGCGCAACTTTTGAATTGGACAATCTGTCCCCGTATTTCAGCGGGAACGTATTTTTAATTGAGTTAAATGATAAACTCGTCCGTCAGGAAAACCGCAACGTTTTTTCGGTTTTCGGGCTTGCTCCGAACACGGATTACATATGTAAAGCGAACGGTGAAAGCGTTAAGTTCAGAACATTACAGTCAAATATCGAAATAAGCGTTATGAAATTCGGCGCTGTGGGCGACGGTATTCACGATGATACCGGCGCGTTTACCGCCGCAATGAACTGCTTGCCGGAAAATTCCGTTTTAACCGTGCCTGCGGGAAATTATTCAATAAAACCCGTGTTCATGAAGAGCGGGATAACGGTGTATCTTGAAAAGGGCGCAAAAGTATGCGCTGCCGCCGCCCGTAGCGATTATCCCGTTTTGTTGGGCGTGCTCGAAGGGATAAACTGCCGCCGCAATATAGGCACTTGGCAGGGTGAAGAGGCCGACTGTTTTGCTTCGGTCTTTACCGCTTACGAGCAGAATAATATCTCCATTATCGGCGAGGGGGAAATCGATTGTGGAGCCGTACAGGGCGACTGGTACTTCAACCATAGGATTAAAAGAGGGGCGTGGCGACCCCGCGGATTATTTTTTAACCGTTGCGACGGTGTTACCGTACTTGGCGTCACAGTTAGGAATACTCCGAGCTGGAACGTTCATCCTTATTTTTGCAACAACGTAAAACTGTATGATTTGGTAATCGAAAACGCTTCCGACGCACCGACGACAGACGGCGTTGACCCTGACTGTTGCACGGGGGTTGAGATAGTCGGCGTAAAAATTGCAGTCGGTAATGACTGTATTGCTCTTAAATCCGGAACGTACGAATTTGCTAAAAGATACAAAACGCCCTGTAAAGACATAACGATAAGAAACTGCCTTATGCGCGAAGGGCAGGGCGGCGTGGTTTTCGGTAGCGAGATTTCGGGCGGTATTGAGGAAGTCAACGTTTCCAAATGTCTTTTTGAGGGAACTGAGCGTGGATTGAGAATTAAAACTTTGCGCGGTAGAGGAAGGATAGGCAAGTGTGACGGCGTAACTTTTTCTGATATAGTTATGAAAAACGTCAAGGTACCATTCGTTATCAATATGTACTACAATTCAGATGACGAATCGGGGCACAACGAATACGTTTGGACAACCGAGAAACTTCCCGTTGACGACAGAACTCCGCAGATAGGTTCTTTCGTGTTTAAAGATATGGTTTGCACGGGCGTTGCTTACTCGGCGGCGGTTTTCCACGGCTTGCCCGAATCGCCGATAAAGAGTATTACGTTCGACCATGTAAGTTTTACATATAATGAAAACGCCGAAGAGGGCTACCCGGTAATGCAGGAGAAAAAGTTTGCGGTAAAAAACCAGGGGCTTGATTTCAGATTCGTTGAACGGGTGCTTTTGAAAAACGTCGTAATAAGCGGACAAATAGGAGAGCCCGTTTTAACACAGGATGTCAAAAAAATTGCGATAACAAAATAAAAAGCTAAACGTTTTCGGTCCATTATATTGGAACAAAAAGCAAGGAGAGATAGTTTATAAGAGCCTTGCTTTTTATATGCCGTAAAGATATATATCTACGATAAACGGTAATTTAACGGAGAATTATGATAGTTTTAATTACGGGAACAACTCACACGGGAAAGACCGTATTGGCACAAAAATTGTTGGAAAAGTATAAATTTCCCTATCTTTCTATCGACCTATTAAAAATGGGTTTGATAAGAAGCAATCAAACTAAAATAAGCGTAACTGATGACGAAAAACTAACGCCGTATATTTGGGGAATAATTAAAGAAATAATCAAAACGGCAATAGAAAACGAGCAAAATCTTATTGTGGAAGGTTGTTACATACCATTTGATTGGGCAAAAGAGTTTAATAAAGAGTATTTGTTGAAAATCAAATACTTTTGCTTAATTATGAGCAAAGACTATATACAAAAGCATTTTTCCGATATTTTAGCAAATGAAAGTATAGTTGAACAAAGACTTACAAGCGGCGATTTGGTACAGGGAAATCTTATTAAAGAAAATGAAAGCAATTTACAAATGTGCAAAAAATACGGACTAAACTGCATTTTGATAGATACAGAATATAAAGTTGATATTGAATTATAAATTTCAATTTATTGCTATAACAAATTAGAATATGCAGCCCGCTACTTCGATTGCGATGTAGCGGGCCATTTTTTGTCCAAAGAAAAAAACTATCATAAATGTTACTTTTTTATTTGACATTTGCCAGCTCTCTGATTATAATTAAAACAGATGTTGCAAAACAATAGTTTTAGATATGGAGAAATTATGCCACCCAAAGCAAAGTTTACGAAGAAAGAAATTATAGCTGCTGCATTCGAGATAGTCCGTTTGAGCGGATTCGATGCGTTAACCGCCCGCTCGCTTGCCGATAAACTCGGCAGCTCGCCACGTCCTATTTTTACCGTTTTCAGCTGTATGGAGGAAGTGCAGGAAGAGGTTAAAACGGCAGCAAGAAAGTTATATGAACAATATGAGGATGAGGAGATGTGCGGAGAAAAACCTTTTAGGGGTTCCGGTATAGGTTACATCCGTTTTTCCGCCGAGCAACCAAAGCTTTTTCAGCTTTTGTTTATGCGTGAAATTAACGCTGTACCGAACTTGGATACTGTTTTAAGCGTAATTGACGATTATTATGAAAAAATTATCGACTCAATCCGTACGGGTTACGGGTTCAGTAACGAAACGGCAAAAGAAATTTATTTGCATATGTGGATATATTCTCACGGAATTGCTACGCTTTTGGCAACAAAAGTTTGCACCTTTTCAAGGGAAGAAATTTCGGATATGCTGACTAACGTAGGTACAAGCATAATAAGAAAATATAAAACGGAGGGCAAGCAATGATTAAGGCGGAAAACGTGGTAAAAACGTATAACGGCGGTAAAACGGAGGTACTTAAAGGCGTTTCGCTTGAAGTAAAAGAAGGAGAAAAGATGGCTATCCTCGGTGCTTCGGGGTCGGGTAAATCAACTCTTTTAAGCGTACTTTCGGGGCTTGAACGTGTCGACAGCGGCAAAATTATGTATGGAGAACGCGAACTCTCTTCAATGACGGAAAAACAGCTTACGGAATTCAGAAGAAATACCGTTGGTTTTATATTTCAGCAATACAATCTGTTGCCGCATTTAAGCGTAGAAAACAACGTTAAAATGGGTGCAGACCTTGTAGGCAACAAAGAGTTCCGTGAAATTATTAAGGCGGTAGGACTTGAAAGCAAGCTTAAAAATAAACCCTCCGAACTTTCGGGGGGGGGAGCAACAACGCGTATGTATTGCGCGTGCGCTTGCAAAACTTCCAAAGGTTTTGTTTCTTGACGAGCCTACGGGCGCTCTCGACGAAAAAACGGGCAGAGAAGTTCTTGATTATATTATTAAAATGCAGAAGAAAAACGGATTTACGACGGTTATGGTTACGCACAACACCAACATAGCGGAAACAGCTGATACCGTAATTCAAATGAATAGCGGCATTATTACAAATATTTATAAAAATGCAACCCCGAAAACGGCGTATGAAATAGGTTGGTAAGCAATGGTAATAAGTTTAAAAGACAGTTTAAAGCTGTTTGGTATAATGATAGTAGTTTTTTGCGCAGTATTTGTTTGTACGTTTTTTCTGAATTTTTATTTAGATGCGATTGCCTTTAAAGATAGCGTTTTGCCCGACCAACAGGCTTTATACGACGCGCAACTTGCAACGGCAAAAGTGGTGTGTGCGATAAGCGGCGGATTCCTTGCCTTGATTGCCGTAATAATGGTTATTTTCTACATAAAACTTTATATCGACGGGCATATGCAGCAGCTTGGAATACTTAAAGCTATGGGCTGGTCAAACTCACGTATTGCAATTCGGTTTTGGGTGTTCGGGCTAAGCGTGTTAATCGGCGCCGCTTTAGGATTTGGAGCAGGGCATATTGCTATGCCGTTTATTTATAATGGATTGACAATAGATTCTCTCGATATAGAAATTAACTTTCACTGGTCGCTTTTGGTTTGGCTGGTAGTTGTCCCTTCAGCGCTCTATTCGTTGCTTTCCTGCGGATTTGCCTACCTTGCGTTGCGTTGCACCGCAAACGATATGTTAAAGGGGAGAACAGAGATAAAATTAAAAAAACGTAAGGGAAAACCTGCAAAAAGCGGCAAGGACAGGCCTTTTTTGATTGAAACGTGCCTTAAAACGCTTGGCGAAAAAAAATTGCTCGTCTTTTTCGTAGCGTTTGCCTGTTTCTGCTTTTCCTCCATGGTACAGATGGGTGCGTCAATGAAGCAGCTATCTAACGAAACTATGGGGCTTATGATTTTGATTATAGGTATCGTGCTTGCCGTAACTACGATGTTTATGGCGGTTACGTCACTCATAAAAAGTAATTTAAAAAACATATCTATGATGAAGGTTTTCGGATATTCCGTGAAGGAGTGCGCCTTGTCCGTATTCGGCGGTTTCGTTCCCTTTGCTTTTCTGGGTTTTGCTGTCGGTACGGCGTACCAATACGGACTTTTAAGCTTAATGGTGAATATAGTTTATAAAGATATAGGGGGGATGCCCGATTATAGCTTTAACATTCCCGTTTTCTTTATAACGCTTGCATGTTTTATCGTGCTTTACGGCGCGGTTATGGTTGTGTATTCGTTTAAACTGAGTAAGGTCTCGGTAAAGGAAGTTATGCTTGAAAATTAAACAATATAATACTAATAAGCGCGGCTGACCTTCGTCAGCCGCGCTTATTGGAATTGCAATGAGAGTTAAAAAGTTTCGTTCTGCCACTTAATTGATAGATATATTGGCAAAATCAGACCGTTGCCGCGAGGGTATTTCAATAGCTTACCGTCACCGAACTCACTTTTATTTATTAAGGTGCGTTCGACGTGGGTTTCGCCGATATTTTGACCGCTTTTAACGGTGTATTCTTCTTCGATGACGGCATATTCGCAATTTACACCAACTGTGTGCGTAATTTCACTTTCGGATTTTGCTATTTCGGTAGATTTGATAAGTTCGCCGTTTGAACCGAATTCCAATATTTTAACACCCGTCAGGTAGTCGAGGTATTTAAAATTTACTTTAACGTAGGAGTCAAACTTTTCTTCGTATCCTTCCATATGGCTATTATAGCGTGTGTCCGACAAATTTTGTTTGGCGGAAGTGGAAGTCGAGCTGCCTAAGTTATTAAGGTTATATCCTGCGCAGTTTCTGCAAGAATACGTTTGAGTTTCTTCGTTTAGGTACACCCAATCGACAACGGCTACCGCGTCAATCAATTCATATGTATAGTAAATGGTATCTTCAAGCTCGTAACTTATATTGCTGAACTTTGTTTTGCTGTCAGCAAATACGTTTGCACCCGCATTGCTTGAATAAACTTTAAGATTATTGTCGTAGGTAATAACTGCATAGTCTGCAATCGCCTCGTTGCTATCTAAAGGCTTGTTGAACTCCTCTATCTGTTCGTTGTCTTTATCATAGAACGTAAGATAGAAACCGTACAATATTGGCTCGTCAAAACCTTTATAAGAAGTAATATCAAGCACGGCATCGTGCGCTGGCATTTCAAAAGTAAATTGCCAATATTCGTCTTGTGCGCTTTTGGTTTTTACCAACTGTTCAAGATCGAGTGAAGCCTTTATGCCTTCGTAAGGTTTAATTTTTACTTTTACCGTAACTTCTTCGCCGGCTTTGTACGTTTCGTTCAGATTTTCGTACAATAATGCGCTGCCGTTTACTGCAAGAGCGTATTGCTTTTCATTAGCGCAAGCCGTTAAACCACACGATAACAGCGTTATACAAAGCGAATAAATAATTACAAATACTTTTTTCATAATATATCCCTTAATTAAAAAAGCGTGTTCCATTGAGAAACACGCCGAAAAACGCACCTCTCAATGTTGCGAACATCTTTTCCACGAAAAGGCGAGAGTACGTTTTTACCGAAGGACTCCTTTTCGAGGGTATACGGTTCAAAACTTAATAGAGTGTTCAGGTGGTGTTCCCGCCGAGAGTCGAACTCGAATCTATGCCTTAGGAGGGCACTATTCTATCCATTGAACTACGGAAACAAATTGAAATAAATTTTATACCAAAAATTATACCAATTTTATATTAAGTTGTCAAGTCGGCTGAAAAACAGCCATTTTAGCCCCGTTTTGGGCTGTTTTTGCCCGTTTTAGGTGGATATACCGCACGCTTAGGAGGGGGCTGTTATATCCATTTAACTACGGAAGCATGTTGCTTCTGCCCAAAAGCGAAAAGCAAAGTTAATTAAAAATAAAAGCGAGCGTTAGTAGCGCCCGCTTAAAATTCTTTTTACGCCATTGCGTTGAGTTTTTTCGCAAGACCTGACTTTTTATTGGCGGCGGTATTCTTTTTAAGGATACCCTTAGAAACCGCACTGTCGATTACGGAACAAACGTGGGGGAACAAAGCCGTAGCCGACTTCTTGTCGCCGCTTTCAACCGTTGCAAGGAACTTCTTAACCTCGGTCTTAACTTCAGACTTTATGGATTTATTTCTTGCGGTTTTCTTTGCGGTTACGAGAACGCGTTTTTTTGCTGATTTTATGTTAGGCATTTCATATCTCCTTTGGATACTTTTAACAGTAATTCTTTGTAATTTTATCATATAAAAAGCGTGTTGTAAACTGTTTTTAGTCGGCTTTTTACAATTTTTTTAATATATTTTGCGTTTGTGAAATATTTATATATACTGATGGATTTATCTGAATTTACACCCCCGAAAGTATGCTTTTTCGATAGCGGTATAGGCGGACTTAATTTGTTGCATGAAGCTTCGCTTAAGCTGCCCCACGCTAATCTTTTCTATTTTGCGGATAATTTTAGAGTGCCTTACGGTAGCTTGTCCGACGAGGAATTAATTGATGCCGTTGACGGAATTTTTTCGGAAATTGCCAACGTAAATCCCGATGCGGCGGTAATAGCATGCAACACCGTTACGGCGCGCTGTGCTGCGCACTTGAGAAGTAAATATTTCTTCCCGATAATCGGGATACAACCTGCTGTCAAAGAAGCGGTGAGGTACGGCAAAAATTGCGTTGTTTTTGCTACGCCGTCAACTGCGGAGAGCGATAGCTTAAAAGCATTAATCCGTTCTTGCGGTAACGGCTCAACCGAAGTGGTTGCTTGCCCCGAATTTGCTCAGCTAATTGAGCAAAACATATTTGATTTAAACGAAGAGAAACTGTTGGATTTGTTGCCTGATGTAAAGCCCGACGCGGTCATTTTAGGTTGTACGCATTATATATTTGTCAAGAAAGCTATTGAAAGAAAGTACGGATGTCCCGCGTTTACCGGGGTTGAAGGAACCGTTAAACGGCTTTTGCAAATTCTCGGTGAAGATTTCAGTGAAAATTCGCCGCTTCAAATTCCGGAAATTACCTTTATTGGCGGTGACAGCGAGAAAAACAGACGCGTGTTTTACGACGTTTTGTGCGCACTGGACAGGAGTGGGGAAATTTTTCCCACAAATTCCCAAAAAATTCCTAAAAAGGGTTGACATTGTCATAAAGTGATGTTATAGTATTGATATAAACCTACAAAGGGCAGTTTTTCTCTATGTTTTACTTGACAGGTGAATATTCTCACCAGATAGACACGAAAAACAGAATAAGAATTCCCAACAAACTAAAGGGTGACGAAAAAACTCTTTATTTTGCAAAGGGACCCAACAGCTGTATTTACGTGTACTACGAGGAAGCTTTTCAGGAGCTTTGCCGCAAGATAGAGGAGAACAACAAGCTAACTAATGAAGAACAGCGTCGAGCTGTAAGATCATTTGCAAAATCGGCGTTTCCTATTGAAGGTGACGGACAAGGCAGAATGGTACTTCCTGTATTGCTGAAAGAACACGCAAAGATTGACAGGGAACTCGTTATTTGCGGCGCAGGTTCACACATAGAAATATGGGCTAAGGATGTTTACGACGAGTACTTCAAAGACGAAGACAAAAACTTCGACGAAATGTTCAATATACTTGGTATTTAAATGAAAGAATTTTCTCATATCCCCGTAATGCTCGAAGAATGCATGCAAGGTCTTAATCTGAAAGACGGCGGAGTGTACTTCGACGGAACGGTAGGAGGTGCGGGACATTCGTTTGAAATTCTTAAAAGGACAGCTCCGACGGGAAGACTTATAGCGACCGACTTGGACGACGATGCTATATCGGCGGCAGAAAGAAGGTTGTCTGTCTTTGAAGGCAGATTTGAAATTTACAAATCTGACTATAAAGACTTTAAAAAAGTTTTGACCGAAGCAGAAATAAACAGCCTTGACGGGGCAATTCTTGATTTCGGGGTTTCAAGTTTTCAGCTTGATACCGAAGAGCGCGGGTTTTCTTATATGAAGCCAAATGCGCCGCTGGATATGAGAATGAACCGTCGGCAAAGTCTTACTGCGGAAATTCTGATAAACGAATATTCCCAAAATGAAATTGCAAAAATCCTGAAAGAGTACGGAGAAGAGAAATTTGCTTCAACGATAGCTGCTAACATAGTTAAGGCGAGAACACGAAATCGCATAACGATGTGCGGAGAACTCGTTGACGTAATAGAAAACAGCATACCGAAGAAGTTTCAACAGAACGGACCCGCGGCAAGAAAGAGTTTTCAGGCTATCAGGATTGCCGTAAACGGGGAACTGAAAGGGCTTTACGAGTGCGTTACAGGACTAACGAGACGGCTGAAAAAAGGCGGAAGGATGGTAATTCTTACCTTTCATTCGCTTGAAGACAGGATTGTAAAGCAGGCGTTCAGATATCTTGAAACGGATTGCATCTGCGACAAAAATTTACCCGTTTGCGTCTGCGGAAAAGTGCAAGAGGTGGAAGTTATCACTGAAAAGCCTATTATTGCAAGCGTTAAAGAGATGACGCTTAATTCGCGCTCTAAGTGCGCTAAACTTAGAATTGCAGAAAAAATCATTTAATTGCGATGGGGAGAAAATTATGGCAGTCGCGGTATTGGAAAGGAACGTTAATACCTTAGAAAAAATCGAAGAAGAAAGAAATGTTAATAGCGGCTTTAATTCTCAGATGACCGCGGACGAGCAGCATAACGCTCAGATCCGTGAAAATTATGCACGGTTAATTAGTGATACAACTAATGTTGACGAAGTTTTAGGCAGGTCGCAGAGCGCTGAGGCGCCTAAGGCACGCAACGTATTGTTTGTCGAGCCTTATTTTGCGGAAAGCGCAAGGACGAGTTCGGAAATTTTCCGCGCCGATAGCCCTATAAACCGCAAGGTTGCGGACGTGCAACCCGTTATGGCGGTTGAGGAAGGCGAAGAGGAAAATGAAGATTTGCGCCCCACTTCAACGACTATTCAGTACAAAACGTACGGCGTTAAAAAGACTGTAGAAGAGGGTGAAGCAGCAAACGTTGCAACCGAAAAACGCACGGGTTTATCCAAAAAGGAAAAGATTGTTATTGCCGCAGTAGTCAGCATAATAGTTGCTATGCTAATTTTAATAATTGTAAACTCTGCTGTTATTTCAAGCATAAACGCTGATTTGGGCAATCTTCAGACGTCCTTGACCACGGTTAAACTGTCTTACTCGAATATCAGTGACGAGGTTACAGATTTGTCACAGAACGCTGTTCAGAACGCTAAAGAATTTGCAGAGTCTATCGGCATGATAGGATAAGGTAATTCAAGCATATATGGGGGTCAACTCAAATTTTTAAATATAAAAAAACAGGATTTTCTTTAACTGTATTACAAAAGAGGTTATTGTCGTTAAGTATGGCAATAACCTTTATTTTTTGCATAATTTTAGCAAGACTGCTTTATGTTCAGATAGCGTGGGGAGCGGATTTGCAGGAGCTTGCAACGGATCAGTGGAACAGGGAAATCCCCGTGGTTGCCGCAAGAGGGATAATTTCGGACAGAAACGGCGTAGTGCTTGCGGGCAACAGAACGACGTATAGCGTTTTTCTACGCCCTAATGCAGTTGAAAACGCTGAATATACCGCAACCGTTTTAAGCGGTTTGTTTGATTTAAACCCGCAGAAAGTTTTGGATAAGATTCAAGGCGGAAAGGTATCTGAAATTACCGTTGCAAGACAGGTTGGCAAGGAAAGCGTAGAGAAATTAGTTTCTTACGACCTTGCGGGCGTATACTATTCACGCGATAACAGCAGAAGCTATACCTATAACGACGCACTTTGTCAGGTTCTCGGTTTTACTGCAAACGACGGTTCGGGACTTTCCGGCGTCGAAAAGTATTACGATAACATTCTTAGCGGTATAAACGGTGAAATTACATATACGACCGATATAATCGGCGTCGAAACGGAAAATTCCGTAGTAGTGTATAAGGCGGCGAAGAATGGCGACGGTATAAAGCTTACAATCGATATGGATATACAGATAGCTGCGGAAAATGCTATAAAAAGCGTGTACTTGTCAAGCGGTGCGAAGGCTGCGTCCTGTATAGTTCTCGATCCTCAGAATTTTGACGTGCTTGCGCTTGTCAATTATCCTTCGTACGACTTAAACGACGTACCTCGCGACGACCCCGAAACTTTGAACGCGCTTTCCCGCAACGGACTGGTCAGCGACATATATGAGCCTGGTTCAACCTTTAAAGTCGTTACCGCGGCGGCAAATATTGAGGAATACCTTCAAGGCAATGCAAAGGCTTTTTCAAATTCATACGTTTTTAACGGTAGCAGAACAAGGACCGTTGACAGTACGAAAATCAAATGCTGGTCGGATCATGCAAACGGTAAACATTCAAATCAGACTCTTGCGTCGGCGCTAAATAATAGCTGTAACCCGTGTTTTACCGACATAGCGTTGTCGTTGGGCAGTAAAACCTTTTACGAATATCTGAACGCATTCGGGTTCGGCAACGTTACGGGGCTTGACTTCACCGGTGAAGCGCTCGGAATGTTGGTTCCGCAAACGGCGGTAAGGGACTGTGATTTGGCGCGTATAGGGTTCGGGCAGACGATTGCCGTGACGGGAATGCAGCTTGCATGTGCCGTTGCTGCAGCCGTCAACGGCGGAAATTATTTCGTTCCGCATTTCTTGAAAAGTATAGTGTCGGCGGACGGCAAAACCGTTTCGGAAAATTCGACGATATTAAAAAATAAGGTTATCAGCGAAAAGGCGTCTTCGTTGCTTGCGGAAATGCTTGAGGGCGTAGTTACGGAGGGTAGCGGCAAGAAGGCGTTTATAGACGGATACCGCGTCGGAGGTAAGACGGGAACGGCGCAAAAGTACGAGAACGGTCACGTTGCGCAAGGCAAGTACGTTTCATCGTTTTGCGGATTCTTTCCTGCAAACGCCCCCGAATATCTTGCGCTTATCGTAGTTGACGAGCCGCAGGGAACTTATTATGGCAGTGCAGTTGCCGCACCCGTTGCAAAGGAAATTTTTGAAGACATAATCAAAATTAAAAACATAGAACGGTATACGTGATGCAATTAAAAGAGCTTTTAAAGTATGTACAAGTGAAAGAAACGGTAGGGAATACCGATATTCAAATAAGCGGGCTCTGTACCGACAGCCAAAAGGTACAAAGCGGAGATTTATTCTTCTGTTTTGCGGGCGCAAAGCACGATTCGCACGGGGATATTTCCCAAATAATACAAAACGGCGCAGTTGCGGTTGTTTGCGAAAAAAAACTTGACTGTCCTTTGACTCAGATAATCGTAGACGACGGAAGGGCACAAATTGCCCGCGCCGCACAGGCGTTTTACGGCTTTGCGGATAAAAAACTTAAAATAGTAGCTGTAACAGGCACAAACGGCAAAACGACTATTACGCATATGCTTGCAAGTATATGCAGTACAAACGGACATAGCGCGGGGGTAATCGGAACTTTGGGAATAAGCTATGGGGAAAAATTTATCGCGCCTGAGCTTACGACGCCCGATCCGGTTTATCTCCATTCAGTGCTTGCGGATATGGTGGCGGCGGGAGTAAAATACGTCTTTATGGAAGTTTCTGCTCACGCTCTTTATTACGATAAAATTTACGGGTTGAATTTCGAAGTCGGTATATTCACCAATTGTACGCAGGATCATCTTGACTTTTTCGGTAATATGAAAAATTACGCCGATTGTAAAAAGCTGCTGTTTAAAAACGGTCGGTGCAAAAAGTGCGTAATTAATTCGGACGACGCCTTGGGCGTTGAAATTCTTTCAACCGTTAAAAACGCAGTTACTTACGGATTGCAAAATCCTGCCGACGTGTTTGCGGTAGATGTCAGGGAAAGCCTTGACGGAACGACGTTCGTTCTCAATCTACAGGACGAACTGTATGAAATAAAACTCTGTCTAACTGCAATTCATAACGTTTACAATGCCATGGCTGCGGCGGCGTGCGCCAAAATACTCGGTATAAAAATCAGCGGAATTGCGAAAGGTTTATTCGAACTGAAGAAGGTTTCTGGTAGGCTGGAAAGAGTTGCCCGCTACAACGGTGCGGATATATTCGTTGATTTTGCTCACACCCCCGACGGACTGGAAAAATCTTTGCAGTCATTAAAAAAGCTGTGTAAGGGGAAGCTGTACTGTCTTTTCGGTTGCGGCGGCAACAGGGATAAATCAAAACGTCCTATAATGGGCAAAGTCGTTGCGACGTACGCGGATTTTTGCATAATTACTTCGGATAATCCTAGGTATGAGGACCCTTACGACATTATAAGCGAAATAGAAAACGGCGTTAAAGCCACGGGTAAAAAGTACGTGACCGTATCCGAAAGGGAAATTGCAACAGAGTACGCAATCCGACTTCTTGAAACGGGCGATATACTTCTCGTTGCGGGTAAGGGCGGGGAGCAATATCAGGAAATTATGGGTATAAAACACAGTTACGATGACAATACAGTTATAAAAAACATCATTGGCGGTTAAATGAAAAGCATATTCGTATCGATGCTGTTTGCGTTTTTGGCGTCGGCGGCGTTATTGCTGTTAATCCTGCCCCTTTTGCGAAGATTAAAAGCTGGGCAGTACATCTTGGGTTACGTTAAAGAGCACAAAGATAAAGGCGGCACGCCCACTATGGGCGGGCTTGCCTTTATTTGCGCTATTGTTATCGTCGGATTTTGTGCGCTTGGCTTCAACGGCGGCGAAGTTAATCTTACGCTTGCCATAACCGCAAGCTTTATGGTCGTGGGCTTTTTGGACGATTTCATAAAAATCTATCACAAGAAAAACGAAGGTTTAAAGCCCTATCAGAAAATTATTTTTCAGGTCGCTATAGCAACCGTCGCTGCCCTTTATTGCTATTTCAACGGAATAACAAAGCTCAATATCCCTTTTGCGGACGTCTCTGCCGATATAAGCTGGGGAATAATTCCGCTCGTTATATTTATTTTTACGGCAACGGTCAACTGCGTTAATCTGACTGACGGGCTTGACGGTCTTGCGGGAGGGACAAGCTGCGCTTATCTTTTAATTTTAGGTATAATGCTTGCAATTAAGGGCGTTTACTTTTCGGCTATCTGTTTTATAGGCGTGGGCGCGGTAGCGGCTTTTCTTGTGTTCAACGTGAATAAAGCGGCAATTTTTATGGGTGATACGGGTTCGCTTGCTTTGGGCGGATTAATTTCATGCGTTTCGGTGTTTTCGGGAAATTCTTTATATATTCCCATAATCGGAATAATGTTCGTAATTTCCGGAATATCCGTAATCGTACAAGTCATATATTATAAACGGACAAGGAAGAGAGTGTTTCTTATGGCGCCCTTGCATCATCATTTTCAGATGAAAGGATACACGGAATGTAAAATTACCTATTGCTATTTCGCACTAACCGCCTTCGTCGGAATAATTTGTTTGATTTTTTGGTGAGGTAAAATGTATTTTAGAAATCAGAAGTTTTTTGTAGCGGGTATGTCGGTTTCGGGTGAAAGCAGCGCCCGCTTTTTGCTTGAAAGGGGTGCGGACGTCTATATTTACGACGACGTGGTAAGCGATAAGGTACAAGCCGTTATGACCGAGCTTTCGGGCTTGGGCGCGCATATCGTGACTGCGGACAAGTGTGAAGCCGCAGCGTTGAGATGCGATATTCTGGTATTGAGCCCCGGCATTCCTATCGATAACGCTCTTCCCGTTGCGTTCAGAAAGCAAGGTAAGGCGATAATAGGAGAAGAAGAGCTTGCCGCTATGTTTTTAAGGGCGACGGCTGTTGCGGTAACGGGCACAAACGGCAAGACCACTACGGTGACGATGCTGAACGAAGTTTTAACCGCGAATGGCGCGCATAGCGTGGCGTGCGGGAATAACGGACATCCGCTTATAGAAGAAGTTGAAGACCTTACCTTTAACGATTACGCGGTAATAGAAGTGTCGTCTTTTCAGCTTGAAACTCTTTCAAGCCTTCGTCCTCATATTGCCGTTGTAACCAATGTTACCGAAGACCATCTCAATAGACATTACAATATGGAAAATTACATATTTTTAAAATCAAAGATTTTAAAGACCCTTAGGGAAAGCGAGTACGCAGTGTTGAACTACGACGACCCTATAGTCAGAGAATTTGCAAACAGAACTAAAGCAAAGCCAATATATTTTTCAATGCAAACGAGAATAAACGGCGCCTATTACGAAAACGGCAGCGTATATTTTAACGGGGAAAAATATTTTGACGTAACGGAGCTCACCATAAACGGAGTACATAATGCGTACAACGCGCTTGCCTGCGTTGCTGTTGCAGGAATTTTGGGTTTGGATAAGAAAATTACCGCGCAGGCTATTTGTGCCTTTAAAGGAGTAAAGCACCGTATACAGGTCGTAAGAGAGGTTAACGGCATAACGTACGTGGACGATAGTAAAGGAACCAACGTCGACGCGGCATTAAAGGCTGCGCAATCTATGGCTAATCCTACGATTATCCTTTTGGGCGGCAAGGATAAGGGAGACGATTACGTTCCATTATTCGAGGGACTTAGCGCAACGCCCGTAGTTCACGCAATTATTTACGGTGAGAACCGGTTTAAAATGCTGAATGCCGCAATTAAAGCGGGCTTTGTCGGTTTCTCTCTCTGTTCGGAATTCAACACTGCGGTAAAAATTGCTCAGTTTATAGCAAAACCGGGACAATGCGTGCTTTTAAGTCCCGCAAGCTCAAGCTTTGATAGCTTTCTCAATTATGAAGAGCGCGGCGACGCTTTCAGGGAGATCGTGGAAAAGATAAATGAAACCTTCTAAGGCAGAAAAGAAAAAATTTTCACCTCTAATTAAGGTGAACGGTAGCGCTAAAAAAATTACTAAAGCGGGCGACGTCCCGCTTTTAATATGCGTTGCGTTTATGGCATGTTTCGGTTGCCTTATGATTTATTCGGCAAGCTCGTACACGGCAGAAGTACAGTACGGCGACAGCCTTTATTTTGTAAAAAAACAGTTAATAGGCGTTGTTCTCGGCTTAGCGGCAATGGTGGGCACGTGTTTTTTGCCTTATAAAAAACTGATTAAATTAAAACTGCCCGCCGTAATCGTTGCGGTAATTTTACTCGTTTTGGTGTTTATACCCGGCGTGGGCATAACGAACTACGGCGCAACGCGTTGGATAGGTTTTGGCGGGGTAACTATCCAGCCTTCCGAAATAGCAAAGTATGCGTTTGCTCTTTTTTCCGCCGCATATTTTGCGAAAAATTACGAAAAAGTTAAAACGGTAAAAGGGGTTTTGCCCGTTCTCGGCGTAGGGCTGTTGTTTTGCGTGCTGATAATTTTGGAACCGAATATGTCCATAACGATGTGTATGGGGCTGCTTATGCTCGGCGTAGTATTTTTAAGCGGCACGAATTTGAAGACTTTTTTGTTCTTGCTTATTCCGTTCGTTATAGCGGTGCCCGTTTTGATTATCTTGGAACCATACCGTTTGCAACGGCTTAGCGCATTTATAGACCCTTGGGCGTCGCCTAAAGACGAAGGCTATCAGCTTATTCAGTCTTTATATGCTCTAGGTAACGGTGGACTTTTTGGCAGAGGTCTTTTCAATTCTACGCAAAAATACCGCTTTTTACCGTTTGCGGAAAGTGACTTTATTCTTGCAATAATGGGGGAAGAGCTGGGCTTTTTCGGTCTGTTTATATTCTTTCTCGTTTGCGGGTTCATAATTTGCAGGGGATTTAAGATAGCAAAAAACTGCAAAGACAGGTTCGGATTTTTGCTCGCTTCGGGTTTCACTATGGTTTACGGTATACAGGTTGCGATAAACGCGTTGGTTGTCAGCGGTACGATACCGCCTACAGGTTTGCCTTTACCGCTCATCAGCAGCGGCAATACTTCGCTTATTATTACGATGGCTTCTATGGGCATTCTCTATAATATTTCAAAGGTTAACAATGACGGCTGAATAAATCATATTATGAATTAGGGCAACGATGAAATTAAATTTAACAGTCGTTGCCTATATTTACTATTCGGAGTCAATATGGAAAAATACATAATTAACGGAGGAAACAAGCTATACGGCAGCATAGAAATTCAGTCTGCAAAAAATTCGGTTCTGCCTATACTTGCCGCAACGGTCCTAACGGACGACAAAGTAAAAATTTTAAACGCTCCTAACATAACAGACGTCAAAAATATGGCGAAAATACTCTCGAAGCTCGGATGCGATGTCATGTATGAGAACGGAAACATAATCGTTGACAGTTCCCGTGCCGATTGCTATGAAATCCCAAGGCAGCTTGCGCACGAGCTGCGCTCTTCGGTTTTCTTGCTCGGTTCGGTAATTTCGCGTTTTCATACTGCAAAAATCGCTTACCCCGGCGGGTGCGATATTGGTTTAAGACCGGTTGATTTGCATCTTGCGGGGCTTAAGCGCCTCGGCGTTGAAATTGACGAGGAAAAGGGATACATAATCTGTAAATGCGAAAAGCTGAAGGGCAATGAAATTATGCTCGACTGTCCCAGTGTGGGCGCAACCGAAAATCTTATGCTTGCCGCCGTAAAAGCAGAGGGCGCGACCGTAATTAAGAACGCCGCAAGGGAACCCGAAATCGAGGATTTGCAACGGCTTTTGAACTGTATGGGCGCAAAAGTACGGGGCGCAGGTAGCGGAACGATTGTAATAGAGGGGGTACGCGAACTTCACGGGTGTGAGTTTCTACCGATACCGGATAGAATAGAGGCGGGTACATTTCTTATCGCTGCGGCAATGTGCGGAGGAGAAGTAGAGCTTAACCGGGTCTGTGCCGAAAATATAAGTTCACTTTTACATAAACTTAGAGAAAACGGTTGCAAAATCTACCTGAATAATGATAAAATAATCTTAGAAAACCATAAAAGACCTACTTCGGTAAAAAGCATTGAAACCCAACCGTATCCGGGGTTTCCAACCGACTTACAGGCGCAGATAACCGCGCTTTGCTGTATCTGTCGCGGACAGTCGATTATAACTGAAAACTTGTTTGAAACACGTTTTAAGTATGTGCCCGAACTAAGGAAAATGGGCGCCGACGTAACGGTAATAAACCGAAACGCATTCGTTCGCGGCGTTGAACGATTTAACGGTGCAACGGTAATTGCTCACGATTTGCGCGGCGGTGCGGCGTTGGTTTCTGCGGCGCTTGCTGCCGAAGGCAGAAGCGAGGTTTTGAATATTTCCCATATAGACAGGGGATACGGCTCTTTTGAATACAAACTCCGTTCGCTCGGCGGGGATATCGTAAGGATATCGATATAAAGTTTATGAAATACTTAAGAAAAATCGGAATACTTATCATAGCAATAATCATAGCGGCGGCTGTTGCTGTAGGCATATGCGTGATTTACGCCGTAAGAAACGTAAACGTAACTTTGTTAAGCTATCCCGACGAAGAAGCAAATTTGAATTCCGAAATTCTTGCGGTGAAGGAAGAAGTTCTTAAAAAGATGCGCGGCAGGGTGATTTCTTCGATAAGCGAAGAGGACGTTTCTTTATGCCTTGACGACGATTATTTTCTTGAAAGCTTTGAAAAGGTTTATCCCTGCACGATTAATATTACCGTTCAACAAAGAAGAGAGGTTTTTGCCGTATATGACGGCGATAACGAAAATTACTCCGTTTACGACGATAGCGGCGAATTTTTAAGAATGGCTGAAGATAATCGAAATTCTTACGATGATGCCCCTAATCTGCTTTTGGAAGGAACCGAACTTGAAGAAGATATTAAAGAACTTGCTTCCGTCTGTGCTATATTTAAGAGCTGTACCGAGGGGGCGTCGTCTTTAAGGTCGGCGGTAGAGAAGGTTACGTTGAAAAAATCGCATTCGTCGCTTAGTGGAGCGGGAGATAAGGTAGTATTCAATTTATGGTGTGGGCTTTCTATTGAAATCCACGATTACCAGAAATTGACGGATGAAAAAATTTCAAAGGCTTATAAATATTTCCGCAATCTTTCAACCGACCAGAAGCTTAAAGGCATAATTTACAGTTTTGTCCGCGACGGTGAAATTAACGTTGAGTACAGGGCTAATTCATAAACGATATATAAAAAAGCGGCTTCAAGCACCGCTTTTTTTGTTTATTCTGTTGACTTTTACATAGCTCTATTATATAATAGATTATATAATATATAATGGGGTTTAAGCGTATGCGCACAAACTGCGTCGAAATACTTGATATACGCTCGGCTGAAGTGACCGCAGTTATCGGCGAACGCGGGGTAAACGGTACTTTTATAATTAAAAGTAAATACACCTGCGCTTACGACGGATTTGCCGAAGGCGAGTTTTTAGACGTTGAAAATTTTATTTCTGCGGTAAAAGACGTTGTTAAAAGCACTTTGGCGGGCGGTAGCGGTATTAAAAGCTTTTACGTCGGTGTTCCTGGTGAGTTTTTAAAACTTATCAATGTGGACAAGGTTTTAAGCTTTCCGTCGGCAAAGAAGATCAACGCAAGCGATTGCAGAACCCTTATCGAGTTAAGTACCCCGATTGACGAAGAGCAGTGGAAAACGATTCGTCACAGTTGTCTATATTACATGTTGTCGGACAAGCGTAAGGTAATAGACCCCATAGGCGCTGTGACCGACAGTTTACAGGGCAAATGCAGTTTCTTTCAGTGTAAAAAATCTTTTATGGACTGTGTTTCGTTGGTTTTAAAAAGATTTAAAGAGATTGCGTCCGTCAATTTTATTCCGTTGAATTGCGCGGAAGCAATGTATCTCGTTGAACCAGAATTCCGTGATGAATGCGCGGTTTTGTTCGATTTCGGATACATCTCCTCCACGTATAGCGTGATTTGCGGTAACGGTCTGCTATTCAGTGAGTCTTTTTCGGTAGGCATAGGGCATATTGCTTTTTACCTTATGACTGAACTTGATATTCCTTTCGAGGTTGCTTCAACTTATCTTTCAATGGTCAATCTGAACGCGAAAGAGAAGTTGACCAGTATTGAAGAATGTATCTATGAAGGTAAAACTTACAAATATTCCACGGCTAAGTTGCGTGATATAATCCGCGAGGGGCTTGACGGCATTTGTGAGACCGTTGAGGAATGCAGGCAGAGCTTTTCGGGAAAAAATATCGACGGAAAACCTTTGCTCGTTACGGGTGAAGGGATAAAAGTCGTGAGAGGAACCGCGGACCATCTTGCCGGCAGGTTAGTTAAAAACGTAGATGTGATTGCGCCGAAAGTGCCTTATTACGATAAACCGCACTTTTCTTCAATGCTCAGTCTTTTAAATATGGCTTTAGAAGATGCCATGAATTCTTAACCATTTAACGGAGGTTAAACATGTTTAACGATTTACAGGGAATAAGCTCTAACAGGATTATAGGCAGAGCCAGAATAAAAGTAATAGGCGTTGGCGGCGCGGGAAACAATGCTGTAAACAGGATGCTGGACGCCGGAATTCACAGCGCGGAATATTACGTTGTTAATACCGACAGCCAGATTTTAACGCTTTCGCCTTGCGAAAATAGAATTCAGATTGGCAGTGCGCTAACGAAAGGACTTGGCGCGGGCGCCGATCCCGAGGTGGGAAGGGCGGCGGCGGAAGAGAGCAAAAATGAGCTTACCGAAGCCGTAAAGGATACCGACCTGTTGTTTATTACTGCCGGAATGGGCGGCGGTACGGGAACGGGCGCGGCTCCCGTCATTGCAAAAATTGCAAGGGATTTGAAAATTCTTACGATTGCCGTCGTTACGGAGCCTTTCAGCTTCGAAGGCAAAAAGCGTATGGAAAATACGGCGAAGGGACTTGATAACCTTAAAAAGTACGTTGATACGCTTATCGTTATCCCCAACGATAAAATCAAGACCGTCGTTGCGAAGAATACTCCGCTTACGGAAGCTTTCCGCGTTGCGGACGATATTTTAAAACAGAGCATAAGAGGGCTTACCGAGCTTATCGTAAATCCTTCGCTTATCAATCTTGACTTTGCCGATGTTAAAACCATTCTTAAAGATAAGGGCATAGCGCATCTCGGCGTTGGCGTAGCGAAAGGCGATAACAGGATAATCGAAGCCGTCCGCGTTGCTGTTAACTGTCCTCTTTTGGAGACAACTATCGAAGGCGCGCGCGGCGTAATTTTAAACGTCGTGGGCGGCAAGGACTTAACGATAGACGAGGTTACGGACGCCGCGGAACTTGTTAAGAGCGTCGTGGATGCTTCTGCAAATATTATTTTCGGTGCAAGAATCGATCCCAACGTTCAGGATGAGGTTGAAATCACGGTTATTGCAACGGGCTTTCCCGGTTACGATACTGCCCGCCGTGACGACGACGCAGTAAGAGGCTATAACGGCGGGGCGCAATATGATGAAGGTATTTACGGCGGAGTGAGGAGAATGTCCGTCAGCGAGCCGTATTATAAACCCGTCCAGCCCGTGCCTGCTGAAAGACCCGTTCAATACGTTCAGCCGGTACAGCCCGTAAATAACGATGAGATTAACATAGAGCGTCAACCGGATAAAAACGTGCCCAAGTTTGCACAGCTTTTGAAAAACTTCGGTAAGAAACGCGACAACTGATATATTAATAAAATAAACGAGAAAGCGCACGGCTTAGCCGTGCGCTTTCTCGTTTACAAATTCAGTATTATTTAACTGACGGAAAACTAAATAGACCTATTTTTTAAGTTCATCATAGTAAGCCGTAAGGATTGCTTTTTTCAAAATGTCTCGGGTCGCGGTGTCAAGTGGATGTGCAATATCCTTATAATCGCCATCATTAGTTTTTCTGCTGGGCATCGCAATAAACGCGCCTTCAGCGGATTCGATTATCTTAATATCGTGTACGACAAAGCATTGGTCAATGGTAATCGAAGCAACTGCTTTAAGTTTATTGTCCCCCTTGTTAACTAATCTGATTCGTACATCTGAGATTTCCATAATTCACCTACCAGATTATACTTTCATTGTAATCATTGTACAATAAAAGAAGAATAAATTCAATACCTATTTAAAAAATTTTCATTATTTTTTGAAAAAAACTACAAAATTCGTGCTAATAACTCAAATTTATTAATAAAATTTAATATGCGGAAAAGTTTTTTGGAGTTCTACGACAGTTTTTATTTTATAGGTATCGGCGGCGTTAGTATGGGCGGGCTGGCAAAATATATTCTGTCCCGAGGTAAAAAAGTCGGCGGAAGCGACAATGTGGCAGGTGTTTTTACAGAAGAGCTGATAAAATTGGGGGCAAAGGTTGAAATAGCGGAGCGTAAGGGTAGCGTGAAATTTTACGACGTCGTAATTTATACCGACGCCGTAAAAGAAAACGATATACAGCTTATTGAAGCAAGGGAACTGAATAAAACAATTTTATCGCGCGGGCAACTGCTTTATGAAGTAAGTCGTGACTTTAAGAAGGTAATAGCCGTTTCCGGCTGTCACGGTAAAACTACGTGTACTTCAATGCTTGCGCATATATTTGCATGTTCAGGCGCTAAATTCGGGGTACATATAGGCGGACGGGACAAAAGCTTTTCAAACGAATTTTACAGCGGCAGAGATTTTTTTATTACCGAAGCATGCGAATATAAAAAAAATTTTTTATTGCTTAAACCCGATATTGCCGTAATTCTGAACAGCTCACCCGACCATATGGAGTGTTACGGGTCGGTGGCAAATCTACGTTCTGCGTATACTCACTTTGCCGACAGCGCAGAAATTGCTATCGTGCCGTACGGTGATTTAGAGGTAGACGGCTTAACTTTCGGTTTTGAAAAGAATGCGCGGTTTTGCGCTAGGCATATAGTATGCACAAACGGCTTTTACAGTTTCTTAGCTATGGACGGTGACGTTAAACTCGGGACAGTAAATTTAAGTGTATACGGTAAGCATAACGTTTTAAACGCGCTTGCAGCGATTGCCGTGGCGCGTTCAGCGGGCATATCTTTTGCAAGGATAAAGGAGGGGCTTGCCAATTTTACGGGTGTTGAAAGGCGATTTGAAAATTTGGGTAAGTACAACGGGGCCCGCTGTATTGCCGACTATGCGCATCATCCGGAAGAAATCAGCGCGACGCTTTCCGCCGTTAAGAAGCTGAACGGCGGGCGACTATACGTTGTGTTTCAACCTCATACCTATTCGAGAACAAAAAATCTTTTCAGTGAGTTCGTTAAGGTGTTGTCTGGAATTAACAACTTACTTATTTATCGCACGTTTGCGGCTCGCGAATATTTTGACGACAAGGGGAGTGCGCTCACTCTGTCACAAAATATAAAACGGGCGCGTTACGGTGACGATGTTAAAGATATAATTGATTTTATACTTGATGCAGGCGAAAACGATACCGTTGTTTTTCTCGGCGCCGGCGACATTTACGATATAGCAAAGTATATAATAAATATACGCAACAGTAAATAATTATACGAAAAATATTTTATGCTGTTTTGTTAACTTATATTAATTTATTATTTTATAATGTGCTGTATTTTGTGTATATTAAGGGGTGTATCGGTAATTTAAAATAAAATCTAAATTATTGAATTAAAATATTATATTAAATGTATTGTAAAAAAATATAAAAATTATTCATTGACTAAATTTTATATATCTTTGCTTTTACATCATTAAAATTTAAATAAGTGCGTCGTTTTATGGCGCACTTATTTATATATAAATAAATTTTTTTTGTTATTTTATTTTGTTGTCATTTTTTTGGGGTTATGCTATAATATTATACGAAAAAATTGATGTTGTCGAATTTATGAAATTCGGAGATTTGAAAGTGAGTGACAAGAAAAAAAACAAAAGTGAAAAAGTTTCATACATATTAACCAAAGAAACGATAGGGATGACGTTAATGCTATTCGGCGTAATCGTGTTCGTTATGCTGCTTAGCTACGATAAAATTTTTGCAGGGTTCGGCTGGGCTATCTGCACTTTTATGTACGGAGTATTCGGTTACGGTTCGCTTCTCGTCGTTATGCTTTTGGCTTATTTGGGTGAATGGCTTGTTTTCGGTAAAAAGTTAAAAGTAGGCGTCAAAAAGACGCTTACAATTTGTTTGACGGCGGTAATGCTGTTTTTCCTTTTTCACGCAGCAACCACACATAGTTATCCAATAAACGGCTACGGAAAATATATTGCAGACTGCTATAATAACGCGCAATACGGCTATTCGGGCTATACGTTTGGCGGAGTGCTTTCGGCAATCGTCGTCTATCCCGTTCTGGCAATGGGCGGTAATATTACGGCATACGTAATTTTTAGTCTGCTTGCGGTATTGTGCGGGGTGTTGACGTTTTTTGCGTTTAAAGGAACTGTATCCGTACACAGACTTCGCAGAGTAAAAATCAAGGATAGTGAAGTTGAGGAAAGTTATGCAACTACCGTTTCTGAAGTGGAATCCGCAAAAATCGAGTACGCTTCAAACTCTGTTCCACAGCAGACATATGTTGCCGAACCTGTTAAGAGTGCAAATGAGGAAGAGAACAAATTTTCCCAGAAAAATCTAGGACGTAGAATTTTGTTTGAAAAGGGTGAGTTTGCCGCTGAAAGTTATAGAAGAAATATGATTTTTAACGAAGATTCTTATTTTAATCATCCCGTCACGAGCGAGGCCGATTATTTAAGTAGTTTTACTTCAAATCAAGTAGAAAAATCAAAGCCTTCCGAACCGCAGAGCTATATTCAAAGCTACCAGTACGATGTTTACAATCAGACGCAGACATCGCCTTCAAACTACGTCGTCGGGGACAAGCCTGTTCAGGATAACGCCTATGACGATTCTGAAAACGATGTTTACAATGCTCAGCAAGAACAAAACTATTACGGAGGGCACGAAGAGCAGAATGACACGTATTCTGTTCAGCCTGCGGAGCCTGATTCGGGGCTCAGCGGAAGCAATTATATACGAAAAGAACCTTGTAATTCTCAGGCAAGAGATCTTGACGTCGTTGGATTTTCCGAAACGGCTCGTGAACAGACCCGCTCTGAAGAGGTCAAAAACGACGTGCCGTCGGTATCCGTAGAAAAGCAGGAAACGGATGTGCGCAACTTAATGGGGGCAGATCCGTTGCGTAGTGACGGAAACGGCAGAAATTCTGCAAGAGGAGAACGCAGCAACGCCGAGTTATTTGACGATGGTGCGGACGACGATGATATTTTCTCTGCCCATGCCGACAGGGGCTCGCGAGCCGGTTTAAATAATAGCAGGCTTAATGAACGTGAAGTTCCGCCCGTACAGGCACCGTCAGAGCGCGTTTCAAGACGTATCGAGGAGATTAAACGGGTTGAAAAGCCTGCGGAACAGCCTGCGCCGGTTGAAGAGAAACCAAAACACGTATGGAAGAAGTACGTCAGGCCTACGCTTGATTTGCTTGATAATTACCCTGAAAATACTAACGTTAACACAGGAGAGATAGAAGATAATAAGCGTACTATAGTTCAGGCGCTTGAACGCTACAAAATTTCAAGCGAAGTCGCAAACGTAACCATAGGTCCCGCAATTACCCGCTATGACGTAATTATTCAGGATAAAACCAATATTAAGCGTTCGCTCAGCTACCGTGATGCAATCGCTATGGAGCTTATGAAAGAGAACGTAACCGCCTATCTTAACTATTCAAAGGGCGCGTTATCAATCGAAGTTCCCAACAATAGGCGGTCTATCGTCGGGCTTAAAACCATGCTTGCTAGCTCGAAATTTATTAACAGCAGACAAAACTCTTTGACGTTTGCTCTCGGTAAAAACGTTGACGGAGACGTGGTTTGTCCCGATATAACGAAAATGCCCCATTTACTTGTCGCAGGTACGACGGGCAGCGGTAAAAGTATTTGTTTAAGTGCGTTGCTTGTAAGCCTTCTTTATAAGTACAGTCCAGAAGAATTAAGGCTCATCCTCGTAGACCCTAAACAGGTAGAGTTTATTTCTTACGATAAACTTCCTCATCTGATGATTAACGAGATTATCTACGATGTTGATAAGGCGATAAAGGCTTTGAACTGGGCAATTAAAGAAATGGAACGCCGTTATTCGCTGTTCAAGGATATGACCGAAAAAGGCGTTGCAACCAAGAACCTTGACGAGTACAACGTACATTTGCCCGAAGGTGAGGAGAAGTTGCCTAAAATCGTTATAATTCTCGATGAATTCGGCGATTTGATGTTGCAGGCAAAGAAGGATATAGAAAGCAGAATTATAAAGCTCGTTCAAAAAGCCCGCGCTTGCGGAATTCATCTTATTCTTGCAACGCAACGTCCTTCGGTTGACTGCATAACAGGTCTTATAAAGTCTAACTTGCCTACCCGTATAGGCTTTAAGGTAAACTCCTTTGACGACGCGCGTACGATTTTCGATATCGGCGGTGCTGAAAAGCTATTGGGTAAAGGTGACGCGTACTTCCGTTCTGCGGAAAATCCAGACCTTGCGCGTATTCAATGCTGTTTCGTAGATACGCACGAGGTTCAGAAGGTTACGGACTTCGTAAAAGCTAACAACGAAACGTATTTCGACCAAAGCGTTTCCGACTTTATCAACAGGGTTGAGCAGGAGGAAACTTCCAATTCGATGGTCAGCGGAGGAGAAGGCGACGACGGCGAAACGAAGATTGACGATACTTTTATTAAAGCTCTTAAATACTGCGTTACGTCAAACCAAGCGTCCGTTTCAATGATACAGCGTAGGTTCCCCGTTGGATACATAAAGGCTTGTAAAATTATTGACTGGATGGAAAATATGAATTACGTTACGCCTTCCGAGGGGTCAAAGCCCAGAAAGGTGTTGCTGTCAAAAGATGAATTTTTCAATATTTACGGAGACGTAGATGATTGATTTAAAGTCTAAAAAATATGGAATTATTTCACTTGGGTGCGACAAAAACCGAGTAGATATTGAAAAACTTTTGGCTATAATCAAGGCGAACGGTTGCGAAATAACAGACGAAGCTACTGGCGCGCAAGTGTTGGTTATAAACACCTGCGCGTTTTTGAACGAGGCGCGCAAGGAGGCTGTTGATACCGTTCTTGAGTTTTCCTCACTAAAAAGCAAAAATCTTGAAAAAATCGTCGTAACGGGTTGTTTACCGCAAAAATATGTGGCTGAAACATTCCCCGCGTTAATAGAAGCGGACGTTTTTCTCGGAACGGACGATTACGATAGATTTTTTGAAGCCATTGAACAAGCATACTGTGGCGAAAGGGTAAACTTCGTAGGTACAGGTTCGCACGGATTTAATTGTGAAAGATTAATTACTACGCCCGCTCATTACGCATATTTGAAGATTGCCGACGGCTGCAACAACCGTTGCACGTATTGCTTAATTCCTAAAATCCGCGGCAAATACGTAAGCTATCAAATGGAACAGCTTTTGAAGGAAGCCGTGGGACTTGGCGACATTGCGGAGTTGATTTTAGTTGCACAGGATGTAACGAGATACGGGCTTGATTTATACGGACAAAAAAAATTAGTAGAAATTTTAAAAAAGCTGACAAAACTTGTCAACATTAATAGTGTAAGATTACTTTACTGTTATCCCGATATGATTGACGACGGGTTGATTGCGGAAATTCGTGACAACCCTAAAATCGTAAAATATTTAGACATCCCTTTGCAGCACAGCGAGGACAGGTTGTTAAAGCTTATGAATCGTCCGGCAGGAAGGGAAGAGTATCTGGCGCTTTTTGAAAGGCTGCGGAAGGAAATTCCAGATATTTCAATTCGTTCAACCTTTATCGCGGGCTTCCCGACGGAAACCGAGGACGATATCGAAGGCTTAGTTGATTTTTTGAAGCGGGCAAGGCTTGATAACTGCGGGTTTTTTGCTTACTCTCGTGAGCCCGACACGGCAGCTTATAAGCTACAAGGTCAAATACCTTATTCTGAAAAGAAAAAACGCGTTAAAAAACTGTACGAAGTGCAAAAAAGTATTTCTTTTAAAAAGCTTCAAGGTTTGGTCGGCAAAAAAATCAAAGTGCTTTGCGACGGTATTGATTACGATAGGTACTGCTTTGTCGGGCGCGCTTATTTCCAGGCTCCGGAAATTGACGGTAAAGTGTATTTCAACGCATATTCTGCAGTTCAAGGCGAATACGTTGAGGTTTTAGTGGAGGACTCGGACGCTTATGATTTATACGGGCGAACGGAGGATTACGACTTATGAATAACGAAAAGGAAAAAGAAGTTGATACGGAAAGCCGTGCGTACAAATTTGCCGCCGGCAAAGGCGTAATGAATTTACCTAATAAACTTACCGTTGCAAGAATGGTGATGATACCTGTTTTCGTTTTTTTCTTTTATTTTGAATTTACGGCGCACTACTTTGTTGCGCTTGCGGTGTTTGGGGTTGCTTGCTTAACCGACCTGTTTGACGGGAAAATAGCAAGAAAATACAATTTAGTTACAAATTTGGGTAAATTTTTGGATCCTATTGCAGACAAGGTCCTTGTTTTATCAGCGCTTGTTATTATGCTCACGGTGCCGTCGTTCTTCACGGCAAATCTTGGTTTTTGGGCGCTTATTGCGGCGGGGTGCGGCGTTGCGCTTATCCTTGCGCGAGAAATAATCGTAAGCGGGTTCAGAATGGTTGCGGCAAGCTCCGGTACCGTAATCGCTGCGGATATTTTCGGCAAATATAAAACGGTTTGTCAGGATATTGCGATAGTCGTTCTTATTATTGGCGCAGGCGTAAGCGAAATTACTGACCACCTTGCGGGCGTTATCGTCAACTACGTCGGGCTTGCGTTTTTTGCATTTGCGGTTATTTTGACGGTAATTTCGGGCGTTAATTACCTTGTGAAGAACAGGGAAGTTTTAACGAAATGATTGAAATAATAAAAACGGTTGCCGCGCCTGTAGAAACGGTCAACTTGGCGATTTTAAACTTAAAAAACACTTGTCCCAATCTTTCAATAACATTAAGCGAAAATTTCGGCGACCTGAAAATAGAAATTTCAGATGACAATTCAACCGATAAGACCGTTTTTCGGAAGGCGTACAGGGAAGCAGTTCTTACGCTTAATGATTATATTTATGCGCTTGAAGATATTTCCATTGCCGAACGATTGTTTCAGCTTTTAAAGCTGAGAAAAGCAACCGTAAGCGTTGCAGAATCGTTTACAGGCGGCGGAATAAGTAAAAGATTGGTAGAAATTCCGGGCATAAGCGAAGTGTACTTTGAGGGATTGAATACTTACAGCAACAAGTCTAAAATCGAGCGGCTCGGAGTAAAGGAGGAAACTCTTGAAAAGTACGGAGCTGTTTCCGCCCAAACTGCGTACGAAATGGCTTACGGGCTGTTGGAAACGGGCAACTGCAATATAAGCATAGCAACGACGGGAATAGCGGGACCTAAATCAGACGGGACGAAAAAGCCCGTAGGGCTTTTATATATAGCCGTCGGCACCGAAGAGCATGTCAGCGTATACGAATACAACTTAAAAGGTACGCGCTTGTCAATTACGGAAACGGCGATAAATATCGCTTTGTTTCTGGCTTTTAAAAAGTTAAAATAATATGAGGTATATATAAAATGAATGAAGAAAAATTAAAAGCACTAAACTCAACCATAGCCATGATAGAAAAGCAGTACGGCAAGGGCTCGATAATGAAACTCGGTGAAACGACCGTTTCAAACGATATCGAAGTTATCCCCACGGGTTGCCTTTCGCTTGACCTTGCGCTCGGCGTGGGCGGCGTTCCCCGCGGCAGGATTATGGAGATTTACGGACCCGAATCCTCCGGTAAGACTACCGTGGCTTTACATATTATTGCCGAAACCCAGCGTCTTGGCGGCGTTGCGGCGTTCATCGATGCAGAGCACGCACTTGACGCGCAGTACGCACACGCGCTCGGCGTTGATACAAATGAACTGTATCTGTCGCAGCCGGATACTGGCGAGCAGGCGCTTGACATATGCGAGTCGCTCGTGCGGTCAAGTGCAGTTGACATAATAGTAATAGACTCGGTTGCGGCGCTCACGCCTAAAGCTGAAATAGAGGGAGATATGGGCGACTCTCACGTAGGACTTCTTGCAAGACTTATGTCGCAAGCATTGAGAAAGCTCACCGCTATTACCAACCGCTCGAAGACCTGCGTTATATTCATCAACCAGCTTCGCGAAAAGGTTGGCGTTATGTTCGGCAACCCTGAAACAACCCCAGGCGGTAAAGCGCTTAAATACTTTGCGTCGCTTCGTCTTGACATAAGAAAAGCTGATGCCTTGAAGGGTGACGGCGGCATTATCGGCAACAGAACTAAGTGTAAAGTTGTTAAAAATAAGGTTGCGCCCCCGTTTAAGGTTGCTGAATTCGACATTATATACGGCGAAGGCATTTCGCAGGAAGGTTGCCTTATCGATCTTGGAGTCGAGTACGGAATATTTACGAAGAGCGGTAGTTGGTTTAATTATAACGACGATAAAATTGCGCAGGGACGAGAGAAGCTTCGTGAACACTTAAAACAGAATCCTGAATTAAAAGCCGAAATTGAGGGTAAAATAAGAGAGGCGTTCAAATCGGCGCAAGCGAAATAATTTTTTGTTTTACAGATAAAAAAGAAGGTTTAAATGCAATACGGTTTTATAAAAGTTTGCGCCGCAACCCCAGATATGCGGGTAGCAGACGTTGACTTTAACACCAAAAAAATAATAGAAGCCATAACTGAAAGCGCAGAAAACGGCAGTCAGTTAACCGTTTTCCCCGAGCTATGCGTTTGCGGCTATACCTGCGGGGACTTATTTAATCAGCCTGTGCTTATTAAGGCATGTGAAACAGCTATAAATAAAATTGCAGCGGCGACAAAGGATTTAAAAACCATTGTTTTCGTTGGGGCGCCGATTAAAGCATATGGTAAGCTGTTTAATTGTGCGGTTGCCATATGCGACGGTAAAGTGTTGGGCATAGTGCCTAAAACTTATTTACCTAATTACGGTGAATTTTACGAAAGACGGAACTTTGCACCTGCTCCGCAATCTTGGAGTCAAATAGATTTTAACGGCGATAACGTCGCCTTTGGCACGAAATGCGTATTCAAGTGCGATAATCAGCCCGAATTTACCGTGTCGGCGGAAATATGCGAAGATTTATGGGCTGCGCAATCACCTTCGATAGCTCACGTTCAGGCAGGGGCAAATATTATAGTTAATCTTTCTTGCAGCGACGAAACTGTGGGCAAAGCCGAGTACAGAAGAACGCTTATCAAGGCACAGTCGGGCAAACTTATCTGCGGTTACGTTTATTGTAATGCGGGAGACGGGGAAAGCTCCACCGATATGACGTTTTCGGGGCATAACTTAATTGCGGAAAACGGCGCTATTATTTCAGAGAGCAAGCCCTTTAAAAACTGCCTCTTATATTCTGAAATTGACGTTGAAAAGATTGCACGGGAGCGCATAAGACAGGCGAGCGGATATTATTCAGGAAATGAGAACTTTCAAAGCGCTGACGGACACAACAGCTATGCAGAAGTTCGCTTTGAAACTTCAGAAAAAGACTCTGAACTTACCCGAACTTTCTCACGTACGCCGTTCGTTCCCAACGATGGATTGAAAGAAAGAAGCGAACTTATTTTGACCGTTCAGCAAAAAGGACTTGAAAAACGTCTTAAACATACGGGGTCAAAAACCGCGGTAATAGGTGTTTCGGGCGGGCTTGATTCGGCTCTTGCACTTTTGGTTGTTTGCCGCGCCTTTAAAGCGTTGGGCAAAGATTTAAGAGATATAATCGCTGTCACGATGCCCTGTTTCGGTACGACTAAAAAGACGAAGAACAACTCTTTGCGTCTTATCGTGGCTTTGGGTGCAACTGCGAAAACGATACCTGTTTCAAGTAGTGTATTAAAACATTTTAAGGATATCTGTCACAATCCTAACGACACGAACGTAACCTACGAAAACGCTCAGGCGCGTATGCGTACTATGATTTTGATGTCCTTGGCGAACGAAACGGACGGAATAGTAGTCGGCACATGCGATTTAAGCGAAACGGCGCTCGGTTGGTCCACGTATAACGGCGACCATATGGCTATGTACGGCGTGAATGTTTCCGTTCCCAAAACGCTCGTTAAGCATCTTATAGCCTACGAAGCGGATAAACTCGGAGGTGAAGTAAATAAAATTCTTCAAAGCATTTTGAATACCGAGATAAGCCCCGAACTGCTTCCGCCCGATAATAAAGGCAATATTGCGCAAAAGACGGAGGATATAGTAGGACCGTATATTCTGCACGATTTCTTTATCTATTATGCATTGCGCTATGCGTTTCCGCCGGATAAAATTCTGTATATTGCGGAAAAGGCGTTCAAAGGCGTTTTCAATAGAGAAATTATAAAGAAGTGGCTTAAAAGCTTTTACGAAAGGTTTTTCAGACATCAATTTAAGCGTTCCTGTATGCCGGACGGAGTGAAGGTTGGCTCTGTATCGCTTTCTCCTCGCGGAGATTGGCGCATGCCTTCCGATGCTGTTGCAAACGTTTGGCTTGAATACTTCAAATAATAAAAAAGCTCTGCGATAAATAAGTTGCGGAGCTTTTTTTCAATATTGTAATAATATTTTATAGATTAAATTGACTTTTAAAGCGGGCGGGTGTAAAATATAATAAGATATAAACCAACTTCTTAGGAAGTGTATATATTTAAAACTTTATCAGGAGGCTTAAATGAACTTATTGGCATTAAGCAGCCTGTTTCTTGCAACTGAGGTCAACGTAGCCGCAATCATTTTAGGCGTATTGCTCGGCGTAGTCGTTTGCCTTGCCGTGGTGGCGTTTTTTCTTGGCGGAAAGCTCAAAGAAAAGAATATTGAAAAAGAGTTGGGCACAGCTAGAGCCAGGTCTGACAAATTTATAGAAGACGCAAAACGCGAGTGCGAAAGCATTAAAATCGAGGCACAGAAACAGAAGCTGCAAAATCAGGAAGACTTGGAAAACTGGAGCAGAGAAAAGAAAAAGGACCTGCAAAAGCAGGAACAACGTTTATTACAGAAAGAAGATATTTTAGATAAGAAGGAAGAAGCGCTTTTAAAACAGACCGGCGACTTGGACCAGCAGAAGAAAGTGATTTCAGACAAAGAACTTGAAGTTAAAAAGATGCAGGAAAAGGTTACGCATCAACACGAACTGATGGTTCAGGAGCTTGAAAAGGTTGCACAGCTTACTAAAGATGAAGCCAAAAGGCTTCTTAAAGACGAAATTCTCGACGAAACGAGGCACGACGTCGCTTTACAGGTAAGGAATATTGAAGCAACCGCGAAAGACGAGGCTGTTAACGAGGCTAAGAGAATAATCTCTCTTGCCGTCCAGCGTTGCGCGGCTGACCACGCTTCAGAAATTACCGTTTCTGTCGTGCCATTACCTAGCGACGATATGAAAGCAAGACTTATAGGCAGAGAAGGCAGAAATATCCGTGCTATTGAAAATGCAACGGGAATCGAACTAATAATCGACGACACCCCCGAAGTCGTTATCCTTTCGGGATTTGACCCGGTAAGGCGTGAGATTGCAAGAATAACTCTTGAAAAGCTTATTGCAGACGGAAGAATTCATCCTGCAAGGATTGAGGAAACCGTCGAGAAAGTAAGAAAAGAAATGGATCAGGAAATCAAACAAGCGGGTGAGACTGCTATGTTTGACGTCGGTATTTTCGGTATTCATCCCGAACTTATTAAGCTTTTAGGCAGACTTAAATACAGAACGAGTTATGGACAGAATGTATACAAGCATTCGATAGAGGTGGCGCAACTTGCAGGGCTTATGGCTCAGGAATTAGGGGTTGACGTCAATCTTGCAAAGCGTGCGGGACTTCTCCACGATATAGGTAAAGCAGTAGACCATGAGCAGGAAGGTACGCACATTCAACTTGGCGCAGACCTTGCAAAGAAGTACAGGGAAAGTAACAACGTTATAAATGCTATAGCGGCGCACCACGGCGACGTGGAGCCTAAGACGATAGAAGCCGTGCTTGTTGCTGCGGCAGACGCCATTTCAGGCGCAAGACCCGGCGCAAGAAGAGAAACCGGCACGAACTACGTTAAACGACTTGAAAAGCTTGAAGCTATTGCGGGCGACTTCCGCGGGGTGGACAAGTGTTATGCTATTCAGGCGGGAAGAGAAGTACGCGTAATTGTTAAACCGGATCAGGTTGACGACGCACAGGCGCTGTTCCTTGCAAAGGATATTGCAAAGAAAATCGAAGCAGAACTTGAATATCCCGGTCAGATAAAGGTGAACGTAATAAGAGAATTCAGAGCTTCTGAATTTGCTAAATAAAATTGAATTAAGTAAAAAGCAAGGAAAGAACAAATTATATTACCTTGCTTTTTATATTTAATTTTGCTATAATTATTGTGCGATAAACAGTAATTTAACGAGGTGTTTTATGTTTAATGAAATATGTATATATGAGGCAAAACCGACCAAGTTAGATGAAATCGAAGAACTGATGAAGGAAGTAGCGGAATTTTATTTGGAGCAAGAAGGTGTTATTGACGTACACTATATAAAACGTACTCACCGACAAAAAGATTTCAATGCAGTTAAAGACGGAGAATTACCTGTTCGTCTTACAAGAAATGTAGGGAAGGTAACATATGTCTTGTATTGGGTGCTGGAAAATGAAGAAGTTCATGCAAGAGTCGGAAAACTCGGCATAGAAAAATTCTATAAACGTTGGAATAGGTGTTTAACAACAATGCCCAAAATAATCTTGGGTGAGAATATTGTTTGATTTATAATTTACAATTTAACGCTTAAAACATCAAAAATTAAGCCCGCTGACTTCGTAGAAGAAGTGCAACGGGCTTTTTCAATTATTTACTGAAAACGTAGAAGATAGTTGCAAAAATGGGGATATTCAAAACGACAAGGCTGGGAATGATTATTTTTGCTGCAATATCTCCCGCGCTTGCAAAGCTTACGTTTAAGAGTATCGAGGTTACGAAGATTATCAGTATCAACAAAACCGTTATAACCACCGAAGCCGTGAGGTAGGAGTGGGAAGTGGGCTTTCTCGTACACTTGCCAAAGTCGGTAGTCGTTAAAATTCCGAATATCGCAAGCTGCGCAACCGCAATCGCGAGAATAACGAAAGGATAGCCTATCGAGATGCCGTTTACGCCCAAAGAGTCCTTAAACGCAAGGCTTAAAGCAAACTCAAACAAAAGAATTACGCTGATTATAAGCGAGCATTTGAAAAGCGTTTTGCCGCGGTTATACTTCTTTCTTCTGGAACCCGATACGGTATACTCGGAAGAGTTTACTGTCAAGCCGTCTTTATTGGCTTTAACGCTTGCGTCCTCGTAGCTTACCTCTACAGGTACGTGCTGGATAGGGTTTGTCGGTTGCTCCGTGCAGGTTTGTTGCTTAACCGTCTTTACAAACAGATTGTTTATAAGGTTTTTATAGTCGCGTTCGGTTTCGGGCTTGTTGTTGTAAATAAGCCTATCTGTATCGATATATTCCGAATCGGGAACGGTAGGGGGGTCCTGTTGCTCGGCTATCGGTTCGGAAATAAGTCGCATATAGTTTTCGTGCATTCTGCGCGCTTCGGCTGCTCTGTCGGTCACGACAGTTTCATTTACCGTCTGAACGGGTGTAGGCTCTATCTGAGCATAAGTTTCCTGTACGGACTGCACTGGCTGTGCCTGAGGTTGTGCCGCCTGCATCTGCTGGATAACTTCCTGCATAATTTGATGAACGACTTCATGAACTTGAGCCTGTTGAGTTGTATTTTGCTCAATGGCGTCGGCGGACGTGACGGTTTCCTGAATCGTTTGTGACGTGGGCGTTTCGCTTACGGCGACTTCATCGGCTTTTTCTTCTTCCTCGTCAGTATACTTGACTTCGCGCGTTTCTTTAACGTTTTCGTTGGCGTCCTTGGCGGTGGGAACGCGGGAAGTGGAGGTCTTCAAAATTTTGAAATCAACCGCAGTTGGCGCAGGTTGGGAAAAGTCAAAGTTCCTTTCTGAAATAAGGCTGTCTATAACCGTTCGGGAATATTCCCATTCGGCTTGATTCCTTTCGGTAATCTCTCTGCCGCTGTCGGTAAGAGTATAGTATTTTCTTCTGCCGCCGTTTGAAACTTCGTCAGTCTTCCAGTAAGCGTTTATGTAGCCCTGACTTTCAAGTCTTTTCAGCGCGCTGTAAAGGGTGGGCTGTTTTAATGAATACTGACCGTGGCTTTTTGACTCTATTTCCTCAATAATTTCATAGCCGTATTTGTCGCGCTCGTAAAGGGTGCGAAGAATAATAGTATTTATGTGTCCGCGGATAAGGTCGGCGCTGATGGCGTTTTTGTTTTCTTCTTCCCCGACTTCGTCTTTTTTCAATTCTTCGTCCAAGGTATTCGTCCTCCGTTATTAACTTAGTTTATTTTATCATAAACCATCGTGTAAAGTCAATACTTTAAAGAACTTAAACAGTACTATGTCACACATAATTGCTACTTGTAACTTATTTTTTTTGACTTTTATAGTTATTTTTGATATAATCAAAAACAGAATAGGGAATTTATATGTACAGACATAAAAAAGTATATGAATTAAGATATACCGACGTCGACGCATTCGATAATTTAAAGCCTTCGGCGCTTTTGTCTTTTTTACAGGAATCAGCTTGTCTTTCTGCGGACGAGCTCGGCTTCGGTTATGCGGATATAGCGCCTAAAAATATGGGTTTTATTATAGTAAATTGGTATATCGAGTTTACCCGTCCCGTGAAGCTTGGCGATAAGCTTGAAGTTCACACTTGGCCGCTTCGTCCAAAATATCTGATTTTTTTAAGAGATTTCGAACTGTTCGTCGGCGGTGCAAAAGTAGGCGTTGCAACAGCCCGTTGGTGTATGATTGATACGGAAAGCTTCAACGTGCTACCTGCAAACGCATACTTTGAAGAAGGTGCGTTTGATAATTATAACACTGAGCGTAGCGTTGATTTTAAAGCGTGGAAAATACCCGTAATAGGCGGCGGTGAAACGGTATATAAAAAGAAAGTTTCTTTTTCAGACTACGACCATTATTTTCACGTCAACAATACCAAGTACGCCGATTATCTTATGGACGCGTTTTCCGTTGAAGAGTTCAGAGGAAAATATATAAAGAGTTTGCAGGTTACCTACGTCAAGCAGTGTAAAGAAGGCGAATTGATCGAAATTGTCCGTGAAGAGCGGGACGGCGTTTTCTTCGTCGACGGAAGGGTGAACGGGGAAGTACGCGTTCAGTTCAGGGTTGACTTAAATGAAGTATAACGCCGAAATAGTTTACTCTAAGCGTAAAACCGTATCTATAACCGTCTCTGACGGTAACAAGGTGATCTTGCGTTGCCCAATAGGGTACAGCCGTGCGATGGCGGAAAGGTTTTTAATAGATAAATCAAGTTGGATAGATAGGGCTTTATCGCGCAATGAAAGAAAACTGAATTTAAACGCAGATATATTTGCATATAAAAATATCCTTGTAAACGGGCAAAAACTTCCGCTATGTACGGGTTGCAAAAGGCAAGAAATAACGGGAAGCGGCGTTTTCGTTAAATCGTTGAAAGACCTTAAAAAGCTGTATACATATCGTTTTGCGGAAAACTTTAAGAAACGATTGAACGCAATTTCCGTGCAAAGCGGACTGCAATTCAACGGGGTACAGATTAAAAGCTTTAAAAGCCGTTGGGGCTCATGCGACGGGGGAAACAATATTTCTTTCAATTACAGAATTTTTATGTTGCCCGACCATATCCAATATTATATAATAGTACACGAGTTGTGCCACACCCTGCAGCACAACCATTCCGATAAGTTCTGGAAACTCGTAGAAGTATGGGCTCCGGATTACAAAAGAGTAAAGAAGGATTTACGCGGTTACGATTTTCTTACAAGATTATATTAATTACTTGACTTGGAATTAGCTATGTTATATAATTTTTAAGGTTACGGTTTTTAGATGAATACTATAGATACTTTGAACGAAAACTTAAGCTTCAATGAAATTCATTTTAACGGCGGTTTGATTTTTAACGCCGCAGAAAATCGTTTAAATATTTTTGTTTCTATTGCTGACTGATTTATTTTTTAAATCAGTCTTTATTTTAAATTTTAAACTTACAAGGTAGCTTATGAAAAACGGTAAGGCGTATTTAATTTTACAAAATGGCAAACGGTTCGTAGGTAACAGGTTTGGCGCAGACGGCGATATTATAGGAGAACTTGTATTCACTACGGGAATGACGGGCTATATTGAAACTCTGACAGACCCAAGTTATTACGGTCAGATAGTAACGCAGACTTTTCCACTTATCGGCAATTACGGTATGATTTCATCGGACTGTGAAAGTAAAAAGCCTTGGGTTTCTGCTTATATTGTTAGGGAAAAATGCGACGAGCCTTCAAATTTCAGAAGCGAGGGACGACTTGATACTTACCTTAAAGAAAATAATATAGTAGGACTCTACGGAATAGACACGCGCGAGCTCACGAAAATCGTTCGCGAAGCGGGCGTGATGAACGCCGCTATCACTTCAAAGCCCTTGGACGATTTGAGCGAAGTGAAAAGTTATATCCTAAAAGACGCGGTTAAAGCCGTGACGTGTGACGAAATAGTTGAAAGCGGAAACCTTAACGGACCCAAGGTCGTTATTTGGGATTTCGGCGCAAAGGATAATATCTCGCGTGAGCTTGAAAAGCGGGGGTGTCATTGCATAAAAGTGCCGTCGTTTTATACAGCAGAACAAATTCTTGCGCTTAATCCCGACGGGCTTATGTTAACCAACGGTCCCGGCGACCCTGCGGAAAATACGGAAATTATAGAAAACATCAAAAAACTTGCGGGGAAGCTTCCCATATTCGGAATTTGCCTTGGACATCAGCTTTTCGCGCTTGCAAAGGGCGGTAAAACCAAGAAAATGAAGTACGGACACCGTGGTGCAAATCAGCCCGTAAAAGACCTTGCTACCGGCAGAGTATATATTTCAAGCCAGAACCACGGTTACGAAGTAATTTCCGAAAGCCTTGCGGGCGTGGGCGTTTTAAGCTACGTTAACGCCAACGACGGCACTTGCGAAGGGTTTGACTATCCCAAGCTAAATGCGTATACCGTGCAGTTCCACCCCGAAGCTTGCGGCGGACCTCAGGACGCAGCATTCCTATTCGATAAGTTTATAAGGAATATGAAGGAGGGGAAGTTCAATGCCTAAGAGAGAAGATATTAAAAAAGTCCTCGTTATAGGCTCGGGTCCAATCGTTATCGGTCAGGCGGCAGAGTTCGACTACGCGGGCGCGCAGGCTTGCCGCGTTTTGAAAGATTCGGGCGTGAACGTCGTTCTTTGCAATTCCAATCCCGCAACGATTATGACGGACAAGGCTTTTGCCGATGAAATTTATCTTGAACCTTTGACCGTCGATACTTTAAAAAGAATTATAATTAAGGAAAAACCCGACAGCTTGCTTGCATCGCTCGGAGGGCAGACGGGTCTTACGCTCGGTTGCCAGCTTGCTAAATGCGGCTTTTTGGACGAACACGGAGTCAAGCTTATCGGCGTTAATTTAGACTCTATCGACCGCGCGGAGGATAGGGAGCTTTTCAAGGAAACGATGCAGAAGATAAACCAGCCCGTCGTGCCTTCCGACATAGCTTATACGGTTAACGAATGCCTTGATATAGCTAAGAAAATCGGTTATCCCGTGATAGTCCGCCCTGCGTATACGCTTGGCGGCGCAGGCGGCGGCGTTGCTCACGATGAGGAGGAGTTAAAGCTTATATCCCACAACGGGCTTATGCTTTCACCCATAACGCAAGTTCTCATTGAAAAATATATCGGCGGGTGGAAAGAGATTGAGTTTGAAGTTTTGCGCGACGGCGCGGGCAACGTTTTGACGGTTTGCTCTATGGAAAACTTTGATCCCGTCGGCGTCCACACGGGGGATTCCATAGTTATAGCGCCTGCCGTAACTTTATCGGATAAAGAATATCAGATGCTGAGAACGGCGTCGTTAAATATAATAACCGAGCTGAAAATAGAAGGAGGCTGTAACTGTCAGTTTGCTTTAAACCCCGATTCTTTTGAATATTCGGTAATTGAAGTAAACCCCAGAGTTTCGCGTTCTTCTGCGCTTGCGTCAAAAGCAACGGGTTATCCTATAGCAAAAGTAGCAACTAAGATAGCCCTCGGCTATACGCTTGACGAAATTAAAAACGACGTTACGGGGAAAACGTACGCTTGCTTTGAACCCACGCTTGACTACGTTGTGGTTAAGCTTCCCAAATGGCCGTTTGACAAGTTTTTGTACGCTCAAAGAAATCTCGGTACCCGTATGAAGGCAACGGGTGAAGTTATGGCAATTGGCACAAACTTCGAAACGGCTATAATGAAAGCGGTGAGGGGTGCGGAAATTTCAGCCGATACCCTTAATTTGCCTAAAATGACAGGTTGTTCGGATGAGGAAATTAAGGCTAAATTGCACGAAATTACCGATGAACGGCTTTTCGTCGTATATGAGGCAATTAAGCGCGGGGTCGGCGTTGATGAAATTTTCAGTATAACCAAAATTGACGGATGGTTTTTAAACAAACTTAAGAATCTTGCAAATTTTGAACGTGAAATCGAAGGCAAAGTTATTAGCCGTGAACAGTATTTTCGCGGTAAAAAACTGGGTTATCCGGATAAAGCCCTAGCAAGAATTTCAGGAAATAAGTTGCCTGCACACAGAAACGCAGTTTTTAAAATGGTTGACACGTGCGGCGCGGAATTTTCTGCACAGACGCCGTATTTCTATTCGACTTACGACGAAAAGGAGCACGACGAGGCTAAACCGTTCGTTTTAAACAGTAAGAAAAAGAGAATTATAGTTGTCGGTTCGGGTCCGATAAGAATAGGACAGGGTATCGAATTCGATTATTCTTCAGTTCACTGCGTATGGGCGTTGAAACGCCTCGGCTATGAAGTCGTAATTATAAACAATAATCCAGAAACCGTTTCAACGGACTTTGATACGGCGGACAGGCTCTATTTTGAAGCCTTGACCCCTGAGGACGTACAGAACGTTATCGATATTGAAAAGCCTTATGGCGCAGTAATCACTTTCGGCGGACAGACGGCGATAAGGCTTTGCAGTTATTTGGATAAAAAGGGCATCCGCATACTCGGGACAACAGCGGACAGCGTGGACCTTGCCGAAGACAGGGAACGTTTTGACGCTCTTTTAGAGCAATTTGAAATTGCTCGTCCCAAGGGGCTTACCGTAATGAGTAAGGACGAAGCGGTTGCCGCTGCGGAAACGCTCGGCTATCCCGTGCTTCTGCGCCCGTCTTACGTAATAGGCGGGCAAAATATGACGATTGCTTTCACGCAGAACGATATAGAGCGCTACATGGACGTGATTTTGGCGCAAAAGATAGAAAATCCCGTGCTTTGCGATAAATATCTTATGGGTACGGAGCTTGAAGTTGACGCAATTTCGGACGGCGTTGACGTGCTCATTCCAGGAATTATGCAACATATTGAAAGAGCGGGCGTTCACAGCGGCGACTCTATAGCGGTCTATCCTCCGTACAATTTAAGCGACGCCATGTTAAAAAAGGTGGTTGATATTTCAACGAAGCTTGCTATTTCGTTAAAGACGAAGGGGCTTATAAATATTCAGTATCTTATTTACCGTAACGAGCTTTACGTTATCGAAGTCAATCCGAGAGCGTCAAGAACGATTCCGTATATCTCCAAAGTAACGGGCGTGCCTATGGTTGATTTGGCAACCAAAATTTTAACTGGCGCTAAACTTAAACGGCTTGGTTATGGCATAGGATTATACCCTAATTCACCATACGTTGCCGTTAAAGTCCCCGTGTTCTCATTCGAGAAGCTGAACGACGTAAACTCACAGCTTGGACCCGAAATGAAATCTACGGGTGAAGTCCTCGGTATAGGTAAGACGATTGAAGAAGCGCTTTTTAAAGGTTTGGTGTCCGCCGGTTTTAATATGAGACACCCCTCAAAGCACAGAAAAGCAGGTATTTATTTCACTATAAACGATCAGGATAAGCCTGAAATAATAAATATCGTCAAAAAGTTTGCGGATCTGGGACTTGAGTTGTATGCAACCAATGGTACGGCAAACGTTATCCGAAGCCTTGGGCTTGAATGCAACGACGTTGCAAGGCTTTCTTCAAATGAAGAAATATTCAAACTTATGGACGAAGGTAAAGTTGATTATGTAGTTTATACGGGTAAAACCGACGTTGAATCTATTTCAAACTATATAAGTTTGCATCACCATGCAATTTTGAAGGGAATAACTGTACTGACGTCGCTTGATACTGCCAACGCCTTAGCGGATGTTATTGCCGGACGCTATAACGAATTTAATACCGAACTTGTTGACATTAATAATTTAAGAAAGTCTAAGTTGAAGTTGAATTTCAGCAAAATGCACTCGGCCGGCAACGATTATATTCTATTCAATAACTTTGACGGGGGTATTACTTGCCCTGAAAGCCTTGCAATCAACTTTTCAGACAGGCATTACGCAATAGGCGCAGACGGAGTTGTGCTGATTGAAAAATCGGAAAATGCAGATGCAAAGGTGCGCATCTTTAACAGTGACGGCGGTGACGCCGGACTTGCTGCAAACCCTTTAAGGTGTGTGGCTAAATTCCTGTTTGACAACGGATTTGCGGGGGAGAAACTTAAGCTTGAGAGCTGTGCCGGATTACACGAGCTTTCCGTAAATTCCTTTAACGGAAAAGCAAGTTCGGTATCGGTAAATTTAGGACAACCCGCCGTTGATACCGATAAAACTGTTAATTTTAACGGTAAAAAATATACTGCAACGTTTGTAAATGTTGGAAACCCGCATTGCGTTATTGCTACCGATAAAATTGAAGATATAGATATTGACGCGCTTGGTCAGCAACTGACTGAGAGTGACGCTTTCCACAACGGAATGTTCGTAGAGTGTGTGCGGGTGATTAACCGCGTTACGTTAAAAATGCGCGTTTGGGAAAAGGGTAACGGTGAAACGTGGTCTTGCGGAACTGCCGCCGCCGCGGCGGCAGTTGCATCTGTGGCAAACGGTAACTGTGCTTACGGAGAAATTATAACCGCAAAACTAAAGGGCGGCGACTTGTTCGTTAAGTATGATTTTGGCGGTGACGTGGAGCTTGACGGTGTGGTTAGACAGTCTTTTGAAGGAACTATTGAAATATAATGATTTATTTAGACAACGCGGCGACGACTAAACCCGACGAAGAGTGTTTAAGCCGGGCCGAAAAATATTTATACGGTGAATTTTTCAATCCCTCAGCGCTTTATAAAGGGGGATATAATTTGCAATGTGAAATAAGAGCGGCAAGAGAAGATATCCTTTCTTTTATAGCGAATAAAGAAAATTTTGAGTTGATTTTTACTTCTTGCGGCACCGAATCCGATAATACCGCATTGTTTGGCGCAGGGAGAAGGGGCAACGTAGTTACTACTTCCGGCGAGCATTCCGCAATTTTTTCCGCAGCAAATGAGTTGAAACAGCGCGGTGTTGAAGTGAGATTTGCAGAACTTAACGCGAACGGAAGCGTAAACGTCAGCAGCCTTTTAAACTTAGTTGACGGCAAAACGTCGCTCGTATCCGTAATTCACGTGGGCAATGAAACGGGGGCAATAAACGATATTGCGGCAGTTGCCAGGGCCGTAAAAGCAAAAAATAAATTTACGCATTTTCATTCCGACGGCGTTCAGGCGTTCGGTAAAATTCCGTTTAAACTAACTAATGATATTGATTTTTATTCGATAAGCGCGCATAAAATAGGCGGAATTAAGGGGTGTGGGGCTCTAATTAAGCGTAAAAACATAGTTATTAAGCCCTTGATTTTCGGCGGCGGTCAGGAAAAAGGTGTACGAAGCGGTACTGAAAACGTATTTGGAATTAAGGATTTTGAGTTCGCCGCAGTTAAAAAATACAATAAAATCAAAGAAAATTATAATCACGTTCGGGTCTTGCATGAACTTCTTTGGGACAAGCTCGATAAATCTCTTTTTACGAAGATATCTGGTGAAAACTGTTCACCGTACATTCTATGTGTTGCTGCAGACGGCTTGCGCGGGGAAACCATTTTACACGAAGCGGACGATAGGGGGCTTATTATAGGCACTGGTTCGGCGTGTTCGTCCAACGAAAAGAATAGGTATTCACGTACGATTCTTGCCTGCGGGGTTAGCGAAAGCTTGGCGGGCGGCGTTTTAAGACTTAGCTTTTCGGCAGAAACGACGAAAGAAGAAGTCGTTGAAGCTGCAAAAATTCTCAATGAAATCGTTACAAACAGAAAGGCGGTGATGACGTAACTATGGAAAAAGTAATAATTATAAGGTATTCTGAACTACATTTAAAAGGCAAAAACCGCGGTTATTTTGAACGCGTTTTAATCACTAATATTGAAAAATCTTTAAAAGGGCTTAAGCACGAATTAAAACGCCAAAGCGGAAGATATCTCGTAGAAAATTTTGACGGATTTGATGTAGACGAAATAATTTCGCGCCTTAAAAAGGTATTTGGCATTCATTCGTTTTCGGTAGCGTTGAAAGTGGATTCGGATATGAATGCAATTTATAAGGCGGCGGAAGAGGTTTGTCTTGACAACGGCAGTTTTAAGGTTGAAACGCACAGGGCGGATAAAGCCTTCCCGTTGAATTCGTTGCAAATAAGCGCCGAAATCGGAGGAAGGCTTTTAAATAAGTTTAAAAACTTATCGGTTGACGTGCATAATCCGCAATTCGTAATAAATATCGACGTACGCGAAAATGGTACCACGCTCGTATTTAACGAGTTTTTTAAGGGTGCCGGCGGTATGCCGGTAGGCAGTTCGGGCAAAGGTTTGCTTCTGATATCAGGCGGAATTGACAGCCCTGTGGCGGGACATATGATAGCAAAGCGCGGTATGCAGATAAATTGCATTCACTTTCACAGCTATCCGTACACGAATATGCAAGCGCGTGATAAGGTTGTAGAGCTTGCAAAAGTACTTTCGGATTATACTTGCGGGACGAAACTTAATATAGTTTCTGTTACGCATATTCAGGAGGAGATTCATAAAAAGTGCAACGGTGAGTATATGGTAACGCTTTTAAGAAGGTTTATGATGAGAATTGCCGAAATCGTTGCAAAAAAATGCGGCGCACAGTGTCTTATTACGGGTGAAAGCTTAGGTCAAGTTGCAAGTCAGACAGTGGAGGGCATTACGTCCTCAAACAGCGTTGTAAAATATCTTCCCGTATTGAGACCGTTATGTGGATTTGATAAGGAAGAAATTATCGAACGCAGCAGATATATGGGCGCTTACGATATTTCAATTCAGCCTTACGAAGATTGCTGCACGGTATTTTTGCCTAAACATCCCGTTATAAAGCCATCAATTGAAAGCATTTTAGATGAAGAGAAAAAACTTGACGTTGAAAAACTTATAGAAGACGCGGTTGCAACATTGGAGGTAGTATCCTTATAAATCATACCAGTTATCCTTGGCGATGTCGGGGATTTTTACCTGCGGTGAAGAGTTATTTTTATTAATACTTATGGGCGGCAAGGAAATTTCCTTGCCGTAAATTTTGTTTTCACCGTCAAAATAATACGGCGTAACGCTGTAAACGTATGAACCGTCGCTGGGCTCGTCCTTTATGCAGTTTTGCCATTTTCCGTCATAAATTATGTCAGAATTTTTATTTGAGTGGCGTTTTATCAAATATGCATAGTACTTTGTCTGACATAATTCAATATTTACTTCGCCGTTTTTGACACAAATCGATGGCGCTGTGATAGTCGGACAAGAAAATTTTGTGCTTTGCTCTTTCGGCTCGTTGCCGCATAAGACTTTGACCTCCAAAATATTCAGTTTGGGGGAGATGCTGTCGGCAAGTCTAATTTTGTTATCGTTATAGTAGTCTTCTGCGTCAATTTTAACGGTGTTAGTACCGCTTGAAACGTTCAAATTTTGCGGCATTTTATCAGAATAAAGCTTGTTAAGTATTGAGCTTACATAGCTGCAACAATTTCCGCCGCCTGTAATTTTAAGCCTTTTATTATCCTTATCGCCTAACCAAACGCCGATACAGTGTTCGGAAGTGTAGCTTATTGCATAAGCGTCGGTATTGCCTTCTTCATTGCCGCAGGTTCCCGTTTTCGTCGCCACGTCGTATTTAAAGCACGCAAGTTTTTTTGCTGTTCCGCTTTTGGATGTTGAAATCAGCATTTCGTTCATAAGTGAGCAAGTTCCTTTGGAAAATACGCCGTTCTTAATTTCTTCCGCTCTATATAGCGTTTTCCCGTCTTTGGCAACAATTGCCTTAATGTATCGGGAAGGAGTGTAAGTTCCGCCGTTTGGAAAAACCGAGTATCTGTCTGCAATTTCTTTAAGACTAAGCCCGTATTTCATACCGCCAAGTGCTAAGGATAGGTTTTTTTCATCGTTTTCCAGCGAAATATTCATTCGCGTTAGATATTTTTCAGCTTTCTCTATGGTCAAAGCGTTCAACGTTTTTACTGCTGGGACGTTATAGCTGTATTTTAAACTGTCGCTCACAGTAACGTATCCATGGTATTTTTTATCGTAATTTTCGGGAGAATAACCGCCGAAATCGACCTTTTCGTCAAGAATTCGCGTAAAAGGACTTATTAACTGTTCCTCAATGGCGGGGGCGTATACGAGCGCGGGTTTGATCGTCGATCCGGGTTGGCGTTTAGCGTCTCCTACGGTAGATTTAAAAGCGTTTACGCCGCCCTGCAAAGAGGTTACGATGATGGCATTGTCCGTATCGAATTGCATTTCTTCTATAGAATTTTGCAAGTCGGGTTTTAGATAAGTTTTTATTTTGCAGCCTTCTGTAAGGTTGTATACGTTCAGATCAAGCGTTTCAAGCTCGTCGAAAACTGCGTGAATATATGAAGAGCTTTTCCCGGAATTTAGTGTCTGAACGGCGTTTAAGGGCATTTTTACTGCAGTTTCGTACTCGTTTTGACTTATGAAACCGCAATCAAACATTGATTTTAATACCGTATTTCGCTTATTCAAACTCTTTTCGGGGTTTTTAAAAGGTGAAAAATTGTTAGGCGACGTTAAAAGTCCGACTAAAGTTGCGCTTTCGGTTAGCGATAAGTCTTCGGCTTTTTTGTCAAAATAAAATTCCGCCGCGCTCTGTAATCCATAACAATTATGCCCGAAATATATCGTGTTTAGGTACATTTCAAGTATTTCTTCCTTGGAATAAACCCTTTCAAGCTGTTTCGTAAGGCGGATTTCGTTCAGTTTTCTTTTTATCGTCTTGTCGTTGGATAAATGAGTATTTTTTATAAGCTGTTGACTTATCGTTGACGCGCCTTCTTTGAACGAGCGGGATACGACGTTTTTATAAAACGCCTTAATCATCCGTTTGTAATTCAAGCCGTTGTGACTGAAAAAGGTTCTGTCTTCGCTTGCGATAAATGCGTTTACCGTGTTTTTCGACAGGTTTTCTATCTCAACGCTTTTATGCTTGTTTGCCGTGGACGCGCTTATCACTTCGTTGCCTTCGTCGTCGCAAATTATTATGCTTTGGTTGGGGCGAATAAGCTTGCTCTCGTCCAATTTAGCGTCTTTGGTGATAATCAGATAGGTTAAAAACAGAGATAGGACTACGACTGCCATACTCAGTAACATAATAAGCAATATTTTTAAAAACTTAGTCATTGCAATTAGTATTGATAAAATTAATAAATTGTTGCAAATTTTATTGAAAAATTTCCTATAAAATTATATAATTGTATATGTATGGCTAAGTTTTATCACATAACAACGTACGGCTGCCAGATGAACGTACACGAATCAGAGAAGATAGCCGGTATTTTATCCGAATTAGGCTATGAAAGCAGTGAAAATATCGAAGACGCGGACGTAGCGGTTTTCAATACCTGTTGCATAAGGGAAAACGCGGAAAATCACGCTTTCGGCAATATCGGAATGCTGAAGAAGCTAAAAAGAAACAAAAAAGAAATGATTATTGCCGTTGGGGGGTGCCTTACCCAGCAATTAGGTAAGGCAGGCGTGTTGCACGAAAAGTTTCCGTACGTGGATATAATTTTCGGAACGCACAACCTTAATAAGCTGAAATATTTGATTTTGAAAAAACAAAAGCAGAAGAAAGCTGTAATTGAGGTTGAAGAAAGCGAAGGAGCTATTTCCGAGGATGAAAAGCCGTTAAGAACGAGCTATCCTAATGCCTGGATAAATATAACGTACGGATGTAATAACTTTTGCAGTTATTGTATAGTTCCCTATGTACGCGGCAGAGAAAGAAGCCGCCGTTCTGAAAACATAATTAAAGAAGCGGAAGAGCTTATATCCTTAGGATATAAAGAAATCACTTTATTAGGACAGAACGTCAATTCATACGCTAACAATACCGACGACATTTCCTTCCCCGAGCTTTTACGTCGCATTGCTGCGATAGACGGCAAGTTCAGGCTTCGCTTTATGACAAGTCACCCTAAGGACTTTTCAGAAGAGTTAGCAAAAGTTATCGCCGAAAGTCCTAAAATCTGTAACGTTGTTCATTTACCAGTGCAAAGCGGCTCTAACGCCGTATTAAAGGCAATGAACAGGAAATATACGGTAGAGGATTATCTGAAAAAAGTTGACGTATTAAGGCAATACGTTCCGGACTGTACGCTTACAACCGACCTTATCGTGGGATTCCCGAACGAGAGCGATTCGGACTTCGAGGACACAATGCGCCTTGTAGAGAAGGTAGGATATTCTTCAGCGTTTACGTACGTGTATTCCAAGCGTGAGGGCACCGTCGCCGCAAAAATGGATGGGCAAATCCCCGAAGAGGTTTCCAAAGCGCGTATAATGCGGCTTATAGAACTTGTAAACGCGCAGACGCGTTCACAGTCGGCGCTGTACGTCGGTAAAACCGTAGAAATTCTTTGTGAGGACTTCGATAAAAAGAAAGGTCTATATCAGGGTAGAGACGAATACGGCAGAATGGCTTATTTTGCATCCAATAAGAACGATATCGGTGAATTCATTACGTTAAAAATAAAAGAAGCAAACGGAATTGCACTATACGGCGATAAAGTTTAAAGTTAATTTACAAAGGATTATTTATGGCACTTTCAAAGATGATGCAGCACTACTTTACCGTTAAGGAAAAGTATCCTGACTGCCTTATATTTTACAGACTTGGCGACTTTTACGAGATGTTTTTCGACGATGCGGTAAAGGCTTCGGAGCTTCTTGATTTGACGCTTACAGGCAGGGATTGCGGACTTGAAAAGCGGGCGCCCATGTGCGGCGTACCTTATCACGCCGTTGACGCGTATATAACCAAGCTCGTGCAGTGCGGGGAAAGGGTCGCCATATGCGAACAGCTTGAGGACGCTTCAAAAGCCAAAGGAATGGTTGCGCGCGACGTTGTTCGCGTAGTTACAGCGGGGACTCTTTCAAGCGAAAGTTTAAACGAGAAGACGAACAATTTCATATGCTGTGCGTGTAAAGAAGGCAATACCGCTGCAATCGCTTGGGCTGACGTTACAACGGGCGAGCTTTCGGCAACCGAGTTCTACGGTTCGGATTGCATAAAAAAATGCATAGCGCAAATGACCGTTTTAGATGTTAAGGAAGTAATATCCAACGATGAAATGTTGTTTGCCGTCAAAGATTTGCCGGAGATATCGCGAGGCATAATCCCTAAATTTTCAAGCTATCCCGCATGGGCGTTTGGGCATGTGACGGCGGAAAGGACGCTTTTAGAGCAATTTCATACGCAAACGCTTTCGATATATTCGATTTCTGACAAGAAGACAGCGGTATCCGCCGCAGGCGCACTCATCGAGTATTTAAAAGACACTCAAAAGCACGCACTTAAAAATATAACGGGCGTGTCGTACGTTTTGAGTGAAAAGTATATGCAGCTTGATCCGACAGCGCTAAGAAATCTTGAAATTATTAAAACGCTGAACGAAGGTAGCAAATTCGGTTCTCTTCTATGGATTTTGGACAAGACCAAAACCCCTATGGGCGCAAGATTTTTAAATAACAGCATACTGTATCCGTTCTTCCAAAAAGAAGAAATAGACTATCGTCTCGACGGCGTTCAGGAGCTGTTTGACGCTTCCGTTGCAAGACTCGGAATCATTGATTTATTGAAAGAGATTAAAGATATAGAAAGGATTTCCGGCAAAATTGCGAACGGAACGGTCACGCCCAGAGACTGTCTTGCCCTTGCAAGCTCTCTTTCGGTGGTTCCGAACGTTAAGTTCAGCTTGTCCGGGTTCAATTCTAAAATTTTGAATAACGTTGCGGACGGGCTTATTGATCTTTCAGCAGTTACGACGCTTCTTGAAAACGCTATTGACGATACACCGCCTACAAGCTTGAGAGAAGTCAAATACATAAAGAAAGGATATAACGCGCGTCTTGACGAACTGAGAAATATCGTTGAAAACGGTTCAAGCTTAGTCGGACAGATGGAATTAAGGGAGCGCGAAGCCACTGGCATAAAGAATTTAAGAATTAACTATAACCGTGTTTTCGGGTATTATATCGAAGTAACGAAGTCAATGATAGACAAAGTGCCATTGAACTACCAGCGCAGACAGACGCTTGCAAATGCGGAGAGATTTACTACCGACGAGCTTAAAACGCTTGAAGAAAAAATTCTCACGTGCGGAGAATTGGTTTCGAAACTTGAAATCGAATTATACGAGCAGATAAAATCCGTTCTTTTAGAATATATAGAAAAGATTAAGAAAATTTCCGCAGCGATAGCGCTTTTGGATTTGCTTGTTTCGTTTGCGGAAGTTGCAAAGACAAACAGATACGTTCGTCCGAATATGGTCGAAAGCAGTCAACCGCTTATTATAAAAGACGGAAGACATCCCGTCGTTGAGATTATTTCAAAGGATAAATTTATCCCGAACGATACGCTTTTAGACAGTGGTGAAAACAGAACGATGATTATAACGGGTCCGAATATGGCGGGTAAAAGCACTTATATGCGCCAGACTGCGATTATAACTATTATGGCGCATTTGGGGAGCTTCGTACCTGCAAAGTCGGCTCAAATTCCGCTTACCGACAGGGTATTTACCCGCGTTGGGGCAAGCGACAACTTAATTTCCGACCAAAGCACGTTTATGGTAGAGATGATTGAAGTTGCCTCTATTATACAAAACGCAACTAAAAACAGTCTTTTAATACTTGACGAGGTCGGAAGAGGCACGTCCACGTACGACGGACTAAGCATAGCTTGGTCGGTAATTGAATATCTTACCGAAAATGTCGGTGCACGTACGATGTTCGCAACTCACTATCACGAGCTTACTGAACTTGAAAATACTATAGTCGGTATCAAAAATTACAAAATAGCCGTAAGAGAAATAAACGGAAGTATCGTTTTCTTGCGTAAAATTATGCGCGGCGGCGCAAACCGTAGCTTCGGAATAGAAGTTGCGTCGCTTGCCGGCGTGCCAGCAAAGGTAACGGAAAGGGCTAAGCAGATTTTAAAAATCGTAGAAAGCGGCGACAGAACGCGGATCGAAGAGGTTGAAGAATCTGCTGTCGAGCCTTCCGAAGTGGAAAACATTTTAAAAGACGTAGACTTGAACAATCTTTCGCCTATGCAAGCATTTATGCTTGTAAGCGACCTTGTCGAAAAGGTGAAGAAATGAGTAAGATAAATATTTTAGACCAAAGCGTTTATAACCGTATTGCAGCGGGAGAGGTCGTGGACAGACCATATTCCGCAGTGAAAGAGCTTGTCGAAAACAGTTTAGATGCAGGCGCAACGGATATTGAAATCTATATTGAAAACGGCGGAAAGCAGTTAATTAAAGTCGTCGATAACGGTTCGGGAATTGCCCGTGACGATTTAAAGTCGGCTTTTCTTCCTCATGCAACGAGTAAAATAGCTAACGTGGAGGACCTGGATAATATTCTTACGTTGGGGTTCAGGGGTGAAGCGCTTGCAAGCATTTCCTCGGTTGCAAAAGTCGAGATAATTTCGGTTACGGACGGCAACCCTGCGTATAAAATCGCCTGCAACGGGGGGCAAATCGGTGAAATTCTGCCTGCATCTTTGGGAAAAGGCTCGGTCATTACAGTTAATAATCTCTTTTTCAATACGCCTGTAAGGGCAAAATTTTTAAAAGACGAAAAAAAAGAAGAGGCGGATGTTACCAATTTTATCACGCGCTATATTCTCAGTAAGCCTTCGGTTTCTTTTAAATATTACGTTGACGGAAAACTCACGTTAAATTCATTCGGCGGCGGACTTGACGAGGCGGTTGCGCAGGTCTACGGCGCTAAAGTTTTGTCTCAGTGTTTTAAAATCGAAGCAGAAAAGAACGGAGTTAGAATTTACGGATTTATAGGCAACCAAAATTTTTTTAAACCGAACAGAACCTATCAAAGCACATTTTTAAACGGAAGATATATCGTTAACAATACTATTGCAATGGCAATTAATCAAGCTTACTCAAGCTATATGATGAAGCGTCAGTTCCCGTTTTATGTTTTAAACGTTGACGTTCCGTCGGATATAGTTGACGTTAACGTACACCCCAGCAAGGCTGACGTGCGTTTTATCGATAATAAATTTATTTTCAAGACTGTTTATTCTGTCGTTTCTTCCGTGCTCGACGGAACTGCGCGGGCGGCGGACTTCGTATTGAACGAGACGCGGTTGCCTGAAATCAAGTCTGAAACGGATGGCAATGGAAACGAAAATAAGATTTACTGTCAACAAGCTGAAAGTAGTGAAGATTTAGCTAAGATTTTACAGAAATACGATAAATCAAGCTCAGTTGAAGATGATATAAAGGCTGCGGGAATTGAAATTGCCGCAACGTCACACATTGAGCAAAGCAAATTAAATCAAGAGCCGCAAAACGTTAGTTATTTTGACCCGTTGAAGGATATTTCGCTTTCTGAGCTTATCCCTAAACAACAAAGCAATACTATGTGCGTTACCGACGACACTATGCCGCCTAGCTTAAACGGAAATATTGCCGCTTACGAGGTTGAAAGCCGGTTATTTAATAAGAAAAAGGAAGAACAGCAAAAGATTGATTACGTTTCCTGCAAGTATAAAGGCAATCTTTTCAATACTTATTTAATATATGAAGTGACTGACACCGTCTACATTATTGACCAACACGCGGCACACGAAAGATTGATATACGACAGATTGAGGGAAAAGCTAGCTAAAAGAGACATTGCAAGGCAAGCGTTGCTCGTACCGTATATATTTACGGCTAATCCCGCCGAAGCTCGTTTTTTAGAAGAAAAACAGCCGCTTTTAAGGACTATGGGTTTCGGGATTGCGCCGTTCGGGTTTGAATCCTTCAGAATTGACGAGGTTCCAGTTGATTTGCAAGATATCAATATAAAAGAATTTTTTGACGATATTCTTGCCGAAGTCGACGGGCTGAAAGAAATAAAGATAGAGGACGTTTTAAAGGATAAAATCGCTATGACGGCGTGTAAACACGCGATAAAGGGCGGAATGCAGCTTACCGAAGGCGAAATTGACGCGCTTTTTAAACTTCTTGACGGCAATATGGGTTTAAAATGTCCGCACGGCAGACCTGTTTGCGTAACGCTTAAGAAAAAAGATATCGAGAAAATGTTTAAAAGGATAGTTTAATGTCGCAAAAAGTTCTCGTTATCTGCGGTCCTACGGCTTCGGGTAAAACCCGACTTGCGGTAGACTGTGCGTTAAAATTTAATACTGAAATAATTTCAGCAGATTCCCAGCTTATTTATAAAGGACTTACAATCGGAACGGCGAAGCCCTCCGAAGAGGAGATGCGCGGCGTTAAGCACCATATGATAGACGTCGTTGAGCCGACGGAGTCCTTTAGCGTATCCGATTACAGCAAAATGGCTTTGCCAGTGCTCGAAAGTTTACATTTACAGGGCAAAATGCCGATAATTTGCGGCGGTACGGGATTTTATATAAATTCTTTGCTATTTGATTTCGGTTACGGGAATGCTGCTGCCGACGAAAGTATTAGAGAAAAATATGCGGAATTTTTAAAAAAGAATGGAAAAGACATGCTTTTCAAAAGATTGAAGGAAGTTGACCCCGAAACTGCGGAAAAACTTCATCCCAACGACACTAAACGCGTTATTCGGGCTTTGGAGATATACGAGGTAAGCGGAAATAAAAAATCCGCCCAGACGGATGAACTTACTCCTAAATATGAATTTCTTGCAGTTGCAATAAATTATCCGAGAGAAGAACTTTATAATAGAATTGATAACCGCGTTGATGAAATGTTTAACGCAGGACTTGTTGAAGAAGTACAAAGGCTTTTAAAATACGGAGTTGACATTAATTGTCAAAGTATGCAAGCGATTGGGTACAAAGAAGTTGTTTCCGGGCTCAATAATAGTGATTTGCAAAGTACTATGTCAGACATAATTAAAAAAAATACGCGCCATTATGCAAAAAGACAGATTACTTTTTTCAAAAAAATGCCCAATTTGATGTGGCTTGACCCTAAAGACGCCACGGCTGAAAAGGTAGCGGAGATTTTAAATGAACTTAATTGAAAAATGCGAGGGAAAGCTGAAAAATAAATTTAAATCCATAGACGATGTAGCTTATTACAATCAGGTTAAGGTTTTAAACGCTTTTGAAGAGTATAAAATAGCTACCCGTCATTTTAACGGTACGACGGGCTACGGCTATGACGATGAGGGCAGGGACTGCCTTGGAAAACTGTACGCTAAAGCTTTCGGCGCCGAAAGCGGAATAGTTTCTCCTCATATGCTTTCGGGAACGCATGCTTTGACGGTTGCGCTTTTCGGGCTTCTTCGGCCAAGCGATACCTTGTTTTGTATAAGCGGTATGCCTTACGACACGCTAAGGGGCGTAATTTTCGGAAAAAATAACGGTTCTTTGAAGGATTTCGGGATAAATTTCGAGTGTTGTGACTTAAAAAACGGCAAAATCGATTTTGCGGCAACCGAAAAGCGGTATAAAGAAATCAAAAACGTGAAAGTGGTTTATATTCAGCGTTCGCGCGGATATGAGCTCAGGGACGCGTTTTCTTGCGAAGAAATAGGCGAAGCATGCAAATTTATCCGCAGATTGGGCTTTAAAGGCTGTATTTTCGTGGATAACTGTTACGGTGAGTTCGTTGAAAAGGCTGAGCCTACGGATGTTGGAGTGGATATTATAGTCGGCTCGCTTATAAAAAACGCAGGCGGCGGGCTTGCGCCTACTGGCGGTTACATCTGCGGTAAGTCGAAATATATCGACTTAATAGGAAAACGCCTTACGGCGCCGTCAATCGGGCTTGAAGTCGGCTCTTATGAGGGGAGCTATCGTAATTTCTATCAAGGGCTTTTCCTTGCGCCGCACACAGTTGCGCAGGCTTTGAAAACGAGTCTTTTGATTGGGCAGGCTATGGGCGAGCTCGGTTACAAAAATTATCCTGCGCTTGATAAAGTCCCCCACGACATTACCCGCGCGATTGAATTTGACTGCGCCGACAAAATGGTTAATTTCATAAGAGAAGTGCAGTATGCGTCGCCCATAGACAGCTACGTCACTTGCGAACCCTGGAATATGCCGGGTTACGACGATAAAATTATTATGGCGGCAGGTACGTTTGTTTCGGGCGCAAGTATCGAGCTTTCCGCCGACGGACCCGTAAAACCGCCGTATATCGTTTATTTTCAGGGCGGTTTAACCTATGAACACGGCAAATACGCTTTGGAAAAGATTTTGAAAAAGATAAACAACTAAGAGGATGCTATGGATAGTTTTGTTGACGAAAGAGATTATGAAATATTGAAAAACGACGAATATACGTTCTCAGTGCTTCGTCGGGTTATGGGCGGGAAGTGTAAATTGCTTTTAACCGACCATACAAAACTGATTATTTGTTTTTCGGATAACCCGTTTCCTGTATGGATATGGTCGCCCGACGACGCTACCGGATCCGAAATGGAAAATATCTATCAAATTTTAGTGGATAATTCCTTATTAAACGGCGAATACCGTTTCAATCTAAAATATAATTTGTCGGAATATCTTATAAAAAGAGCTGCCGTTGACGGCAAAAAGCTTGCAATTTCATTAAAAATGTTCGCATATAATTGTGAAAAGCCCGTAAAGCCTATACGAATTGCGGACGGTTCAATTTACCTTTGCACGGCACAAGATGAGGAAGAGTTGATTGACGTTATGGATTCTTTTCATAAAGAATTGGGAATGGACATAAGGAGCCGTGAAAGTTATCGCATTGATGCAAAGGCTTTCATCAACGCGGGGAATGCGTATTTTTGGAAGGACTCGCAAGGTAATAACGTCGCAAGCTGTAAATTTATTCCCGACGGAGATTTGGCGTGCATAAACTTCGTTTTTACCCGTCCGTCGTTCCGCAGAAAACACTATGCCGAGAATTTGGTTTACGAAGTTACTAAGATTGCGAAAGATTTGGGCTACATTCCCGCGCTTTATACGGACGCTGACTACGTTGCTTCAAACGCCTGTTACGAAAAAATAGGTTATATGCTTAAAGGTAAACTGTGTACGCTCAGTATGATTAAATAGAATTTAAAATAGATGCTTTGTGATAAAGCACAATTCCAATAGAGATAAAAACGCTCTCAGACAAAAAATGTCGAGAGCGTTTTTTAGATATAATTCAGTTAGTTAAATTGAAATTTATCGTCCTGTCGTGTCTGAATTTTATTTAACTCCGATTACTTCAAATAATTTATCAAAACAGTTTTTGCTTTCACAAGGATAGTCCGGCATAACGTATTCGTCGGTGTTGGTACTGTCTATTCTATACCATTTTTTTGTAGATATTTGTACATACAAGCCCGTATTCGGCAAATAGAAATATGTTACTTCGCCATAGCCGTTTACAGCGTTCGCCGACGGTTCACCTACAACTTTGCCCAAACGATTATCCTGTATCAGCATAGCAAAATCCTTAGCTGCCGAAAAAGAATCATAATCGGTAAGTATATACACATTTCCGTTAAACAGTAAATTTTTATACTGTTTATTGGAGATTTTAACGTTGCTATGAAATTCCAAAAAGCCCCAACGCCAATCATAAGGACCGTCATAGTAGCTGTCAACGGGAAGATACTTTATAAACTCGTTGCCCACCATAGAACTGCCGCCGCCGTTTCCGCGTAGGTCAACCGCTACGTTTTGTATGTTCTTTTGTTTTACTTCCGTGAACATTGTCTTTACACAATCGATATAAGTTTGGTTGTAATTGCATTGAGTAAGAGTAAGCACGGCAAGGCTTTTTTGCTCGTCAATATCGTAATACACAAAGTCTTTCGGTTCGCTCGGCGTGTAGTATTGGTTGCGAATTTCCACAAATTCATCCCAACTCACAAAATCATTTGCGGTGTACGTTTCTTCGATTATATTCTCACCGTTCGACCATTCGTATATAAACGGCTCGGAATAGCCCAAGAAATCAAGAGTTGCAAGACTGCCTAAATCTATATCGATCCACGCTTCTGTTTCGTAACAGTAGTAAGGCTCGGCATCCTTATAAATTTGCTCTACGGTTTTGCCGTTGATTTTGGTTATATCGTAATCTTGACTATACTTTTGTGGGATTGCTTTTAGATAAGTATCGCCGAAACCGCTGTTATAAGTGGAAGTGTGCGCGTCGCCCATAAGGTGCAAAACGGATTGTACTTCACGCCGCAAATCGTTAACGGAAATTTTATCTTTGTCTTTCAACCTTTCCAAAGAAGCATTGTAAGCCGTTTTAACTTCTTCCGTTAATCCATTCTTAAACATAGGGTGCGTTCTTTCAAGATGATTTTTAAGTGCATTAAAATCCTCTTTGGCGGCTTTATACGAAATAACTTCATTATAATTCAATATTATGCCGTTGTAACTTTTGAAAACATACGAATTCCAATATGGAATCATATACGGCAAAATTGAACAAATAATGGCTATAAGTCCAAATATTATTGGCAGAATTATTTTTGTAGCGAGTTTCGTTTTAAAAAAAATAAGGTAAACTACTAACCCGCCGCAAAACATTATGCTCAACAGAACAGTTACCCATTCAGGGAAATTAGCGCAAAAGATATTTATAGGAATAAGGGCAAAAGTCAAAACAGCCAATAAGCAAAGAACAGACATACTGATTATCTTTATTGCTTTTCGGTTATTTTCAATCCAAGTTTTAATGTTCACTTTTTACTCCACTAAATTACTGTTTATAGTACAGTTATTATACCATATTAAAAGCTAAAAACAAGCGGTTGACAGTGTTAGTCAAATATCACTATGCTACGAAAAGCCTCGTCTGCAAAAAATAAGAAAATTAGGTGGGGCATTCGTCTCACCTAATTTTCTTGCGCCTGAGATTTATCTAAAATTCTCTATTTGAATTACGCTAAACCCAAAGCTTATTTTTTAATCTTTATTAATACATTCCGCCCATATCGGGGTTACCGCCCATAGGAGCTGCCGAGGGAGGGGTGGGGATATCGGTTACGATGCTTTCAGTCGTAAGCAAGGTTGCCGCAACGGAAGCAGCGTTCTGAAGGACCGAACGGGATACCTTGGTCGGGTCGATAATTCCGCTTTCAATCATATCCGTATAGCGGTTTTGTAATGCGTCAAAGCCGTAATTAGGGTTTTTGGAACGTAAAATGCTGTTTACAACGACTGAACCGTCGTAACCTGCGTTTTTTGCAATCTGGCGAATGGGCTCTTCAATCGCTTTCAAAACGATAGCTACGCCCGTCTTTTCGTCTCCGTGCAGACTTGCAACAAGTTTTTTAAGCTCAGGAACGGCGGAGAGCAACGCAACACCGCCTCCGGGAACAATTCCTTCTTCAACAGCCGCGCGGGTTGCCGCAAGCGCGTCGTCTATGCGGAGTTTCTTTTCCTTCATTTCCACTTCGGTAGCCGCGCCAACGCTTATAACCGCAACGCCGCCCGCAAGTTTTGCAAGTCTTTCCTGCAATTTTTCTCTGTCGTAGTCGGAGGACGTTTCCAAGATCTGCGCCTTAATCGAGTTTACGCGAGCTTTTATGCCGTCAGCGTCGCCCGAACCGCCGATAATGGTGGTGTTATCCTTGTCAACTTTGACCTGTGACGCTCTGCCGAGCATATCGGTAGTCACGTCCTTAAATTCATAGCCTAAATCGGAAGAGACTACGGTGCCGCCGGTAAGAATTGCAATGTCTTCAAGCATTGCCTTTCTTCTGTCGCCGAAGCCGGGGGCTTTAACTGCTACGCAGTTTAAAACGCCCTTTAACTTGTTGACTATAAGCGCTGCAAGTGCGTCGCCTTCAACGTCCTCGGCAATGATAAGAAGTCTTGCGCCCTGTTGTGCGATGGGCTCGATTATGGGTAAAATTTCCTGTAAGGAGGATATCTTTTTGTCGGTAATAAGGATATAAGGATTATCAAGTATAGCTTCCATTTTATCGGTGTTGGTAACCATGTAGGCGGAGGCGTAACCTCTGTCGAACTGCATACCCTCGACGGTGGAAAGCTCTGTGTTCATCGTTTTGCCTTCTTCAACCGTGATAACGCCGTCCTTTCCGACGATTTCCATAGCGTTTGCTATGAGTTCTCCTATCTTTTCGTCACCCGCGGAAATGGAAGCGACTTGAGAAATCGCAAGCTTGCTTTCAACTGGTCTTGAAATGGACTGAACTTTGGTAACCGCTGTATCGACCGCAGTGGCAATGCCTTTTTTCAAAATCATAGGGTTTGCGCCTGCTGCGAGGTTTTTAAGCCCTTCTTTAACAATAGCCTGTGCAAGAACGACGGCGGTGGTGGTGCCGTCGCCGGCAACGTCGTTCGTTTTCGTGGAAACTTCTTTAACAAGCTGTGCGCCCATATTTTCAAAGGGATCTTCAAGTTCGATTTCCTTAGCGATGGTCACGCCGTCGTTGGTAATAAGCGGTGCGCCGAACTTCTTATCTAAAACAACGTTTCTGCCCTTAGGACCTAACGTAATTTTTACGGTGTCGGCAACGATGTTAACGCCGTTTTCAAGTAATTTTCTGGCTTCGTCGCCATATTTAATCTGTTTAGCCATATTTCTTTACTCCTTATTCAACGATTGCCAAAATGTCGCTTTGGCGAATTATCGTGTATTCTTTTTCGTCAACTTTAACTTCCGTTCCGCTGTATTTTGTAAGCAGAACTTTATCGCCGACCTTAACCTGCATTTTTACGTCTTTCCCGTCTACTAGCCCGCCGGGACCGACTGCAACGACGAGGCAGGTAGCAGGTTTTTCCTGTGCAGCCGACGTAAGATAAAGCCCGCTTTTGGTCTTTTCTTCGGCTTTAAGATTTTCTACGACTACTTTATCGAATAAAGGTTTGATAGTCATTAAAATATCCTCCAAAATTAAATCATTTTAGTTACAGATATTTTATAAACTCTATAAAATAAAGTTAAACATTATAAAGCAAAAAATTGCAATTTAATGAAAAATATGGTAAAATCGTCGTATGGATAAATGGGACAAAAGATTTATGGAGATGACCGAGCTTATCGGAACGTGGTCAAGCTGTTATCAAGATAACAGGCATGTCGGCGCGGTTATCGTAAAAAACAAGCGTATAATCGCCACCGGATATAACGGTGCGCCTCAAGGTATTAAAAGCTGCGTTGATAAAAAAGAGTGTATGCGCAAGAATAAAAATATTGCCAGCGGCACTATGCACGAGCTGTGCTACGCCGTTCACGCGGAGCAGAACGCGATAATTCAAGCGGCAAGGGTAGGATGTAGCGTTGAGGGGTGTACGCTTTATTGTACGCATCAACCCTGCGTAATCTGCGCGAAAATCATAATTAATTCGGGCATTTCCCGCGTCGTGTATAAAGAAGGTTATCCCGATGATTTTTCAATGCTTCTTTTTAAGGAAGCCGGCGTCCTCGTCGAAAAATTCAGTGATTTGTAAAAGGAGAAATATTATGCAAAATCCAGTAGTTACCATTAAAATGCAAAACGGCGGCGAGATTAAGCTTGAACTTTACCCTGAAAAAGCGCCTAATACTGTAAATAACTTTATTTCACTCGTAAAAAACGGTTTTTACGACGGAATTATTTTTCATCGCGTAATTGCGGGATTTATGATCCAGGGCGGCGACCCCAAAGGCGTAGGAACGGGGGGACCTGGATATTCGATAAAGGGGGAATTTGCTTTAAACGGTTTTAAACAGAACGATTTGAAGCATTCGCGCGGAGTGATTTCCATGGCGCGCGCAATGAATCCCAATTCTGCTGGTTCGCAGTTCTTTATAATGCACCGCAACGCTTCTCATCTTGACGGGCAGTACGCGGCATTCGGTAAGGTAATTGAAGGTATGGAAGTGGTCGACGAGATTGCCTCCGTTAAATGCGACTGGCAGGATAAACCGCTCGAAGCCCAGACGATGGAAAAGGTTACGGTTGAAACCTTCGGCGGCGACTATCCGTTACCGGTTAAATCTTAAAAGGAGCATTATGGATAACGAAATTTATCAGAATCCTTTAATTACAAGATACGCAAGCCGTGAAATGTCGGAAAATTTCTCCGACGAAAAGCGCTTTAAGCTTTGGAGACGGCTTTGGATAACGCTTGCCGAAGCCGAAACGGAGTTAGGCTTGAATATAACCAAGGCGCAAGTTGCCGAAATGAAAAAGTACGCCGACGATATAAACTTTGAAGTGGCTGAGGGCTATGAAAGAAAGTTAAGGCACGACGTTATGGCGCATGTTCACGCGTTTGGCGAACAGGCAAAGTCGGCTATGCCGATTATTCATTTAGGTGCAACTAGCTGCTATGTTGACTGCAATTCAGAGCTTATAATATTATGGGATGCGCTTGAAATTATTAAAGCTAAGCTCGTAAACGTAATGGATAAGCTTGCGGCTTTCGCATTGAAGTACAAGGACGTTCCCGCGCTCGGATTTACGCATTTGCAACCGGCACAGCTGACCACGGTAGGCAAACGAGCAACGCTTTGGCTTCAGGATTTAACTTTGGATTATCATAACCTTATAAATCTGCAAAATTCCTTCAAGTTGCGCGGTGTAAAGGGTACGACGGGCACGCAAGCAAGCTTTATGGAGCTTTTCAACGGTGATGAAAGTAAGGTTAAAGAGCTTGAAAAGAAGGTGGTTGCAAAGCTTGGATTCGATAAAGTATACGGCGTAACAGGGCAAACCTACCCCAGAAAATTTGATTATAACGTTCTTTGCGTACTTTCACAAATTGCGCAAAGCGCGTATAAATTTTCCAACGACATCCGCATTTTGCAAAATATGAAAGAAATAGAGGAACCATTCGAAAAATCGCAGATAGGTTCTTCGGCTATGGCGTATAAGCGCAACCCTATGCGCAGCGAAAGAATCGGTTCGCTTGCAAGGTTCGTTATATCGCTTCCTGTAAACAGCGCTGTAACGGCGGGAACTCAATGGTTTGAAAGGACGTTGGACGACTCGGCAAACAGAAGAATAGTTAATGCTCAGGCATTTCTTGCGCTTGACGGCATACTTAATATCTATATGAACGTTTCGGAAAATCTTGTCGTTTACGAAAAGGTCATTGAAAAACATATTACGGCGGAGCTTCCGTTTATGGCAACCGAAAACATTATGATGGAGTGTGTAAAAGCCGGCGGGAACAGGCAGGAGCTTCACGAAAAGATAAGGGTGCTTTCAATGCAGGCAGGAAGAAACGTTAAAGAATTAGGAAAGGAAAATAACCTTATCGAGCTCATTAAGGCTGACGACGACTTTAAAGCGGTGCATTCCACGCTTGATAAAATTCTTGACCCTAAGCTGTTTATCGGCAGGGCACCTTCTCAGACCGTTGAATTTGTTGAAAGCGAAGTTAAGCCTATTTTAGAGCAAAACAAGGCGATTTTGGGTCAAAAAGGTGACGTTAAAGTCTGATTTTTTGGTTTTACAAAGTACTATGCGTGACATAATTGCGTTAATTCCGTAATTCTGAATAAAAAATAACCACCGAAACCCGGTGGTTATATGGCAGGGGAGACACGATTCGAACATGCAACCGACGGTTTTGGAGACCGCGACTCTACCGTTGAGCTACTCCCCTAAAAACAAATAAATTATAGTATATCACTTAGATTTAGTCAACTGTTTTGGAGGCAAATTTATGAAAAAGCAATTCAAACTCGGCGTTATCGGTTGTTCGTTCTTTTCAAACGCTATTTTAAGGGGAGTCGTTTTGTCGGACTTAATCCGTGAAAAAAAGATAATCGTAAGCGATGAAAACGAAGATAAGTTGGATAATCTCGATTATTTGGGCGTACGTACAACGACTGATAATAAATTTGTTGCTGAAAACAGTGAATTCGTACTTTTTGCTGTAAAACCTAATAAATTTGAAGCGATTTCAAAGGATTTGGAGGGTATCCGCCCTGAAAAAGTTATTTCGATTATGGAATATTTTACTAAAAATGCCATAAAAAACGCGCTTGGCGTGGGCTTGATTAAGGTTGCGCGCGCCGTTCTTAATACGCCTTCCAACATAGGCAGTGGCATAATCGGAATAGATATGATTGATTTTAATAAATCAGCCGACGATTGTGATTTTATAAGTGAGGTTTTCGGTTCGCTCGGTACAGTCGTAAGCCTTGAAGAGAGCAAATTAAACGCTGTTTACGGGCTTAGCGGTTGCGGTCCCGCATATACTTTTATGTTTATTGACGCACTTGTTAATGCTGGTGTACAACAGGGACTAACTAAGAGCGAGGCGAAAATTCTTGCCGTGCAGACCCTTCTCGGCAGTGCGGAAATGGTTCAAAGAGAAGAAAACACGCTTGAGGAGCTAACAATGCTTGCATGTAATAAAGGCGGAGCAGCGGTTGAAGCAGTGAAGATTCTTGAAGAAAAAGACTTCAGTGGTGCGGTGTCTACAGCTGTTGAGGCTTGTGTGAAAAGAGCTAAAGAGCAGACTAAGTGATGAAAAAGGTAGTGTTGTATACTGACGGTGCGTGTTCCGGTAACCCCGGCGTTGGCGGATGGGGCGCCGTTCTGATGTTTAAAGGTTTTGAAAAACGAATTTCGGGCGCAGAACAGTCTACGACGAACAATAGGATGGAGCTTACGGCGGTTATCGAGGGATTAAAATGTCTTAAAGAGCCGTGTGAGGTGGAAATCTACAGCGATTCCGCCTATACCGTTAACGGATTTAATAACGGTTGGGTTTACGGTTGGGAAAAAACAGGTTTTAAAAAGGCTGATAATAAACCCGTACTTAACGACGATTTATGGCGTGAACTGCTTTCTCTGACGCGTATTCACTGCGTAACTTTTATAAAAGTTAAGGGGCACGCGGACAACGAATATAACAATCTTTGCGATAATCTTGCCACGGAAGCAGTTAAAAATTTGAAAAACAAATTATAAAATTGCGCAAAATACTATATAATAGTAGTAATGAAGCGCATGCAAGTTTTGAAATACTGTTTTAATATTTTAGCGGTTGTGCTTTTGAGTACAGTCGCTTTTCTTTTTATTTCCTACGGACTTTTGTATAAAAACGTAGAATTTATTGCTGAACATTTTAACGTTTTATTGCTTGTTTCGGGGCTGATTCTCGGGCTTATAATGCTTGGCGGCATTCTTTTTTACGCATTGAAAATGGTTTCTTTATACCGACTGACGGTATGCACTCTTGTTTTCATTGATATTTTCGCCGTGGTTTTCTTTGCGCTATGTGCAAGTGAATTGTTAGGAAAAATCAACAGCGTTGACGCCTTAAGGGAATACATCGAGGGAATGGGCGGAATGGCTGCGGTTATCTATATAATTTTCAGCTTTTTACAGGTCGTTTTGTTGCCTGTGCCCGGTTCTGTATCCGTAGCGGTAGGTGTAGCGATGTTCGGGCCTTTAAAATGTGCGTTTTATAGCTTTATCGGTATAGTTTTGGGGTCGTTCGCTGCATTTGCAGTAGGAAGATGGATAGGTTATAAAGCAGTTTGTTGGATTGTCGGACAGGATACTTTGGATAAATGGCTGAAAAAATTGAAGGGCAAGGATTATCTTATATTGTCTTTAATGTTTTTATTGCCGCTTTTCCCTGACGACGTGCTGTGTTTCGTTGCTGGACTTTCGTCGATGACATGGCCGTATTTTGCAATAATGATAACGGTAACGCGGCTTATCAGCGTCTTTTCAACGGCGTACTCATTCGAGCTTATACCGTTTAATACCTGGTGGGGTTTAATGATATGGGTCGTGCTTCTTGCGCTTATTGTTCTGTCTTTTTATTTCGTTTGGAAACACTACGATAAGATAGACAAATTTATAAAAACGAAATTAAAAATTAAGAGGAAATAAAGGCGGCTTAAAACCGTCTTTATTTTTATAAATTAAATCTGACAAAAGCTTATCAAAACGTTTGCATTTGAAATGAAATGTGATAAAATGTATTTGTAAGAATTTGGTTTTCAGGTGCATTTATGGATAAAATCAGCTTATTACAGAAGCGAAAAAAGCAACTGCTCGATGCAGGCAAACAAATTCGTGCGGATATTAATTCGCTAATTGACGAGGATAGTTTCGTTGAACTTTCGTCTTTTTCTTTCTCCAAAAACGAGTTTTACGGAGAAAGCGCAGAAGGCGAAGGCGTGGTTACCGGCTTTGCAACCGTTTGCGACTATCCTTTTTATATTGTTGCGCAGAACGCTGCCGTGCTTTCGGGCGGGGTGAGCAAAGCGAACTGTTCTAAGATTGAAAAATGCTTAAATCAGGCAGAGAAAACTTCAACGCCCGTTATCTGGATATTGTCATCTCTCGGCGTTCAAGTGGGAGAGGGCGTAAACGTTCTGGAAGGGCTTGCAAGTCTTATTCTGAAAGCTTCCCAAATGAAAGGTAGCATTCCCCAGTATCTTATCGTAAACGGCGAAGTTTACGGGCAGATTTCACTGCTTGCGGGGATATGCGACTTTACTTATTTTATTGATAAGAAAAGCGTACTTTGCCCCAATAGTCCTTTGGTTTTATCTGCAAAAGCGGGTGAAAACCATACAAAATTTGCGGTCGGCGGCATCGCAGGGCTTGAAAACGCGCACCTTGCTACGTTCACTGTGAAGAATTTTGAGGAAATTAAAAAATCGATTACAGAAATTAACGAGTTGATTTCTAAGCCGATAATTGACTGCGACGAAATGAACGCGAGCATTCCCGCACTTGATAACAAGACAGAATCAAAAGCGTTGGTTGAGGTTTTTGATAAATCAAGCGCAATAGAACTTGGAGCGTCCTATAGCACGGAAGTAAAGTGCTATCTGGCAAGGGTTGGTGGAATTGCTGTTGCCGCAGTTATTTTTGACGGCGGAGACGGTGTTGAACTCACCGCTCGGAACGTGAGAAAAATGAAAGACTTCGCGGAATTTGCATGCTGTTACGGTTTACCTTATGTCACGTTCGTAAATACGCTCGGCATAAAAAGCGACCTTGCAACGAATAACAGTTTGGTTCTTAAAGAATTGGGAGAATACATTTCGATTCTCGATTGCATAGACGCAGCTAAAATTTCCGTCGTATACGGCAAAGCGATAGGCTTGGGCTATACGGTTTTTGCGGCAAAATCGATGGGATATGATTACTGCTACGCGTTTGCAAATGCAAAAATTGCGCTTTTTGACGGAGTTCAAGGCGCTGAAATGGAATTTTCAAGCGATAAGAAGATAGACGTAGGTAAACTCGCCGTAAAATACGCAGATGAGAATTCCGATCCTATAAACGCGGCGCATGGCGGCTATATAGATAATATTATTCAGCCTTCGTTCGTAAAGCAGTATCTTACTGCGTCGTTACAAATGCTTTTAAAGTGAGGGAACTATGCTGAATTATCTTTTGGATATCGTGTCGCAAACACCGAACGGAATGTTTGACGGCAACTACTATTTTTCAGACAGATTCGGTGAACCCGTAATTTACGCGCTTATCGGTTTTTTAGCTGTTTTTATAGGAATTATACTCATAATCGCTATAATCTGGCTGATAGGTCTTTTAATGCGAAAGACCAATAATCTTGCTTTTTTAACAAAAATCGGAAAGAAGAAAAAGAGCAAACAGGTTGAGCCGGATAAAAACGAAATACTATCGGAAACCGACGAAATTCCCGACGAAGTAAAAGCCGCCATTATTGCGGCAATAATGGCGTTTTACTGTGAAGAAAAGCCCAAATGTGAATTTAAAGTTAAGAGAATAAAGAGAATTAAGGAGTAAAATTATGCGTAATTTTGTCGTTACTATTGACGGAAAAACCTATTCGGTAGGCGTTGAAGAAGTAGGCGAGAGCGTCAGCGAAGCCTCGGCTACGCCCGCGCAGGTTGTTACTGAAGCGCCCAAAGCGGTTAAACCCGTTACGCCCGTGAACGGAATTAAGGTCACGTCGCCTTTCCCCGGTCTTATCAAAAATATTCTCGTTTCAGACGGCGCATCGGTTAAAAAGGATCAGCCGATTATCGTTTTGGAGGCGATGAAAATGGATAACGAAATTACGGCGCCTTGCGACGGTAAGGTGGCTATAAGCGTTGCAAAGGGTGCAAACGTAGAAACGAACGCGGTGCTTGCGGTTATCGGCTAACGGAGGAATAAAATGCTTCAAAGTGGAATAGACTTTGGCAAGATATTCGGAAATCTGTACGAAAGTATGGGCTTTGTTCAAGGGAATTGGCAGAACTACGTTATGCTTTTAATTTCCTTCGTACTGATGTTTCTTGCCGTAGTCAAAAAATTTGAGCCTATGCTCTTGCTTCCGATAGCCTTCGGTATGTTTTTAATAAATATCCCGGGTGCAGAAGCGGTTCTGTGGGGTAAATATGAAACACCGGCAGAACTAAGTTTGGGAGTAAATGGTTCTGTCGAGAACGTGGGCGTGTACTCTTTGATAGGCTCTTCGGAGCAAATCTATGTAAGAGCCGATTATTACGTTGAGGGGATAATAACCTACTACAAATCCTTTGCCGATTTGCAAAACGGTATTTCGGCAACGATGCCGGCGGAGCAATTCAATACTCTTTATTCTTTAAGCGGCTATATTCAAGGCACGGTAGTTGACGGAGTTGCTCATTTTACGAGTGGCGCTCTTGTTATAGACCATGCATATGAGGCGGTAACGGACAGAGGACTTTTATGGTACTTGTATTTCGGCGTTGACAAAGTGATATACCCGCCGCTAATATTCTTAGGAATAGGAGCAATGACGGACTTCGGTCCTTTGATTGCAAACCCCAAGAGTATGCTTATCGGCGCGGGAGCTCAACTCGGCGTATTTGTTGCTTTTATACTTGCGTCGTTCTTAGGGTTGTCCGTCGCGGCTGCGGCGGCAATCGCAATTATCGGCGGAGCCGACGGACCTACCGCAATAATGGTTACTTCAAAGCTTGCTTCCGATTATGTTCCGACGATAGCGATAGCGGCGTATTCGTATATGGCGCTTATACCTATAATACAAAAGCCTTTAATGCGCGCGCTTACGACCAAAAAGGAGAGGGCTATAAGAATGAAACCTCTCCGCCAAGTCAGCAAAATAGAAAAGATTCTGTTCCCTATAATAGTTACGCTCGTCGTCGGTATTATTCTTCCCGACAGCATATCGCTTTTGGGGATGCTGATGCTCGGTAATTTATTCAAAGAATCGGGCGTTGTCGACAGGCTTTCGACCCAAGCGCAGAACGGATTGATGAATACAATTACGATTTTCCTCGGTATTGCCGTAGGCAGTAAAGCCAAGGGAGAAATTTTCCTAAGTATAGAAACTCTTGAAATTATCGGAATAGGACTCCTTGCGTTTATAATAGGTACGATAGGCGGCTTGCTCGTTGCAAAAGTTATGTGTAAAGTAACTAAGGGGCAGATTAATCCGTTAATAGGATCGGCAGGGGTGTCCGCAGTGCCTATGGCGGCAAGAATTTCTGAGGACGTCGGACGGGAATACGACCCGCAAAACCACTTATTGATGCACGCTATGGGACCCAACGTTGCTGGCGTTATCGGGTCGGCGATAGCTGCGGGAGTGTTGCTTGCATGTTTCGGCGGATACGTTGACGGCACAGCATCGGAGTCGTTTATAACTGCTTTAAACACGATAATTGCTTAAAAAGGTGAATTATGAGTAAAGTTTTAGTAACTGATACTATTTTGCGAGACGCGCATCAGTCGCATGCAGCAACAAGAATGAGATTTGACGAAATGGAGCCTATGCTTCCGCTTTTGGACGAGGCAGGCTATTATTCGTTGGAAGCTTGGGGCGGCGCAACGTTTGACAGTTGTTTAAGGTTTTTGAACGAGGACCCTTGGGATAGGCTCAGGAATCTCAGAAAATACTTAAAAAAGACGCCCATTCAGATGCTTCTGCGCGGACAAAACCTTTTGGGTTACCGTCATTACGCGGATGACGTCGTTGAAAAATTTATTGAAAAATCGATAGAAAACGGTGTGGGCGTAGTAAGGCTTTTTGATGCTTTGAACGACCCGAGAAACCTTGAGGCAAGCGTAAAAGCGATTAAAAAGTACGGGAATGGCGGGAAATGCGTATGTGAATGCGCTATCTCGTATACGACAAGCCCCGTTCACACAACCGAATATTTCGTTAAACTTGCCAAGCAGTTCGAGGATATGGGAGCCGACAATATCTGTATTAAAGATATGGCAAACCTTTTGTTGCCGTTCACCGCTTACGAGCTCGTTAAAGAGCTTAAAGCCGAACTCCGTCCCGAAACGAAGGTGCATCTGCACACCCACAATACTACGGGTACGGGCGATATGATTTACCTTATGTCGATTCAGGCGGGAGTAGATATAGTCGACTGTGCACTTTCGCCTCTAGGTAACGGCACTTCAAACCCTGCAACCGAACCGCTTGTTGCGACCTTGAAGGGCACGGAGTATGATACGGGGATTGAAATTGAAAAGCTACTTCCCGCAGTAACGCACTTTAATAAGGTTGCGGCAAGGCTTGAAAAGGACGGTTTCTTGAATCCAAAGGTGAGAAGAGTAGATATAAATACCCTTTTGTATCAGGTTCCCGGCGGAATGCTTTCAAACCTTATGAACCAGCTTAAACAGGCAGGAAAGGAAGAGAAGCTTACCGAGTGTCTTGCCGAAGTTCCAAAAGTCAGAAAGGATTGCGGTTATCCTCCGCTTGTAACGCCTTCAAGCCAAATTGTTGGCACGCAAGCCGTCTGGAACGTGCTTTTGGGAAGATATAAAACGATTACCGCACAGTTTAAAGACCTAATTTTGGGTAAATACGGTGCAGTTTTAGGCGAAAAGAACCCTGAAATTGTAAAAGCTTGTCAAAAAGACGGAGACAAAATTATAACTTGCCGTCCCGCAGACCTTATTGAGAACGAAATGCAGACCTTGACGCAAAAGGTCAAGGATGACGGTTTCTATAAGCAGGAAGAAGACGTGCTCTCGTATGCGCTGTTTCCCGAAGTTGCAACTAACTTCTTTAAGTGGAGAAAGGCAAAAGATACGGGTGTTGACAGCGATTTGGCAGCTAACCCCGATAAAGTTTATCCCGTATAACGTGAAGAGCGGCGTGGACTAAGTTCACGCCGTAAGGTTTATTATGAGTAAAGTAGCTATTATAGGCGCGGGCGCAGCAGGGCTTGTTGCTGCTTATTTTGCCGCCAAGAGCGGAAACGATGTAACCGTATTTGAAAAAAATGAAAAAAGCGGTAAAAAAATTTATATAACAGGCAAGGGACGGTGCAACGTAACGCACGACTGCACGCCCGAAGAATTTCTGGAAAACGTCGTTTCCAATCCTAAATTTTTAACAGGCGCGGTTTATGCTTTTCCGCCCTTGAAGTGCGTACAATTTTTTGAAGACGGTGGTTTAAATCTTAAACTTGAACGTGGCGCAAGGTATTTCCCCGTATCGGATAAAGCAAGCGACGTTACGCGCTGTCTTGAAAACTATTGCAAAAATGCGGGTGTCACTTTTAAATTTAACGAAAAAGTACTCAAAATTGGCATTTTACACAGTACTCTGTCAGACATAACTACCACAAATGGCACTTACAGATTTGATAGAGTAGTCGTCTGTACGGGCGGGTTAAGTTATCCGTCAACAGGTTCCACGGGCGATGGGTATGAATTTGCAAAATGCGCTGGGCACAAAATAGTTCCGTTAAGACAAGGGCTTTGCGGTCTGAATTTGAAGGGTGATTATTATAAAGCTTTGCAGGGATTAGCGCTGAAAAACGTAAAATTATCCGTATTTAACGGCGAAAAGCTTGTTAAAAACTTTTTCGGGGAGATGCTTTTTACGCATTTCGGCATTTCGGGACCGATAGTTTTATCTGCTTCAAGCATAATAAACCGATTAGATTTGAATAAAATCAGAATAGTTATGGATTTAAAACCTGCTTTAAGCGACGAACAGCTTGACAAAAGATTGTTAAGGGATTTTGAAGTTTACAAAAACAAGTCTATTTTCAATTGCTTAAAAGAATTACTGCCTGTCGCGTTAATTCATGAAGTGCTGAAAAGGAGCAAAATTTTACCGAAAATGCAGGTAAATTCAGTAACGAAGGCGCAAAGATTAAGTTTATTGACAACGGTCAAAAACTTTGATATGATTGTGGCGTCTTTGCGGGATTTTTCAGAGGCAATAATTACTTGCGGCGGTGTTGACGTTAAAGAGATTAACCCCAAAACCATGGAAAGCAAGCTTATACGCGGACTGTATTTTTGTGGCGAAGTGCTGGATTTGGACGCTTTTACCGGTGGATATAATTTGCAAATTGCCTTTTCAACGGGGTATGCGGCGGGAAACGCCATAAAGGAATAATTTATGAAAGCTATAAGAGGTGCGACTACCGTCGATAAAGACGGAGTCGAAGAAATTAAAGAGAGCGTTAAGGAGCTGATGACGGAAATCAGAGCGCAAAACGACTTAAAACAAGATGACGTGGTGTGCGTTATGTTTTCCAATACAAGCGATTTACATGCCTTTTACCCCGCAAAAGCGGCAAGAGAAGCTGGATTTTTCAACGCACCCTTATTTTCCGCACTTGAGCCCGAAATTGACGGCGCTTTACAAAAATGTATAAGGGTTATGGTGCTCGTTGAGAGCGAGAAGCCGCCCAAACACGTGTATTTGAGGGGGGCAGTCGCATTAAGGCGCGATGTCACAAGTATAATAAATATAGCGCTTGACGGTCCCGCCGGTAGCGGTAAGAGCACGGTTTCGCGCTTAATTGCGAATAAACTTAATATTCTTTGCCTCGATACGGGCGCAATGTATCGCGCCTGTGCGCTTGAATGCGTTAAGCACGGCGTATCGGTTAGCGACGAAAAGTCCGTAAACGAACTGATATCCGCAATAAATTTAACGGTTAAACATGAGGGCGGCGTTCAGCGTACTTATCTTGACGGTAAGGACGTTTCAGAAGAAATTAGAAAGCCTGAAATGTCTATGCTTGCCTCGTCCGTTTCGGCTCTTGGGTGCGTCCGCACTAAAATGGTGCAGCTTCAACGGGAAATTGCAAAGATGACTTCCTGCATTCTTGACGGCAGAGATATAGGCACTAACGTTCTCCCTGAAGCTCCTTTTAAATTTTTCTTGACTGCGAGCCCCGAAGTTCGCGCAAACCGGCGCGCCGACGAGAATTTATTGAAAGGTTTTAACACTCCCTTTGAAGAAGTGCTTGCAGACGTAATAAAAAGGGACGAGCAGGACGCAAATAGAAAGATTGCGCCTTTAAAACAAGCGGAAGACGCTATTTTAATCGATTCTTCCACAATGACTATTGAGGAAGTAGTCGATCTTATTTTAAATAAAATACAGGAAAAGATATAAAATGGCGGAAGAATTCAGCGGCAATACGAAAAATGGAGCAACGCTTAAAAAGCAACGTAAAAAGCGTAAGTTAACTAAGCTTGAAAAGTGGTTCAGGACGCTTAGGCGCGTTTATTTTTCGTTGAGTTGGCTTATCCCGAAAACAAAATACGGATGTCAGACAAAGTTCAACGACCGTTCATATTTAATAATATCAAACCATAAAAGCATTTTGGACGTAATTCCGCCGGTTTTCGTGACCGACAAGCCCGTTTATTATATGGCAAAGAAAGAAATTTTCGAAAGCCGTATCGGCAGGTGGTTTACTAATAAATGCGAGTGTATTCCGGTCAGCCGTGACGGGAATGACGTGCGTGCAATTATGCAAGCGATGAAACTTCTAAAAAATGGATCTGTAGTCTGTATATTCCCCGAAGGAACAAGGAATAAATCAGAAGAAATTTTTTTACCTTTTAAAAGCGGAGCCGCTGCACTTGCAATAAAGACGAAAACACCTATTATTCCAATAGTGCATGTAAGAAAAATTACGCTTTTCAGAAGAATTAAATTTTATTGCGGCGAGCCGTTTGAACTTACGGAGTTTTACGACAAAAAACTAACGCAGGAGGATATTGAGCGTGCTGACGGAATTCTTCTTCAAAGGATGACGGAACTGTACTGCGAGCTCAAATCTTTGACGGCTAAAAAGAAGAAAAAGTAATGGAAGTTATTCTTGCAAAGCATAGCGGATTTTGTACCGGGGTAAAGCGTGCTGTGGACACCGTGATGTCGCTTAAACCCGAAAACACATACGTATTGGGTGAAATAATTCATAACGCCGACGTAGTAAAGGCGATAGAAAAAAAAGGGCTTAAAACGGTTGAAAGACTTGACGAAGTGCCGGACGGAGCGACGGTAGTTTTCCGTTCTCACGGAGTACCCCAAAATTTTTATGAAATTTGCCGTAAGAGAAATATCGATGTTGTTGATTGTACTTGCGGGTTCGTAAGAAAAACGCAGAAAATCGTTACGGAACAGTTTGCGCTCGGAAAACATATCGTAATAGTCGGCGAAAACGAACATCCGGAAGTTCTAGGGCTTCTCGGTTGGTGCAAAAACAGCGCAACCGTGGTAAATTCACCTGACGCCGATTTTACAAATTTATCACAAAAAGAGCTGTGCATAGTGTGTCAAACCACGTTTTCAGCGCAAAAATTTGAAAAAATTATTAAAAATATTAAAAAAGTCTGTGAAAAAACAGTTGCTGTTTTCAAGACGATTTGTTATACTACTATAGAACGGCAAAAAGAGGTTGAAGACCTCGCAAAAAAGTGCGGCGCGATAGTCGTGGTAGGCGGGCTGAACAGCAGCAACACCAACAAGTTATACGAGATAGCGAAAAAGCATTGCAGAGACGTTTTCAGGCTTTCCTCGGCGGAAAGTTTAGATATTAAAAAATTAATTAATTTTAAAAGTGTAGGTATTGTTTCCGGGGCTTCGACTCCGAATGAGCAAACCCGGGAGGTTCTTTTAAAGATGGCAGAAAACACAGAAGTTAAGGCAACTAACCCCATGGACGAGGTTGTTGCTAAAATGGACAGCGAATCGAAGTACAAGAAAGGTCAGATCGTTCACGCAACTATTTCACAGGCAACTAACGAGGGGCTTGAAGTGCTTCTTCCCAGCGCGAAGAAGGAAGTTGCATTAAGCAAGGATGAACTTGATTGCGAAGCTTACAACGCTATTGATTATCTTGCTAAAATAGGCGACCCTATCGATTTGATTGTCGTTGGGCTTAATCCCCTGAAATTATCCCAGAAGATGATTAAGACCTTGCAGCAAGAGGAGGCGCTAAGCGCTGAAATCGAAGGCGGGAAAGAGTTTACCGTAGTCTGCACGGGTTCTAACAAGGGCGGTTTGGTTGCTCAATTCGGTACTTATTCTGTATTCGTTCCCGCAAAGGAAATTCGTCCCGGCTTCGTTAAAGATTTAGCGAAGTACGAAGGCAAAACTTTAAAGCTCCGTGCAATCGAAATCAAGAAAAACGGGCATAAGAAAGAAATCATTGCATCTCAACGCGTTATATTGCAGGAAGAGCGGGACGCAAGAGACGCAGCAAGACTTGCAAGCGAAGAGGAATTCTTTTCAAGCATTACCGTGGGCGATATTGTTGAAGGTAAGGTTGAAAGAGCAACCAGCTTCGGTGCATTCGTATCGGTAAACGGTTTTGACTGCCTTGCGCACATATCCGATTTAAGTTGGACGGGCGCTGAAAACGTCACCGACGTGCTTGAAATAGGTAAGGTTTATCGGTTTATTATTTTGAAAATTGATAACGAACACAAGAAAGTTTCTATCGGTTACAAACAGCTTCAACCCCAGCCTTGGGATTTGGCAGAAGGCAAGTACAATGTTGGCGACGTAGTTCACGGCAAGGTTGTAAGGATAGTTCCTTTTGGCGTATTCGTTGAAGTTGAAAAGGGAATCGATGGACTCGTGCATGTTTCCCAAATTTCTCACGAGAGAATTGAAACTCCTTCAACCGTTTTAAACGTCGGCGACGAAATCGACGCAAAGATTATTGCTGTTGACTGCGAAGCAAGAAAAATGAACCTTTCAATTAAAGCTCTTCTTCCCGAGGGCGAAAAGAGAAAGTCTCATTCCGACGAAAACGGCGAGGATGCGCCCAAGAAGGGCGGCCGTGCTCCCAGAAGAGTTTCTCACGACGACGAGCTTTCGACTTGGAACGAGGGTAGCATAGGCGGAACTTCAATCGCAGACCTGCTTGCAAACGCAAAAAACAATAAGTAATCATAATCAAGACTTAAAGTCCGAACCTAAACAGTTTGGACTTTTTTGCATTTATCAGGCATTAAGCCGTAGCGTCATTTTATATTTTGTCTATTTATTTGATTGAAAAAGCAAAAGTCCTATGATATAATTAGCATACTCAAAAGAAAAACATAGTGAGACTTATGCAGACGTATTCTAATATGACATTTACTGAAATAGTCAAAGAACACACTAATATCATTAATTGCGAGTTTATTGACTGTATATTTGAGAATTGCAAGTTTTTAGATTGTATTTTTATAGGTTGTACCTTTTCTGGATGCAAATTTATAGATTCTTCAATCACCAACATGCAAACGAAAGAAACGCATATGTTATTTAATATTTTCAGTGAATGCACATTAGTTGGCATACAGTGGACAAATTTGCAATCAGGCTCAATTTCATTTCCCATTCAAAAATTGAATAAATGTTATTTGAAATACAATAATTTTGAAAATATGAATTTTAAAAAATTCGATTTTATACAATCGAGCATCTTAGAATCAGTATTTGAAAATTGCAACTTGGCTGAAAGCAATTTTAAAAATTGCGAATTGAAAAACACCGAGTTTTCGGGTTGTGATTTAAGAAAAAGCGATTTTCGAAAAGCAACGGGTTATAATATAAATTTAGCAACCAATCGAATAAAAGGCGCTAGATTTTCTTATCCCGAAGTAATAAATTTACTGAATCCTTTTGAAATCGTAATTGAAAAGTAAAATCAAATTTACATTACATAACTCCACCGGATAAGTATGTTTTTTGTTATTTTTAGGTTTTGCTATGAATGGCGTACTGCCAAAGAGGGCGTACGCTATTTTTATGTAATTTTTCGTTTAAATTACAAAATACGGGTTTATAATAAAGTGTTAATTAAAGGAGGCACTTATGAAAAGAGAAGGAAATATTAAAATTTCAAGCGAAAATATGATGCCCATAATCAAAAAATGGCTTTATTCGGATAAGGACATATTTTTGAGAGAAATCGTTGCAAACGGCATAGACGCAATTACTAAATTCAAAAAATTAGTCGGAATGAGCGAAGCGCAGGAGGACGGCAATGAGTACTGCGTTAAAATTTCCGTAGATAAAAAGGCAAAAACTTTGACCGTTGAGGATAACGGCATCGGTATGACCGAAGAAGAAGTTGAAAGCTATATCACCCAAATTGCCTTTTCAGGCGCTTCGGATTTCATTAAAAAGTACGAGAGCGTAGGCGGCGACGGCATAATCGGGCATTTCGGCTTGGGCTTCTATTCGGTTTATATGGTTTCCGAAAACGTGGAAATCTTTACAAAATCGTATAAAGACGCACCCGCAGTGCACTGGGAAAGCGACGGTAACGCAACTTACAGTATCGAAGAGAACGATAAATCGACCCGCGGTACTAAAATCATTATGCATATTGCCGCAGAAGAGAAGGAGTTTCTTGACGAAAACAATATTAAAAACCTCGTAAGAAAGTATTGCTCGTTTATGCCCTTCAACGTTTACGTAAATTACAAGGGCGACGGTAAGGACGAACCCTTGAACTCAACTTTGCCTTTATACGCAAAGAATCCCAAGGACTGTACGGACGAGGAATATAAAAAATTCTATACGGATACCTTTATGGACTATAACGATCCCATATTCTGGGTTCACCTGAATATGGACTATCCGTTCAAATTAAAAGGTATTCTCTATTTCCCCAAGGTTAAAAACAAGTTGGAGTTGGAGCGCGGTAAAGTCAAGCTTTACTGCAATCAGGTGTTTATTGCCGACAACATAAAGGAAGTTATCCCCGAGTTTTTGATGCTGTTAAACGGCGTTATCGACTGCCCCGATATTCCTTTGAACGTTTCAAGAAGCTTCCTTCAAAACGACAGACAGGTTCAAAAAATCAGCAAACATATTACTAAAAAGGTAGCGGATAAGCTTATTTCGCTCTTTAAAAACGACAGGGAAAAGTTTGAAAATTGTTGGGGCGACGTTGCGAACTTCGTCAAATTCGGTTGCATAAAGGACAACGACTTCTACGATAAAGTAAAGGACATAATCATTTACAAAGACTTAAACGGCAATTTTTTGAACTTTAACGAGCTTTTGGGCGTAAAAGAAGAGCCCGAAGCCGAAAATAAAGAAAAAAAGAATGAAGATGCGAAGCCTACGACGGTTTACTACGTGTCGGACGAAAACCAGCAGGCGCAATATATCAAGCTTTTCAAAGACGAAGGCTTGAACGCAATTTTATGCGATAATTTTATCGACCCGCACTTTTTAAGCTATCTTGAGTATAAAACTCCCGATAAGATAAAGTTTATGCGCATTGACGCAGACGTAGACGGCGCGTTGAAGAGCGAGGACGGCGCAGAGGATAGCATAATTATTGATATTTTCAAAAACGCGCTTGGCGACGATAAACTGACTATTAAGACGGAAAAGCTTAAAAACGACGGTGTCCCCGCAATAATCGTAGTGGACGAGTATATGCGCCGCTATACCGAAATGGGGCAGTTTTACGGAATGAGCAGCGACGAGCTGAACAAAACCGTTATAATTAACACGGCAAACGCGATTGTGCAAAAGCTGAAAGAATTGGACGACGAAAAGCAGAAATTCGTTGCAGGATATATTTACTCGCTTGCGCTTGCGTCGTTTAAAAAATTAACGCCCGAAGAGCTTGATAAGTTGCAAAAAGACAGTTTGACTCTCCTTAATAACTATATTATATAATTACGATACGCTCCCGACAAAAATCGGGGGCGTTTTTATTAAATTATTTTACCATTTTTTTCAAATCGGTATTGAAAATGAAATAACTTTGTGATAAAATAAGTAGGGTATGGTAGGCGGAAAAAATTTAACCGATAGGTTAACGGATTTTCATAGCGGAAAAGAGTTTAAATCCTATGAAATTTTCGGTTGCCATAAAGCAGATAACGGCGCGTATACCTTCCGCGTATGGGCACCGCATGCGGAAGAAGTTGCCTTGTGCCTGTTTTCGGACGGAGAAAAACTACAGCTCGCTATGCACAGATGCGCCGACTCGGAAAGCTTTGAGGTAGAAGTGCGCGCGCAAGAGGGAGATAAGTATTTCTTTCTTTTCACAACCGCAGACGGCAGGCAACTTGAAAAAGCCGACCCATACGCTTTTAGAAGCGATTTGCCGCGTTCGTTTTATTCGGTGGTTTGCGATATTCCCGAACCTTCGGACTATGCGCCGCCTTTCAATCAATCAGATAAAAACCGACCGATAAACGTTTACGAGGTTAACCTTTTAAGTTGGAAAAGACACGCCGACAACGGTTATTATACCTATAACGAGCTTGCCGAAGAATTGGTTCCTTACGTCAAAGAAATGGGCTATACGCACGTGGAATTTATGCCCGTTACGGAATTTCCTTTCGACGGTTCATGGGGGTATCAGGCTACAGGATACTTTGCCGTAACGTCGCGTTTGGGAACTCCTGCGGACTTTAAAACGCTTATAGACGCCTTTCATTCATCGGGCATTAAGGTGATACTTGACTTCGTACCCGCACACTTCCCCAAGGACGATTGGGGGCTTTACGAATTTGACGGACAGCCGCTTTACGAGTGCCCTTTATGGGACAGAATGGAGCACGGCGGATGGGGAACCCGAAGATTTGATTTCGGCAGGGCGGAAATTGACAATTTTTTGATATCGAGCGCGTATTTTTTGCTTGATAAATTTCGGGTTGACGGGCTCAGGGTTGACGCGGTTGCGTCAATGATTTATCTCGATTACGACCGGGCAACCGGAGATTTTACCCCAAACGTATACGGCGACAGCAGAAATTTAGAAGGTATTGAGTTTATAAAGAAATTCAATTCCGCAATAAAGCGAGATTTTCCGTGGGTTTTGACTTTTGCCGAGGAATCAACCGCGTTTCCGATGGTTACGGGAAAAGTTGAAAACGGCGGACTCGGCTTTGATTTTAAGTGGAATATGGGTTGGATGAACGACGTGCTTTTTTATTGCAGACAGGACCCGTATTTCAGAAACCATCACCACAACAAGATAACTTTTTCACTCGTTTACGCTTTTTCAGAAAACTTTATATTGCCGCTGTCCCACGACGAAGTAGTTCATGTAAAAGGCTCGATAGTCAACAAAATGAGCGGAGAATACGAGGACAAATTTGCTGGGGAAAGAATTTTACTTGCGTTTATGTTTGCGCACCCCGGCAAAAAACTTAATTTTATGGGCTACGAAGTGGCGCAGTTCAAGGAATGGAACTATAACGCAGGAATCGATTTATTTCTTGCCGATGAATTTCCTCTTCATAGAAAAATGCGGGAATTCGTCAAAAACCTCAATTTCTATTACAGAGACTGTAAAGCGCTTTATGAAATCGATTATAGTTGGGACGGCTTTGAATGGCTGGTCGTTGACGACAATTACCACAATTTATTAGCCTTTTCACGGTATTCAAAAAACGGTGAAAGTTTAACCTGTATTATAAACTTTTCGGGCGTGGAGCTTACCCAATACCAAATAGGTGTAGACGAGGGCAAATATCGGATAGTTTTAAATACGGACGAAATCCGTTTTGGCGGAACGGGGAAGTTAAGAAAGAAAGTGTTTTCAACGTCAAAAGCAAGCGGGAGCAAAAGATTTTCTATACAAATAGATATCCCTAGGCTCACTTGTATTTATTTAATTAAAGAAAAATAAATTTTTGGGGGAAATAGCAATGCTAAGAAAAAAAGAGTGCGTTGCAATGTTGCTTGCAGGCGGTCAGGGATCAAGACTTTACGCTTTAACGAGCAATATCGCAAAACCTGCGGTTTCGTTCGGCGCAAAGTACAGAATTATTGACTTTCCGCTTTCAAACTGCATAAATTCCGGTATCGATACCGTTGGTGTTTTAACGCAGTATCAGCCACTCGTTTTGAACGAGTACGTGGGCAACGGTCAGCCGTGGGATTTAGACAGGACCTTTGGCGGCGTGCATATTCTTTCACCTTATGAAGCAAAGACGGATACTTCTTGGTATAAAGGCACGGCAAACGCAATTTACCAGAACATAAGATTTATGAAGATGTACGACCCTGAATACGTGCTTATTCTATCGGGTGACCATATCTATAAAATGGATTACGACAAGATGCTTGCAGCACACAAAGCGGCAAAGGCAGACTGCACGATAGCTTGTATGCAAGTGCCTTTAAAGGAAGCGTCAAGGTTTGGTATTCTTAACACTAATAAGGACGGCACTATATATGAATTTGAAGAAAAGCCCGCTAAACCTAAAAGTGATTTAGCATCAATGGGCATCTATATTTTTACCGCTGAAAAGCTGTTTAAATATCTTGAACTTGACAATCAGTCCCCTAATTCCGAAAATGACTTCGGAAAGAACGTTCTTCCCGCGATGCTTAAAGCAGGAGAGAAGATGTATTCTTACCGTTTTGAAGGCTATTGGAAAGACGTCGGCACGATAAGCTCGCTTTGGGAAGCTAATATGGACTTGCTCGGCGTTGTACCCAACTTCGAACTTTCGGAAAACGACAGAGTTATCCATTCGAGAAGCCCGCTTGCTCCGCCTGCATTTATAGAAGGGGAAGTTATTAATTCAATAGTAGCTACAGGCGGTGAAATCGAGGGCAAAATCGTTAACTCCGTAATCGGCACGAACTGCGTCATTGAAAAGGGTGCGGAGGTAGTCGACTGCGTGCTTATGGGCAATACAGTGGTAAAAGCGGGGGCAAAGGTCAATTACGCGATTATCGACGAAGACGTAGTTATCGGTGAAAAAGCGGTTATCGGTGCGCCTATAGCTGAGGCGCAAAAGACAGAAAGTAAAACTTCGGGCATAACTGTACTCGGCAGGGGCGTAAACGTTTCTAAGAATGCCAAAGTCCCCGCAGGTGAAATAGTGGATAAGAACGTATAAGGGAGGAAAACAAAATGGCTTCGACGGTTGGTGTTATATTTTCAAGTATCAACGAACAAAACGTGCCCGAGCTTACGAAAGTAAGATCAATGGGATCAATACCTTTCGGCGGCAGATACCGTATAGTTGACTTTGCGCTTTCAAACATGGTCAACTCTGGTATAACTACCGTAGGTATGATAACGAAAAACAACTATCAGTCCCTTATGGATCATATAGGTTCGGGTAAATATTGGGATTTGGCAAGAAAGGACGGCGGTTTGATTCTTTTGCCTCCGTATAGCGACGAAACTGAAACTTTATATAAGAACCGTCTGGAGGCATTAAAGGGCGCCACGGCTTTCTTAAAAAAGGCAAAGGAGGACTTCGTAGTTCTTGCCGACAGCGACGCGGTTTATAAGCTCGATTATAGCAAAGTAATTGATTATCATATACAGAAAAACGCCGATATTACGTTAGTTTATCACGAACATAAGCTTGTTAAATCTCATTACTATATGACGTTTGACATTGCAAAAGACGGTAAGATAAACGGGACTGAAATAAATCCTTCCTCAGGCGGAGTTGAAAAAAATTATATCAACGTAATGGTAGCGCGCACGTCTTTCCTTTTGAGACTTATTCAGGACGCAATTCAGCACGGTTATACCAGCTTCGGAAAGGATATACTGAGTCACGGAGTATCCACGTATAACCTTTACGGCTATAAGTACGAGGGTTATTATGCAAATATCAATTCGCTTAATACCTACTTTAACGCAAATATGGATTTGCTTGACAGGAAGATTAGGGACGAAATTTTCGGCGGAAGAGACGTATACACGAAGGTAAACGACAGTGCGCCGGCTAAGTTCGCCGATACTGCAAGTGTAAAGAACTCACTCGTTTCCGACGGATGTCTCATCGAGGGCACGGTTGAAAACAGTATTCTTTTCCGCGGAGTTAAGATAGGTAAGGGTACGGTCGTTAAAAACTGTATTCTTATGACAGACAACATAATAGGAGAAAACTGCAAGCTTGCTTATATTGTAAGCGATAAAAATTCGGTTATCCGCGATAACAGAGTTCTTGCCGGTTGTGAAGTTCAGCCTTATTTTATAAACAAAGGCTCACTTATATAGATTGAATTGGGGGAAAAATAATGGCAACAAAAATCAGCGAAACAACTAAAACCACGAAGGCTGCTCCCGCACCAAATAGTGTCCAGCCGGCAAAGAAGACGGCGGCTGCCGATAAAACGACAAAAACCGCACTGAAAAAAGCGCCTGTTAAAAGTACGAAAAAGTCTGTTGAAGCTAAAACTGTACAAAAGAAAAAAATACTTTTTGTTGCTTCAGAAGCAACTCCGTTCATACAGACCGGCGGACTTGCGGAAGTTATCGGTTCACTTTCAAAGGCTCTTGCGGCAAACGGCAACTTTGATGTAAGAGTGGTGTTGCCGCTCTATTCCGACATAAAGAAATCTGATAGAGATAAGTTAAGCTATATAGGAAATATTTACGTTCATCTTGCCTGGCGAAACCAGTACTGCGGTATCTTTGAGTACGTTAAAGACGGCGTTACTTTCTACTTTATCGATAACGAATTCTATTTCAAACGCCCCGGTTGCTACGGATATTTTGACGACGGTGAAAGGTTTGCGTTCTTCTCAAGGAGCGTGCTTGAAATTATGCCCGTAATCAATTTCTATCCCGACGTAATGCACTGCCACGATTGGCAGGCTGCGCTTGCGGCTATTTACCTTAAAACCAACTATTGCTTCAGGCCCGAATATCAGTACATACGCGCACTTTTCACTATTCATAACATAGAATATCAAGGTTGGTATTCTATTGATTTGCTCAGCGATTTGTTCGACATTTACGGAAGCTACCAGTATCTTGTGGAATACAATAACTGCATCAACCTTATGAAAGGTGCAATCGAGTGTTGCGAACGTTTCAATACGGTCAGCCCGAAATACGCGGATGAAATTAAGAACGAGTATTTCGCCCACGGACTCGATCCGATTGTCAGAAAAAATCATTTCAAACTGTCGGGCATTCTGAACGGTATTGACGACGAAAGCTATAACTGCGCAACCGATACCCATCTATTCGAGCGCTTCACTCCCGAAGATTTTTCAAATAAAGCAGTATGTAAGCAAAGACTTCAAAAGCTTTTGGGATTGCCGCAAAAGCCGAATACGCCAGTTATTTCAATGGTTTCCCGTCTCGTATCGCATAAGGGGCTTGACCTCGTGACTACGGTAATAGAGGAGCTGTTGCAGGATGACGTTCAGGTCGTAATTCTCGGCACGGGCGACGCGCATTTTGAAGGATATTTCAGTGATTTGGCAAAGAGGTATCCCGACAAGTTCAGCGCAAACATAGCGTTTAACGGTGATTTATCAAGAAAGATTTATTCCGGTTCGGATATTTTCCTTATGCCTTCTAAATCGGAGCCTTGCGGACTTTCCCAGATGATTGCGTGCCGTTACGGTACCGTGCCTATCGTGAGGGAAACCGGCGGACTCTACGACAGTATAAAACCGCTTGAAAACGGCTACACATTCACAAATTATAACGCGCACGATATGCTGTACGTTATCCGTCAGGCAATAAATGATTATAAAAACAAAGAAGAGTGGAGAAAATTAATGTACAGAGCAGCTACAACTGATTTCAGTTGGAAACGCTCGGCTAAACTCTACGAAGCTCTCTATTTGGATATGCTTAAATAATTTTACTTAAAACAGGAGAACGAAATGAGTAATACCGCTATTACCGAGAAGGAAACCAAGGATTTAATTAAGGGGAAGTTGTCGAGATATTTCGGCGTAACCCCTGCCGAGGCAACCAAAGACCAGGTGTATAAGGCTGTCGTTATGGTCGTAAGAGATATCTTACTTGAAAAAAGACAGCAATTCCATAAAAAGGTTAAAGCAAGACGAGCAAAGAGAGTTTATTATCTCTGCATGGAATTCCTTATGGGGCGTTCGCTTAAAAACAGCTTGTACAATTTAAGCGCAACAGCCGTGTTTGAAAAAGCAGTAGAATCCTACGGATTTAAACTTGATGATTTGTACGAGCTTGAACCAGACGCAGGTCTCGGTAACGGCGGCTTAGGAAGGCTTGCGGCTTGTTTTATGGATGCCTTGGCAACGGGAAGTTATCCCGCTATGGGCTATTCATTGAGGTATGAATACGGGCTTTTCAAACAGAAAATAGTAGACGGTTGGCAGATTGAACTGCCTGACGTATGGCTTCCCGGCGGTGAAGCGTGGCTCACGCAACGGACAGATAAATCGTTCATCGTAAGGTTTAACGGTCAAATCGAAGAGAAGTGGACGGAAAACGGACTTCAAACCAATTATATCAACTGTAACGAAGTTCAGGCAGTTGCCTACGATATGATGGTATCGGGCAAGGACAGCGACGCCGTTTCGGTTTTAAGGCTTTGGAAGGCTAAACCAGTAACCGATTTCAATATGAAGCTTTTCTCGCAGGGCGAGTATTATCAGGCAATGACCGAGGACAACGATGCCGATCTTATCACGAAAGTACTTTATCCTGCCGATAATCATAACGCGGGTAAGTCCTTGCGCCTTAAACAACAGTATTTTCTGTGTTCTGCGTCCATTCAGAATATAGTTGAGGACCATAAGCACAGATACGGCAATATCGCCGATTTACCCAAGCTTGCGGCAATTCATTTGAACGACACGCACCCTGCGATGGCAATTCCCGAACTTATGCGTATTCTTATTGACGAATACTATTACGATTGGGACAAAGCGTGGGCAATAACTACTTCGACCTGTGCTTATACCAATCACACAGTGCTTGCCGAAGCGCTTGAAACGTGGTCCGAAGACTTAATTGCACGGCAGATTCCGAGAATCCACTCCATTATTAAAGAAATAAACAGAAGACTTTGCGAACAGCTTTGGAATAAATTTCCCGGCGAATGGGCAAAGATTTCAAGAATGTCGATAATCGAACACGACCGCATAAAGATGGCTAATCTTTCGGTTTACGGTGGGCACAGCGTTAACGGCGTTTCCGCACTACACAGTGAAATTATTAAGACCTCGGTGTTCAAAGATTTTTACGATTTCACCCCCGAAAAATTTACGAACGTGACGAACGGCATAGCTCACAGGCGTTGGCTTAACCAATCCAACCCCGAACTTGCAGCTCTTTTGAACGAATGCATCGGAACAGGTTACGAGCTGGACGGTTCACAGCTTGCGAATTTCAAAAAGTTTGAAGACGACGAAAGCGTTTTAAAACGGCTTGATGAAATTAAGCTTATTAAGAAAAAACAATTTGCAGATTACGCGAGAAAGAAACAAGGACTTATTATTAATCCCAATACGTTGTTCGACGTGCAGGCAAAACGCCTTCACGAATACAAGCGCCAGCTTCTGAATGTTTTAAACATTATTGACACTTATCTTGATTTGAACGACAACCCCAACAAAGAGGTGGTTCCTAAAACGTATATATTCGGCGCTAAGGCGGCTCCCGGATACGATATGGCGAAAAAGATAATTAAATTGATAAATTATCTTGCCGCTGAAATTAAAAATAACGCTGCCGTTAAAGATAAGCTAAACGTTGTCTATATGGAAGACTACAACGTTTCAATGTCCGAAAAGCTTATGCCGGCTTCGGAAGTTTCCGAGCAAATTTCACTTGCAGGCAAAGAAGCGAGCGGAACGGGCAACATGAAGTTTATGATAAACGGCGCATTGACTATCGGAACGCTTGACGGCGCTAACGTTGAAATGGCTCAGGCTGTGGGTAAGCAAAATATCTTTATATTTGGGTACAAGGCAAACGAAGTAGACGAAATTTGGCGCAACGGCTACAGTTCAAGCAAATACTACAATGAATCGCCTAAGCTTCGCAGAATTATAGAAGCGCTTATAATCGGCTTTAACGGAGAATCTTTCTCGGAAATTGCTAACTATTTGTTAACGTATTCACCGGTCGCTGACCCTTATATGTGTATGGCTGACTTTGGAGCTTACAGCAACACTCAACGTAAAATTTCAAAACTGTATTCAAAAGACAAAATGAAGTGGAATCAGATGTCTTTAAGAAATATAGCCGCTTCGGGGATATTTGCATCTGACAGAGCTATTTCCGAGTATGCAAATAATATCTGGAATTTGAAAAGCATTAAATCAGAAAAGTAATTAAAAATGCAGGGCAATCCAACCCTGCTTTTTTAATAATAATTATGTCTGCCATAGCGCATTATGCCAGACATAATACATTACTGAAACTCAAAAAAATGAGCTTTCAGGGACGTTTTGATGGTTTTTTAGTAAAAGTTTGCTAATTTTTTAGATTATTAAAAGCTTTTAAGAATTATTATAAAAAAACGGCTTGACAGCAACCTTATCCCTATGCTATTCTATATTTGAAGGTAAACACTTCGTAAAACCTGTGTTTTACGAATAATTAGATATACTTTTACAATCGGTAAAAGAGTACCTCTTTTTGAACACTTTTTAAATTTTGGATAAACATTATGGCAAATTATTACGTGCAACGCAACAATAAAAATTTGGAAACGATTGAAAGGCTTCTAGACGAAGAGCTTCCTTCGTTCTGTTACGATTATTTTCTTGCGATAGAAAGCCAGACCTCTACGCTAACGCGGCTCAACTACGCGCACGACTTAAAAATCTTTTTCTACTTTTTGCAAGAAAAGAAATTCAGAAAAAGCAAAACTGTGAAAGAAATGACGCTTAACGATATGGAAGCGGTTACAGGCAATGACATCGAATATTTTCTCGGTTTCCTCTCCCGCTATTTTTATAACGGGAAAGAGCACGCTTGTAACGACCGCGCCAAGGCGAGAAAGCTTTCTTCCGTTCGCGCTATGTTCAAGCATTTCTTCAACAAGGGTTTTATAAGCGTTGATAACACCGCAAAGGTTGCCACGCCTAAGCTGCACGAAAAACCCATAATAAAACTTGACGGCGACGAGGTATTAAACATAATCGATACTGCGGAAAGCGGCACAGGACTCTCCCCCCACCAGCGCGCCTATCATGAAAAAAATAAGGTGCGCGACAGAGCTATTCTAATGCTCTTCCTTGGCACGGGTATTCGTATAAGCGAGCTTGTGGGATTAAACAATGATGATTTGAACTTTAAAGACAACTCGTTCGTTGTGACGCGAAAGGGCGGTAGCAAATCGATTTTGTATTTTGATGACGACGTAGCGGCTGCTTTGCAACGGTATCTTGAATATAAGGAAATGAATTACGAGGATTTGAAAGAACCCAACGCCCTCTTCGTTTCAAGCAACAGAAGCCGCATTACTGTCCGCGCCGTGGAAAATATGGTGCAAAAATATGCTAAAATCGTCTCCCCTCTCAAAAAGATTTCTCCGCACAAGTTGCGCTCTACGTATGGCACCGCCCTTTACAAAGCCACGGGAGATATTTATATAGTTGCAGACGTTTTAGGGCACAAGGACGTAAATACGACGAGAAAGCATTACGCCGCAATAAGCGACGAGAACCGCCGCGGCGTAGTTGGCAAAGTAAAACTGACCCGCGACGACGAAGATTAAAAAAGCAAGGTTTAAAACCTTGCTTTTTATAAAATGAATTATAATTTTAATATAGTGGGCTATTTTACAGGCAAATCCTCAACTTTATTATTCCTTCTCGTTCATTATAATTTTATCGATTTTTATTACCGCGTCATCCTTAATTTCAAGGCATTTTCCGCAATTATCGCACATTTTCAGCGGGTCTAAATCACAAATATCGCACTCACCGCAATCAATACATTCTCTATCGTATAAAACGCATTCCTTCTTTTCTATTTTCATACCTGCACCTCTATTCAATTTTAACCTCAATTAAGTAAAAATACAAGTAAATTAACTGAACTTTTGTTTGATTTTTTATAAAAAATATGTTACAATATTGCTGAAAGGAAAATTATGAACAGAGAAACCGAAAAACTGAAAAATGAGAACGCCGTTTTCACGTTTATCCAAAAGTTTATTTCAGAGAACGGTTACGCGCCTTGCGTGCGCGAAGTGTGCAAAGCTTGCAATATCAAGTCCACCGCTACCGTTTTTAATATTATTAACCGTCTTAAAGACAAGGGGCTTTTGGATAAATCGGACGTTAAACGCCGTGCAATTGCGTTAAAAAGCAAAACTTTATCCGTTCCCGTCTTGGGTACGGTTGCGGCAGGTCAACCCATATTCGCCTCTGAAAGTTATGAAGGCTATGTTTCTCTGCCCGATAATTTCTTCTCGGGCGACGATTTGTTTATCTTGAACGTACAAGGCTCGTCAATGATAAAAATTGGGATGTTTGACGGGGATAAAGTTGTCGTAAGAAAACAGGAAAACGCCGATAACGGCGATATCGTCGTGGCGCTAGTTGACGACAGCGCAACCGTTAAGCGTTTTTTCAAGCGCGACGGCAAGATTATCTTGCATCCCGAAAACGACAATATGGAAGATTTTATTTTTAATAACATATCAATTCTCGGCAAGGTCGTAGGGCTTGTAAGAAATATCAATTAATTTAAGCGACGGAGCTCAAGTTCCGTCGCTTTTAATTTCAGTATCTTCCTCTTTATTTTCGTAAGGGTTTACATGAACGGTAATGTGTTTTACAAGCGGGAAGTTTTCTTCAATTCCAAGGTGAACTTTTTCGGCTATGCCATGCGCTTCATAAAGCGGCAAATCACGCTTACAGGCGATTTCAACTATAATGTACACGCGATTGCCGAATTTTCTTGTCATTAAATCGTCAATACGAATAACTCCTTCACAGGAAGTGATAAAGTCGCGTATATCCCCTTCCGTCTTTTCGTCGCAAGCTTCGTCCGTCATTTTATTTATTGCGTCGATAAATATGCGGATTGCCGCAATGATTATCATAAGGCAAATAACGAGACAGGCAACGCTGTCCAGAACAGGTACGCCGCACATTGCGCCCACTACTCCGATAAGACTTCCTATAGAGGAAAGGGCGTCAGTTCTGTGGTGCCATGCGTCAGCCTTCAAAGCCGAAGAATTTACCTTTTTTGCTGCAACGATAGTGTACCAAAACATAGCCTCTTTCACAACTATCGATACAGCAGCGGCAACGAGCGCGATAACTTTTGGCAACTCAAAATTCAGGTATTCGCCCGTAACGATGTTTTTAATGCCTGTATAGCCTATTCCCGCGCCCGTTGCCAAAAGAACCATTGCAAGAATTACGGCTGCTACGCATTCAAACCGTTCGTGCCCGAAAGGATGCTTCTTATCCGCCTTTTTTGCAGAAACCTTTACGCCTGCCAACACCACCACTGTTGAAAATACATCCGAAGCCGAATGAATTGCGTCGGATATAAGTGCTAACGACGCGCCAAATATACCCGCAAACAATTTAAATACCGTTAAGGCACCGTTTGCAACTATAGTTACTATTGAAGTTTTAACCGCAACTTTTTCAAGATCAGTATTTTCCAACGTTTATCCAACTTTTAAATAAATTTTGTCAAAAATAAATTGACAATATATTCTTTTTTATCTATAATATTCAAGTAAACGGTTTGCTGCTATGGCTCAGCAGGTAGAGCACGTCCTTGGTAAGGACGAGGTCACCGGTTCAAGTCCGGTTAGCAGCTCCAGTTAGGTCCTTCATACGGAAGGACCTTTTTCGTGCCTTTTCATTATAATAGTTTATTTTGAAAAGTCAACTGTTATATTTTTTTATTAAACCCCCGAAGCAAAAAAATTGCTTCGGGGGTGATTAATTTATATAAATTTTAGCGTATCTTTTTTGCAACGGCGATTCTTATGCGTTTTTTAGGCGCTTCTTCCTCTTCATTGACTTCTTCGGTTTCAGTTTCTTCGGCAGGAGCAACTTCTTCAACAGCTTCCTGCTCTATTTTAAGACTGTTGTAAACCTCTTCCGGCACCTCAACGTCCAAGCCTTCCGACTGCTTCATTTTTACGTAGGCGTGGGCACAAGGGAAACGTACGCTCTTATCGCAATAATCGCAAAAGGGAGCGTACTCACCGCACAAATCTCTTTTAAATTTCTGGCTGTTTATTATTTTATCCACGTCGATTACGGCTTGAAGATTTTCAATGTTTTCTCTGGTTAGTTGCGCCGGCATTGATAACAATAACTTTAAAGGCTCCTGACTGTTCCACATAATCTATAACTCCTTGTAAATTAATTATATAATAAATGATACGATTTTTCAAGCGTTTCGCTAAATTTCTTTGACCCTTAAAGAGGAAAGTATTTCCTCATATTTTTCTTTACTGAAAGAAATGCTGTGCGGTGAAGTCACCGCCGCAGTGCCTGCAGCAACGCCGCAACGAAGAATCTCTTTTAAATCTTCACCCTTAACGAGCGCGTTCGTTACCGCCGCCACCATACCGTCTCCTGCGCCTACAGTTGAGTTCATTGCAACGTTTACACTCTTGCAATAATAGTTTCTACTGCCGTCAGTGATTACCGCACCCTGCTTCCCTAATGACAACAAAACACATTTTGCGCCCTTATCCAACAGTTCGTTACAGCCGGCAAGAAGCTCTTCTTTACTCTTGATTTTCTTTTTCAGGGTATGTTCAAGTTCTTCTAGATTAGGTTTAACGAGATCAACACCGCATTTCAACGCTTCTCTTAACCTGTCTTCTTCTGTATCTACTATTTTCTTTACCCCATCTGGCAAAGCGCTTAAAATTTTTGCATAATAATCAGGTGTCATTCCCCGAGCTAGGCTTCCTGACACGACAACAGCTTCACACTTTTCGGAAACCTGTTTTACAAACTTAATAAGTTCTTCCCTATTACGTTCGGAAACTTCAGGGCTGACGTCGTCAAATTCAGTAAGCATTGACTTCATATCTATAAACTTATAGTTTTCACGGACTCTGCCTTCATTCCACACGAATTTATAGGGAACGCCTTCGCGGTGAAGCTCTTGCTCAAACTGATTTCCGTTTCCTTCGTACATAAAACCCGTAGCGAATACGTCGCTTTTAAGCCGTGCAAGACCAATCGCTACATTCAGAGCCTTTCCGGTGAAAAAAATGCGCTTACTAATAACCTTATGAGCTTTCCCCACGGCAAGCGAATCCACTTCGACGTTTACGTCAATACAAGGACTTAAACATACGGTTAATATCATTACATTGTCCCCCAAACACGACTGAAACAAGCTAAAAGCCGCCAGATAAGCGGCTTTGGGTTACATTGAAATCATTTGCAAAGTTTCGTATAATTCGTAGTTGAATTTCTTCTTCATACTCACTGCTTCGATAATATCCATATCTATAATCTCGTTCTTACGAATGCCAACTACTCTGTTACCGATACCGTCGTTTAGAAGTCTTACCGCCTTGTTCCCGAACTGCGCTGCCAACATCCTGTCTGCCATAGAAGGCGAACCCCCGCGCTGGATATGACCGATAGTGGTCGGGCGTACTGAATAAGTCGTAACCGACTGCAACTGTTTTGCAAATTCGTCTGCCGTACACACGCCTTCTGCAACTACGACAATATTCGAGTGCTTACCGTTTGCGCGCGAGCGGTTTATTCTCATAACTATATCGTCAAGATTAAACACGACTTCGGGAACGACGATAATTTCCGCTCCGCTCGCGATACCTGCGTACAGCGCTATATCTCCGCAACGCCTGCCCATAACCTCAACGACGGAAATTCTTTCGTGCGAGGTCATAGTATCGCGCAACTTATTGATAACGTCAATACAAGTGTTCACCGCGGTATCGAAACCAAGTGTATAATCGGTGTATTCAAGGTCGTTATCAATAGTGCCTGGTATACCTATAGTAGGAATGCCGTATTCTTCCGAAAGGCACTTTGCGCCACGGAAAGAACCGTCGCCGCCGATAACGACGAGCCCGTCAATGCCTCTTGCTTCAAGAGTTTTGACAGCCCTTTTCTGTCCTGCTTTTGTGAGCATTTCAAGACAACGAGCCGTTCTGAGCTTAGTACCGCCTCTTTGAACTATATCCGATACGGAACGCATCTCCATAGCGACCATATCGTCGTCAATAAGTCCCTGATAACCGCGTTCGATACCGTAAACTTCCATGCCGAAGTAAATTGCAGTACGGACTACGGCACGTATGCACGCGTTCATTCCGGGAGCATCGCCACCGCTCGTAAGTAAGCCTATTCTTTTCACTATAAACCTCCAAACGTAAAGTTTTATGCGCGGCTCTAAGCCTGCCCCCTTTTAACGCATAAAAGTAATTTCATCATTCTACGGTTAATTATATCAAAACAAATTATAAAATTCAAGAGTTTTTTTAAACTTTCATGGTTTATTCAACGTATTTTACGTCGGATTGCTCCAAAAGAGAATAAAGCTCAGCTAAAAGTCCCCTGCAATAATTGATTCCGTTAGGGAAAGTGTACTTTTTATCGCCGCGGACTATTTTGCAAAGAGTCTGCCCCTCGTAGTTGGAAAGCGTGGTTAAAAGCTCGTCGAAAGACGCGTCGTCAAGTGCGCTTGCCTTTATCCAAAGAACCTCCTGTCGACTTGCGGGTAGCGGGCTCGCCGTCTTTCTTCCGTTAGACAAGTCTATCTCCGTGAGGTTGTCAATGATACAACTGAATCCCTTTTCTGCGTCAATTTCAAGTTTGCCTGAAATTTTAACGATTTTATCGTTACCGACGAAAGGCTTTACCTTCTCGTAAACTGCTGGAAAGCAAACACATTCCAAACTGCCGTATACATCCTCAAGATTCAAAAATGCCATAAAAGCGCCCGTGCGTTTCGTCGTCGTTCGCCTGAAAGAACCGATAATTCCCGCCATAGTAATTCTCATACCGTCCTGTATACGGTTATAAGTGCGGTTGCCGTCCTCATCTTCGACGTAATCGTTCATTAAAGAACAGTCGAAGTTGCACTCCTCCACGACGTGCATATACTTTTCAAACGGATGCCCGCTTACGTACACGCCTAAAACTTCCTTTTCCTTGGCAAGTTTTTCGTTTAGCTCAAGTTCAGCCACCTCAGGGTAGACCACTTCAAGCGTTTCATCTGCAATAAAGTCACCGAAAAGGCTCATTTGCGCCCCGCTTTTCTGTTTGTTTATGGCCTTTGCACGGGCGCACAAATCTTCGTAAACGAGCGCAAGCCGAGAACGCGGCACTCCCATTTCATCAAATGCGCCCGCATAAATAAGTCCCTCTACAAGTCGTGAGTTCAAATCGGCGATACAGCGCGAAACAAAGTCGGGGAAGTCCTTGAAATTACCGTTCTTTTCCCTTTCTGCAATTATGTTGTCAACCACGCCTTGACCGACGCCCTTCAGCGCAGACAGCCCGAAGCGTACTCCGTCCTTTTCAACCCTGAATACTGATCGGCTTTTATTTATATCTGGCGGAAAAACCTTGTATTTTTTATCTTTTAGATAAAGAACGTACTTCGTTATTTCGTCAATCTTGTTAAGTCGGTTGTTCAAAAGCGCACATATGAATTCTTTGCAGTAATACTTTTTAAGCCACGCCGTCTGATATGCAAGCGTTGCGTATGCGGCGGCATGCGACTTGTTGAATGCGTAAGAAGCAAAGCCTTCCATATCGCCGAATATCTTGTTAGCGACTTCGGCGGGAATTCCGTTGTGAACGCAACCGTCTATTTTGCTGCCGTTTATATCGCTCACTCCGCCGTTGATAAACTTTTCCTTTTGCGCCATCAGGGTTTTTTTATCCTTCTTACCCATCGCGCGGCGCACGAGGTCGGCTTCACCGAGCGAGAAACCCGCAAGATTCTGGAAAATCTGCATAACCTGTTCCTGATAAACAGGTATGCCGTAAGTAACCTGCAAAATTTGCTTTTCCTGCTCGCAGTCGTAAGAAATCGGTTCCTGCCCGTGCTTTCTGGCACAAAACGAGTCAATAAACTTCATAGGTCCCGGACGGTATAGCGATACGCCTGCTATAAGATCCTCTAAGGTGTCCGGCTTTAAGGTTTTCATGAACCTTTTCATTCCTCCGGCTTCGAGTTGGAACACTCCGTCCGTGTCGCCTTCGGAAATAAGCGAATAAGCGCCTGCGTCTTCATAACCTATTTTTATAAAGTCAACTTCAATGCCGCAGTCTTCTTTGATATAATCTACGCATTTTTTAATGTCGGTCAACGTAACAAGCGCAAGAAAGTCCATCTTTAGCATCCCAAGCGCTTCGATTTCCTTTGCGACGTACTGGGTGGTAATATCCTCTCCGTTTCTTGACAGCGGCACGTTGTCCGCAATTCTTTTCTGACAGATTACTACACCTGCCGCGTGCATACCCGTCTGGCGGGGCATACCTTCGATTTTAAGAGCCATATCGATGACGCGGTTAAGCGTTTCGTCGGTTTCGTAAATACTGCAAAATTCGCTGTTTCTTACGGCTTTTAACTCGTTATACTTGCCTTCGAGTTCTGCTTTTTTATCCTCGTCAGTCTCTATGTCATACTTTTGCTTAGCGCTTTCAAGTCTTCTACCCAACAAATCGCTTATCGCGGTTTTGCCGTCCATTATTTTGGTAAGCCTGTCCGTCTCGGAATAGGGAACGCGCATAACGCGCCCGACGTCCTTTATGGAGTTTTTAGCCGCCATGGTACCGAAAGTTACTATCTGACAAACGTTTTCAACGCCGTATTTCTGCCTTACATACTCAATAGTTTCTTCGCGCCTGTCGGTGCAAAAGTCAATATCGAAGTCAGGCATAGACACGCGGTCGGGGTTTAAAAAACGCTCGAAAAGAAGGTCGTATTGCAACGGTTCAACGTCGGTTATTCCTATGGAATAAGCTACTATAGAGCTAACGCCCGAACCGCGCCCCGGACCTACGGGTATGCCTTGCTTTTTGGACCAGTTGATAAAGTCCCAGACAACGAGATAATAATCGGCATAGCCCATTCCGCAGATTATATCAAGCTCGTACTTTTCCCTGTCAAGCTCTCTTTGCGAAAGTCTGTCGCCGTAACGCTTTTTCAGTCCTTCTGCCGAAAGTTTTCTAAGATATTCTTCCGCCGTCGAACCGTCCTGCGGAGTATATTCGGGGATAAGAGTCTTATCCTTTATCGGATAGCCCTTTTTATCCAGATTGAAAGCGGGCTCAACGACTTTGTCGGCAATTACACGCGTATTTGAAATAGCTTGCGGCAGATTAGGGAAGAGCGCAGCCATTTCGTCGCCAGTTTTAAAATAAAATTCGTTCGTCGAAAATTTCATTCTCTTCGGGTCGTCAAGCTGCTTTTTCATCTGAATACACATGAGAACGTCCTGCATCTCTGCGTCTTCTTTCTCGAGATAATGCACGTCGTTAGTGGCAACAATCTCAACTCCTATATCTTCGGCAAGCTTCAATAAAAGAGGTAAAACGCGCTTTTCTTCGTCTATACCGTGGTCTTGTATCTCGATATAAAAATCTTCACCGAAAATATCTTTTAGCTCCAACGCGAGCTTGCTTGCTCCTGCATAGTCACCCGCAAGCAATCTTCTGGGTATCCCGCCGGCAAGACATGCGGAAAGACAGATCACCCCTTCGGAGTGTTCCTTTAACACCTTGTAATCTATCTTCGGCTTATAATAGAAGCCGTCAACGAACGCCATGGAATCGAGCTGAACTAAATTTATGTAGCCTGCTTTATTCTTGGCAAGTAAAATAAGATGCTCGGCTGTATTTGACGACTTATCGTGCATGTTCTGCGTCATATAAAATTCACAGCCGATTATGTACTTTATGCCCGCTTGATAAGCCTTTTCCGCAAGCTGCAACGTGCCGTACATATTGCCGTGGTCGGTAATACAAACGGTGTCTATGCCGTTTTTCTTACAATAGCCTATTAAATTGTCAATCTTGCATGCACCGTCTAAAAGCGAATATTCGGTGTGAAGATGTAAATGTACGAAATCCGTCATAAGTACCTCAATCGGTCAGCGAAAGCGCCAGCTCGTTCAATTTTCTCATTCTGTGGTTCAAACAGCTTTTAGTTATATTAAGTCTTTCGGCAAGCTCCTGCATAGACGCATTTTTATCCGCAAGACGGCACTCCGCGACCTCGAAAAGCGCTTTATCAAGACTCTGCAAACCTATCGTCTGCGCAATAATTTCTATCGCTCGAACTTGATTTACCGAAGCCGTAACAGTCTTGTCGATATTTGAAACGGAACAGTTATTAATTCTGTTTGCGTTATTTTGCCTGTCCTTCCGCTCAACGATGCGGCTTAACTTGTCAAGCCCTTTTTCACAACCGATTGCGGCAAAAATATCAGAAATAACCGCTTTACTCTTTGCGTAAACGACCCATTTTTCCTTTCTCATAACGAGTTTTGCAAGAATTTCAAACTCGCACAAGAGATCCAAAAAGTCGTTAGCTGTAATTTTATTTGAAAACACTATCTCAAAATGGTAACCCGTACGGCTCGACACACTCTCCTCGGGCAGCGTGCAACTGCCTCCTCCCAAAAATGCGCCCTTTATATAATTTATTATGTTATCTTCTCTTTTGAAAATTTCGTCGTCCACCGAGAAATTCAAATAATATCCGTCTTCATCCGCGGCAACGAGTTTCAACTCCTTTAAAAGCTTGTCCGTCTTTTCATCCGCACATTCAAATGCAAGCTTGTCCTTACCGCTCAAAAGATCGAATTTCGCGCCAGAAACGGTCAAAGAAAGCCCGAAATTCTCTTCCAAAATGTTCAAAAAGAATTCCGCCGTGCGCTCATTTTCGGTAACGAGTTCAAAGCCGTAAAAACCGTTTTTTAACATTATGTTGCCGCTCGTGAGGATAAACGCAGACAAAATTGCCCGCGCACCTTCACTCGTGACGGGCGATGAAGTTATTTCATTTTTAATTTCTTCGGTAAAATTTAACATATTATAAATTTTTCGCTTTATATTCCGCAAATCTGAATTTGGGCAGTCTGCCGTCGATATTATCAATTTGCTCCAACGGGACGCTTGCTTCTTTTAAAATTTCTTCGGCAATCTTGGTATCGCCCACTCTGCTTGCCGAGTGCGCGTCCGAATTAATGACGAATCTTGCACCAGTTGACGCCATTTTGTTAAGCTCTTCAGCCGAAACGTGCCGTTTCTTCGTGTTAATTTCAATATAAGTTCCGTAATCGGCACAGCACTTGGCGACTTCTTCAAGGTTGCAATAACACTTGTAGTTTATATGCGTAATAATATCAATAGGATTATTTTTTATTGCATTGACGTACGCTTTCGTAGTTGTATCAATCGTTTTACTTGACGGAGTTTTCCCGAACTTGTACGCTAAATAGTTTTTCAACATAATGTTGTAAAAGTCGGAAAACTTTTTATATTTGAGAACCTCGTGAATACCGCAAAGATATAAATCGAAATACTGCAAGTCGCTTTTCTTCATATCGGTCTCACCGCCGACTGAAATCAGATTGCTCTCCATTCCCATCAGCACCTTTACACCAGTTATTTTCTCCGCTTCTTCAATTTCAGTCCTTAAAGCGGATAAATTTTTTCGTTTTAAGCCGAAAAGCAGGTGATTGAACCCGTGGTCGGTTATTCCGATTTGTAATAGTCCTTTTGATTTTGCAGCTCTTGCGTTTTCCCAAACAGTATTTTTTCCGTGAGAATACGGGGTATGAGTATGATAATCAGCAGTTAAGTTTATCATTGAATTCACCTATGTAAATAACCTCTTCTTCAAGGTTTATCCCCGTCTTACCGTAAACGGATTTTTTAACGTATTGGATAAGCGTATGAACGTCGCCGGCGCTCCCACCGTTATTTATAATAAAATTCGCGTGGTCGCGGCTGACTTCGGCTCCACCAATCTTAACGCCTTTTAAGCCGACCTCGTCAATCAATTTTCCCGCGCTTAACCCTTCGGGGTTTTTAAACACGCAACCGCAGCTTTTACCATTAGGCTGAGCCTTTCTTTTATCCAAGAATTTATTTATATTTTCTTGAACTTTTTCAGGCTTTTCTCTTGAAAACACTGCATAAACAGCCAAAATTAAGGCGGTTATATCAGACATAGTACTATGCTTATTGCCAAATTTGCAATTTTTATTTGATAATTCGCGCAATTTTCCGTCAAAAATGCTAACCGATAGAACATTGCCTGAAATACGTGTATCGCTTGTTCCGCCGTTCATCGCAACAAGCCCGCCTATCGTTGCGGGTATTCCCGCGAGGTATTCAAAGCCGCTAATTCCGTTTTTCAAGCAAAAGCTTAAAAGCTGTCGTACCGTTGTGCCGCTCAAAATTTTTAGGCAATTACCTTCAATTTCTACGCCTTGTAAATATTTGGTGCTGATAACGTAACCGTCATAAGGCTTATCCGACACGAGAAGGTTTGACCCGTTGCCTAAAATTAAGAAATTTTCGCCGCTTGATTGCAGATATTCGTATACGGCAACAGCTTCGGGTTCATTTTTGGGGAAGTATGCAGCTTTTGCAGTACCGCCCAAGCCGTATGTGGTGTGCTTTGAAAAACTGAAATTTTCCTCTTTTTTGACGGATTTTACAGCATTGAACAATTTACGCAATCTCCACCTCTATAATGATACCATTTTTTTACTTTTATTTCAATTAAATAAGTAAATTTTTCAACTTTTTTATATCACAATTTATTATCGCTCGATTGATTTCATTTTTCATATCTTCACTTATCGGCGTTTTAAGCCGATTTTCATACGTAAGCCCCTCTAAAAGGCGCATTTCGTCATCATAAAGACTGTTCCCTTCCGCCATGAGTCCAAGCGATATAATGCCATTTCTGTTTTCAAGTAGAAACTCAATAAATTGCTCGGCGTAAGCAGCCTTTTTATCGTTGGTACAAGTGATAGAAATATTTTGATATAAATCGTTAAAAGCGGTTACCGGCTTTACGGTAAAAGCTACGCCCCGCATTCTAAGCCTGAAAATATCCCTCTGCGTACCTAAAAGATACTTAAATTCGCCGTTTATAAGCCGAACGTAAGCAGATGTTGGCTTGGCTGTCTCTGCGCCGTTCACGCTGCATAATAGTGCCGTAGCGCCTGATAAATTATCTGTACCGCCGTTGATTATCAGATTTTTAACCGAAACGTCCTCGAAATTTGCATTTGTATCAAGTGAAAGAAAACAGTATCCGCCGTTACACCAACAACGATACGGCGTATCCCCGCGGATATAGCACTCGATTCCGTAGGTTCCTGCGCCGTATGAAATCAAATCAGGCACGTTTCCGTTTTTCAGATTAAGACGGGCAGCGTCCGCTGAAAGCGCGCTGACCGTCACATAGCAACCGCTTCTTTTTGCAAATTTATCGCCAACGTCCTGTAAATACTTAGCCCGCGAGCCTTTCCCGCCCTCAAAGCTATCAATCTGCCAAATGTTCAAAACGGTTATTCCGTCGGATACCGTGTTTGCTTTTTTCTTATTTACAGTAGCCATAATTGGCACTGCAATTATTACTGCAAGGCATATCGCAAACAGCAAAAACCTGAAAAGTTTCTTTCTATTTATACGCATTTTTATTTTCGGCATATACTATTTTATTTTATAAGCCGTAAAAAAATACATTGGGGAGTACTCAAAATACCGAATACTCCCCAGCTTATTCGCAAAAACGCCCCTCAGACATTTTGGCAAATAAGCACATATATATTAAAGCGCATGCGCTTGTAATAGTATCTTGCGCCAAGCCTGAATTTTTATACGAAAAAACCGCCCCCAAATTAGGGCGGTTGAAATTTTTTTTATTCTTCCTCGTCGTTTGGAAGTTCTACGTTGTGGTAGACAGCCTGAACGTCGTCAAGCTCTTCAAGCTTATCGAGCATCTTTGTAAACGTTTCAAGCTTGTCCGCAGCCAAAGTAATATAGTTTTGGGGAATCATTTTGATTTCGGCTTCAAGGAATGTCACGCCCTTGCCCTCAAAATATTTCCTTGCTTCGGACCACTTTTCGGGAGCGGTATAAACTTCGTAAACATCGTCTTCTACGGTATAGTCGTCTGCCTCGGCTTCAAGGCAATACTCCATCATAGTGTCCTCGTCAAGCGCAACCGTTCTTTCGATAACGAAAACCCCCTTGTTATCGAACATATACGATACGCAGCCCGTTGCCCCCATCTGTCCACCGCATTTACCCATTGCGGAGCGAACGTCGCCTGCGGTCCTGTTTACGTTATCGGTAAGCGTCTTGATGATCACTGCGGAACCCGCAACTCCGTAGCCTTCATAGGTCAGCTCTTTATAGTCCTTGTCACCGAGTTCACCGGCAGCTTTTGCGATTGACCGTTTGATATTTTCGTTAGGCATATTAGCAGCTTTAGCCTTGGCGATAACGTCGGCAAGCTTGGAGTTGGTATCGGGATTGGGGTTGCCCTTTGCGGCAACGGCAAGTTCTCTTCCGATTTTCGTAAACACCGCTGCACGCGCAGCGTCGGTCTTGCCTTTTTTAGCCTGTATATTGTGCCATTTTGAATGTCCTGACATATAATTACCTCTTTTTATCGTACTTTAAATGATACATAACGATTCCGGCAGAAACCGCAGCGTTCAAACTTTCGCAGGTCTCGCGCATAGGTATACTCACCTTGAACCGCGCTCTTTTCATAATTTCTTGACTCATTCCGTTTCCCTCGTTGCCTATGCAAAGGCAGAATTTTTCAGGGGAATTGAAAGAAAATATATCCTCCCCGTCCATATCTGCGCAGATTAGCGGAATGCCCTTCAAAACGCCTAAAATCTCTTCGTTAGTACCTTGATATACTTTAACAAAGAAAATTCCGCTCATACTTGCGCGAACCGCCTTTGGCGAATATGGATCGGTACAGTTAATTAAATAAATCTCACTATATCCCGCAGCGTTTGCAGTGCGGATAACAGTTCCCAAATTTCCAGGATCCTGCAAACGGTCCAAAAGAATACAGCTGTCTTGGGGGACCTTTAACTTGTTTGAAGGCAATTCCACAACGGCAAGCACCCCTTGCGGGGTCACTTCCGAAGAAACGCTTTCAAACACTGCTCTTGAAACTATAACGGCGTTTTCAAACTCGCTTTCAAGCCCTTCGACGCAAATTATATTCAAAATTGTACAGCCAGCCGAAATACATTCTCTGACAGGTTTTATTCCCTCAACGACGTACTTGCCGCAAATCTTTCTGTACTTTTTATCGGAAAGCTTTGCAATTTCTTTAATTAAAGGATTATATTTAGACGTAATTACCATATAAAAAATTAAGCCTTATAAAAAGGCTTAAAATCTGATTCATAACGCAGCTTTAGCTTTATCTGCAAGCGCAGCAAAAGCGGGCGCGTCATTTACGGCAAGTTCTGCAAGCATTTTCCTGTTTAAGTTGATGCCTGCAACCTTAAGACCGTGCATAAACTTGGAGTATGAAAGTCCGTTAATCCTTGCCGCGGCGTTTATACGAGCAATCCAAAGGCTACGCATATCGCGTTTTCTGAGTCTTCTGCCGATATACGCATAGTTTAACGACTTCATTACGGCTTCGCGCGCAATTCTGTACGATTTGGATTTGTTGCCGAAATAGCCTTTTGAAAGGCGGAATATCTTTCTGCGTTTCTTCAATGCATTTACACTTCTTTTAATACGCATAGTGCCTTACCTCCTTAACCCTTATAAGGAATCATAGACTTAACAGTTGATTCCTGCGTAGTAGAAACGAGCGTATTCTGACGCAAATTTCTCTTTCTTTTTCTGTTCTTTGTTTCTGCTTTATGGTTCTTGCCGCCGTGGGGCCTTTTAACCTTTCCGGTCGAGGTAAGCCAAAAACGCTTTTTAGTGCCGCTATGGGATTTCTGCTTGGGCATAATTTTATCCTCCAATGATATTTACTTAATTTTTTACGATTTTACGGGCGAAAGCATCATAATTATCATTCTGCCCTCGGTGGAAGGTTTTTTGTCCTGAACGGCTTTACCTTCAAGCCCTTCAAAGAACTCCTGCATAACCTTCACGCCTTGATATGCTCGCGCATTCTCGCGCCCCTTCATTCTAATGGAAACTTTGACTTTATTGCCCGCCTCTAAAAATTTGAGGCACTGTTTCGTCTTAACGGCAATATCGCCGACGTCAATCGTCATCGAAAGCCTGATTTCCTTTAACTCTACTACCGTCTGGTTCTTTCGGTTTTCCTTTTCGCGTTTCGATTGCTCGTACTTGAATTTGGAATAATCCATAATCTTGCATACGGGGGGAACAGCGTTGGGTGATATTTTAACGAGATCCATTTCAGCCTCGTTTGCAAGGCGTTGCGCCTGAAAACTTGACATAACGCCAAGCATTTCACCGTCTGTACCGATAACTCTGACTTCCTTATCGCGGATAGCCTCATTTACGGAATAAAAGTCTTTAATAATCAATACCTCTCTGATAATTTTTCCAAAAAATTCGGGTAGCAAATTGCAACCCGAACTAATGTAAGGCGAAATCCGCCTTTAAAAACATTATTGTGCCGAACAAAATATCCGTACGGCGAAAGGGGCTGACCTTTGCTTACGATAATATAATATCAGCATTTAATCTTAATGTCAATTATTTTAACTTAGAAAATAACTTTTTCCTTGTCTTCTTTGACTACTTTTTCAATGAAAGCTTCAAGCGCAACGGTCTCCTTTTCCTCGACGCCGCGCTTATTGACGTTTACAGTGCCGCCCTCTGCTTCCTTGTCGCCAACAACGAGAATGTACGGCACTTTATCTATCTTTGCTTCCCGTATCTTATAGCCTATTTTTTCGTTGCGCTTATCAACCTCGCATCTTATACCAACATAAGCAAGCTTGTCGCAAACTTCTTCGGCATACGCAAGCGTTCTATCGGTTATAGGCAGAATTTTTACCTGCGTAGGGCACATCCAAAGAGGGAACGCGCCGGCATACTTTTCAATGAGAAGCGCAAGCGTTCTTTCGTAGCAACCGATAGAACTGCGGTGAATCACGTAAGGCGTTTGTCTTACGCCGTCAGCGTCGATATACTGCATTTCAAAGCTATGCCCTGCTGCAAAGTCAATCTGAATAGTAATAAGCGTGTCTTCCTTGCCGTATACGTTTCTAGCCTGTATATCAAGCTTGGGGCCGTAGAACGCCGCTTCGTCGTCAGCTTCAACGTAATCGAGCTTCAAATCGTCAAGTATGACCTTCATCATAGCTTCGGTTTTGTCCCAAGCTTCGTCGTCGTCAATATACTTGTCCGATTTAGACTTACCGCGCTTTGAGAAACGGAAGGTGACGTCGTTTCTCATTCCCAATGCGTCCAAGATATAGTAAGATAAGTCAAGGCAACGCTTAAACTCACCGTCAACCTGCTCCTTGGTACAGATGATATGTCCGTCGGAAAGCGTAAACTGACGAATTCTTATAAGCCCGTGCATCTCGCCAGAAGCTTCCTTTCTGAATTCAGTTGCCGTTTCGGAATAGCGGCAAGGCAAGTCACGGTACGATTTTAAGCCGTTCTTGAAAATCTGGTACTGGAACGGGCAAGTCATAGGACGAAGAGCCATAATTTCTTCGCCTTTTGGAGATTCTCCGTTCTTGTCAACCTCGCCCAAAATGAACATTTTATCGCGGTAATGCGACCAATGTCCCGAAATTTTATAGAGGTCGGATTTCGCCATATTTGGAGTCTTGGTTATCATAAACCCGCGTTTTGCTTCTTCGTCCTCAACAAAGCGCGTTAAAATCTGCAAAATTCTTGCACCCTTAGGCATAAGAATGGGCAAGCCCTGTCCTACGACATCGCTCGTCATAAATATACCTAAATCACGACCGAGCTTATTATGGTCGCGTTTTTTCGCTTCTTCGACCGACGCGAGATATTCTTCAAGCTGCGCTTTCTTCTCAAAAGCGGTTCCGTAAATACGGGTAAGCATCTTGTTCTTCTCGTTTCCGCGCCAATAAGCTCCCGTAAGCGAAGTGAGCTTAAACGCCTTGATTTTGCCTGTATTCGGAAGATGAGGTCCGCGGCACAAATCGGTAAAAGAACCTTGCTTATAGAATGATATTACGGCGTCCTGCGGTAAATCCTTGATAAGTTCTTCCTTATATTTTTCTTTATACTTATGCATAAGCTGCATGGCTTCTTCTCTCGGAAGCTCAAACCGCGAGATTACCGTCTTGGAATTGATAATTTTCTGCATTTCGCTTTCAATTTTAGCAAAATCGTCCTGCGTTATAGGTGTATTGAAGTCGATATCGTAATAAAATCCGTTTTCAATAACGGGACCTATCGCAAGCCTGCAGGTAGGATAAATATTTTTAATAGCCTGAGCAAGAACATGTGCACAGGTATGGCGGTAAACCTCCAACCCTTCCTTGTCCTTTAGCGTAACGATTTCAACCTCGTCTCCGTCGCTAAGCTTGTACGATAAATCGCTAAGCACGCCGTTTACTTTTGCTGCCACCGCAGCGCGGGCAAGCCCTTCGCTTATGGCGCTTGCGGCGTTCTGGCAATTTGCTCCGTCCGAAAGAGCAAGTTTATCACCGTTTTTCAATACGATATTCATAATTTCCTCCAAAAATAAAATCCTTAAACAAAGCTTAAACTTTGTTTAAGGACGCAAATTCGTTAATGCGCGGTTCCACCTTAATTGTTTTTGCCGTAAGCAAAAACCGCTCTTTAAACGCTTGACTTTATTAAAGTGGTTTCCCTTATCTTCGGAAATTGCGCGGCTTCCAGCAACCCGCGCTCTCTGTGAATTCCCTCGGCGGTACTTGTCTTTTCTCAAGCCACTTCATTTTAGTACAATAAAAACTTTTTGTCAACAAGTTTAAAATGCTTTTCGATTAAAAATATTTGCCATTTAATCACCGTTAGATTATAATTGAAAGAAAATGGATTGAGGTAAGCGTTTATGGCTTATACCGACTTTAATGAAGTTGAAAAGAAATGGATAAAATATTGGGACGACAATAAAACGTTCCATACCGACCTGCACGATTTTTCAAAACCCAAATACTACGTTTTGGATATGTTCCCCTACCCCTCGGGAGCAGGACTTCACGTCGGACACCCCGAAGGTTATACGGCGACCGACGTTCTTGCAAGAATGAAAAGAATGCAAGGCTTTAACGTCCTTCATCCGATGGGTTTTGACAGTTTCGGTTTGCCTGCAGAGCAATATGCGATTAAAACGGGCAACAACCCCGCGACTTTTACGCAAAAAAATATCGAAAACTTTATAAAACAGTTGAAAATGCTCGGTCTTTCCTACGATTGGGACAATACTATTTCCACTTGCGACCCCTCTTATTACAAATGGACGCAGTGGATATTTAAGCAGCTTTTAAAAGACGGCTTGGCACGCTACGTCGAAACGCCCGTAAACTGGTGCGAAGAGCTTGGCACGGTACTTGCCAACGACGAAATTATCGACGGTAAGTCGGAACGCGGCGGTTATCCCGTAGTACGCAAGAATATGAAACAATGGGTTATCGACATAAACAAGTATGCCGAACGCCTTTTGGAGGGCTTGGACGGGTTAGACTGGCCCGAGTCTTCAAAAATAGCGCAGAGAAACTGGATAGGTAAGTCCGTCGGCGCTAAGGTTGATTTTAAAGTTGACGGCACGGACAAGCAATTTACCGTATTTACTACCCGCTGCGATACGCTTTTCGGCGCAACTTATTGCGTTCTTGCTCCCGAACACAAGTTGGTTGACGAAATTACTACGGACGATAAGAAAGCCGACGTAGAGGCGTATAAAAAGATTTGCGCAAGCAAATCCGATATGGAGCGCACAGAACTCAATAAGGAAAAAACGGGCACGTTCACTGGCGCATACGCGATAAACCCCGCAAACGGCAATAAAATTCCCGTATTTATCTCGGATTACGTACTTACGTCTTACGGCACGGGAGCAATTATGGCGGTTCCCGCGCACGATACGCGCGACTACGAGTTCGCAAAAAAATTTAATATACCCGTTATCCCCGTTCTCAAGGGCGGCAATATCGAGAAAGAAGCCTTTACAGGCGACGGCGCGCATATAAATTCTGATTTTTTGAACGGTTTGAATAAGCAACAGGCTATCGACAAAATGACGGCGTGGCTCGAAGAAACAGGCTGCGGCAAAAAAGCCGTAACATACAAGCTGCGCGAGTGGATTTTCGCCCGTCAAAGATACTGGGGCGAACCCCTTCCCGTCGTTCACCTCGACAACGGCAAGGTTGCCGTTTTGGACGATAGCGAGCTTCCCCTTGTTCTTCCCGAAATGAAAGATTACAAGTCCCATGGCGGCAATGCCCCTCTTGATAACGCAAAAAATTGGGTAAATGTCAATTATAAAGGCGTAAAAGGCAGGCGCGAAACGACCACGATGCCAGGTTCGGCGGGTTCAAGCTGGTACTTTTTAAGATACTGCGACCCCCACAACGAAAAGGAATTTGCCTCTTACGATTTAATGAAGTACTGGTTGCCCGTCGATTTCTATATGGGCGGCAAGGAACACCTTGTGGGACACCTGCTTTATTCAAGATTCTGGAATAATTTCCTCTTCGATAAGGGGCTTGCACCTTACAAAGAACCGTTTAAAAAGCTGTATCATCAAGGGCTTATTTTGGGCGAGGACGGCAACAAGATGTCAAAATCGCTCGGCAACGTAATAAATCCCGACGACATCGTGCGCGACTACGGCGCAGACGTTCTCAGAATGTACGAGATGTTTATGGGACCCGTTGCCGACAGCAAGCCCTGGTCAACCGCCAATATTGAGGGCGTAAAGAAGTTTATAGACAGAATACACAGGCTGTACTGCGAGCTGGAAGTTATTACTCCTGCTACGAACAAAAACCTTGAAAAGATTTATAACCAAACGGTTAAAAAGGTTACCGAAGATTACGAGGCAATGAAAATCAACACGGCGATTTCTCAGATGATGATTTTCGTCAACGCAATCTATAAGGAAATTTCAGACGGTCATAATTTCCCTTTGGAATACGCCGAAGGACTTATTAAGCTTCTTAATCCTCTTATCCCGTTTATAACCGAAGAGATATGGACGACGGTTTTAGGACACGGCGGCACTATCGCTTACGAGCCTTGGGTGAAGTACGACCCGTCGAAATGCGGCGACGACGAAATAGAATACGCCGTGCAGGTAAACAGCAAGATAAAAACGAAGATTACCGTACCCGCTGATATGCTTAACGACGAAATAGAAAAGCTTGTGAAATCAAATGCGGAAATCGCTCCGCTTATCGACGGCAAACAGATAAAAAAATTTATCTTGGTTCCTAAAAGATTGATTAATATTATAGTTTAACAGATAAAAACACCCGCGCGATTAAAGCGCACTTCCCATAGGGATAAAAAATTAAATTTTTTAGAGTTGCACTTTCAAGTGAAGACAAAAGCTCTCGAACAATTTGTTCGAGAGCTTTTAACTACACGTTATTTACAAAGATAAATTGAAATTTAACAGTTTTTACATATTATAAGTGCGCAATCTTTTTCAAAACGAAAATTCGCCCATTTCCTTCCTATTTGTCGGACAAAATAGTTGTCATCGTTTGGGAATATCTGTTTAGTCATAAATCTTAACAGATTTAACGCATCGGCAGACTCTTTCAACACAATTTCGCGCGTACTCCAACCGTCTGTAACGGGCGAATATATTTCGTGAATCATATCATAAAACAACTCTTTTCCGTTGATTGGTATTTTTCTTATTAAGTCCGCCTTTCTGCCGCAATCGAGCATACTCTTCAACAGGTCATATTGTTTGGCGTCAAGCGTTATTTCGCATATTTCCATTTTACGCTCCTTATTTGACCAATTTAT